>DATBFJ010000001.1:0-28024 GCA_036558545.1 Candidatus Limnocylindrales bacterium
GTGGGCCGACTAAGCGCGCTGTCGTCGGAGGCCAAGTCACGCAGGCTGACTGCGCCAGTCACGCAGGCTGACTGCGCCAGTCACGCAGGCTGACTGCGCCAGTCACGCAGGCTGACTGCGCCTTTGGCGACAGCCCTCAGGTCAGCCGCCGGCGGTGCGGAACGGTGCCAGAAGGAAACGCAGCGCATCGGGCAGCCGCCACGACCAGGCTCCTTCGTTGTGGCCGCCCGGATGATCCTCGACGTACTGCAGGTCGTGGCCCTCGCGCCAGCCAACCGAAACGAGCGTGTCACGCAATCGCCGCGAGTCGTCGATTGCACCGGCCCACTCGGCGCCACCCATGTCCAGGTGGATCCGACCGGACGGCAGCTTGCCTTCTTCGATCATGCGTATCGCGGCGTAGTCGTTCCAGCGCACGGATGGGCTAAGCACCCCGGCAAAGCCGAAGGAGCGCGGCACGAACATCAGCGCGTACAGGCTGATCAAGCCACCCATCGATGAGCCGATGATCCCGGTCGCCTCGCGCTCTGCGCTGGTGGGAAATGAGCGGTCGACCAGGGGCATGACGGAGCCGACCAGCCACTCGAGATAGGTCTCGCCCCGACCACCCATATCGGAGCCCGGGTTCCACGGGTGCGGACCGCGCCACGGGTTGTACTCGTCCATTCGCGCCGGACTGTTCGGCACGGCGACGGCGATAGCCTCGATCCCCTCCCCGGCGAGCATCTCGAGCGTCTCGTCAGCGTGCCACTCCCCGTAGTTCGCGGTGCGCTCGTCGAAGACGTTCTGGCCGTCGTTGAAGTACACGGTCGGATAGCGCCGGCCATCGGCCCATCCGGGGCCGTCGGGCGCGAGAGACGGCGGCAGGTAGACGACGATCTCGCTGCTGCGGGCCAGCCCGGGGCTGTAGAGCTCGGGCCAAACCAGCACGTGCCCCGTAACGGTGTTGTCCAGGCCATGGACTTCCGAGTAGGGCCGCCAACCGATCAAGCCAGCATCTCGAGCAGCGTTTGGTGGTGCGCTGGGGCGGCGCCCAGCAATGCGATCGACTTTGTCGGACGGCCCAGGTCAAACCAGGGCAAGCCGTCGAGCGTTGTCAGCCTGGCGCCGCCCTCGACCGCGATGAGGCCCGCGGCACAGATGTCCCACAGCGACAGACCGCCGGCCTGGACGAACGCGTCGAAACGGCCGTTGGCCAGGTACGCCAGCGCGAGCGCGGCACTGCCCATGTTGCGCGACACGCGGATGGCACGGCCAACACGGTCGCGGCGCCGTGCCCAGCCGCGTCGCGGCAGCGACAGCGACACGACGCAATCGAGCAGCTTGTCCTTGCCCGGGTGGCGGATTGGCAGGCCGTCGAGCTTGGCGCCCATGCCCGCGAGTGCGGTGAACATCTCGTCGCGAGTCGGGTCGTAGACGACGCCCATCATGGGCCGGCCACCGATCGCAAGTCCCACGCTGACGCAGAAACACGGGATGCCGTTCGCGTAGTTCACGGTCCCGTCGAGCGGATCGATGATCCACACTCGCTGCTCGGCGCCATCGCCGGGGACCACATCGGTTCGGCCCGACTCCTCGGCCAGAATCGAGTCTCGTGGAAAGGACTCGCGGATCGCATTGATGATCAGCTGCTCAGAGAGCGTGTCGACCTCTGTGACCACGTCGTGCTCGGCCTTGTGGACGATGCGCTCGAGTCGCTCGTAGCGCTCCATCTGTAGCCGGCCGGCGTGCCGCGCGGCGTCCGTCGCAATCGCCAGCTCCGCATCCAGGCGCGCCGCGCGCAGCGGCCGGGAAAACGAGACGATCTGGGCCACGAGCCGATTGTAGGATGGCGGCCGATGTTCTCCCGGTGGCACGAATGAGCAGCAAGAACTGGACGCTCGTCGCGGCCGTGCTCGGGTCGAGCATCGTCTTCCTCGATTCGGCCGTGCTGACCGTCGCATTGCCGGCGATCGGCCACGAACCGCGCCTCTTCCTCGACGTCCTCGAGGCACAGAACTACATCCAGTACGGCTACCTGCTGACGCTGAGTTCGCTACTGATCCTGGCCGGCGCGCTGTCCGATTTCTATGGCCGGCGCCGGATGTTCATCATCGGCCTGGTCGGCTTTGGCGGCGCGTCACTGCTATGTGGACTGGCGCCGAACCTCGAGATCCTGATACTGGCGCGCCTCGTCCAGGGCGCGGCCGGCGCATTGCTCGTTCCGGGCTCGTTGGCCATCCTGACCAACACTTTCGAAGGCGAGGAACAGGGCCGTGCCTTTGGCATCTGGGCATCGGCGACAGGCCTCGCGCCGATCCTCGGGCCGTTTATCGGTGGCGTCCTCGTCGACAACTTCAGTTGGCGCTGGATCTTCATCCTCAACCTTCCATTCACGATCGTTGCGCTGTGGGCCGCGTTCAAACATGTCAAGGAGAGCCGCAACGAGCAGGCCTCGAGCCACTTCGACTGGCTGGGCGCGTTTCTCGTCGCCGTCGCAGTGGGCGGCCTCAGTTTCGGCACTATCTACGGCCAGCAGCGGCAGTGGCAGGATCCGCTGGCGTTCTTCGCGCTCGCTATCGGCGGGATCACCACCATCGCGCTGCCCTTCTACTTCGCGTGGGCCAAGCACCCGCTCGTGCCACTGTCGATGTTCCGCTCGCGCAACTTCAGCGTCACGAACGTCTCGACGCTGCTGATCTACGGTGCCCTGTACGTCACGTTCTTCTACCTGCCGCTGTTTCTGCAGGGAACGCTCGGCTACAGCGCCAGTGCCGTCGGTCTCGGCAGCATCCCCGGCTCACTTTTCCTGATCTTCCTGTCGACCCGCTTCGGCACGCTGGCCGCGCGCTACGGCCCACGGATCTTCATGACCGTCGGGCCGCTGATCATGTCCGTCGGCCTGCTATGGATCGCGCGCATACCCCCGGACTCTCCGGCGTGGCAATTCGAGATCTCGAACCCCTCGACCTGGCTCCCGTCTTCGGGCTACTGGACGGACGTCTTGCCCTACTACCTGATCTTCGGGGTCGGCGTGTCGATCATGGTGGCGCCTCTCACCACAGCGTTGATGCGCTCCGTTCCGGGGCGTCAGGCTGCGCTCGCATCTGCGATAAACAACGCAATCTCGCGTGTCGGGCCGCAGCTCGCGGGAGCCGTGATCTTCATCATCATCACGGCTTCGTTTTATGTGACGCTGGCCAGCCTGGTGCCGGGCCTGGATACAGATTCAGCGCAGGTGCGCGCGGAGATTCCACCGATCAGCGCGCCGGCCCCGACTGTGCCGCCCGACCAGGTCGCCGCTGCTCGACAGGCGTCCACCGACTCGTTCCACCTGGCGATGCTCTCGTCCGCCGTGTTGCTGTTTGCCGGCGCTCTGACGAACGGACTCTTCATATCGAACCGGCAGGCGTTGGAGGGACCTTCCGCCGAGGGTGCGCCGATTCCCGTTGGCGCCGACTGACCGCCGCTAGCCCCGACCCTGCGCTAGGAGCACTTCACAACCAGGTTCACCGCGGTCAGCGTCGTGCCCGAGTCGGGCAGCGGAGGCGGCATGGTCTGGGTGAATGTCTTCGTCTCGCCCGGCTGGATCGGCTGGGTGAAGAAGACGTAGTCGCGGAAATCCTGCGCCGCACTGTTCGAGATGCGGCAGCTCGCGCCGGCCGGCCGCGTGCCCTTGTTGGTCACCGTGACGGCAACGTCGATGCCGCCGTCCGCGCGCGTTGAGGTGGCCGACAAGGACGACGGGAACGGCCCGATACCGGCTGATCCAAAACGGAAGAGGAGCAACAACAATCCGATGCCGACGATCACGCCGACCAGGATCGTCGCGTGGACCTGCGTGGTCGATGGCGACTTGATATTGGCCGGATTGTCGTTGTCGCAAAGGCTGACACCCAATGGGGTCGGGCGGCCGCACTTGAGGCAGGCGTCGTGCGGCTGGGTGAGATCGAGGTTGCCCGGTGGAACAGTGACTGGTTCGGAGCGCCTGAACATTCCGCGTCCAGCCTAAGCCGAACTGGCCAGTCCCGCGCGAGCGCCGGCCTCCAGCAGCGCCGGCAGGTCGGCAGGTTTGACCCAGGAGACGATCACCTCGTCCGCGCCGCGGTCGTGCCACTCCCCGAGGAAGGTCGCCATGTCGGCGAACAGCGGTTGGCGATCCAAGGGCATGTCCTTGTCGATCGAGACGGCGACGAGATGCGCAATCTGCGCACGCGAGCGACTTGCGGCCGAGAGCGCTTCGAGATGAGTCGGCAGCAGGGACGCATAGTCCTCGGCATTGGTCGTCCAGCCATCGCCGATGCGCGCCGCCAGGCGCGCTCCGGCCGGTTTCTCACCACCAACGATGATGCGCGGCGGCGGTTCTGGCGCGGGATGCGCGAATGCCCCATGGAGCTGGAAGTAGTGGCCGTCGAAGTCGACCGGACCCCCGCCCCACAACAGGCGGATGACGGACACGGCCTCGGCCAGGATCGCGGAGCGGACAGGAGGCTCGGGCAGATCGATGCCGTAAGAGGGCAGCTCTGGTCCGCTGCCACCGACGCCCATGCCCAGCTCCACGCGGCCGCCGGACTGCTCCCACAGGGTCGCGAGCATGCGCGCCAGCACCGCCGGGTGGCGGTTCATGACGTTGTTGATGAAGCTGCCGACGTATAGCCGGGAGGTGTGAGCCGCAGCCGCGGTGAGCGTCGTCCAGCACTCGAGCACCGGATCCTGCTTCTTGCCGCGCGAGACGAAGTGATCCCACGACCACACGCCTTTGAAGCCGGCCGCCTCCGCATCGCGGGCCGCCTTCAGCCACCAATCGGACGCTACGCCGATCGTGGTCGGATTGATGCCGATCGGAATCATCCGAAGGTGGTGCCCGCCTCCAGCGCGATCTCGATCATGCGCCGCGTCGCGGTCTCGAGATCATCGAGCGACATGTAGTCCGCGCCATAGGATTCATCGTCCTTAACGAGCGTGTCGCTGACCGTCAGGATGCACGCGCCGCGGACGTCGTTGCCGCGGCCGCGTTCGCGCATCGCCAGGAAGAAGAGGGCGGCCGCCTCCATTTCGACCGCGACCACGTTGCGGCTGCGCATCTTTGACGCATAGTCGGGCTGGCTGTTGTAGAAGACATCGACCGACTGCACGACGCCGATGTTCGGTTCAACGCCCATGGCACGGGCCGCATCGACGAGAGCACGAGTCAGCTCGAAATCCGCCGCCGGTGCGAAGGGGTCGCCGCCCAGATAGGTGCGCGTCGCACCATCGGCCGGAACCGCGGCCGTGGCAACAACCACGTCGCCAGTCTTCAGACCGCGGCCGACGCCGCCGCATGTGCCTGTTCGGATGAACCTCGTTACGCCGAGCATCAACAGCTCTTCCATGACGATCGAGAACGATGGCGTGCCCATGCCGCTCGTCTGGATGCTGACGGGCTTGCCGCGGTACGTGCCCGTGTAGCCCAGCAGCGATCTGTGCTGGTTGACGAGCTTTGCGCCATCGAGTCCGCCGTCCAGCAATCCGGCCATCATCGTGGCCCGACCGGGATCGCCCGGCATCAATACGAGCGGTGCGTAGTCGCCTGGCTCGGCGCGAAGGTGAATCTGTGGCATGGGCCCGAGTCTAGCCGCCGGGATATGCGGCGCTCGAGCGCCCGAACGGCAGCCGCCACAACGTGTGCCACGCCTGCTCCGGCGTGTGGCCAATGAGCCAGGCCTCGCGGCACACGTCGCGAATCGGAAGAAAGCCCGGCAGCGCGTGCTCGGCTGCCTCGTAGTAGTCATCGGGTACGTCGGCCGCTACCGTCAGGTGGGGAATCACCTCGTCGTGGACGCCTTCGTACGGCGGGTAGTCGGGAAAGGCACCGGCGAGTGCGGCGGTCAATCGCCGAAACGGTTCGTCGGGCTGCGGCTCGAGGTAGACGACCGCAGGCCATCGTCTGACCGCGCTGAGAACGAATGGAAACGACGGCTCCGCCGCGATGATCTCCTCGATGCGTCGCCGGACATCGTCCTTCAGGTCGGACGGTGGCATGAACGGGTAGATCAGCGTGATGTGCGCAGGCACTCCGTCGGCAGCAGATGGGTCCATGCGATCGCGCAGCCGGTTGACGCCCACAGGCACGTTGACCGGCACGATGATCGCGCTCTCGCCGACCGTCTCGCGTCGCGTGGCCTGCCCGATCTCGGCCACGGCCTCGGGCTTGGTCTCCACGTTCTGAAGCGTATACGGTGCACGTCCCATGGAAGCCGTCGATCTGGAGTTTCGCCACGTCCAGCGACGCTACGCGGACGTTGTCGCGGTCAACGATCTCAGCTTTCAGGTGCCGGCGGGCAAGATCTGCGTTCTGGTCGGTCCCTCGGGCTGCGGCAAGACGACCAGCCTCAAGATGGTCAACCGGCTGATCGAGCCGACCGGCGGTCAGATCCTGGTCGGCGGCCGCGACGTCATGGCCCAGGATCCGATCGAGCTGCGTCGCGGAATCGGATATGTGATTCAGCAGGTGGGCCTGATGCCTCACCTGACCGTGGGTGACAACGTGGCCGTCGTGCCTGGCCTGCTTGGCTGGGACGACAAGCGCAAACAGGTGCGCGTCGAGGAGCTGCTCGCACTCGTCGGACTGGACCCGAAGAGCTACCGCAAGCGCTACCCGGCACAGCTATCAGGTGGCGAGCGCCAACGCGTGGGAGTCGCTCGCGCTCTGGCCGGCGATCCACCGCTGATGCTCATGGACGAGCCATTCGGGGCGGTTGACCCCATCGTCAGGGAACGTCTTCAGAACGAGCTGTTGCGCCTTCAGGAGCAACTGGCCAAGACGATCGTGTTCGTCACCCACGACATCGATGAGGCGATCAAGATGGGCGACCTCGTCGCGGTCATGCAGGTGGGCGGTGTGCTTGCCCAGTTTGGGCCGCCGGCCGAGATCCTGGGCAGCCCTGCCTCTGACTTCGTCGCCCGATTCGTCGGCGCGGACCGCGGGCTCAAGCGGCTGTCGCTGACACGCGTCTCCGATCTGGAGCTTCTACCAGTCGCGTCCGACTTTCAGCCGCAGCCCGGCCAGCCGCTCGTCGGCGTGCGGACGACGTTGAAGGATGCGCTTTCGCAGATGCTCGATGCCGACGTCTCAGCCGGCGTCGTCGTCGACGAGCGCGAGCGCGTACTCGGTCAGATCACTTACGACCAGATTGCGGCCGCCCTCCACGACCAGCTCGATGACGCACACCTGGATGGTGGGAGCGAATGATCGACATCGACTGGGCGTGGATGGCCGATCACGTCGACGAGCTCGTCGCGCGGACGATGCAGCACCTGTGGTTGACGCTCCTTGCCGTGGGCATTGGCTTCTTCATTTCCTTCGTGCTCGCGATCGTCGCGGTCCGGCGACGCTCGACGTACGGACCCATCCTGGGCATCAGCGACATCCTGTACACGATCCCGAGCCTCGCCCTGTTCGCAGCGCTCGTGTCAATAACCGGCATCACCCTGTTGACGGTGATGATTCCGCTCGTCATGTACACGCTGGTGATCTTTGTGCGCAACATCGCATCTGGCTTCGACAGCGTTCCGGCAGATGTGCTCGAGGCAGCCAATGGCATGGGCTACACGCGGTCGCAGCGCCTCCGCCGCGTAGAGATACCGCTGGCTGTTCCATTGATCGTCGCCGGCATCCGTCTCGCGACTGTGTCGACGATCGGCCTGGTGACCGTTTCAGCGATCCTCGGCGACACATTCGGCGGACTCGGCTTCTTCATCCTCGAGGGCTACCGGCGCAGCTTCCCGACTGAGCTCTATTTCGGTGCCGTCCCCTCCATCCTGCTTGCGGTCGTGCTTGACCTGCTGTTGATCCGGGTCCAGCGAATGATCACCCCGTGGACCAAGCCGGCCTCCGGAACGCCTCCGGAAATGGCTTCGGTGTAAGTCGCGCGGCATGGACATCGTCAACCAGACCGT
The DNA here is from genome assembly GCA_036558545.1 of Candidatus Limnocylindrales bacterium. Taxonomy (GTDB): domain Bacteria; phylum Chloroflexota; class Limnocylindria; order Limnocylindrales; family CSP1-4; genus JALYGJ01. Next base: position 7,918 of record DATBFJ010000001.1, read on the forward strand.
CGCGTGGCTGACCGATCCCGCCCACTGGTCCGGGCCAAACGGCATCCCGGTGCGCCTCACCGAGCACATCGCGATCTCCGCCGTTTCGCTGTTGATCGCACTTGCCATCGCGCTGCCGATCGGCCTGTACATCGGCCACACCGGCAAGCACACGACCTTTGCCGTCAACTCCGCGAACCTCTGGCGCGCGTTGCCGTCGCTGGCGGTCATCGCGATCGTCCTGCCCATCACCGCGCGCATCGATCCAGATGCCGGGTTCAAGATCTATCCGACCATCGTGGCCATGGTTGTGCTGGCCGTCCCGCCAATCATGGTCAACACGTACTCCGGCCTGGCCGGCGTCGATCGTGACATGCTCGAAGCAGGCCGGGGACAGGGCATGAACGAGCGCCAGATCCTGAACGGGGTCGAGCTGCCCCTGGCCGTGCCTGTCATCGCGACCGGCACACGATCCGCCGCCATCCAGGTCGTGGCCACGGCAACGCTCGGGGCGGTCTTCGGCTTTGGCGGCCTGGGTCGCTACCTGGTCAACGGAATCTCCCAGAACGACAAGGGCCAGATCTTCGGCGGCGTCGTGCTCGTTGCGGGCCTCGTCCTGGTCACCGAGCTTGGCTTCGCGATCGCCCAACATTTCCTTACGCCGCGCGGCCTGCGCCTGGAAAATCGGTCGGCCACCGCGAATTAACAGGACACGTCCTGTCATGAATTCCTGAGAAGTTAAGAAGGCATTTCACTTTGATGTGCCGGGTGATCCAAGGAGTGGACATCCGCGTATCGACCTGTATAGTCCGCCGATCATAGGTTCGGACTAACCGGATCAACTATTAGAGGAGGTTACCCATGCGGCTAGCCCGCAGACTGACCCTCGGGGCGCTGTTGCTCGCAGCCGTGTCTGCTTGCAACGCGGGTGGGGGCAGCACACCGGCGCCGTCGAAGGCGCCCACTGGCTCAAGCGCGGCGACCACTGCCCCCGTCAGCAGCGCAGCGAGTCAGGCCCCGCAGCAATCGGCAGCTGGCAATCTGCCAACCGTCAAGATCGGAACCGTCGACTTCGACGAGGCCCGAGTCGTGGGCGAGATCTACGCCCAGGTCCTCGAGAACGCCGGCTATACGGTCGACCGAACCGGCTTCGGCCTGGGCGATCGGTCCGTGCTGGCTCCCGCCATTGAGAGTGGCCAGATCGATCTCCAACCGGAGTACATCGGCAGTCGCATCTCATACGAGGTCAAGCAAGCCAATCCATCAGGACCGCCGCCGAGCGGCGGCATCACCGGCCCAACGGGCGATTCGGCGACCAACCTGACTGATCTGCAGCAGCTCTTGACGCCCAAGAACCTGACGGTTTTGAACTACACGCCGGCAGTTGACACGAACGCATTCGTAGTTCGTTCTGAGACTGCGACGCAGTTCAACCTGACGACGATGAGCGACACGGCCGCGGTTCAGACCCAGCTCAAGTGGGGCCTCGCCACGGACTGTCCGACCAACCCGCTGTGCGGCGCGCCTAACGGCGCCCTGTCTCAGTACGGACTCACCGCCGACACGATCGCCGGAGCGACCCTGCTAGCGGCCTGCAGTGCGCCGATGGCCGACGCGCTGAAGAACAAGACCGTCGATGTCGGCGAGCTGTGCTCCACTCAGCCGGACATTGCGGTTAACGGATGGGTGCTGCTCCAGGATGACAAGCACACGCAGCCGGCGGACAACATCTCGCCGATCGTGCGCGACGACTTCCTGGCCAAAGTCGACCAGACTGCCTTCGAGAAGCTCCTGAACGACGTTTCGGCAGAGATCGATACCGCAACGCTTACCAACCTCTACACGGATATCGCCGTCAACCACAAGGACGTCAAGGACGTCGCGGCCCAGTGGCTGAAGGACAAGGGCTTCGTCCAGTAGGGACTCGCAGCCAAAGCTGCGCTAACTAGCTCGCCACGCGGTGGACAGCTACCTCGACCTGGCCGATTGGCGGCGCAAGGTCGCGGAGATGTACGCCGCGTGGCGGCACGATTCGGAGTCTGATCCGGAAGCTGCGACAGCACGATTGCGCGCAACGCGCGATTCGCTCTTTCGCAGCCATCCCCAGTCGCCGCTCAAACCCAACGACAGAGTCCGCTTCGGCGGACTCTCGTATTTCCCGTACGACCCGGCATATCGCTTTACCGCGCCGGTGGAGCCGGCTTCGCCACCCGAGCGGCCCGAGCTCGCGCTGGCGATGCAGCTTCCGGCAAGCGTCACGCCAGAGTTTACGTTTCGGCTGATCGGCCGGGCTCGCCTGTCAGGTCCGCTGGCCGGCGCGTTTCTGCCGGTCTTCTGGATGGCGGGCTATGCCGGCGGGCTGTTCGTGCCGTTCCGCGATGCGACCAGCGGCACTCAGACATACGGCGCGGGCCGCTACCTGCTCGACACGGTCAAGGGCGCGGACATGGGTGGCAACTGGCAGCGAGGTGAGCTGCTGCTCGATTTCAACACGGCGTACCACCCGTCATGTGCCTACGATCCCAAGTGGAACTGCCCGCTCGCTCCTCCGGAGAGCCGCCTGGCGCTACCCGTCCGTGCCGGCGAGCGCCTTGCTGAGTGGATCGGCCACGACTGACTGGCTCTGCCTGACCAAGCGCGCCGAACGCTGGGTACCACCGAACGCGTGACATTAGTTCGGTTGTCCGGAGGCACCACCCGCACATAGGTTCCGCGGGTTCAGCGCTGAAGCGCCCAGGCAGCTGCGGAAGGTCGTTCTTGAGGGCACTCGCCACCCACCTGTCATCCCTGCGCCACAAGGCGTCGTCCTGGCGTCCGAGCCTGCGCGTCGGCATGATGGCAGTGAGCGCATTGCTCGTCCTCGGAATGGCCGTGGCTGTCTCGACAAACGTCACGGACAGTCTGCGCAACAGCGCGTCCGACGAGGCGGTGCGCAATACGCAGGCGGTCATCTCGGCGTTCGTGGCACCGCTGCTGGGGCCCGGAGATCTGTCCGACCGCACCCTTGATCAACAGGGTGCGATCAACTCCCAGCTTCAGAAACTCGTGAACAGCGGCCGATTGCTGCGCATCAAGATCTGGAGCCCAACCGGCCAGGTCGTGTACTCGGACCTGCCGCAGCTGCGCGGTGCGCAATTCGAGGTCGAGGACGACCTGGAGGAAGCCCTCGACGGAACACCGGCCGTCGAATATACGAACGGCGACGACGCAGAGAACGAGTTCGATCACGGACTTGCCGATCATCTCCTGTCGATCTACCTGCCGATCGTCGCGAGCGGCTCCGACCACACCGTGGGCGTATATGAGATCTATGAAGACGCCGCGCCGATTGACGAGGCGGTCAACGCGACGCGCGGCAACGTGCTGCTCATCGTGGGCGGCTACGGTGTGGCGTTGCTCGTGGTGCTCTTCCTGGGATTCGCGGGCGCCTCTCGACTCCTGTCACGCCAGAACCAGCTACTCACAACCTCCGAGCGTCGCTTCCGATCGCTCGTCCAGAACTCCACTGACGTGAACATGGTCGTCAGCCGCGATGGCCGGATCGCCTACGAGAGCACCGCGGTCGAACGCGTCCTTGGCTACCCCGCGTCAGGACGCGTTGGCCAGGAGGCCTTCGCCGAGGTCATCGCGGACGACAAGCCCGCAGTGGTCCATCTGCTCTCCGAAGTCCTGCGCAGTCCGGCGGCCGAAGCCTCAACAGAAGTGCGAATGCAGCACGCGGACGGATCCACGCGTTGGATCGAAGTGGCGCTGCGTAACCTGTGCGATGACCCGGCAGTCGATGGTGTGGTCGTCAACTACCGCGACGTGACGCCACGTCGCTCGCTCGAGGACGAGCTGCGCCACCAGGCATTCCACGACTCCCTCACCGGCCTGGCCAATCGCGCTCTGTTCCTCGATCGACTTCAGCACGCGATGTCGCGCAAGCGCGGCTTCGGACGGCCGCTGGCGGTCATGTTCGTCGACCTCGACGATTTCAAGACGGTCAACGACAGCCTTGGCCATGGGGAAGGTGACGAGCTGCTCGTGGCAGTGGCACAGCGACTCCAGGAGGCGCTGCGCTCTTCAGACACGATCGCGCGCATGGGCGGTGATGAGTTCGCCATCCTGATCGACGATGCCCTCGACAGCGACGCGCCACTCGAACTAGCGCGGCGTCTCCAGGAGGCACTCGACGCGCCGTTCGGGCACGCAAAGAAAGACCTTTTCGTGCGCGCCAGCATCGGCGTCACGGTGCGCACATCCGAAGACGAGACGCCCGAGGACATGCTGCGCAACGCCGACATCGCGATGTACACGGCGAAGACGAACGGGAAGAACCGGGTCGAGGCCTATCAGCCCGAGATGCATGCCGCCGCCACCGCGCGTCTGGCGTTGCGTGGTGACCTGGAACGGGCAATGGATCGCGACGAGTTCTTCCTCGTCTACCAGCCAATCGTGTGTCTCGACAACAGCCGCCCAACCGGCGTCGAGGCCTTGCTGCGCTGGCGTCATGCCGACCGCGGCGTGGTCAATCCGAGCGATTTCATCCCGCTCGCGGAGGAAACCGGGCTGATCGTCAAGCTCGGCACGTGGGTGCTCGACCAGGCGTGCCGGCAGGCACGCGCCTGGGACGACTCCGGTCTCGTTCCCCCGCTGACGATCAACGTCAATGTTTCGGCCCGCCAGCTCCAGGAGACCGACTTCGTGGAGCAGGTCCGACGCATCCTCAAGCAGACCCGCCTGCCAGCCCATCGAGTCACACTCGAGTTCACAGAGAGTCTGCTGCTGCGCGACACCGACCTTACGATCGCCACGCTCTACGCGCTCAAGGCACTCGGCGTCAGGCTTGCCATCGACGACTTTGGCACGGGTTACTCATCGCTGTCGTACCTGCGCCGCTTGCCCATCGACGAGCTCAAGATCGACGGCTCGTTCATCGCCGGAGTCTCGAGCGAGCCCGACCAGGTCGCCGTCGTCCGCTCCATCCTCGAGCTTGCCGAGACGCTTCATCTGAAAACGGTCGCCGAGGGCATCGAGGGCAAGGCGCAGCTCGAGGCGCTGCGCGGCCTGACGGCCCAAATGGGTCAGGGCTTCCTGTTCGCGGAGCCACTCGAGGCCGACCAGGTGACGGCCCTGCTCGCCGCGGACCACCTCGAACCGATCGAGAAGGCAAGGGCCGCGCCGGCGCCGAATACCACTGCGGCGACGCGACGCGGCGTAACGACGGCCGCCAAGCCGGCACACGCGCCGCGGCGACGATCCACTCCGGGCAGCGCCGCCAAGGTCGCCTAGCCTCTTTCGAAGCTAGCCCGGTTCGCGGCGTACCATCGCCGCCGTGTCGACTGTGATCAATGAGCGAGCCGCGCTCGAACCAAACGTTAAGGCTTTCCTCACGAAACCGGTCCGCTACGCGACGATCGCGACGGTGAACCCCAACGGCAGCCCACACCAGATCGTGATCTGGTTCCTGTTGCGCTCCGACGAAGAGCGCGGTGACTACCTGGTGGTCAACTCACGTCGCGGCCGCAGGTGGCCGGCGAACCTGGAGCGCGACGGGAGGGCCAGGCTGACGGTCTATCAGGCAGAGGATGCCGTGACGATCGCCTGCCAGGTCACTGAGTCCTATCGCGGCGATCGCGCGAAGGCGGACATCGCCGAGATGGCCCGCCGCTACGACTCACCAGAAGACGCGCAGAACGAGATCGAACGATTCAACACCGAGGACAGGATCACCTTCATCCTCAAGCCCGAGTGGGCCATGGTGCACGGGAGTCCAAGCTGATGGCAGTGCAGCAGATCGGCTACGCGGCGATGCTCGAGCAGTTCCACCCAAGGGAGCTCATCGATTACTGCGTCCTGGCCGAACAGAACGGCTTCACCGGAGTAATGGCCGCGGACCATCTCCAGCCGTGGGTGCCACAGCAGGGCAACGCCGCGTTCGTGTGGGCCTTCATGGCAGCCGTCGCGGAGCGCACCAAGGGAGACGTCGGCCCCGGCGTGACGTGCCCCTCTTTCCGTACGCATCCGGTCGTCATCGCCCAGGGCGCCGCCACGATGGCCGCGATGTACCCGAACCGTTTCTGGCTCGGCCTGGGCAGTGGTGAGGCTCTCAATGAACATGCCGTGGCCGGCTATTGGCCTGAGGCGCCCGAGCGGATCAACATGATGTTCGAGGCAATCGAGCTGTTCAACCGGCTGTTCACGGGCAAGGACGTCAAGCACGACGGGCGCTTTTTCAAGATGGAGACTGTGCGCCTGTGGACGATGCCGGACGCCCCTCCCCCTATTTACGTCGCCACGGCCGGTCCCATCACGGCAAAACGCACCGGCCAGGTGGCGCAGGGGTTGATCACGGTGGGAGCGCCCGAGGGCAAGCTCGACCTGATTCGCTCACGTTGCGAGGATGGCCGACGTGAGGCCGGCCTCGACACGAGCGACTTCAAGTACATCCTGCAACTCCACCTTTCCTGGGCCGAGACCGACGAGAAGGCGATGTCCAACGCCATGGAGCAGTGGCCGAACGGCGGCATGAAGTTCCCCAAGGCGGACATTCGCTCGCCAATGGACTTCGAGCAGATGTCCCGACTAGTGCGTAAGGAGGACTTCGAAGGTCGGATGCTCATCTCGTCCGACCTCGAGGCGCACCGCAGAGAGATCCAGAGGTTCGCCGACATGGGCTTCCATAAGATCTACCTGCACAACGTCGGACGAAACCAGAAGGAGTTCGTCGAGGCCTTCGGCCGCGAGGTCCTGCCCAAGATCTCCTGCTAGTGCCAAGAGATGTCGTCGTGCTGGCCGGAGGCTTCGGCGGCGCGCGCATGGCCCACGGCTTCGCACTCTTGGGAGACGCTGTCCGACTGAGCGTTGTCGTGAACACGGGCGACGACCTGGAGCTGCACGGGCTGCATATCTCGCCCGACGTGGACACCGTCATGTACACGCTCTCTGGGTGGGCAAACGACGAGACCGGCTGGGGGGTTCGCGACGAGACCTGGTCGGCGTCGGACATGCTCGAGCGCTACGGTGCGGAAACCTGGTTCCGGCTTGGCGACCGCGACCTTGCCACTCACCTGATGCGCACCAAGCGGCTCGCGGATGGCGCGCGCCTGACCGAGGTCACGGAGCAGCTGGCGCGCGCCATAGGCGTCGAGGCAAAGCTGCTGCCAATGACCGACGATCGTGTCCGCACCCAGGTGCGCACGGCCAGCGGCTGGCTCGACTTCCAGGATTACTTCGTGCGCCGCCGTCACGAGGATGACGTGCTGGAGCTGCGCTTCGACGGCAGCGACCGGGCGGCCGCCACAGATGACGTCCGTGAGGCAATCTCTGCCGCGGACGTCATCGTCGTGGCGCCGTCCAACCCGTTCCTGAGCGTGGCGCCGATCCTTTCGGTCGGTGGCGTCCGTGCAGCAATCGAAGCGAGCAGTGCACCGGTCATCGGCGTCAGTCCGATCGTCGGCAACGAGGCTGTGCGCGGACCAGCGGCGCAGATCATGCGCTCGCTTGGTGGCGAGGCGAGCTCAGCTGGCGTCGCGCGGCATTACGCCCAGGCCTGGCCGAAACTGCTCGATGTGCTGGTAATTGACAGCTCCGACGCCGCCGACGCCGGCGCCGTGCAAGCAACCGGCATTCGTCCGCACATAACGGGGACGTTGATAGCGGCGGAAAAGGAACGGCGCCGGCTCGCCCAGGAGATCCTGGAGCTCGCCGGCGCCCGCTAAGGGCTGCTTGAGAGGCCTAGTGCGCGCCGACGGCCAGCGTCGCGATTTGCTGAAGCTTGGCCATCGTCCCAGCATCCGTGCCGGTCAGAATGCCAAGCACCTGCACCTGTCCCGACGGCGTCTGAACGTAGACGGCACCCTGGCCAAGGAACGTGCCGCTGAGTGCCGGAAAACCGCCGATCGTCGACTGCTGCGCCGTGTTGCCGAGCAGGAACTGGATGCCGCTCAGATCAGTGTCCGACGTCGTCGAAACACTCACGGCACTCGCCAGAGACGTCTCGAACGTGCAGTCGGTAGGCGAACTCGAGGAATCGAGCACTTGTGTGCCAAAGATCTGGCCCACCTGCGCCGCCGTGACGATGGTGCACGGCGTGGAACTCGGCTCACCAATTGGACCGCCGCCGATCGGCGGAATGGTGAAACCTGGAATGTTGATCGGCGGGATGCTCGGAAGTCCGCCGCCGCCACCGCCGGGCAGGTTGATCGGCGGAATCGATGGGATGTTGATGGGTGGGATGGTGGGGATAGTGATGCTCGTGCATGCGCCCGCTACGAGCAAAGTTGCTACGGCTGCCAAGAGAACCCGTCTGAACGCGACCATGAACCCTCCTCTTAGCGCGGTGTTATAGCACCAGCGCTTACCATCGCGAACGTGAGCCGGTCACCAATTGCCCGTTTGTCGGACGTTCATGCCGTGCTCCCGTTCCGCTCACGTGACGCTGCGAAGACTCGGCTAGGGCTTGCACTCGACCCCGAAGAGCGCGATGTGCTCGTGCTCGGAATGTTGGCCAGCACGATTCGCGTGCTGGCCGGCTGGCCTTCTTGCCGCCGTATTCATGTTGTCACTTCTGATTACGCCGTCACAGACGTTGTTGCACATGGTCTGGGTTCCGTGGTGACAGCGAGCGATCCGGGGACAGGTCTGAACGATGCGTTGCGCACCGGCCGCGACGCCGCAGTCGCGGCCGGTGCCACGGCCGTGCTGATGCTGCCGGCGGACCTGCCGCTCCTGAGCGACGCGTCACTTGACCGCCTGCTCAACGCGGCCGACGCAACCCTCGCGGCCGGAAATGGCCAACCCGTCGTGGTCATTGCCCCGGCAGACGCGAGAACGGGGACGAACGCGTTGCTGCTCGCGCCACCACTGATCATCGAGCCACATTTCGGCCCGGAGAGCTTCGAGGCACACCTGCGTGCCGCGGCGGGGGCTCAGGCCAGTGTCCAGATCATCGACGACCCGCTTCTTGGCTTCGATCTCGACACGCCCGACGACCTGGAACGCCTCGATCTCGCGCGGCGGCTGGAGCTCGAGCAGATAGGCGACGAGATCGAGGACGCACTTGCCTTCTCCCAAGCCGGCTGATGCCCTCGATCCTCGCCGTACCGCTTCCGCCACTGCCGGAGATCAAGCCGGGCGACGATCTCGCGCGACTCATCGCCGAGGCCTGGCGCGAGCTGTACTTTCGGGACGCTGTTCTGGAGCCGCGCCACGGGGACGTTCTGGTCGTCACTCAGAAGATCGTCTCCAAGTCGGAGGGCTGCCTCGTCGACCTGCGCACGATCGAGCCGCGAGCGGAGGCGGTCGACTTCGCTGAAAAGTGGGACCGAGACGCACGCCAGGTCGAAGTGGTGCTGCGCGAGTCGGCCGAGATCGTGCGCATGGAGCGCGGTGTCGTGGTCAGCCGGACGAAGCACGGTTTCGTATGCGCCAACGCCGGCGTCGACGCTTCCAACACTGGCCGCGGCGATTGGGTGACGCTCCTTCCAGACGATCCCGACGCCTCCGCCCGCACCATCCGCGCCGGCCTGGCGATACACCTCGGCCTGTCGGAGCGCGACTCGCCCGCGGTCGTCGTGAGCGACTCCTTCGGCCGGCCGTGGCGCTTCGGCATCATGGACATCGCACTGGGCGTGGCCGGCATCGAGCCGTTGGCGGACCTGCGTGGCATCCCGGACGCGGATGGCCGGATCATGCACTCGACCGTCGTGGCCGTAGCCGACGAGATCTGCTCGGCCGCGGAGCTCGCATCGGGCAAAGCGACGCGTCAACCCGTCGTGCTGGTTCGCGGCGTCGAGTTCAATAACCGCGCAGAGTCGGAGCCGTCTGTCGTCCGCGAGGTCGTCATGCCGACGGAAATGGACCTGTTCAAGTAGGCGAGACCGGTGCCCGTCATACGGCGCTCTGGATCAATGGACCGTTCGGCGTGGGCAAATCGACGGTCGCGGCGATGCTCGTCGATCGCCTTCCCGGTTGGCGGCTTTTCGACCCGGAGATCGTCGGATCAATGCTGAAGGCGCATCTTGTCGATCAGCCGGTCATCGACTTCCAGGATTGGCCGGCCTGGAGGAAGCTTGTCGCCCCCATCACTGCGGCGGTGGCCCGCCAGACTGAAGCGTTCGTCGAGGCACGGCACTGGCTGGAGGGCGCCACGCACCTGATCGTTGACACAAGCAATCTCGATCCCAAAACGCTGGTGGATCGCGTTTTGGCGGCCGTCGCGTAGCATCCGCCACCGTGAAGGTCGGCCTGCAGATTTCTTCGTTCACGTGGCCCGGCGGCGACGCGGCAATCGGCGAGACGTTGGCCCGGGTGTGCCGCGCTGCCGATGACGCAGGATTCGACTCGATCTGGGTCATGGATCACCTGTTCCAGATCCGCAGCGTGGGTGAGATCGAGGAACCGATGCTCGAGGGCATGACCACTCTCGGCTTCATGGCGGCGCACACGAAGCGTGCGCGCCTCGGGCTGATGGTCGGCGCGGTCCCCTACCGCGAACCCGGCCTGTGGATCAAGGCCACGACCACTCTCGACGTTCTATCGGGCGGCCGGGCCTGGCTGGGCATCGGCGCCGCATGGAATGTCGAGGAGGCGCGCTCGCTTGGTATCCCCTTCCCCGACCTGCCTGACCGGTTTCGGTTACTCGACGACACGCTCAAGCTGGCGCACCAGGCGTGGCGCGGCGACCGCGACTCCGGTCCATTTCAGGGCCGCGTCGTGAACGCGCAGCGTGTGATGCTTTCTCCGCAGCAGCTGTCCAGGCCTCGCATTCCGATCCTCGTCGGCGGGGGCGGCGAACGAACGACGCTCCGACTCGTCGCGCGCTACGCGGACGCATGCAACGTGTTCGGCGCACCGGACATGCTGCGTCACAAGTACGACGTGCTGCGCCGGCACTGCGACGCGGTCGGGCGCAACTATGGCTCGATCGAGAAGACCAACTTGTCGACTGTCTCGATCACGCCCGACGGAAAGCAGGGATCGCTGACGCCGTCGAAGCTGGTGGACCGCCTCGGCGCGTGGGCAGAAGCCGGCTCGCACCAGACGATCTTCTCGATCCGAGGCGTCAGCGACATCTCGAAGGTCGAGTTGATTGGCCGAGACGTCATCCCGCAGATCCGCAATCTGGGCGCCAGGAGCCCGCTCGACTGAGCCGGTGGACACTTCGGCGCGATACTCCCCTGGGGTATACGAGCCTGCTACGATGAAGCCGTGGATCTGACCAAGCTCGGGTTCCCGAGCATCTCGATCGTCGACGACGGCGCACCCGCCGATCAGACGGACGAACGGTTGACAGTGCCGCTCAAGGGCGGTGGCAACGGAGTCTCGCCGGACGGCGGCTCCAATCACACGAAAGTGATCATCATCGGCTCAGGACCGGCCGGCCTGACCGCGGCCATCTACGCGGCGCGAGCAAACCTCGAGCCAATCGTCATCGGCGGCTATGCGCCCGGCGGCCAGCTGATGATCACGAGCGACGTCGAGAACTTCCCCGGCTTTCCGGAGGGCATCCAGGGCCCAGAGCTGATGCAGAAGTTCCGCGAGCAGGCCGAGCGCTTCGGCACTCGCTTCAAGGACGTCGATGTCGAGTCAGTCGACTTCTCCGCGCGCCCGTTCAAGGTTCGGGCCGACAAGGTCGAATACACCGCCGAGTCGGTGATCGTGGCCACGGGAGCGTCAGCACTTTGGCTCGGCCTTGACAACGAGACGCGACTGCGCGGACGAGGCGTTTCCGCCTGCGCGACGTGCGACGGCTTCTTCTTCCGGGGCAAGAAGGTGGCCGTCGTCGGCGGTGGCGACACGGCCCTGGAGGAGGCCACGTTCCTGACACGCTTCGCCAGCGAGGTCGTGCTGCTCCACCGCCGCGACAAGTTCCGCGGCAGCAAGATCATGCAGGAGCGGGCGCTCAACCATCCCAAGATCAACGTCCGTTGGAACACGGAAGTGGCCGACGTGCTGGGCGACGAGAAGGTCGAGGGCCTTCGACTGCGCGACACCGTGGACGGCAACGAGCAGGACGAGATGATGGAGGGCCTGTTCGTGGCGATTGGCTACAAGCCCAACACAGACGTTTTTCGCGACTGGCTCGACGTCGACGACAAGGGTTACCTGGTCGTGACAGACGAGACGCACACCAAGATCGACGGCGTTTTCATCGCCGGCGACGTTCACGACCACCGCTATCGGCAGGCCGTCACTGCCGCAGCCGACGGCTGCAAGGCAGCCATCGACGCCGAACGGTGGTTGGAGTCCCAGGGCATTACCGAGGCATCGACCGCCACCGCCTGGTAGATCGCAACACGCGGATGCTTCGGTTGGCTGAGCCCTGGCACACCGGGCATCGCCTGCCGCCCCGGCGACACATTTATTCCGGTGGGTTGCGTCAGACGAATGAGATGCCTTGAAATCCGCCTTGGCGGGGTCAAGTCGGCAAAGGTTCTTCTCTGGGCGATAAAACGGGCGCGCCCGACGCGGAGTGTCAGCTGGTATAGCCGAGGCGTTTGAGATCGCGGCCCAGGGTGGTCCGCAGCCACCAATTGGAGAAGCGGCCGATCTGCTGCTGCCACCGGTCGGCGGCGCCGGCGTCGAGGCCCTCCTCGCCCCACTTGAAGCCGCGCGCCATCACCTTCACCTTCGTCGGATCGGGCGGGGCCTCGACGCCCAGAAACTCGAACAGGCCACCTATGGTCTGTTCGGGAGTCCTGACGACATCTTCGAAACGGACGAGGCGGTATCGATCGGGGTATCTCTTCGCATACCCGGGATCCTGCCGCGCTGCGCCGCGCCAGACCCAGGTTGTCTGCATCAGGATCGTCGCGGGCAGCAGTCCGGGCACCTTGGCGATCCATGAATAGGGCTTGCGCAGCTTGCCCCTGCGCCGGCGCAGGTCCGAGACGAAGACGCCACGGGGGTCGCGAATCATGTGCACGACGCGCCCGTTCGGGAACCATTCGAGGAGCGTGTCGACGTACGCCAGGTGCGCGGGCGTCTTCTCGCCCATGATCGGCCGTCCCTGCTTGTCCGCGTAAACGCGCAAGAACGCCGCCCACATGCCCCGCTCGGTTCGGTCGGTCGCCAGGAGGCGCTCGGTCATGTCAGCCTGTGCGACATTGCCTATGAGCCAGCGCCAGAAGGGCGACACCTCCCTCCAGCGAGATTGGCGCTGGTACTCGCCGGAGTAGATCAATTCGGCGACCTTGCGCACGACTTCGTCATCTCGCAGGTCGCCGAGCCGGCGGAAGTAGTAGCGCGCGCCCTCGTTCTGGCGCAGATGACCCACGAAGTGGTTCTCTCGTGCAATCGCGATGCGCGGCGACCGCTCGAGAATCGTGCGCATCAGCGTGGTTCCGCTACGACTCGCGCCGACGATGAAGATCGCCTCGGGCTCACCCGGAAGTGCCGGCGGCACAGGAGGCCATTCGTCGAGCGGCCGCTCAACGACGCTCTCAGCGCCCGCGGCTACCATGCGCATTCAGTCGCGCCCGGCGCGACCGCAACAGTCTGCGGCAACAAATCTGGCTCCAGGTGAGAGCGGCTCTGCTGTGTGAGCCAAGAGAGAGGAGTGGCCATTCTATTGGCTCCACTTACGCTACTGCGCCGTAACGAAGTCCGGCTATTTCTCACCAGCTTCGCGATCCTGTTCGTGGAGCTGCTGCTCATCCGCTGGATCCCCTCGAATGTCAAGTACATCGGCTTCTTCAGCAACTTCCTGCTGATCGCCTCGTTCCTGGGCATAGGGCTCGGGATCCTGATCGGCCGCAAAGGCTTCAATCCGCGCATCTCGCCGTTTGCCATCCTGCTGGCGGCGGTCGTCCTGTACGTCTTCACGTTCCAGCTCAACGTCCAGATCAAGTCTGACAGCGAGATCTTCTTTGGCCTCGCCGAGAGCACGGCCGTCGACCAGAACTTCCTGATCCTGCCGCTCATCGTGGCGCTGATCGTGGCGCTGCTGGCCACGTTGGCACTTCCCCTTGGGCCGCTGCTCAAGAGCATGCCACCGCTCAAGGCGTACGCGATCGACATCACAGGCTCGCTCGCGGGCATTGCCAGCTTCACGATCCTCTCCGCGCTTGGCACAGATCCGGTCGTGTGGTTCACGGTGGGAGTGCTCATCGTGCTCGGGCTGGAGCTGGGACGGAGGCTCTCGATCTTCAGCGTCGTCAACGTCGCGGCACTTGGTGCCGTCCTGATCCTCGTCTTCCAGCAGGGCCAGGCGCACTCGAACGACATCTGGTCGCCCTATTACCGGATCAATGAGTACCCGGACGCGCGCGGCGTCATCCAGTTGAGCGTCGACGGTATTCCGCACCAGGCGCTCCACCCGGTCGGTCAGCCCGGCCTCGAGCCCTTCTACAACCAGATCTATAACTGGTTCCCGGGCAGGACTTATCAGAACGTTCTGATCGTGGGCGCCGGTAGCGGCTCCGACGTTGCCATTGCCGAGTCGAAGGGCGCCGGCCATATCGACGCGGTCGAAATCGATCCGAAGCTGCTCCAGATCGGCGAGCAGCAGCACCCCAATCAGCCGTATGGCGACCCTCGTGTGACGCCTTATGTCAATGACGGCCGAGCCTTCCTCCGCACCACGGACAACAAGTACGACTTGATCGTCTTCGCGCTGCCCGACTCATTGACCCTCGTCAGTCAGCAATCGTCGGTCCGGCTCGAATCCTTCTTGTTCACGATCCAGGCGTTCCAGTCAGTCAAGGACCACCTCGCGCCCGACGGCGTTTTCGTTCTCTACAACTACTACCGCGACCCGTGGCTCGTTACCAAGCTCAACGACATGCTCACCCAGGCCTTCGGCAATCCGCCTCTGCTGCGCATCTACAACAACGTGGAGGCAGCGATGGCCAACGGACCTCTCGTCGCTCAATTGCAGGGCAACCCGCCGCCCGGTGACCACGTCGACGCGGTCCCGGTTGTCGGCGATCCAGCGCCCAAACCAGCGACGGACGACTGGCCGTTCCTGTATCTGCGCACGCCTTTCGTTGCCGATTACTACATCTACGCGCTTGCAATTGTCTTGATCGGCGCGCTCATCGCAGTCGCGGCCGCGGCCAGGTTTACCGGCACGACCATCCGCAAGTTCAGCCCGCACTTCTTCGTGCTGGGTGTTGCCTTCCTGCTGCTCAACACGCGCAGCGTTACGAGCTTTAGCCTGCTCTTCGGCACGACCTGGATCGTCAATGCCTTAGCGTTTTTCGGGATCTTATGTAGCGTCCTGTTGGCGATCCTGATCAACTACCGCTTCCCGATACGCAGACCTACGCCGTTCTACATCGCGCTGTTCGTGTCGATCGTGATCGCGTACCTGATCCCGCCCGAGTCGCTGATCTTCGATCCGGCCTGGCTGCGCTACCTGGTCGCAGTCGCGCTCGCGTTCGCGCCGATCTTCTTCGCCAACCTGGTCTTCAGCTACTCGTTCCGCGATACGACGACGGCCGACATGTCGTTTGCCAGCAACCTGCTCGGCTCGGTCTTTGGCGGCGCGCTCGAGTACCTGGCGCTGGTCACTGGCTATCAATTCTTGCTGATCCTGGTCGCAGGTCTGTACGCACTCGCCTGGCTGTTCGCCACCAAGCTACGGCTGGGTGCGGACAAGGAGCTCGCGCAGGACACCGATCGATCGATCGAGCCCAGTTTTGGCAAGACACCCGACATAGCACCGGAGCCCGCGGCCTAGCGACTCGGATCAAGAGTGGGAAGGCTCGGTAGGTGTTCCCATCGCAGCAAGGTCCGTTGCCGACGCCTGGGTGAAGCGAGCTTCTTTCTGCCGAACGCGCTATTAGTTACTGCGAAACGATTGCTGGCCGCTGTCGAAGACCTGCCTGCCCACGACTCACTAAACGAGCGCGTCTGACCAGTAGGGATCGTACCTTTCTGTGGCGGCCCAAGAAGGTCCGCCTCTTTCCGCGGTGGGCAGACGAGACCGTCAGATCCACAGGCACGCATGATCAGCCGGAGCGAACGCGCGAATCTATCGGCCGCTCGTGCTACGGTCGCGGCCGGATGAACGGCGGGGTCCAATGAGCTTCGGAGTGCGGCGTGGCATGGGGCGCATGCTTCCAAGCGGCACGCAGGACATCGCGCCAGTCCCGCCGGAGCGACGGGCGCAGACCGTCCGGCGCATCTTCGGCTTCTTCAGGCCGTATCGGCTCGCCGTCTTGGCCGTCCTCGCGACGATCGTCGTCACGAGCCTGCTCGGACTGGTAAACCCGTTCCTGCTGAAGCAACTCATCGACATTGCCATTCCGCAGCACGACTTTGCCCTGCTGACCCTTTACGTCGCACTGATGATCCTCGTTCCGATCATCTCCGGCCTGATCGGCGTCGGCCAGTCATACCTGAACAACGTGGTCGGCCAGCGGGTCATGCAGGACCTGCGTAACGCGCTGTACACGCACCTGCAGAAGATGCCGCTGCGCTTCTTCACCGAGACGCGCACGGGTGAGATCCAGAGCCGTTTGGCCAACGACGTTGGCGGCATCCAGGCGATCGTGACGGACACCGCGAGCAGCACCTTCGCCAACCTTGTGACGGTCATCTCGACCGTCGCGGCGATGATCTTTATCGACTGGCGGCTGACCGCACTGTCGCTGGGCACGCTGCCACTGTTCATGTGGCTGACGTACCGCGTCGGCAAGGTCCGGCGCCGCCTGGCGGGCATGACCCAGGCCTCGCTCGCGGACATCACCGCGATCACGGAGGAAACGGTCAGCGTCAGTGGCATGCTGCTGACCAAGACGTTTGGCCAGCAGGCGGCTGCGGTGGGCCGCTACCGCGACGCCAACGCGAAGCTTGCGGCGCTGCAGATCCGCCAGTCGATGGTCGGCCGCTGGTTCTTCATGATCGTGGGCACGGTCTTCTCGATCACACCGGCACTCGTCTACTGGCTCGCCGGTTATCTCGCGATCACCGGTGCAAATTCCGCGCCGACGATTGGCGACATCGTGGCCTTCACCACGCTCCAGTCGCGCCTCTTCTTCCCGCTCGGCCAGCTGCTCAACGTGCAGGTCGAAGCGCAGGGCGCACTGGCCCTCTTCGACCGCATCTTCGAGTACCTCGACTTGCCGGTTGAGATCGCAGATAAGCCGGACGCTGTCGCGCTCTCGCCTGAAACCGTGCGTGGGCACATCCGCTTCCGGCACGTTTTCTTCCGCTACCGCCGCTTCCAGGCACCGACTCCCATGGTCACCGAATCGAACGGCAGGGAGTCCAAGGCGAACGTCGTGACAAAGGCGGTCGAGGACGCCTTCGCCCAGGTGAACGAGGCAGTTACCGTGGCGGGCGGCGGCAACGGCGCGGCAAAGCCGGTCGTCGTCGAGGAGCGCGTGCCCTTTGGCCTCGTCGACGTCGATTTCGAGGCGAAACCCGGGCAGCTCGTTGCGCTGGTCGGCCCGTCCGGCTCTGGCAAGACGACGACGACATACCTGCTGCCGCGGCTGTACGACGTTGACGAGGGCGCCGTCGAGATCGATGGCCACGACGTGCGCGACGTGACACTGGCCTCGCTCGGCGAGGTCATCGGCTTCGTCACCCAGGAAACATTCCTGTTCCACGCGTCCGTGCGCGACAACCTGCGCTACGCAAAGCCTGACGCCACTGATGATGAGCTGGTCGAGGCCGCGCGGATTGCGGCGATCCACGAACGAGTCGATGAGCTGCCGGAGGGCTACGACACGGTCGTCGGCGAGCGCGGCTACAAGCTCTCAGGTGGCGAGAAACAACGGATCGCGCTCGCCCGGGTGCTGCTCAAGAACCCGCGCATCCTCGTGCTCGATGAAGCGACCTCGGCGCTGGACACCGTTTCAGAGAGGCTCATCCAGGCCGCGATCGAACGCGTCCAGCAGGGCCGCACCACCGTGGCGATCGCCCACCGACTGTCGACGATTCTGCGCGCCGACCTGATCGTGGTCATGGAGCACGGCCGAATAATCGAGCGCGGCCGCCACGACGAGCTGCTCGCCCATGGCGGGCTCTATGCACGGCTCTACCGCGAGCAGTTCCTGGCCGAGTCCGGCGCCGAAGCTACGCCGGTTTGATCGGCATGGAAGATCCGCGCGAAACGCTCGGCGATCTCACGAACATGATCCGTGCCGAGCTCGGCGACAACCTCCTCGGGCTTTATCTGTGGGGATCGCTCACGACAGGCGACTTCCACCCCGGCCGAAGCGACCTGGACCTGTTCGCGATTGTTGCCGCGGACACCACCGACACAGCGTTGGACTCACTGCGCGCCCAGCACGAGAAGTTCGAAACGGATCGGCCGGAGTGGCGTGACCGCATCGAGGTCGCGTATGTGAGCCGCGACGTGCTCGAGACGTTCGCCGCCACGCCCACGGGCATGATCGTGCGCATCAGCCCGGGCGAGCCGCTTCACAGGCGCGACCTGGAGAGCAGCCTGGGCTGGTTGATCGATTGGCACGGCGCGCTCAACGGCGAGACCCTGGTTGGCCCTCCCCCGGCGGAGGTGGGACCGCAGGTGAATCCGGATCGGTTCCGCGATGCCGTGGCGAGTCATCTCACCGAGCTGCGCGACACGGCTCGCGGCAACTCGGTGGCCTACGTCCCTGCCCAGCAGGGCTACATCGTCGCCACGGTATGCCGGGCGTTGTACACGCTCGAGACCGGGAGGCAGACTTCCAAGGCGGGCGCAATCGAGTGGGCCGCGCAGCGCGACCCGGGCTCGGCCGATTGGCTACGTTCGCTGTACGCCGCGTACCGGGCCGACGTTCGTGGCGCATACGAGCAGCTCATCGCGTTCGTGGATGAGGCGACGATACGGGCGTCGACATGATCGAGGCCCGGAAACTTCAGACGAGATTGGTCGTGATGTGCGGCCTGCCTGCGGCGGGCAAGACAACGCTCGCCCGCGAGCTCGAGGTGGCCTACGGCGCAATCCGGCTGAGCGCCGATGAATGGAAGCTGGCACTCGGCATCGATCCGTTCGACGACGCGGCGCGTGTTCGGCTCGAAAGCCACCTGCTCGCTCTGACGGAGCACCTTCTTACGCTTCGAACGTCCGTCATTCTCGAATGGGGCTTCTGGGCTCGCGCGGAGCGAGATGCGCTGCGCGATCTGGCGAGGTCACTGGGGGTCGACGTCGAGATCCACTACCTGGACGTGCCTTACGACGAGCTGGTGCGCCGCGTGGAGCAACGCGCGGCAAACGGCGGCATCCCGATCACCGCGAACCACATGAAAACGTATCGAGAAGCCTTCGAGCCGCCGACGGAGGAAGAGCTGAGTCTGTTCGACCCGCCCCTGACGTCCTAACTCTGCGGGAGTGGTCGCTCCGCGGGGCCGATGTAGCGCACATCCGGCCGGATCAGTCGGTTGTCCGAGGCCTGCTCGAGGACGTGCGCCGTCCAGCCTGCGTGCCGGGCGAGTGAGAAGGTCGCCGGGAACAGGTCGGGCGTCAGGCCCACGCCCATGAGCACCGGCGCGGCGTAATACTCGACGTTCGTCTTCAGAGCCCGGTCAGGGTGCTTCTCGGCAAGCACACGCAGCGCGACGTCCTCGACGTCGATCGCCTTTTGCAGCCAGTCTGGTCGTGTCGGCATGCTCTCGGCGACTTTGCGCAGCGCGGCGGCGCGCGGGTCGTATGCGCGGTACACGCGATGGCCGAAACCCATCAGCCGCTCGCCCTTGTCGAGCGTCTCGCGCACCCAGCGCTCGGCATCCTGCGTGTCCTTGACCTGGGCAAGCTGATCCACAACCTCCGACGGCGCGCCACCGTGCAGCGGACCTTTCATCGTCCCGATCGCGGCGGAGACGGCAGAGGCAATGTCGGAGCGCGTCGACGTCACCACGCGCGCGGTGAAGGTGGAGGCGTTGAAGCCGTGCTCGGCACCGACCACGAAGTAAGCATCGAGGGCACGGGCCGTTCCGGCATCCGGGCGGACACCTTTGAGTTGATACAGGAAGCCCTCGACGAGGTTGAGCGAGGGATCCGGGTCGATCGGCTGTTGGCCGGCACGCAGGCGCGCGAATGCCGCGAGTGCCGAAGGCGAGAACGAAGTGATCGCGCGCGCCTGCTCGACGGTCGGTGGCCAGGGCAGGTCCTGGGTCGTGCCCCACGCCGAAACGGCGGTGCGCAGTGCATCCATTGGCTTGGCCGACGGCGGAATGGCACGCAGGATGT
>DATBFJ010000002.1:0-54487 GCA_036558545.1 Candidatus Limnocylindrales bacterium
GTGGAGATCAGAAGCCAATGCCGATTGTCGTGATTGGACATACGGACGATCCGCGCTCGCGCCAGTGCCTCCCCGGACAGGAGGAGAATTGCGCCAGCGACTTCGTTGTTGACCGCGTCGCTTGGGCCGACGGCAGCGAGCCAGCGCCACAGCCAATCGCCTACAACTACGGCCACGAGACGATCGCTACGCCCAAGTCGGACCTTGGTGCGGTGCAGGCGGCGCTTGGCAGCGATCAACAGATCCTGAGCGCCGTTGCGATCACTGCCGACGGAGTCCGCTCCATTGATCCGCGCTGGAACATGACCGGCGATGAACTTCTTTGGGCAGTCAGGTCGGTGCCCGCGGGCGGAGATGACACGGATCCCACACGACCGGTGACCGTCTCGCTCGTCAATGATGTAACGACCGAGATTTTGGACAGCCACCCGTTGGCGTTGGCTCCCGACTTCGACCCAGCTCGCCTGTGGGTCACAGCTACTCGACGTCACGACAACACTGGAGCCGAGCAGGACACGTATCCGTACTACTCGGTCGTCGGCACCGATGGCGCCTTCGCCCAAGATGGGATCGTGCACAACGGCAGTGAGTCCATTCATGGCAACACGACTACCGGGCCAGATCTGCCTCTCCTGCTCCCGCCCGGAACGTATTCGCTCAGCGCCTGGATTGGTGGACGTCCGCCCGAAGGTAGTTCGAGAGGATCAGCACAGTGCGAGACGACGGGCGACCTCAGCGCGGGCGGAGACGTGATGCTGCAGGCTGTTTTTGACGGCCAGCGTGCGTGTTCCTGGTCGAACGAAGCTCAACCATCATTCGGCAGCCTGTGACAAGCTAGCTGCCACTTCGTCAGGCGCATCATTGAGGGCGTGACGGGCACGCCGGGCAAGACGATCCTGCACGCCGATCTGGATGCGTTCTTTGCAGCAGTCGAGCAGCGCGATAACCCAGCGCTGCGTGGCAAGCCGGTAATCGTCGGTGGCGGTGGCCCCACGGATCGTGGCGTTGTGAGCACCGCGTCGTATGAAGCACGCAAGTTCGGCGTTCGGTCGGCCATGCCCCTGAGGACCGCAGCCGCGCTCTGTCCCAACGCCATCTTCGTGCCGGTCAACGGGCACAAGTACTCCGAGGCGAGCCGTCATGTGATGGCCATCTTTCGACGTTTCTCACCGTTGGTCGAGCCGCTTTCGATCGACGAAGCATTTCTGGACCTGACAGGTACGGAGCAGTTGCTGGGATCGGGCGAGGAGGCCGCGAAGCAGCTCAAGCAAGCTGTCCGCGGCGAGACGGAGCTCACGGTCTCGGTCGGTGTCGCGTCCAATCGCCTCGTGGCCAAGATCGCGAGCGATCTGCGCAAACCGGACGGACTGGTCGTCGTGCCGCGTGGCACGGAGGCCGAGTTCTTGGCGCCTCTCGCCATCGAGCGGCTGTGGGGCGTCGGCGCGAGCACGCGACGCTCACTGGCTGAGTTCGGCGTCGCCACCATCGGCGATCTTGCGGCGCTGCCGGAGGACGTGCTCATTCGGCGCTTCGGGCAGCATGGGCGCGATATCGCACTGCGATCGCGCGGCATCGGAGAGACGGAGGTCGGCAATAACGAGGGTGCCAAGTCGGTCAGCCACGAGCACACGTTCGACGTGGATACAAGCGATTGGGAAGTGCTCGAGCAGACGCTACTCGCGTTGAGCGAGGGTGTCGCCGGCAGGCTGCGGTCCACGAACGTGCTGGCATCGACCGTGAGCGTGAAGATCCGGAATTCGGCATTTGTCACGATCACCCGCCAGCGCACGCTCGCTCAGCCTACGGACATGGGCGAGATCATCTGGCGCACCGCGGTCGACCTATCGCGACGAGAGATTCGCGGCCAACGCATCCGCCTCCTGGGAGTTGCGGCAAGCGGCCTTGGCGAACAACGTCAGCTCGGCCTGTTCGAGGGTGGCGATGACCGCCGGCGCAAGGCAACAGAAGCGGCCGACGCGGTACGCAAGAAGTACGGCTCGAAGGCCATACGCCGCGCCCGACTGCTCGATGCGGGCGTTCGCGCGCCGTTCGAGCGAGACCCGCGAAGGCTTCCCATCGTAAATCCCGACCACCCGCAAGAGGAGTGACACGCTAGCTGTCACGCCTGCCACCGATGCTCGTCCAGTTCAACAAGACAACCCGGACGAAAGTGTTGACATTCGAACGGGTGTTCGATACGGTGCGCTAGAACAAATGTTCTACGCCGCGGGAGGCGACACATGGCAATCGTTCGAGTAACTCCAACCCAGATTGACGTCAGCTGCGGCCTGTTCGACGGTCGGCCGCGCTCGATCCGGACCGCGCATGAGCGCGTTCCGGTGATAGAGATCTCCCAGGTACGAGATGAGCTGGCCGCGTATCCGGTCGAACGGGGCCCAAGGCGAATCTTCGACGTGCGGACGCCGGACGCTCGACTTCGGCTCGCGTTCGAGAAGCGCCGTCGCCGCTGGCTGCTTGAGGGCGTCGAAGCGGCCTGAGCTCTGGCTTTTGAGCGACAATCGGGCGCGTGGAGCCCAGCACGCGCTATGCCGATCTGACACTCGCCCAATTTGAAGAGCAGTTGGCGTCGGCGGCGCCGGTGCCCGGCGGCGGCAGTGCCTCGGCGATAGCCGGAAGCATGGCCGCGAGCTTGCTGGCAATGGTCAGCCGGCTGAGTACGGATCGACCGAAATACGCCGATTACGCAGCAACCCACGCGCGCGCACTGGCAGTCGCCGAGGACGCCCGGCCGCGACTACTGAACCTGGCTGATGACGATGCGACAGCGTTTGCGGCCTTTGCGGCAGCCCGCAAGATGTCGCGCGAAACAGAAGCCGAACAGGAGAGGCGCGAGGCAGCGACACACGAGGCCGCCCGGCAGGCATCGGACATTCCGCTCGCCGTGGTGCGCCACTGCGTAGCGATCCTGGAATCGGTCGAGGCAATGGCCGGACGCAGCAACCTGAATGCGTCGAGCGATCTCGAGGTGGCGGCACGGCTGGCCGGCGCGGCCGCGCGAGGCGCGGCCGCTAACGTGATGATCAATTTGCCCAGCGTTGGCGATGACCGCTATGCGGGCGCGACCCGACTCGACGTCACTGAGCTGCTCGAGAGTGTCGACCGCCTGACGGCACAGGTGGCACAGACGGTCGCGGCAGGGTCACTTCGCGAGCCGGAGGCCTGATGGCTATCGCGCTCGAGCTGCTGCGCTATGACGAGCCGGCGCGAATCCTCGACGGACGGCCGCTGGCGGCCGAGATAAGGGCACGCGTCAAGCGACAGCTACGAGCATTCAAGAGCAGGTATGGGTTCGCGCCGGCGCTCTGCGCGGTAATGGTCGGCCGTCAGGTCGCTTCGAGCGTCTATGTGCAGCAGATCCTGCGATCGTGCCAGGCCGTGGGTATCCCCAGCCGGGTGATCGAGCTACCCGCCAGCGCCGGGGCAGACGAGTTGAAGCGGACCATCGAGGCGCTTAATGACGATGCCGAGGTGGCCGGGATCATCGTCCAGCAGCCGCTACCACGACAAATTCCATTGAGCGTCTTGACCGACACGATCATGCCCGCCAAGGACATCGACGGCATTCATCCGCTCAACACCGGCCTGATGACGCTCGGCTACGAG
The DNA here is from genome assembly GCA_036558545.1 of Candidatus Limnocylindrales bacterium. GTDB lineage: Bacteria > Chloroflexota > Limnocylindria > Limnocylindrales > CSP1-4 > JALYGJ01. The sequence continues at coordinate 3,625 of DATBFJ010000002.1, forward strand.
GGGTTCTTGCCGGCGTGTGCCGAGGCGGCGGTCGAGATTCCCAAGTTTTACGGCTACGAGCTCGAGGGCAAGCGTGCCGTGGTGATTGGCCGGAGCAACGTCGTGGGCAAGCCGGTCCAGCTGCTGCTGATGCGCGAGCACTGCACGGTCACGGTTTGTCACAGGCGCACGGTCAATCTTGCGGCTGAGATCGCCCGAGCTGAGATCGTCGTTACGGCTGCCGGTTCTGCCGGGCTCGTAAAAGGCAACATGCTTCATCCCGGCGCGCTGGTCGTCGACGTGGGCATCAACGTCGTCCACGGCCGCATCGTTGGCGATGTGGACTTCGAAACCGCGGTGAAAGTTGCGGCGGCAATTACGCCGGTACCCGGCGGCGTAGGCCCGGTGACGAACGCGGTTCTTCTCGAGCACTTGCTTCGCGCCGCGCGCTGGCAGCAGACCGGCCACCCGATCGTGGCGGGTCACGCGCGCAAGCGTCGCGCTGCGTAGAAGACAGGAACGCCAGTGAAGTCGAGCCTCGAGATTGCGCGCGACGCGACTCTGCGTCCCATCACCCAGATCGCGCGCGAACTGGGCCTCGACGGTGACGAAATCGAGCTCTACGGCACGTTCAAAGCGAAGGTCTCCCCGCTCGCCTATGAGCGGAGAATCGACAAACCTGACGGTAAGGAGATCGTCGTCACGGCGATCACGCCCACGCCGTTGGGTGAAGGCAAGACGACGACCACCGTCGGCCTGGCCCAGGGACTCAACCGGATCGGCGTGCGCACGGCCGCGGCAATTCGCCAGCCCAGCCTTGGCCCCGTCTTCGGTCTCAAGGGCGGTGCGGCGGGAGGCGGCTACAGCCAGGTCCTGCCGATGGAAGAGATCAATATCCACTTCACCGGCGACCTGCACGCAGTCGCCGCTGCTCACAACCTTGGTGCAGCGTTCCTCGACAACCACTTGTTCCGAGGAAATGAGCTCGGGATCGATCCAACGACGATCCGCTGGCCTCGGGTGATCGACGTCAACGACCGAGCGCTGAGGAGGGTCGAAATAGGCCTCGGCGAGAAGTCGGGCGTACGTGAATCGGAATGGCATATCACCGCTGCTTCGGAGGTAATGGCGATCCTGGCGTTGTCGAGTGACCTCCAGGATCTGCGCGAGAGGATGGGTCGGGTAATCGTCGCGGAGAACTACTCCGGCGAGCCGGTCACGCTCGAGGATCTCAAGGTCGCGGGAGCCATGGCCGTGCTGATGCGCGAGGCCATCAAGCCCAATCTCGTGCAGACGATCGAAGGCGGCCCAGCCTTCGTCCACGCCGGCCCGTTCGCCAACATCGCCCATGGCAACTCGTCCGTCGTGGCTGATCGCGTCGCCCTAAAGCTCGTCGACGCGGTCGTCACGGAGGCGGGTTTCGGCTCCGACATGGGCTTCCAGAAGTTCATAGACATAAAGTGCCGGCTTTCAGGACTGAGACCGGCTGCGGCCGTGATCGTGACGACGATTCGTGCGCTCAAGATGCACGGCGGTGTTGGCCACGTGGTGGCGGGCAAGGCGCTCGACCCGGCGCTCGAGGAAGAAAACCCTGAGGGGGTCGAGCGCGGCTGTGCCAATCTCATTCAGCACATCCAGATCGTCCGCGGCTACCACTTGCCCGCGGTCGTTGCGATCAACTCGTTCCCCACTGACAAGCCGTCCGAGATAGCCGTCATTCAGCGGGTGGCGAAGGAGGCCGGCGCGGAGGCTGCGGTCGTCAGCGACCACTTTGCTCGCGGCGGAGCGGGTGCCGAGGAACTGGCCAAGGCCGTGTGGACGGCCGCGCAGGAGGGCGCTCCCAACTTCCGTTTCTTGAGCCGCGAGGACGCGAATCTCGAGGAGCGCATCAACCGAATTGCGACGCGTGTCTACGGCGCCGACGGCGTCGACTTCAGTGGCGAAGCGCTTAAGCAGCTCCACGAGTTCGAGCGGCTGGGCCACGGACACATGCCCGTGTGCATGGCAAAGACGGCGCTATCGCTCAGCCACGATCCAGCTTTGAAGGGTCGGCCAAACGGATTCCGCGTTCCGATCCGCGACGCCAGACTCTTCGCGGGCGCCGGGTTCGTGACCGCGTATTGCGGCGAAATGATGATGATGCCCGGGCTACCGACTCATCCGTCCGGTGAGCTGGTCGACATCAACCAGGACGGGGACACGATCGGGCTGTTCTAGCCGGGCAGGCCGCCCAGCGCGACGAAGAAGAACGCCAGGACGATGACGCCAGCGATCGCCCCGGCAACCGCATACGACCATTTGGCCCAATCGATCGGGCCAAGCGCTTCGCCACCGTGGCCGTGGTCGTCGTCGCTGAGCGACGTGTGCTTGTCCATATGTGTCGCGTCGTCGTGGTGGGCGGCGACATCATCGGCAGCCGGGCTGGGGTCCGCTGGCGTTGTCTCGTTGGTCACTGGGAGAATTCCTGGGTCACGAGGTCATTGACGGTGAGTGTCGCCGGAACGTGCTGGTCCGGCAGAGTGCGCATGAACTCTAACGACTTGCTCCATGCGTCGGTGTCGACCCACGCGATGCCGTGCTGGTTGGTATCTGGGCCGGCCCACATCTTGATCGTGGCGTTCAGAACGGCGAGTTGACCGGCACGATCAGAACCCAGCTCAGGAACAGCCGCAATCGTGTCGTCCAAGCCCAGTTCGGGATTCTGCTCGATCTCCTGCATCGCTCGGACGGTCTCGTTGATGAAGCGCTGGATGGCGTCATGTTTGGCTGCGAGGGTGTTGGCTCCGACAATCAGCCCGGGCCCCGGCAGCGGCACGATCTCATCAATCGTCAGCTGCGTGGTCGCAAATCCGTTCTGGGCGAGCTGGACCGGCTCGTTGTTGGCAAAGCCCGTGGCGGAATCGACCTGACCTTGCTGAAGCGCGGACGCCTGGCCGTAGTCCGGGTACTCCTTGACCGTGATGTCGTCAGTCGTCAGCCCGACCGATCCGAGGAGTGCCTGCAGCGCTACCCAGCTCGAGCCGTAGCGGCCCGGGATGCCGAGTGAATGCCCCTTAAGATCGGCTGCCGTCTTGATCGAGCCGGCCGCCGGAGCCATCACGACGTTCGGGAACTTGTTATAGATCGTGCCAACGAACTTGATCGGAATGCCCTGGCCCACAGCTGGGATGACGCTCGTGCCATCAGCGAGGCCAATGTCGACCGCGCCCTGGCCAACAAGCGTGATCAGATTGGGGTCGATTTCATTCTGGAAGGTGACGTCGAGGCCGTTGTCGCGGTAGTAACCCTGCTGTTGCGCACGATAGAACTGCGCGAACTGAATGTTCGAGATGTAGCCAAGGCCAACTGTCAGCTTCACCGTCGCCGGTAGTGGCGTCGAGATAGCAGTTCCGCATGCCGCCACCAGCATCGTTCCGATCAGGGCCCCGGTGAGAACGAGCGACCTCAAAATTACCTCCAATTACCGACGAGAACGCGCTCTGCGAGCACAACGATCAGATACAGGACGACCGCGATGAGGACGATCGTCAGCAGCGTGGCAAACATCAACGGGTAGTCGAAGAGCGACCCGCGCGCAAGGTTGATGAGCACGCCGAGGCCTTTGTCGGCGCCGGCCCATTCGCCGACGATGGCGCCGATGACTGCCAGCGTCACGCCCACGCGCATCCCGCCGAGGATCTGGGGCATGGCCGCGGGCAGCTCCAGGTGGGCGAAGACCTGCCAGCGGGTCGCGCGCAGCGATCGGCCCAGCTCGAGCAATCGCCTATCGACCGAGCGAATGCCAACCATCGTCGCCACGGTCACAGGGAAGAACACGATCAGCGCGCAGATAACGACCTTGGGCAGCAACCCAGTGCCCAGCCACACCACGAGCAAGGGAGCGAGCACGAGGATTGGAGTCGCCTGTGCGGCCACCAGGTAAGGCGAAAGAAGACGCTCGGCGACTGCCGATCGGGCGAGCAGATACCCGCTTACCACGCCCACGCCTGCACCGACGGCGAAGCCGATTGCGATCTCAGTCAGCGTCGCCAGGAAATGAGGTTCGATGGTGCCGTCGCCCCACGCCTCTACGAACCGCTGGAACACACGCTCCGGCGGCGGCAGAATGAAGACTGGGTAGCCACCGACCACCACGATCAGCTTCCAGGCCACGACGAAGAGGACTGCGGCGGCGATCACCGAAAGGAAGGTCGCGCGTTTCATGGCACGCGTCCGAATGGGTCGAAGAAAGCCGGAGCGCCCGCCCGATCGAGGACGTCATGGATCGGAGCTGCGGCTGCCTCCTGTTGCGCCAACTCGGCGGGCGTCCCGGACAGGTATGCCCTCAACATTGCTGCCGTCCGCGTCATCGGCTCGCTGTCGAGAACGGCCGGAGTGCGCGGCCGACCCAGCGGAACGGGCACGCGTGCCAGGACGCGGCCCGGCGAGGCAGAAAGAACCACGACCTCGTCGGCGACGTAAATTGCCTCGGGGATGCTGTGCGTCACGAGAACGATGGCAGTGCCAGTGCGCTGCCAAAGCTCCAGCAGTTCGGCGTTGAACCTTTCCCGGGTTATCGCATCGAGCGCACTGAACGGCTCGTCGAGCAGCAGGATTTGCGGATCGCGAACGAGCGCGCGCGCGATCGCGACGCGCTGACGCATCCCACCTGAAAGCTGGTGCGGATAAGCCTGCGAGAAGCCTTCAACGCCCACTAGCTCGAGCAGCTCCCGCGCGCGCCCCCGACGCTCGTCCTTGCCGACGCCCGCGAGCTGAAGCGGGAACGCGACGTTGTCGATTGCCGTGCGCCACGGCAGCAGACGCGGCTCCTGAAAGACGAGGCCAACCCGCTGGTCGGCGTCCGCGACTGCACGGCCGTTGATCTCGATTCGCCCGCCATCCGGTTCGATGAGGCCAGAGATCAGGCGCAGCAAAGTGCTTTTGCCGGACCCGTTTGGGCCGAGCACCGCGCTGATGCCATGCGCGGGCACCTCGAAAGAGACGTTCTCGAGCACAGTCAGCGCGTGCTTGTCGACGACGAAGCTCTTCGAAACGCCATCGACCGTGATTGCTGGCAGCAGCGAACCTCCGTTGCGCGCGACGGCAACGGGGCGACAACGGGGAAGACGAAAAACGAGGTGCTCACGACGCTCGCGGCGGCGTGCTCGCTCCTGCTTCTCCCATCCGGACTTTGACCGTCGGCTCCCTTCCTGGGGATCCACCGCCGCCGCTTGCGCAGCGTCGGGTCGTGGGCTGAGTCGTAAGCGATCGCTCGACAAACGGCTCGACCACCGGTCGGGAATTTCACCCAACCCCGAAACAGAGGCGCTGTATGTAGTTGGTCCTCTCAGCATACCGGTATCGTGTCCGCGTGCTGACGATCCTCCTTACCCGGCACGGCCATACCGACCTCTCGGAGCCGGATCGCTACCTGGGCCGCCGTATCCCCGCTCCGCTATCCGAGAAGGGCAGGCGTGCCGCCCAGGCGCTCGGCGACCGCCTCAAGTCGGTGCAAATCGATCGCGTGATCAGCAGCCCACTCGAGCGCGCACAGGAAACCGCCCGGCTGATCGTGGCCGGCCGAAACCTGGCTGTTGAGACTGACGAACGAATGATCGAGTTCGACTACGGCGGCTGGGAGGGCATGACCACCGAGGAGGTCTCCGACAGGCTGCATGATCAATACGAGCTGTACGACGCAAATCCGGCCATCTACCGGCCGGGCGGTGGCGAAAACGGCAACCGGGCTGCCGAACGGGCCTTGGCACTGATCGAGTACCTGCTCGAGTGGTGGGGTGGCGATGGTGACCGCACTGTGCTGCTCGTTGGCCACTCGTCGATCAACCGGGTGCTGTTGGCCGGCATCACTGACGTTCCAATTGCCGACTACCGCCGCAGGTTTCTCCAGGATTGGGCCAACCTGACGGTGTTGCGCTGGCATGATCGCGACAGTGGGCCGCTGATGGTGCTCGTCAATGACGTGGCCCATATCCGGGGACTCGAGGGCGATACGTGGAGCTGATTTGACATTGATCGAACTCGGATCGGCCGACCTGTCGCTCAGCGACGTTTGGGCGGTGGCTAACGATGGGGCGCGAGCGGTTCTGTCGGATGCAGCTCGTGCGCGAATGGCTGCCAGCCGTGACGTGATCGACGAGCTGGTTGCTTCGGACCAGGTCGTTTACGGTGTCACGACTGGCTTCGGCAATCTGGCGTCCAGACGAATACCCGCGAGCGACGTCAAGCAGCTGCAGCGCAACCTCCTGGTCAGCCACGCCGTCGGCGTCGGCGAGCCTCATTCGACCGACGTTGTTCGGGCCATGTTGCTACTGAGGGCCAGTGCGCTGGCGCAGGGATACAGCGGTTGTCGGCCCGAGATCGTTGATCGACTGCTTGATTTCCTGCGCCTCCGCATTCATCCGGTGGTTCCGCAACAGGGCTCAGTCGGAGCGTCTGGCGATCTCGCGCCGTTGGCTCACCTGGCACTGCCGCTGATCGGCCTTGGCATGGCCGAGGTCGATGGCAAAATCGTCGACGGAAGCGCCGCGTTGAGCGCGCGCGGGCTTGCGCCGTTGTCGCTCGAGGCCAAAGAGGGCCTCGCGTTGCTCAACGGCACGCAGCAGATGACGGCCGTCGGCGTTCTCTCGGCGCTGCGCGCGGAGCAGGCGCTACGGACGGCCACGGTAACTGCTTCGATGTCCATCGAAGCACTCATGGGTACGGACGTTGCCTTCGCCGAGGCGTACCAGGCGGCCCGACCACATCCGGGGCAGCAGCGCGTCGCCGAGGACCTTCGCGCGATGCTCCGCGAGTCGGAGCTCATGCGTGCTCACCACGGCCAGGCGCACAAGGTCCAGGATCCCTATTCGCTACGGTGCGTGCCGCAGGTTCACGGCGCCGTAGCCGACACGCTGGAGCACGTCCGGCGCGTCCTCGAGATCGAGATCAACTCCGCTACCGACAACCCGCTTGTTTTCCCCGAGGGTGCTGACGTGGACCCCAGCGCGGTTGCAACCGGTGGCGGCAGGGTGGTCTCGGGTGGCAACTTCCACGGCGAGCCGGTAGCCCTTGCGCTGGACTTTCTGAAGATCGCAGTGGCGGAGATCGGATCGATCAGCGAGCGCCGACTCGCGCAGCTGACTGATCCGAACACTTCCGGTTTACCGCCTTTCCTCGTTGATGAGGCGGGACTGAACAGCGGCATGATGCTTTACCAGTACGTGGCGGCGGCACTCGTGTCGGAGAACAAAGCGCTCGCCCATCCGGCTTCGGTCGACTCGATCCCGACCAGCGCCAACCAGGAAGATCATGTTTCGATGGGTCCGATCGCGGCCCGCCAGGCAGCCGCGGCCGTCGGCAATGTCGAGCAAATTCTTGCGTTCGAAGCGCTTGCGGCAGCCCAGGGGCTCGACTTCAGGATGTCCGGTGGCCAGCGGCCCGGCGTTGGCGTACTGACCGCCCACGGACTCGTGCGCGAAGCCGTGCATCACCTCGAGGCCGACCGCGACCCACAGCCGGACATTGCCGCAGCGCTGGAGTTGGTACGAGCCGGCCGACTCGCGGCCGTCGTTCCCGTCGCCGAGTGATTTGGCGCGTGGCTGCAGCCGTTGTCGTTGCCGCGGCGTTATTCATCGGCTGTAATTCAACGCAGGTGCTGAACAACGAGAACCTGCAAGTGTCGATTGCGCAGTGGCTGGAGTCGAACTACGGCGAGACGGCAACCGTTACGTGCCCTGACAATCGGCCGATCAAGCTGGGCGATGTCTTCAACTGCACGGCGACGACCGACTCGGGAATCAGCGTGACGCTGCAGGTAACCCAGACTGACGACACTGGACATGTCACGTTCCGCATCGCGGACTTGAGTTAGACCGACGCTGTGGCTGCGCGGCGGTTTGTCGACATCGGGGACAACGCTACGTTTGAGCTGCTACCACCATGCGCTGATCCCAGGTTCGACCATCGGACGTGCGACTACTGGGAGGATGCGGACCGCGGGTCTAAGCAGAGCAGACCGGCGTGGCTGACGGCCAAGGCCGCACCCGAACCAGCGCCGAGATTCGGGCTGCACGACAACCCATTCGCGCCGGGCGATCTCGAGGAAGAGCCGATCAACCCGTTCGCCGGTGCCGCTCGCGCCTCTCTGCCAGACGCGTTTGCCGACGATGACCTGTTTGCAGTGCCTCTCGACAACCCTTTTGCGCCACAGACGCAGCGCGAGCGGCCGCTCAAGGAGGGTGTGCCGCGCAAGCTCGCGCTGCTCGACAGAGGACGCGGGGTCTTCGGCTCGTACGGCAAGGTGCTGATCGTCGACGAACAGCCCGTTGCGTATTGCCAGTTCGGCCCGTTATCGGCCTATCCGCGCGCGCAGCGACTGCGTGAGCTGTATTCCCAACTTCCCGCGGCGCCGCTGCCCGCGGTCATCACGTGTATCGCCTCGACGGCCGTGGCGCGCCACGAGGGCTATGCCCGCGACCTTGCGGACGCGGTCTGCCAGGATCTGGCGAAGCGCGGCTTTTCGGCGGTCGAGACTTACCCGGACCTGACCCGCCCTGCAGGCGAGACGAGCGGAGCAACGCCCGGATTCTGGGAACAACTTGGGTTCGTCGTCGCGGTCGATGACGACCGTTTCCCGGTGATGCGTCGCGAGTTGTGACAGCCGAGGAAACTCGCGCGACCGTCGCGCTCGCACAGCTCAATGCGCCGTATCAGGTGGTCGTGACACAGCCGGCCAGCAGCGCGGCAGAGAGCGCCGAATTCCAGGGCATCGGGCTACATCAGCTTCTGCGCACGATCGTTGTTCGTCGAGCTGAGAACGACTATGTATTCGTGCTCGTCCCGGGTGGTCGGCGGTTCGATTGGCCCAAGCTCAGAGCGCACCTTGGTGTGAATCGGATGTCCCTGCCCGATGCCGACGAGGCCAGGGCGGTCACCGGCTACGAACGCGGCACGATCACGCCATTCGGCTCGACCAACGCGTGGCCGGTGATCGCGGACGCATCCATAGAGGCGCTGGAAAAGGTCGCCATCGGTGGCGGCAAACGTGGCGTGAACATCCACATGGCACCCGCCGATCTGGTGGCAGCCACCGATGCGGCAGTGGTCGACGTCACGACCCGGGAATAGACTCGGCGAGCATGGCAATCGCAACCAGAGCACGCGAGATCCGGGCGCCTCGGGGAACTGAGCTGAGCACGCGTGGTTGGCCGCAGGAAGCGGCCTTGCGGATGCTCATGAACAACCTCGATCGTGAGGTCGCAGAACGACCCGATGATCTCGTCGTCTACGGCGGCACCGGTCGCGCAGCGCGCAGCTGGGAGGCGTTCGACGCGATCGTTCGGGAGCTCCGTCGACTCGGTGGTGACGAGACGCTGTTGGTGCAATCAGGCAAGCCGGTTGGAGTCTTCCGAACGCACGAATGGGCGCCACGCGTACTGATTGCGAATTCAAACCTGGTCGGCAAATGGGCCAACTGGGACGACTTCCGCGAGCTCGAGCGCAAGGGTCTGACGATGTACGGCCAGATGACAGCCGGCTCATGGATCTATATCGGGACGCAGGGCATCCTCCAGGGCACGTACGAGACGTTTGCCGAGCTGGCGCGCCAGCACTTCGGCGGATCGCTGCGCGGCAGGGTCGTGCTGACGGCCGGGCTGGGCGGTATGGGCGGCGCACAGCCGCTCGCCGTGACGATGAACGAGGGCGTGGCACTGGTCATCGAGGTCGACCCGGCGCGCGCCCATCGGCGTCACGAGATCGGCTACATCGACGAGGTCACCGATTCGCTCGAGGAGGCCCTGTCCTGGAGTCGCGCGGCTGCCGCCAGCGGGCGGGCTGCCTCGATCGCACTGATCGGCAACGCCGCGGAGATCGAGCCCGAGCTGGTGCGCCGTGGAGAACGCTTCGATGCGCTCACGGACCAGACGTCCGCGCATGACGCGCTGAACGGCTACGTGCCGGCGGGAATGAGCCTAGACCAGGCCTCAGCTCTCCGAGCATCGGATCCAAAGGCATACGTGAGTCGTGCGATGGATTCGATGGCCGAGCAGGTTCGCGCGATGCTCGCGCTCCAGTCGTCCGGCGCCGTTACGTTCGACTACGGCAACAACATCCGTGCCCAGGCGCAGGCAGCAGGTGTCGCCAACGCGTTCGACTTCCCAGGCTTCGTGCCGGCGTTCATTCGGCCGTTGTTCTGCGAGGGCAAAGGTCCGTTCCGTTGGGTTGCTCTATCCGGCGATCCCGCGGACATCAAGCGCACCGATGAAGCGGTTCTCGAACTCTTCCCGGAAAACGAGTCTATGGCGCGCTGGATCCGCATGGCACAGGAGCGCGTGCCGTTCCAGGGCCTGCCGGCGCGCATCTGCTGGCTCGGCTATGGCGAGCGCGCCAAGGCCGGGGTCCGCTTCAACGAACTGGTCGCCTCTGGAGAGGTGAGCGCGCCGATCGTGATCGGCCGTGATCACCTCGATGCCGGATCTGTCGCGTCACCGAATCGCGAGACGGAAGGCATGCGCGACGGATCGGATGCCATCGCGGACTGGCCGCTGCTCAACGCTCTCGTCAACACCTCGGCCGGCGCGAGCTGGGTGTCAATCCACCACGGAGGAGGCACGGGCATCGGCTATTCACAGCACGCCGGCATGGTCGTGGTGGCCGACGGCTCTGAAGTGGCCGCTCAAAAGCTCGAACGCGTCCTCACGACCGACCCGGGGATGGGCGTGATTCGCCACGTTGACGCTGGCTACGAACGAGCTATCGAGGTCGCCAGGGAGCGCGGCGTGCGCATCCCGATGCTCGACTCGGACTGATCGACGTGGCCTCACACATCGTCGCGATCGGCGGTGGCGGGTTCAGCGACCAGGAGGAATTGACGCCGCTCGACCGTTATCTGATCGAGCTGACCGGCAAGGCACGGCCGCGCGTGTGTTTCATTGGCACGGCCAGCGGCGATTCCGAGCGTTACGCCGCGAACTTCTATCGTGCTTATGCGCCGGTCGCCGTCGCTTCCGACCTGATTCTGTTCGGAGCGCCCGACAGCGATTACTTGGCCAGACTTGCTGACCAGGACCTCATATTTGTCGGCGGTGGGAACACTGCGAATCTGCTCGCCGTCTGGCGTGTTCACGGAGTCGACACGTTGTTGCGCAAGGCATGGGAGTCCGGAACGGTGCTCGCCGGGATAAGTGCCGGTGCCATCTGCTGGTTCGAGGCGTGCCTCACCGACTCTTTCGGGCCACAGCTGGCAGCGTTGCGCGACGGCGTCGGCTTGCTGCACGGATCGGCGGCTCCGCACATGGCCGCGGATCCGCTGCGCCGCTCGCGTTTCGTTGCCGAAATCGCTTCTGGAAGTCTGCCCAGCGGATACGGCATCGACGACGGCGCAGCCGCGCACTTCGTTGGCACGAGCCTTGAACGTGTCGTGGCTGAGATACCTGGCAGGAGCGCGTCATGGTTTGAGCTGGCGGACGGCGCGGTCAAAGAGACGCGGATGGAAGCAATTGCCCTGAGTTCCTGACATTACCTGTCATAAACATCGGTAAGATCGTGGCGCATGCGAGCGTCACGGCTGATCAATCTCCTGCTCCTGCTGCAAACGCGCGGGCAACTCACGGCAGCGGAGCTGGCAAGTGAGCTCGAGGTCTCCGAGCGCACGGTTCACCGCGACATCGAGGCCTTGAGCGCCGCTGGCGTGCCGGTGTACGCCGTGCGCGGGCCGCACGGTGGGGTTGCGCTCGTCGACGGTTACCGGACGCGCTTGACGGGCATGACCGGCGAAGAGGCAGAAGCCCTGTTCCTGTCGGGCATTCCGGGTCCGGCCGCAGAGCTGGGCCTTGGGACCGTGATGGCCGCGGCCAGGCTCAAGGTGCTCGCGGCCTTGCCGCCGGAGCTGCGATCTCGGGCGTCGCGCCTGGTGGAGCGCTTCCACCTGGACGTGACCGGATGGTTCCAGACTGGCGAAGAGGCGCCCCTGCTGCCGGCTCTGTCAGAGGCCGTATGGGAGAGCCGCCGGGTTGACGCGATTTACGAACGTAACCACGAGCTGGTGGAGCGAAGCATCAAGCCCCTTGGTCTCGTGCTCAAAGCGGGGATCTGGTACCTGGTCGCCGATTCTGACGGGCAGTACCGAACATACCGCGTCGCACGCTTTCGCCAGGCGAGCGTGTCCGACGACCGTTTTGAACGTCCGACCGATTTTGAGCTGGCTTCCTACTGGACCGAATCAACTGCGGCCTACGAGGAGAATGCGGAGCGCCTGGAGGTGACGCTCCGCATTTCCCACTCAGCAATGCATGCTCTGGCTGACATTGCCGGTTCCGCTGCATTACGCGCCGCCGAGCGGCTTACGCCGCCCGAAGGTGATCGCGACGGTTGGGAGGTACTGCGTCTGCGCATGGATTGGCCAAGCGAGGTGCCGGCAAGACTGGTGGCGCTTGGTGCGGATGCGGAAGTGCTCGAGCCAATCGAGTTGCGGCCAGAGATAGCGGCGATCGCCCAGCGGGTAGTTGACCGTTACTCGCGACCAACAGATCGAGCAGGTGCGAACGGCCCGCCAGATCGCGCTCGCGGTCGTCCTGGATGACCTTGGCAATTTCCAGATTCCCGAGATTCACGGCTGCGTCTCCGAGGCGTTTTCCTACCTCAGAATCCTAGATTTCGTAGATGACAGAACATGTCATGAATGGCCAAAAGTCGCGCCATCGGAGCCCCCAAAACAAAAGGCGGCCGGCTATTTGCCGGCCGCCTTGTTGGAGGAAGGATCTGAAGCGATCCGTTCACCGAGTTCCATGAGCGCCTTTCCGACCGCGCGCCTGGCACCCCCACGGCGGGGGGCCGGTTGGCGCGTGAGTTCCTTGCGCCACGGCCTCGGTCGAGCATCGTCGACCTCGGCGTCAAATGAGTCGTACCACAGGTGATGCACCATTTCGTTCCTCCTTCCCGGTGCTGCGCACGGCTATTCGCTGGTGATCAGGACGCGGTCGTCGCCATCGCCGATGTCGATGATTGGGCCGCGAACGCCCGAGTTAATTGCGCTCCGGATCCTGTCCGTGTTCTCCTCTGACAGACCCGGCAGGTACGCCGAGGCCCAACCGGCGATGTTCATCGGTACGCGCAGGTTGACCACGGCCCGACCACGCTCCGTGACCTGAATGCGCAGGTGACGTGGCTGGTCCGGCGTGCGTTGATCTGCAGGTGGCGGAGCTGAGTTCGCCGCCGCCTCGTGCTCGTACGAGGCATTCAGCGCGTTGAGAATCTCATCCGCTTCCTCGGGCGTGAGAGCACCCTGGGCGACAAGGTTCAGGATCTTCTCCACGTCAGGCATCTCACGCCTCCTGTAGGCGGCGTGCCGCCTCTTCAACATCGATCTCGCCGCGCTCCAGGGCGCGCAGCACCTCGAGCTGGTCAACCGGCTGCCGTTGGGTGGCCGCGGTCGATCGCCCATGGCCATAGCTCGACTGGCCATAGTCCGGCGGAGCGGGCGGCATCGGTGGCGTCGGTGGCATAGGCGGCATGCCGCCGGGGAAATCGATGTCATCCCGGCTCACGCCCAGGCCGCGCCTGACCTGGTCCTGGATGCGCCGTTCAAGCTGACGCTCGAAACGGTCGTGCTTGCCGCCATGTCTGCCGCGGCCGTGGCGACCGCGCTCTTGGTCGCTGTCCATGTCATGCGCACCAAGAACATGGCAGTCGCCCGAGAGCGTCCGAAAGCGAACTTGGGCTGCGCCGTCACCGGATACCTTCGTTCGCGACCCGCCGTGGCGCATGTCCATGGCGCTGCGTACCTCGACGGTCACGCCCGTGGGCGACTCGATCGAGACATCGCCGCTGACGGTTTCGATGCTGTGCGCTGATGACACACCCAGCGCGGCATCGAACTGGATGTCACCGCTGACCGTCCGGGCGTCAAAACGCTCGATCGTCGATCCCTGCACCTGGACGTCCCCGGACGTCGAGTTCACGCTCAACTCGGCAGGTTCGGACGTCTTGACGTCGATGTCGCCCGAGACGGTCTGGACGCGGATCTTGCCGCCGTCTGGGTTGGCCTCGACGTCTCCCGACACGGTCTTGTACGACTGTTCGCCGGACAGGAAGTGACTTGCTATGTCGGCGCTGACCGTGTTGACCGTGACACGGGCCGCGCGAGGGACCATCACTTCGAACTCGACACCATCGTTGACGCCAAACCACGTGCCGAACTGGCCAAAAGAGCCGGCGCGCTTCTCGACGTCGATCGTCAGCGAGCCCTCGCCCTTGTGGACGGTGATCGGCAACGAGTCCGACCGAAGCCCGTTGCCCTGCACGACCACGCTGACCTCTTCACCATCGGTCGCACGAAGCTCGACCTCGCCAGAGACGTTGTTGATGGTCAGCTGGCCCCGAGCTCCGATCCGGTGGTGGATTTCGCTCGGGTTTGGATGGCGCTCCATTCGTTCATTCATTGCTCGTTACCTCCGACTGCTCCTCTGCAGCCGACTCATCGCTTTGCTCGGGCGCGGGCGTTTCCGCCTGCTCCGTTGTGTCTGGGGCTTCCGCCTTAGCAGCCGATTCCGGCGCTTGTGTCGTGGGCTCGGTATCCATCGACTCACCGCGCAAGGCGGCGGCCGCCTGCTCGGCGCTCATCTCGTGACGGGCGAGACGCTCGAGGATGGCGCGTCTGGTCTCCGGGTCGACGGCGGGTGCAACCGGCTCCGCACGCGGCGGCTCGGGTGGCATGGGCGTGCCGTCGGCCAGGTCCAACGCTCGAAGCAGTGCCTCAACCCGGTTGCGAACGGTGGGATACGAAACGCCCAGCTCACGCTCCAGCTCGCGCAAGTTGCCGCGCGAGCGCAGGAACGACTCGAGGAGTGCGTACTGCTCGCGATTCAGCCGGGAAAACCGTCCGACGCTGAACTCACCTTCGATCGTCGTGCCGCACGTATTGCAGTGCAGCCGCGTTACCGTCAGCGGGCTGTCGCAAACAGGGCAAACCGAGATCACTTCTCTCTGCATCTAGTTGACCTGATTCCTTCGTTGTGGTGGTTCGATGCCGCGGACAGTAAAACCGATCTTTCACTTTGTCAAGTCTGATATTCACTTTGTGGAATCGCGGTTAATACGCGGTGGCCTGCAGCCTTGAGAGTCGGTGCCGCGCTGCGTTGCCTAGACTTGGCCACGGATATGGCACGGCTTGTCGAATGCGTTCCCAACTTCAGTGAAGGCCGGGACATGGCCGTGATCGACGCCATTGCGGCGCGCGTTTCCGGGACGCCGGGTGTCCATCTGCTCGATCTGACGTCT
This sequence comes from Candidatus Limnocylindrales bacterium, assembly GCA_036558545.1. Lineage (GTDB taxonomy): Bacteria > Chloroflexota > Limnocylindria > Limnocylindrales > CSP1-4 > JALYGJ01. The sequence continues at coordinate 18,859 of DATBFJ010000002.1, forward strand.
GATCGAGATCACAACCGGAGCGTTCTCACCTTCGCGGGCGAGGCGTCCGCCGTCACCAGTGCCATGGCCGATGCGCTCGAAGAGGCGCTGTCGCGGATTGATATGCGTAAGCACGAAGGCCAGCATCCACGCGTCGGCGCGGTCGATGTCATCCCCTTTGTGCCGCTTGGCGAGACGACGATCGACGACTGCGTCGCCCTGGCCCGCGATTTCGCGGCGAGTATTGCCAGACGCTTTGATCTGCCCGTCTACCTGTACGCGCGGGCGGCCCTCAGGCCGGAGCGCGAGGTCCTGGCCGACATTCGACGCCCGCAGTTCGAGGGTCTTGCCGAGCTCATCACAACGCCCGAATACAAGCCTGATTTTGGACCGGGGCGCCTCCACGGCACAGGCGGCGCAGTAGTCGTCGGCGCCCGTCCGTTCTTGATCGCCTACAACATCAACCTCGAGTCGCAGGACCTGGACCTGGCAAAGGCAATTGCCAAGTCGGTTCGCGAGCGTGGTGGTGGGCTGCCACGAGTACAGGCCCTTGGGTTGTTTCTCGATGACCTGAACTGCGCTCAAGTCTCGATGAACCTGCTCGACTTCTCGATCACGCCAATGTGGCGCGTCTGGGAGACCGTGGCGACGGCGGCCGCCGCGCAGGGTGTAGCGCTACGTGAGTCAGAGCTGATCGGCCTCGCTCCGATCCGCGCGCTGACGGACGTTGCCGATCACATTGGCGTCGAGCCGAGCGTGCCTGACGAGGAACGCATTACGCGCGCTGCGGAGTGGCTCGAGATCCGCGACTTCGACTCGTCGATGGCCCTCGAGATCCGGCTGGCAGCGGCCGAGCGGGCGCGTCGATGAGCGAGCTGCCCGGGCTCGTGGTCCACAACGCGGCCGAGGTCGTGACGATGGCCGGCGGTCTGCGTCGGGGCTCCGCGCAGGCCGAGATCGGCGCAATTGACGGCAACGGTGCCGTGGCAGCGTACGAAGGCCGCATCGTTGCCGTGGGCCGTCTCGACGACGTCGAACGGCAGGTCGAGGGCATGGGCATTGCAGCGTCTTCCGTTGCTCGTCTCGACGCGATGGGTGGCGTCGTCACGCCGGGCCTTGTTGATCCGCACACGCATCTGCTCTTCGCAGGAACGCGCCAGGCGGAGGTCGAGCTACGCCAGACGGGCCATGGCTATCTCGACATCCTCGCGGCTGGCGGCGGCATCCTCCAGACGGTGCGGGAAACGCGCGCCGCGCCGGACGAAGTTGTGCTTGCCAATGCGCGGCGCTGGCTGGCCGAGATGCTCAGTCACGGCGTGACGACCGTGGAGGTCAAATCGGGCTACGGCCTGACCGCGGACGAGGAGTTGCGGCTGCTTCGGCTGGCAGGCTTGTTGGCAGCCGAAGGCCCGCTTGACGTGGTTCCGACCTTCCTGGGTGCCCATGCCGTGCCACCGGAGTTCCGCGGCCGCGACGACGCGGCAGCCGGTTACATGGCCAACGTTATTGACGAGCAGCTGCCGCGCGTCGCTGAACAGGGCATTGCCACGTCGTGCGATGTCTTCTGCGAGCGCGGCGTGTTCGATGTCGAGCTGTCACGCCGTCTCCTGGCAAGAGCGAAGGGCCTTGGTCTTGGTGCGCGGCTGCATGCCGATCAGCTCAACCCGACCGGAGGCGCGGAGCTTGCCGCCGAGATGGGTGCGTTGTCCGCCGACCACCTTGGTGGGGTCTCACAGACCGGCATTGCGGCCCTCGCCGCTGCGGCAGATGCGGGCGCTCCAGTTGTCGCCACGCTCTTGCCGATCAGTGCGTTCTATCTCGACGAGCCGCATTACGCACCGGCACGTGCGCTTGTGGATGCGGGCGTGCCTGTTGCCGTTGGCACGGATTTCAACCCGGGCACGTCGCCAGCGCCCAACGCCCAGCTGGCGCTGGCCTACGCGATCCACAGGCTCCGACTGACCGCGGCGGAAGCCCTGGCGGCGATGACCATCAATGCGGCGGCGGCGCTCGGTCTGAGCCAGACTCACGGCTCGCTCGAAGAAGGCAAACTCGCCGATTTGGTCGTCTGGAAGACCGACTCGTACACGCTGCTGCCTTACTGGCTGGGTGCCAACCTTGTCCAAAGCGTGGTCAAGATGGGCCGCACCGTTTTCGAGGCACCTGTATGAGTGATCGGACGAAGTTTCTGGTCGCGATTGCGGCGGCAATTCCGCTCGCATTCCTGGGACTGATCAGCGGTTTGATCATGATGGCCGCGGTTCTTTTCACGGCGCTGCTGACGGCAGTGAACTTCGGCCGATTCGCCTTTGCCGGGATCGCCATTGGCGTTGGCGCGACATGGGCTCTGATGTTCGGCCTGGCAGCGGTCAATTGCGCAGCGCCCGATCAACCCTGTGGCGCGACACCGGTCGATCTGACGCCGCACATCACCATCTCATTGGGGCTCGTTCTGATCGGAGCCGTGGCGGCGTTGAGCGGGGTCCGCCGCAACCGCAGCGGTACCGCGCCCGGTTAGTTTCGGCCGCGCGGATCCAGGAGGACGACGGTCGTCTCGCCAGGCAGAGACGAGCTGCTGACCGTCAGCTTGGGCTGAGGCTCAGTCTTGGCGACGCTCATCTCATGCAGGAAGCGGTCAAGCTCCGAGGCGCCGTCGCCCGCGTTATCCACGGGCATCGGGACGATCATCTTCGCGTCAAGCTGAGCAACCAGTTCCGCGGCGCGAGCGGCGGCGAGCGAGCCACCAACCGAAACGCACACCACGTCGACTTGGCCAAAGTCGCCCAGTTGAGACTGGTCGAGCAGATGGCCGATGTCGCCCATGTGCGCGACGTGGACGCCATCCAGCTCGTACACGAAGCACACGTTCTGGCCTCGCTCCGCACCTTCCTGGTCGTCGCGGAATGTCTGAACACCGTTGATCAGGACGTGGTGGACCTCGAACTCACCGGGTGAGTCGAGCAGGAAGGCGGGTTCCAAGCTCGTCGGTACACGTTGAGTGTCGTTCTTCGAGGTCTTGCGCTTCGCCGAGCCGGACGAATTGCCGTTGCCGCTCAGGCCCAATGTCTGCTGGCCGTCCGCGTGGCTGTAGGTAACGATGTCAGCCGTCAGGCCGCGTCCGGTCGGTCCGACGATACGCGGGAATGCGTCCGTCGCGACGATGCCCTCTCGTCCGCGAAGTCGGAGGCAGGTCTCTCCAAAGGAAACGATCTCCATCGGAGGATTGTCGCAGGGCGGCAGGCACAAAAAGAAACGAGGGGCGCCTGCCCAATTGGCGCCCCTCGTTCCGAGGGAGGGAGAGGGAACGGGAAGCGATGCTTCACGGTTCCGCTGATTGAAAGATAGGACTCGCGCGTGAAGCATCCAGACGGCAGACGGTGAAGAAACAGACATCAATCAATCTGGTCCACAATTCGCCGATGATCCCGATCAACGTCACGCTTTGGCGCCGATCGGCTGCGGCTGTGATCGCGTTCGCGCTGGTGGCGGTCGGATGCACAACGGTGAACCCGGTTCCGACCTCTCCGCCAAACAACGTGCCTACGAATCCGGCGGTCACAGGCCGACCGACTCAGCCCCTTGGCACTCCAAATGCGACAAGCGGTCAGGCGACCGCTCCGGCGCAGCCAACGCCGCAGAACTCGCCGATTCCGTCCTGCTCGTGCTCTTCAGCGCCCCAGACTCCGACCGCGACCGTTGATCCGGCCATCGCCGCACAGATCGACCAGGTCACTTCGCAGGTGCCGCCGATCCGCATGCTCGAGCCGACCAGGGATGTGCCGTACCGGATCATCAGCCGCGACGACTTCCAGAGCTACCTGCTTTCGACCGCCGATGAGGACACGACCCCTGAGTGGCGCGCTGCCGAGGAGAACTTCTTCAAGCGCCTTGGCCTCTTGGCGCCGGACGCGGACCTGAGCGCCTTGCTGCTTCAGCTCTACACCTCAGAGGTCGCCGCGTACTACAACCCCGACGACGGAAGCTTCTACATCATCGATCGCGACGTTCCGTTCGGTCCGATCGATGAGGTCACGACGGCGCACGAATACACGCACGCTCTTCAGGACCAGCACTTCGATCTCGAGGGCAACCGGATCAAGGACCCTGCGCAGGGTGACCAGTCGTTGGCGCAGCTGAGCGTAATCGAGGGCGACGCCGTATTGACCTCGCAGAACTGGATGAAGGCCAACATGTCCCAGGCGGAACAGCTTCAGCTGCTCCAGGACGCTCTCGGTCAGCTGGGCGATGACCAGCTCGCCAGCATGCCGCTGATCCTTCGCCGGCAGCTCGAATTCCCGTACACCGAAGGCCTGCTGTTCACCACCGACGTATGGGGCCTGGGCGGATACGACGCGGTCGACCAGGCCATCCAGACGCCGCCGGCATCGACCGAGCAGATCCTTCATTCCGACAAGTACTACAACCACGAGGGACCGGTCGCCGTCACGTTGACCGACCTCACCTCGGCACTTGGATCAGGCTTCACCAACGACTACCAGCAGACGATGGGCGAGCTGAACATCCAGGTCCTGGCCACCGGCGGGGAAAAGCCGCCGCTCGACGTACCTGGCCTGCCCGCGCAATGGCCGCACGCCGAGGTTGCGGCAGGCTGGGGCGGCGACAAGTTGAACATGTACGACAACGCGTCCAACGGCCAGTGGCTGGTCGATTGGCAGACGGCCTGGGACACCCAGGGCGATGCGGACGAGTTCAGCGCACGGATGAACGAGCTTGCGTCGACGTTCCAGGGTTCGCTGCGACTTATCCCGGGACCTCAGACGGTCCGCTTCGTGCTCGCCTCTGACCCCAGCCTGTTCCTGGCTCTGCCGTCGGGCTGAGCTACATCGAGTCGGGCGCGGAGATGCCGAGGAGGCCGAGCGCCGCAGCGAGCGTGACGCGCGTGGCGTCGACCAGCGCGAGGCGCTGGGCCGAAGTCTGCGGATCTGCCGGATCAACAACCCGACGATCGCGGTAGTAGGAGTGGAACGTCGTCGCGAGCTGCGTCGCGAACGCAGTTATCGACTGTGTCTCACGCGCGGCCGCCGCGTCACGGACGATGTCCGGCAGCTGCAAAAGATCCTTGCCGAGTCCCAGCGCGACATCATCGTTGGCCAGGGCGCCATCGAGCGTGGGGCTCGCGGACAGCCCTGAGTCGGTGGCCTTGCGCAGGATCGAACTGATCCGCGCGTGGGCATACTGGACGTAGTAGACCGGGTTCTCGCTCGACTGCTTGCGCGCGAGCTCGATGTCGAAGTCAATGCCCGTGCTTGGCGCCCGCGATGCGAAGTACCAACGTGCTGCGTCAACGCCGACCTCCGCGAGCAGCTCGTCGAGCGTCACGAACTCGCCCGAGCGCTTGGACATGGACACTTCTGCGCCGTTGCGCACGAAGCGCACCCAGGCGATGAGCAGCACGTTCACCGCGTCCCGATCGAAACCAAGCGCCTGCGCCGCGTTCTTGAGCCTCGCGACCGTGCCGTGGTGATCGGCGCCCCAGATATAGATCAGCTCGTCGAAGCCACGGCTGAATTTCTCCATCACATAGCCGATGTCGCTGGCGAAGTACGTGGGCTCGCCGTTCGAGCGCAACACCACGCGGTCCTTGTCGTCGCCGAATTCGGTCGATTTGAACCACAGGGCACCGTCCTGCTCGTACATGTAGCCAGCTCGTTTGAGCTGTTCGATGCCCTTGCCGGCCCATCCGTTGGTATGGATCGAACCCTCCGAGGTCCACACGTCGAAGCTGACACCAAGATTGGCCAGGCTGCGTTCGATACCCTCGCGAATTTGTTCTGACGCCCATGCGCCGACCACCCAGCCGGCCTTCGATTCATCGGCTTGCGCCTGCCTCGAAATCTCGGGCGGCACCCTTTCCGCGAGCGGTCGGACATAGTCTCCGTGGTAGCCGTCTTCCGGGACCTCACTGCCGCCGGCAAGCGCAAGCACGGACTGCCCGAGGCGTTCCACCTGGCCGCCCGAGTCGTTGAAGTAGTACTCGCGCGTGACCTTCTGGCCGGTCGCCTCGAGAACCCGGCACAGCAGGTCGCCCACGAACGCGCCACGGGCGTTGCCCACGGTCAGCGGTCCAGTCGGGTTGGCGCTGACAAATTCGACGTTGATGCTCCGCGGACTCGCTGTTTGGGTGCGGCCGTACTCAAGGCCTTGCCGACGAATCGCATCGACGGAGTGCTCGACGTGGCGTGGCTGGAGCCAGACGTTGACGAAGCCCGGGCCGGCGACCTCGGCGCGGCTGATCAGCTCGTCCGCCGCCAGGGCCGCGACGAGATCGTTGGCGATGTCGCGCGGCGCGCGCTTGAGCTGGCGTGCCAACTGCATCGCAAGGTTGGTCGAGAAGTCGCCATGCTCGGCTGCCTGTGGGCGCGCGATCTCGATGACCTGCGGATCCACGGAAAGTGCCTCGCGCGCCGCGCGGCGCACGCGCTGATCGACAAGGCTTCGGGTTGTGTGCATGCGGAGGGCGATGCTAGCGGAGCGGCGCGATCGAGCGGATCGCCAGGCTCGGTCAAGGTAACTTCAGCGCGGCGTGAGCTCGATATCGACCGAGCCTGTTCCGGTGATCTCCGGGCCGTAGTAACAGGCGAACTTGGCTGAATATTGACCCCTCGATGCGTTGGTCAGAGTCGGGATGACCGGACCCGGCGCCCACACCGGTTCGCTCGGCTGTGGAAAGTTGCCGGCAGGCAGAATGCCCGCAGGTCCGCAGGCGAAGCCAGCAACCAGCGGAACGGCCATCACCCCACCGCCGGCCGTCTCCTTTGAGCCGATGCATGTCACCTGCCCGACGGTCGTGCTGCCCAGTGTGTCGATAGAGAGTCCGTCCGGTCCGAAGCTCGTCGAAATCGCCAGTGGCCCTTGATACGTGAGGCCATGAAGGTTGGTAGTCCCCGAAGGTTGGCCGGCCGAACCAGGCGGCACGTCGAAGCTCAGATGTGGATCGGCGTTGTACTCACAGCTGTCAGAAGTGGATCCCTGCACGCCGTAATACTTCTCGCTCACCTGACCTATCGACTGGCCGGCCGCGCCACAGCTCACGATGTGCCAATTTGTATCTGGGCCGATGCATCCCTGGGCCGTGTATTCGGTCGAACCGATGAGTGGATCAACAGACGTCGATTCCTCGTAGATGCCGGTGCCGTTCAGGCTGACAGCGCATGTGTTCGGGCACAGGTTGGTCGGCCGCACCTTCGCGCTCGATGGCGGTGGTGGCGGCGTCTGTTGCTGGTTCTGCGCAGTCGCGGCCGGTTGCGTCGCACCAGAGCATGCCGCTGCCACGGCGACGATGGCCGCGATAACGGCCGCGTCAGCGACTCCTAAGATCCCGTCCGAGATCCGCCTTCGCACTGCGAGCGTGAATCTAGCGACGTGATTCCGCCGCGTACAGCGGTAAGTTGTGGCTTATGAAACGTCCACTTCGAGGCCGGGCTGGGCGATGGCCACGTCGCCACTGAAGACCGTGGAGGCGGCGGCGCGCGCTGCGGATTCGCGGCGATCGTCAAGAATGTGGGTCAGGATCATGTTCCTGGCGCCACCGCGCGCCGCCGCCGCGCCGGCCTCCGCGGCGGTCAGGTGGATGGGCACCTCAGACTTTCCAGCGCCCCAGGCCGCCTCGGTCAGGAGCGTGTCGCCACTGCGCAGCAGTGGCAGCAGATCGTCGCCACGGCCGCAGTCGCCGCTGTAGACGAGGCCCGGGCCGGCACCAGACGCAGCGGACACGCGGAACGCGAACGAATCCGGGATATGCGTGACGCGACCGGCCGTGACCAGCAGATCGCCGACCGCAAACGTGCGGGGCGCCAGTGCCTCGCCACGCAGGTCGGAAAGGAAGTCAGGGTCCGCCTGGAACTCGCCCATCCGCTCGCGGAGCTCTGCCGGCCCGTACAGCGCGGGGCCGTAGCCGCGATTCACGTATTTCACCCAGTGGCGCAGCGGGATGAGATCAACATTGTGGTCGGCGTGCATGTGGCTGATGAAAACTGCCGCGATCTCGCCGAACGACGTGTAGCGCCAGGTCTCTGGAAACGAGCCCGCGCCAAGGTCCAGAAGTATGCGTGTCGAGCCGTGCTCAACGAGATAGCTGCTGGAAGAGCGGCACGGCCGAACCGTGTATGACGGAGCGCAGCCAACCACGGTGAGCTTCATGGCCACCAATCCCCGATGCGCTCGACGAACTCGGTCAATGAATCGACGACGAGTGCCTCGCGCGGAACGTCTCCGCCTGCGATTACGCCCCACGGTCCGCGGCGAATCCAGACTGGGTGAATTCCGGCCTGGGCGGATGGTCGGACGTCGTTGTCCAACCGGTCGCCCACGTAAGCGACATCCGCGGCGGCGGCATTCATCTCGTCGAGTGCGCGGCGGTAGAAGTCGGGCGAGGGTTTGCTGACGCCCCATTCGGCGCTCATTGCCATCAGGTCCGGCTCGATGCCCAGAGCACGCAGCTCCGCGGTCCTGCGCGCGGGCTGATTGGCGAATATTGAGACCTTGTAGCCCGCGCGGCGCAACGTCTGCATCGATGACACCGCGTCGGGGTAGAGGTCCCTCTGCTGAAAACCGCCGTAGCGTCGATCGAACTCGGGCACGAGCGGTCGCCAGTCCGGGTGTCCGACCATCTCGAACACGTCGCGGTGGTCGTCCCCATCGGAGATCACGGCGCCCAGCGTGGCCATGAAGGTCAGCGGAGTCACACCAAGCAGGTCAGCCCACAGCGTCCAGATTCGCGTTTCATCGATGAGCGTCTCGCCGACATCGAAGCAGACCCAACGTTGTCCCACGGGCAGGAAAAGGCTAGATCAGCCGCAGTTCGCGGCCGACCTTCTCGAACGCGGCGAGGCAGGCCTGCAGATCGTCGTGGGTGTGCTCGCTGGTCACGATGGTGCGGACACGCGCCTTGCCCAGGGCGACCGTGGGGAAGACAACGGAAGTGGCGAAGACGCCCTCGTCGAAGAGGCCCGCGGCCAATTGCTGTGCCTTCTGCTCGTCTCCGGCAATCACCGGGGTGATCGGCGTCTCGCTGATGCCCGTGTCGAATCCGAGGTCCTGGAGACCCTTCTTGAAGATCGCCGTGTTGTCCCACAGCCGCTCGATGCGCTCGGGCTCGGTTTCGAGGATGTCGATCGCGGCAATGCATGCGGCCGCGACGGCCGGTGGCTGGGACGTTGAAAACAGGAGTGTTCTGCAGCGCTGGGTGAGAAAGTCCTTGAGATTCCTGGTGCCCGCGATGTAGCCACCCATCACGCCGACGGCCTTCGACAGTGTGCCGACCTGGATGTCGACGCGTCCGTGAAGATCGAAATGGTCGATCGTGCCGCGGCCGTTCCTGCCCAGCACGCCGGAGGCGTGCGCGTCATCGACCATGACGCCGGCCTCGTAGCGATCTGCGACATCGCAGATGCCGGGCAACGGCGCGATGTCGCCGTCCATCGAGAAGACGCCGTCGGTGATGATCAGGATCGAGCGGTACGGGCCATTCGGTCCGCCGCTGGCGCGCGCGTCGCGCAGAACCTTCTCCAGGCCATCGACGTCGCGATGCGGAAACACGGCACGCGACGCCTTGGACATGCGCACACCATCGATGATCGAGGCGTGGTTCAACTCGTCGCTGACGATCAGGTCGCGCTCGTTGGTAACAGCCGGGATCGTGCCGCTGTTGGCGGTGAGGCCTGACTGCAATGTCAACACGCCCTCGACGTGCTTGAAGGTTGCCAGCCGATCTTCCAGCTCCTCGAGCAGCGTCGTGTCGCCTGAAATAGTGCGCACGGCGCCCGTGCCCACGCCGAATTCCTGCACCGCCGATAACGCCGCTTCGACGAGGTGCGGATGCGTGGTCAGGCCGAGGTAGTTGTTCGACGACAGGCTGATCACAGGCTTGCCGTCGATGACCGTATGAACGGCCTGTGGCGCGCTCATCTCGCGCAACGGCCGGTACAGGTTCTTCTCGCGCAGGTCGTCCAGCTCGTCGCCCAGGTAGCTCAGTGGGTCGGCACGCATCGTCTTCACGAGTTCAGCTCCTCCGTCGGTCCAGACGCCGATGATCGTAGCCGTCCCGCCGAACTTCCAATCACATTGAAGGCCACGGTGTCGATCAGCCGACGCGCACGCTGGTGCCGGCCATCCGGACTGGCCAAGAGGCGCTTCTTTCGATCACATTCGAAACCTGTCGTGGTGGAGCGTGGCGAGCGGGCCTGTTGTCGCCTCAAAACCCTCGCTACCGACCCGTCATGTCCAATCTGACTGGAAACGCGCTGAGCGCTAGCCCTCCTGGGGCAGAAGCACGACCTTGCCGGCGTGCCCGGCCGCGACCAGATCGAAGGCCTTCGCGTAGTCAGCGAGGGGCATACGGTGGGTGATGATCGGGGACAGGTCGAGGCCCTCCTCGAGAAGCGCCGTCGTGCGATACCACGTGTCCCACAACTGCCGACCGGTGATGCCGTAGATGCGCAGGCCCTTGAAGATGACCTCCTTCGAGAGGTCGATCGTCGCGGGCATCGTGTGAGTTCCAAGGAGGGACACCCGACCGCCATTGGTCACGGCCTCGAGACCCTGGTGCAGAGCCGGCGATGACCCCGACATCTCGAGCACTATGTCGACGCCATTTCCGTCCGTCTCCGCGCGGAGTCGGCTGACGACATCCTCTCGGGCGTCCAGCGCGAGGTCGGCGCCCATACGGCTGGCCATCTCGAGCCGTTCCGGGTTGATGTCCGTGGCGAAAACAGCTCGCGCTCCGGCCTTCTTGAGCACGGCGATGCTCATAAGGCCGATCGGTCCGCAGCCTGTGACCACGGCCGTCTGGCCCGCCACTTCCTCCACGAATGCACTGAAGACGGCATTGCCCAGCGGCTCCTGCAGAGCGGCTGTTTCGAACGAGTAGCCCTCGAAGACCCAGGCGTTCTGTTCCGGCAGGATCACGTACTCGGCAAAGGCGCCGGGGACGTGTACGCCAAGAATGCGCATGTGCTGACACACGAAGGCGCGGCCCGTACGGCACTGGTAGCACGACCAATCGACGATGTGTGTCTCTGCGGCGACCATGTCGCCAACCTGGATGCGCGTCGCGCCCGGGCCGCGCCCAACCACGACGCCGGCCATCTCATGGCCGAAAGTCATCGGCAGCGGGCCAAAGTTCTGCTGTGCCCAGGGATCCCAGCGCTCGATGTGGATGTCAGTGCCACAGACGCTCGCGGCGTGGACGCGCACGAGCAACTCGCCCGCTCCAGGTTCCGGGACAGGGACATCACGAATGGCCGCGCCCGGGCCGGCCGACTCCTTGACCAGCGCACGCATCGTCGTTCCAACCGGCGGAGCGTCAAGCACTGCCGCCGATTGAGCCGTCATACGCGGGTAGTGAGCTCCACTGTCCGCGCGGTCATCTCGATGAACGTCCGGGAACGGGTCACTGGCGGCGGCGCCTCAACAGATGCTGGTTTCGGGTTCGGTTCCGTGGTCCATCCATTGTTCTCTGAACGTGTTCGCCGTGTCGAGATCAAATGTATCGGTCAGAAGAGCGCGGCCCCAGGCAAGTTCGGCAAACCGAGTTGTCATGCTGTCGAAGCGCGCCACGAGCACTTCCTTCGGACTCGTGCAGCCCTGGTTCTTCGTTGGATCGGGCGTGGGCGCCTGGTCGTACCACGACTGCATCTGCGCCATCTCGTCTGCGGACGGGCAGCCGTTCTTGCAGCTGTACAGCAGGACAACCCAGCCGTGTTCCATGTTGTGCACCCAGCCGCCGGGCGGTTGCTCGGCAGTGTTGGGATAGACCGCGGCACGGATCGGTCCCACGCCGGCGATGTTGTAGTGATCGCCCGAATCCGGCGGGCAGAACCCGTACGTGATGGTCTGATTGGCGTTGAGGATGTGTTGGCGTCCCAGGATCGTCGTGCCGAAGCCGAGCCGTGGTGTGGGTGGCGGCGCAACCGTGGGCTCTGCACTGGGCGATTCCGCGGCCGAGGGAGCCGCCGAAGGTGTTGGCCCGGTTGTGGGTGCCGCTGTACCGCTGTCGGTCGCGATTGCTCCCGATCCGGCGGGAGTGGAAGGCGCCAAAGAAGCACTCGGCGCGGGGCTTGGCGAGGCCGCAGTCGGGGTCGGCGCAAGAGTCGGTGGCTGAGGAGTGGTCGTCTCGACCGGTCCCGGGGTCAGCAACGTATCGCACAGGTATTTGGGACCGGAGGCGACGAACGTTCCGCTCGGGCCGGTGTTCTGGCCCAGGTAAAAGACGCCAACAAGTGCCAGGCCAAGGATCGCGATGCCGGCGATGATCGGCGTCCTGTACCGCTCGACGAATGATGGCTGCGAAGCGACCGCGCGGCGCGGCCGGTTGCTCGTATTCGTCCGCGTTGTGCGCGGTCGCGATGTCGGAACAGGCGGCGTTCCGGACGCTGCTGACCCGCTCGGAGAAGCGTGCTCGTCTGCTCCGGAGGATGTGCTTGAGCCTGGTGCTGAGGGTGAGCCCGGCCGCGTCTCCGAGCTCGAAGACGTCGTGCTCGGTCGTGGCGTGACCGGACGACGTGAACGTTTAGCCACTGATCGGAAATCTCCTGTATGCCCAGAGGCGCGCACAGCGCGCGGGCGTCGCGCGAAAGCCTAAGGCAGCAGCGATTTCTGTGCCTGACTCGAATGGTTCATTGCTCGCTGAACCATTCGCGTACTCGTTGGCCCCGCAGGGATGTGAACAGCATGCCCACAAGGCCGATGCCGAAGATTGCGCCCGGGACACCGGCCCAGAAGTACAGAACGATGGCTATGGGAACGGCGAGCGATGCGAGGCCGATCGAGAGCATCCACGCGGCCTGCTTTCTCTGAAGGATGAGTGTCAGCGTGAAGATCAGATATGCCAGTAGCAGCATCCACAGCAGACCGAGCGGTGAGACGGGCATTTCGACGGCCTGATTGATGACCAGCGGCAGCGTCAGGCCGACACCGGCGAGGAGGACGAAGCCAAAGCCGAGCACGATCTTGACTCCGCTTGGCATTGATCGGATCACTGAGAGCATCTGAGTCGCGATTCTCGCATCGGCGAGCATTTGCTTTCACCGGCCGCGGGCAGGCACTATTCGGAAACAGTGAACCCCATGCGGATCGTCTTGTGGATCCTCGCCATCGCCTCGGGCGCAGTCGCGACCTTCGCGTTGTTGCTCGACAGCTCTTCGACCAAGCTGCCGTTGTTGGTGGCTTCCCTTGCCGTGTTCGGCATCGTCATAGGCATCCTGGGCTTTGGCCTCGCCGGATCCGCGGCGCGAACCGGCGAGGAAGGCCGGATGGGCCGCGCCCTGCTGATCGCCTTCGTGGGCGGACTCTTCGTCCTTGCGGCCGCCGGCTCCCTCGGTTTTGCAATCGTCCTCGGCATCCTCGCCGGCGGCGTCGCCTGACAGGCCCGCTGGCGGTAAAAGGGCTCCAGTCAGTCACTGACTGATGCGTGGGACGAGACCGCTGCCACCCGAGATTTCAGTCAGGCGATGACTGAAAGCGCTCCGGAAACCCGCCGATAACCTCCAAAAAGGACTCTCGGCGCGCTCCGTCCGACGCAATAGTCACCAGCGGAATAACTCGGCCAGGCGGCAACCATGGTCGCCGCTTGTAGACTCCAAATGCCAGCCCCCATCGTCTAGAGGCCTAGGACGCCACCCTTTCAAGGTGGAGATCAGGGGTTCGAATCCCCTTGGGGGCACCACTGCCATGCCGCACTCGATTACGAGCGCTTCGCAACGAGTTCGACCAGGTTGCCGTCCGGATCGTGGAACAACGCGTTGCGATTGTTGTTGCCGGTGTCGTGTGGTGTCTGGACAACTTGGACGCCCGCAGCGGCCAGGGCGTCGGTGGCCTGATCGACATCGTCCGTCCACACGACGATCACCATCGCCGGCGCCCCTGGACTTGGCTCGATCCCGTGGACGCGGGCGGCCGCCTCCACCGTGCCCAGGCCGACTTTGAAGCCTGCCAACTCGAACTCGACGTGCTCCGGCGTGCCCTGACGCGGAGTTCGGAACGTCTCGCGGAAGCCGAGCAGATCCTCATAAAAATGGATCGCTGCCTCAATGTCGCGGGTATACAGATTGACCAAGCCACTTGCGAACATTCCGTCCGAGTCTAAGGCGGTTCAGAATCACCGGATGTCTGCCGCCAGAGAAGACAAGCCAACCTGGGACGCGGTCCCGTCCGCCGTCCGCGACCTGACGGAGCAGATGCTCGGTGCCAGGGTCTCCAGCGCCAGGCGGGCGTTTGGTGGCTACGGACCCTCAGCGACGTTTGTCCTCAAGCTCGACGACGATCGCACCGCCTTCTTCAAGGGCGTCTATCCACTACCGGAGGGCTCGGCCGTCCGCTGGGCACTGGACGAGGAGGAGCGCGTCTACACCCAGCTTGCCGATGAGATCACGCCATGGGCGCCGGTCTATTACGGCTCGATCCGGCACGAGGGATGGCACGCGATGCTCATCGAGTCCGTACCCGGCGCGCGAATGCCACCGTGGACCGTCTCGCAAGCCGAGCGAGCGGCGAGGTCGTACGCGGAGTTTCATGCTCGGACGGTGGACGCCGAGCTGCCGGAATGGCTCGAGCGCACGCAGCACCTTGAGTTCGCGGGCTACTGGTCGCAGATAACAACCGACAAAGAGGCATCGGCCCGACTTGCCGCGCTGTGCCCGACTCCTGCGCTACGCCGCGATGCGACGGAATGGATCAACGCAAACGGATCGACCCTTGCCTCAGCAGAGGAGCCGCTGCTGACAGCGGAGCGCTTCGCGCTGCTGCATTTCGACACTCGCTCTGACAACGTCCGGCTCGACCGCGATCTCCTGCGTCTATTTGATTGGCCGTGGGCCTGTGTCGGGCCGCCCGAGTTCGATGCGGGTGCCTTCGCCCAATCCATCGCAGCGGAGGGAGGTCCTGATCCAGAGCAGGTGATCGCCTGGTATCAGACAGTCCTTCCACTCGATGCCGATGTGTTGACTGCGTCAGTGGTCGGCATCAGCGGATATTTCGCCGATCGCGCACCGCGGCCCGCAATGGAAGGACTGCCGCGACTGCGTTCCGTTCAACGTCGTCAGCTCAAGGCGTCGCTCCTCTGGGCGGCAGGTCGGCTGCAGCTCGGCCGGCCGGATTGGCTGCAGAGTGTGGCCGACTGAGGGCTGCTGGCTACAATCGGACGCAGTGTCCAATAGCTTCCGCGGCGGCGAGATCTACGGCATCGAGATCCCGACCGTCTTTGACGAGAACAACACGATCCGCTGTGCCGGCTGTGGCGAGCTGATCGCCGGTACTCCGTTCCGCGTGACGCTGCTCGACATCATCGCTCCCGAGGCGCCACCGACATGGGCGGAGGGCGCGCGGCTCAATCCTGGGCCGCACCAGTTTCATGCCCAACCCGAGCACTTCCGCGCGTGGGCCCGACGGCGCGGTCATCTGTTCTGCCGGTTGTCGGACGTGCGCGAGCTCATGCGTCCCGTCCCGATTCCCGGCGACACGCCCCGCTGGGGCCTGTGCGACGGTCTCCATAGAGAGGCACACGAGTTCGTTCCGGCCTAGGCTGATCGAGGGCCGGCCAACGTGCCGGCGGCTGAGAGGAAGGAAATGTCGATCGCCGTACTGCTGCCCGCGCTCACTTCGCTGCTCGCGTTCGTGTTTGCGCTGGCGCTGCTGGACCAGTGGTGGGAACGTCGCCACGGCTACCAGCTGATCTGGGCCGCGGGAATGCTCTTTTTCGGAATCGCGTCTGCCTGCGAGGCGATTGGCGCGGCGGGCGGTTGGAGCGACCTTCTGTACCGGAGCTGGTATGTCACCGGTGCCGCATGGACGGCCGCATGGCTTGGCCTGGGCACGGCATATCTGCTGGGAAAGACGCGCTTCGGCTACATGTACGCGGCGCTGGTGCTGCTTGCGGGTCTGATCGCGTTCGGCACGCGCAATAACCCCAAGTATCCAGACGTCGGCACGGTCGCCATCCTGATCCTGATCTTCGCGCTGATCATCGCCATTGCGATCGCCGTCGAGACGTACTTCCAGAACGAGCGATGGCCCCAGATCTCGGCATTCTTCGTCGCCGCGGCCAGCCTTGGCGCGTTGTGGTTCGCTTTCAGCCAACCGCTTGCCGGCGGGGTCCCCGCCGTCGATCCGAACACGGGCGTGCCGGTGGGCGACGCCATTCCGTCCGCGGCCCGCGTTTTCTCCCTGGTGCTGAACGTGCCCGGCGGGCTTTCGCTGGCACTCGGCGCGTTGTTCAGCGTGTACATCTTCATGCCCAAGAAGCGCGTCCTTGACTACTCGCTGGATGCGGGTCAGCCGGGCGATCAGTTCCTGTTCAACATCTTCCTGGCGATCATTGCCATCCCGGTCAACTTCGTTGCATCTCTGCCCGGAGCAATCCGAGCCTTGGTGACCGGCAATATCCACAGCCGCGTACCCGCAACTCTCCTGATCGCAATCGGCGCGTTCGTGGTCAGCGGCGCTGACGCTCTGTCGCGACTTGGTTCGACGACCTTCTACTCGGCCGCCAAGCTTGTTGCGCTCGTGCTGATCTTCGTCGGCTTCCTGATCTCGACAGAGGTCTTCCGCGAGATCCGCATTCCGTTCACGCATCGCGTGTTGCGACCCGAACGCCACGAGCCCACGCCTGCCACCGTCAACGCTGCCACCGACTCGGCGCCCTGAGCCGGCACCGAGCCTGCACTGAGCAAAAACACCCTCGGCATCCTCCTCGTCGCAGGAGGAGCGGCACTCTTCGGGACACTCAGCTATATCGCGCGCCAGGCGGCCGCGACCGGTATCGAGGCGTTGCCGTATGTCGCCTGGCGCGGCTTCGTCGCGACGTCAGTGCTGCTCGTCGCCACGTTCCTTGTTGGCACGCGTATCGGCGGCACGTCGCGCTGGCCCAATCCGTTCGTGCTCAGACGCGATCGGCAGCTTGCGCTCGTCGTGGCCGCGCTGTGCGGAGCCATGCTCAACATCGCCACGTTCGCGGCGTTTCTGCTGACAACCGTGGCAATCGCGCTGATCTGCTTCTACACCTATCCCGCAATCGTCACGATCCTGGCCGTGCCCTTTTACGGCGAGCGACTCGATCGCGTTCGAATAGGCGCGCTGCTACTTTCGAGCGTTGGACTCGTGATGGTCGTGCTTGCGCCCCTCGCGGGCGCCACGGACGTTGTCGTCAATCCGATCGGTGTGGCGCTGGCGCTGTTCGCGGCGCTGTGCCAGGCGACTTTCTTCCTGATCTCTGGACGGGGCTGGGGCCCAATGCCAAACCTGCACGTTTCGACGTTCACCATCGCCATGGCGCTGGTATTGAGCATCCCGCTGACGATCCTCGCCGGTCAGACGAGTGACCTTCTATTGCCGTTCCAGCAACCGGAAGCATGGATCTGGATATTGGCCGGCGCAATCACGGGAGCCGCCATCCCGACCACGGCCTTCATCACCGGCATCGGCCTGATCGGCCCGAGCCGAGCGGCTATTTTGATGACCATCGAACCGCTCGTTGGCGTCACGATCGCGGCCCTGTTCCTGGGCGAGGAGCCGAGCTTTATCCAGATCATCGGCGGCGCGGCGGTTCTGAGCGCGGCTGCGATCCTGCAGGTCGCACCGCGTCACGCAGGCTCGCCAGTCGCCGAGCCGGAGCTGGGACCGCTCGTCTAATCGCTTCGGCCATGCCCAGGTGGCTCGCGCAGGTAAGTCGGCGACCCACGGCTATACTCGCGCCCGACCACCACCGATCGCCGCGCGACCTGAGTAACCCAGCGCAGGCATCCGCGTCCCAGACGTTAGCGATCGAAGAGCAGAGGTACGTCTTGCGCGTTCGCAAAGCAGTCTTTCCGGCCGCCGGTTGGGGCACACGACTTTTGCCTGCAACCAAGGCACTGCCCAAGGAAATGCTGCCACTCGTCGACAAGCCGGTCATCCAGTACAGCATTGAAGAAGCTGTGGCCGCCGGTATCGAGCACGTCGTCGTCGTCACCAGCAGCCAGAAGCGCCCGATCGAGGATCACTTCGACCACAATTACGAGCTCGAGCAGTTGCTTGAGGAGAAGGGCGATATCGACAACCTGCGGGAGATCCGCCAGATCGGCGACATGGTCCAGATCAGCTACGTCCGTCAGAAGGAGCAGCTGGGTCTGGGTCACGCGGTCCTGATGGCCAAGGAGGCAATCGGCCACGAGCCGTTCGCGGTGATGCTGCCCGACGACGTGATGGTCGGCGACCGCCCATGCATCGGTCAGCTCATCGACGCGTACAGCCGGACGCACGGCTCAGTCGTGGCCGTGATGGAGGTTCCCGACGTGGAGGTCAGCCGTTACGGTGTGATTGATCCGGACAGCGACGCGGACACAAACGACGAGCGGCTGTACAAGGTCCAGCGCCTCGTTGAGAAGCCGGATGCCGGCGCGGCGCCGAGCAATCTCGCCATCATCGGCCGCTACGTTCTGACGCCCAAGATCTTCGAGAAGCTGGAGTCGACACCGCGCGGCGCTGGCGGCGAGATCCAGCTCACGGACGCCATCTCATCGCTTATCTCTGACGAGCAGGACGTTTACGCGTACGCGTTCGAGGGGAAGCGCTATGACGCGGGCACTACGATGGGCTGGCTTGAGGCTTCGGTTGAGCTGGCATTGGAGCGACCCGACATTGGCGGTGAGTTCCGGCGCTTTCTGTCCGGGCTCGACCTGAGCTGAACCTTCGCGGGTTGGCCACGGACCTAAAGGGGCACGACTAAGCCTTGGCCGAAGTAGGACAGGTACTCGCCGGCCGCTATCGCCTCGTCGAGTTGCTCGGCCAGGGCGGCATGGCCACGATCTTCCGCGCCAATGATGCGCAGCTGGGCCGCGATGTCGCGGTCAAGGTGCTGCGCTCCGAGTACGGGCGTGACCCCGCGTTCGTCGCGCGCTTCCGCCAGGAGGCGCAGTCGGCTGCCGCGCTCAACCATCCGAACGTGGTCAACGTCTTCGACTATGGCATGGAGTCGGGCGACCCGTTCATCGTCATGGAGCTCATCGACGGCGGCGATCTCGCCTCTGTCATCCGCGAGCGTGGCCCGCTCGATCCCATTGCGGCCGCGCGCATCGCTCAACAGATCTACGAAGCGCTGGACGCAGCGCATGCGCGCGGCATCATCCACCGCGACATCAAGCCGACGAACGTGCTGCTGACCAGCGGCGGCCGGGTCAAGGTCGCGGACTTTGGCATCGCGCGCGCCTTCAGCGAGGCTCAGCTGACGATGCCGGGCACGACCTTGGGCAGCGTGCACTACTTCAGCCCCGAGCAGGCGCGCGGCGAGATGGTCACGTCCGCGTCTGACGTCTACTCGGCAGGGCTTGTGCTATTCGAGATGCTGACCGGGCAGAGGGCATGGACGGGTGACTCGGCCGGGGCCGTGGCAGTCGCACGGCTTTCGGGCGATCCGCCGGCACCCTCGTCGATCCGCGCGGGTGTGCCTCAGATTTTGGACATAGCCGTACGCAGAGCCTTGGCGCGCACGCCGGCGGATCGCCCAACCGCCGGGGACATGGCGGCGTTGCTCGGCCGCTACATCGCCGATCCACAAGGGGCCGTACCGCCACCGCCGCGTCCGCCCGCCGGAGTCGTCGCCGCCGGTGCAGTGGCCGGCGCAGCCGCCTCCGGTGAGACGGCATTGGGCGCATCCGGGGCACCGGCACCACCGCAGGGTGTCGTGTACGGGCGCGGTGGTCCGCCCGTCAACCAGCCGCCCAGACCTGGTGCGCAGGACGAGGAAGAGGAGGGCGGTGCGGGTGCCTGGGCGTGGGTTGCCGCGGCGCTCGGCGTTCTCGTGCTTTTTGCCGGCGGAGTCCTGCTGTTCCTGCTTCTTTCGGGCAAACCGGGTGGCGGGCCAAATCCTTCCGGGTTGCTGATCCAGGTGCCCTCGTACGTTGGCCTGCAGCTCACCGACGCCCGCCAGAACGCACAATCGCAGGGCTTCGTGCTGAGCGTCAGTGCCTACCAGGTCACAGACCAGGCGGCCGAGGGAACGGTCATCTCTCAGGACCCAGCGGCGGGGGCCACGGCGCTGAAGGGCAGCGAGGTCACGGTCATCGTCGCCACGCAAAAGCAAACTGTGCCCGTGCCGGACCTGCGCCTGCACACCGAGGCCGACGCTTTCGACATCCTTGCCCAGAACAACCTGGCGACGGGTGAACGATCCGAGGCTTACGACCTCGAGGTTCCGGCAAACCTGATCATTCGCACCAACCCTCGAGCCGGCGTCAACGTTGCGAAGGGCACGCCGATCGACTATGTCGTCTCCCTTGGCCCGGCGCCAACTCCGACACTGCCGCCGCCACCAACTCCGACCCCGCCACCGACGCCTACACCGTTGCCCACGGTGCCGCCGCCCCCAACTCCCACCCCGTTACCGACACCGGTGCCACCGACACCCACGCCCACGCCGCCGCCCACGCCTGAGCCAACTCCCGCGCCAACACCGGTGACGGTCGGTAACTATTCGACGTGTGGGACGTTGGGCGAGGCGAAGTCGCAGATCGCCGAGGCGGGCCTGCAGTTCGGGGGAGCCTTCCCCTACGAGGCGACGGACGACTGGCAAGTCGCTCAGCAGTATCCGATCCCGGGCACCCAGGTTGCGCCCGGCACATACGTCTACCTCTTTGTCAAATCGCCCGCCGATCCCTGTCCGTAGCGCCTAGACTCGCCGCAGATGGCGACGTGGCGATGTCCGCACTGTGCAACGGTGCAGGGCGAAACGTCGCGCTGCTTCCTGTGCGGCCGATCCGCAACCAGTTGTGGCACGTGCGCCAATTTCCGGCCTTCAGTCGTGGGCGGAGTCGGTTACTGCGCGCTGGATAAGCGCCGATCCCCGCTGTCGGGTGACGAGCAGCGACCGTGCTGGACGGGCGCTGAGGTCGTAGCGACGGACGGTCTGTTCGCGGGCGCGCCGCTTCCTGTGATTGATCGCTCTGCCGACTCGCTCAGCGCGGCCCCGGAGATTTCGGCGCGCCCGCCCGCAGGTTGAACGAGGCGTCGGCCCGGAGCTCGATGCCCGATGGCAACGTCACGAGGGCTGTCGCCAACCACGATCCGTTGGCATCCCCAGACTCCAGGGTCACCCCGTTGAAGTGCGCGCGGCCGTTGCTGATCGTTGCCGTATAGGTCGTCGTTTCACGGGTCGGTGGCGAGATGCCGAAGATCACCTGGGTCCCATCCGCCACCGGTCTGCCCAGCTCGTCGCGGGCGTCGACTGATAGCTCGATCGTGGCGGGAAGGTCGGCCGCGTAAACATCGGTCGGCGTGACGGTCAGCTCAATGTTCGCCGAGCTCGACCCTCGAACAATCGTGTACGTCGTCGACGCATGATTTCCCGCGATGTCGGTGCTGCGCAGAATGACGTTGTTGTCGCCGACGTGGAGGTTCATGTCGGCACTGAAGCGACCATCCGAATTGACCGACGATGCGATCTCGTGGCCGGCGCCATCGCTGATCTGGATATCCGCGCCCGGCTCAGTCGTGCCGGTCAGGGTCTCGCTGTCCGTGTAGACCGTGCCGGTCGGTTCCAGGACTCTGATGTCCGGCGCAATGTCATCGCGCGTCACTGTGGCCGCTGTCGATCGAACACTCTCGCCACCGGCGCCAACAAGGGTCGTCGAGATCGAGTTGAGGCCTTCGGAGAGGGGGACATTGCGCAGCGTGAACTGCTGTTGATCAGGCAGATCCATGCGCGACGATTGTTGATCGTTGACGAAGATGCGCACCGAGTACTGCTGGTCGCTGCGCAGATCGGGCGGCGTCATCGCCGTGAGATCGATCGTGTCCGCGCGGGTCACGGCACTCGAAGGTGGCAGGATGGTCAGCGGCGGCGGCACGGGCGGTCCAGGGTCAATCTGGGCTGGCGGGTTGCCGTGCTGGAGGTTCTGGCTGGCGAAGGCAATCGAGCCTCCGACGAGCAGCACCATGGCTCCGGCAAACCCAATTCGGCGCGACCAACCAACCCGCCTGGTCTGGCGGGCCGCAGGTTGCCGGCGTGTCCGACGCTGGCGTTGGGCACCATCGCGCCTGTTGCTCGGACCGCCGCGTTGTGTCGAGCGAGACGGTCCCGGCATCTGTGGCCGATTGTGGCAGGCAGCGGCGTTGTACGCTTAGTGCAATGGCGCGCTGGGGCGCCAGCCTGGGAGGAACCATTTGGATACCACGCGTAAGCCTCTGGCTACGCTTGGGCGCACCGCGTTGCACGGACGACCAACGCCGCCCACTCCCCCGCGGGGTCCAATCAGTCGCGTCTCGTCAAGCCTTGGCATGCGCCGTCCGGCGCCGTCGCCGGTAGACAACAATGGCTTCCCCCGCATCCCGTTTGGCCTGCCCAATCTGCGTCGCAACGTCTGTCCGCATTTCTATATGACCGGGCCGCGAGGACCAATTCCCATCACCGCGCCGCATCTGCTCAAGGCGCTCATGCGCCAGGACATCAATGTCGCCCGCTGCCAACTGCGTGGCGGCGTGCATCTCGAGCAGGGCTACGTGTCCGACATCTGCCTCTCACCGCGCTTCAATCAATGCGTCTTCTACGAGGACGATCTCAACCCCTGATCGCGTGAGCCGTTAGGCTGGCCCACTGGCCGTGATGCCCGACGAGAACGACTTGAACTACCGACGCACGCTCGAGCGCCTGCAGGCGCGCGGTCGGTTCGGCATGCGCCTTGGCCTCGATCGAACGCGCGAGCTGCTCCACGCACTCGGCGATCCGCAGGAGTCGTTGCGCGGCGTTCTGATCGCCGGCACGAACGGCAAGGGCAGTACCCAGGCGCTGGTGGGCGCGGCGCTGCGTGAAGCCGGCTATCGGACGGGCCAAACGCCGAAGCCCCATCTCGTTTCGTATCGCGAGCGGATTCAAGTCGACGGTGAGCCGATTCCCGTCACGGACTTCGTTGCGCTGCTCGACGAGGTCATCTCGACCGATGAAAAGGTCGCGGCCCGCCACGGCCCATCCACCGAGTTCGAGGTCCTGACGGCCGCCGAATTCCTGTATTTCGCACGCAAGGACGTTGACGTCGCGGTAGTCGAGGTCGGTATCGGTGGCAGGCTCGACGCGACGAACGTGTGGCAAGGCGGCGTCTCGGCCATCACTAACGTCGCCCTGGACCACATGGACGTGCTCGGAACGACAATCGAGGCGATCGCCACCGAGAAGGCGCAGATCATCAAGCGCGGTGACAGCACGGCCGTCACTGGCGCGACTGAGCCCGGGCTTGCCGTCATCCGGCGCCAGGCGGCTCGCGTCAAGGTCCCCCTTCTGGTGACGGAGCCTCTCGAAGTCGTTGACATGGATCGCTACGGTGTCGCCGTTCGGTCTCCAATGGGCGAAGAGGTCGTGGTCGGTCTGTTGGGTCGGCATCAGGCGGCCAACGCGGCTGTGGCGTGGGGCATCCTCGACGCCCTGTCCGCGGCGGGCATTGCCTCCGCCAGTGCCGAGCAACGCGCCGTCGCGTTCGCCGAGGCGCGCTGGCCCGGGCGCATGGAGCTGATCAGCCGCGCCGGCCAACCCAACGTGTTGCTCGACGGTGCCCACAACCCTCACGGCATCGCCGCGCTGGCCGATGCGCTCGTGGAACTGGTGCCTCAGCTGTCTTCCGGACCGCCGACCGTGCTGATCGGCGTGCTCGCCAATCACTGGCAGCAGGGCATGGTTCGGCCGCTCGTGGCCGCCCTGCCCGCGGCAACGGTGATTGCCACGACCGTGCCCGGATCGACTAACTCGCTCGCGCCCGACAAGCTGGCCGTGCAGTTGGGCCCCGGCGCTCGCGCAATCGCCGATCCGGCCACGGCCATGGACCTGGCACTGACCACGGCGCGCAACTCGCAGGGGCTGCTGGTCGTGTGCGGCTCGCTCTATCTTGTAGGCCACGTGCGTGCCCAATTGCTTGGCTCGAACGAGCCGGCTCACAGCCTTACCTAAGATGCACTCGACGCCGTCGGTGGCGCTACCCGCGGACGCAGACTCTGGCGTGCCGGCACGGCCGCCGATGCCGTTGCTGATTGGCTCGCAAACGTTCACCTGGGGCGAGCGCACGTACCTGATGGGCATCGTCAATGTCACGCCGGACTCATTCAGTGGGGACGGACTGATGTCCGGCGGAGCAAGCGCCGTCGCCAGCGTCGAACGGGCCATCGCACAGGCTCGGGCCATGGTCGAAGAGGGCGCGGATGTCATCGACGTCGGAGGTCAGTCGACCCGGCCCGGCCACGGTGAAATCCCACTCGAGGACGAGGTTCAACGCGTCGAGCCGGTCGTGCGTGAGATCCGCGCGGCATTGCCGAATGTAACGATCAGCATCGACACGACTCGCGCCGCCGTCGCCGAGAAGGCGGTTGCCGCAGGCGCGGACCTGCTCAACGACATCTGGGGCGTCGCCGCCGATGAGGCGCTGCTGCGCTTCGCTGGTGAAAGCGGTCTGCCCATCGTCCTGATGCACAACCGTCAGCAGCCGCGCTATGCGAACGTCGTCGCGGAAGTGGTCGCCGACCTCGTCCGCGCGGTGGACAGCGCCGTGGCCGCGGGCGTGGCGTGGGAGAGCACGATCGTCGACCCGGGAATCGGCTTCGGCAAGACTGCTGAGCAGAATCTCGCGGTGCTGCATGATCTCGCCGCGCTGAGCGTGCTGGGCAGGCCAATCCTCTTGGGCACGAGCCGAAAGTCGACGATCGGCAAGGTGCTCGATCTTCCGGCGGATCAGCGCGTCGAAGGCACGATCGCCACCACCGCGCTGGCCATTGCCGCCGGTGCGGACATCATCCGCGTGCACGACATGCGGCCGAATGCCCGCGCGGCGCGGATGACGGACGCCGTCGTCCGCGGCGGCTGGAAGGAAGCGCCGCTGCCGTGACGGATCAGATCTCCTTACACGCCATGGAGTTCGAGGGCCATCACGGCGTCTCGGACGAGGAGCGGGCAGATCCACAGGTGATCGAGCTCGACCTCGAGCTCCAACTCGACCTGCGCGCGGCGGGCACGTCCGACGACCTGGCCCAGACAGTGAACTACGCAGGAATATTCGAGCTGTGCAGAGCGCAGGTCGAGGACCACAGCTACCACCTGCTCGAGGCAATCGGTGAGGCAGTGGCGGCTGATGTCCTTGCCCACGACGAGCGCATCGAGCGCGTCGCAGTGACGGTGCGCAAGCCCGGCGTGCCGATAGACGGTGTTCTCGATTACGCCGGAGTACGTCTCGAGCGCGGCCGCTCCTAGTTCAGTCCGGCAGGCCGCGTCCCCAACGTAATCTCAACGGAGACGGTCTGGCCATCGCGCAGCACGTCAAGCGTCAGCGTGTCGCCCGGCTTGTACAGGCTGAGCACGTCATCCAGGCCGGCTCCGGCATCGACGCGATGGCCGTCCACGGCGGTGATGATGTCCCCGGACTGCAGACCGGCTTGCTCGGCCGGACTGCCGGCAACGATGGGAGGGTCGCCCGACCCGGTATCCGGCGCGATCCACGCGCCGTAGTCGATCGGCAGCTTGTTCTCGTCGGCGACGCTCTTATCGACCGCCTGGTAGATGATCCCGAGATAGGGTCGAGTGAGCTGCTCGCCGGCAACGGCCTGGGCCATGATCGGTTTGGCGATATTGATCGGGATGGCGAAGAAGATGCCCTGGGCATCCTGGGCGAACGCGGTGCTGACGCCGACCACCTCGCCGTCCTGGTTGATCAGCGGGCCGCCGCTATTGCCCGGGTTAATGGCGGCGTCGGTCTGGATCAGGTTGCGCAAGCGACGCTGCTGTCCGTTGACCGGGTCGGTTACCACCAGCGAGCGACCGAGCGCGGAGACGACGCCGGACGTGACACTGTTGGTGAAGGTCCCAAGCGGGCTGCCGATCACGATCGCTGTCTGTCCCGGCAGGAGCTGTCCGGAGTCGCCGAGTGGTGCCGCGGGCAGATCCGTCGCATTGATCTTGACGATGGCGAGGTCGGTCAGCGTGTCCACGCCGTAGACGCTGCCATCCACCGTTCTACCGTCGTTCAGCTCGACCGTTACGTCTGTCGCGTCGGATACGACGTGCCGATTGGTCAGCACGAAACCGTTCGAGTCGTAGATGATCCCCGAGCCGATGCCCTCGTCAGGTTGCGGGCTGGCGCCGCCGCCGTTCTTGACCGTGATCGTGACAACCGACGGGCTGACTTTCTGAGCGGCCTGGGTGATCACATCGTTGGGGTCCACGACGGCCTCGCCCGTAGCTGGAGCGGAAGACGAAAGCGCTTCGGGCAGGGTCGGCGATGGTTGAGTCACCTGAGCAGCGGGCTGGACGATGTGATTCATCGCCATCAGCGCGGCCACGGTCACGAGAGATCCACAAATCGCCGCGATCAGTGCGACCGCGAAGAGCGACACGAGAGACGAGGCGCCTCGCGGCTGTTGCTTTGCTGGCTTGTCCTCGGCGATCGGCTCGAACCAATGAGGCGGCGTCTGGACCGACCACCCCTCTGGTGCCCATGAGTTGCGCGGCTCGGGAGGTGGTGCATATGTCGACGTTTGCTGGTCGCTGAAATCAGCCGCGGGCGGCTCGTGATTGGCTGAGTCGTCCGGTTCGTTCGGGCTGCTGGCAGGCACGTTGAGATGGGGCTCCGTCACGGCAGATTTGGCTGGGCGTGGTCAAGCATGACACGCACCAGTTCAAGCCTGAACAGGGGCCGGTGAAGAAACGGCTATCTCGCGCGGAAGATCGACGGCGACCTCAGTGCCCTTTCCGGGGGTGCTGCTGATCGAGACGCGCCCGTTGTGCATCTCCACGATGGATCGCACGATTGAAAGGCCGAGTCCGGATCCGGCGGCACGGGACTCGTGCACCTGGGCCCCCCTGTAGAAGCGCTCGAAGACGAAGGGCAGCTCGGCGGCGTTAATGCCGACGCCCGTATCCGCGACGCGCAGCTCGGCGCCGTCGGTGGTGGGCTCTAGGGTCACGCGCACTTCGCCGCCGCGCGGCGTGAACTTGATCGCATTGCCCAACAGATTGCCCAGAACCTGGCCCATGCGCTGGGGATCGTGAGGCTGACGGATCGGCTCGTCCGGCAGCACCGCCACCACCTTCACGCCTTTGCGGTTGGCTGCGGTGTGAGCCTGTTGCACTGCGTCCTCCACCACGGCGCGCAGGTCGTCCGGCCGGAGGTCGAGCAGGACAAGGCCGGACTCGAGCTTCGACAGCTCGAGCAGGTTTGCGGCCAACCAATCGAGACGCTCGATCTGCTGGCGCGACTGGTCGAGGAATTCCCTCTGAGTGGCCCTGTCCTTGACCTGGCCGTCTCTGAGCAGCTCGTTGAACGTCCGCAGGGCTGCAATTGGTGTCTTAAGCTCGTGCGACACGT
This sequence comes from Candidatus Limnocylindrales bacterium, assembly GCA_036558545.1. GTDB lineage: Bacteria > Chloroflexota > Limnocylindria > Limnocylindrales > CSP1-4 > JALYGJ01. The sequence continues at coordinate 46,158 of DATBFJ010000002.1, forward strand.
CGGCCAAGAAGTCACGGCTCCGATCGCGGTCGCGGCTGATGTACTCCATCGAGGCCTGGACGCGCTCGGCCATCGAGTTGAACGCGGCCGTCAGCTCGCCCATCTCGCGCGACGTCGACGGGGGCGGCACGCGCGTGTCGAGATGACCTTCGGATAGCTCGCGCGCGGCGCCGGTCAGGCGCCGGATTGGGTTCGAAAGACGATCGGCGATGAGAACCGAGGCGATGACAGCGACTATCAACGCAATTACGCCCGCGACAGCCATAACGCTGATGATCTGGTTGATCGTCTGCGCTCGATACGAGTAAGGATCCGACAGCGACACGATCAGCTGACGCTTCGGAGCAGTCGCCTCGTCCTGTGACCAGAACGTGTCGGGAAGATTCACCTGGTAGACCTGTGTCGAGCTCAGGCTTTCGCGTTGTTGCCCGGGCTGTGCCACCTCGGCGCCCACCGGGACATTCAGCTCGTAGGCAATCTGGTCCGGATTGGCAGCGTCAGTCGCGATCTGGACGTGGACGTTGGCCTGCGCGAGAAGCTGTGCGATGTCGAGTACGTTGCCGCTCTCGCTCGTGCCCAGGGCGTCTTGGACTGCCTGCGCCGCGGTGAGCGGATCACCCTCCAGGATCGGGCGCGGCGCGGCGCTCCCCGAGCTCGCGCGATAGATGTCCAGGAAGATGAAGAAGCCGACCTGCTGCGTGCGCCGATTGAGGTCCTGCTGGGCCTGGTCGAGGAAGTAGCCATCGAGCAAGCGCGGCAGCGTCGCGAACACCAGGCCGAGCGAAATGAGCGTGACGATCAGGAAACCAAGGACCAGACGGGCACGAAGCCCGGTGAACACGCGAGGAACCAGGCGTCGCATCAGCGCCCCAGGAGTGCCGCTACACGTGGTGCGAGCACAGAACTAGCGCTCGGCGAACGCGTATCCCGCGCCGCGAATGGTCAGGATGAACGCCGGATCGGACGGATCGTCTTCCAGCTTTTCGCGCAAATGGCTGACGTGGACATTGATCGTCTTCTCGTCCTGGTCCAGTGCCTCGTAATCGCGCACGAGTTCGAGCAGCTCCCGTCGAGTGAAGACCCGGCCTGGCTTGGAGGCCAGGTGGCGCAGGATCTCGAACTCTGTCGCGGTCAGGCTGAGGCGGCGATCCCCGCGCTGGACGCGTCGACGTTCCAAGTCGATCAACAGGTCGCGGTGGCGGATCACCCGCCCACCCGCGGCGTCCGCGAGGTCGCCGTAGGCCCGTCGCAACAAAGCCTTGATGCGACTCATGAGCTCGCGCAGGCCAAATGGCTTGGCCAGATAGTCGTCTGCCCCTAGCTCGAGGCCGATGACCTTGTCCATCTCCTCGTCCCGCGCGGTGAGAAACAGCACCGGTGCCTTCGACCCCGTCCCGCGCAGGCGCCTGAGCACCTCGAAGCCATCCATGCCGGGCAGTCGGACGTCCAGGATCACGAGGTCCGGAGCGCTGTGCGTAGCGATCTCGAGGCCCTCTTCGCCGTTGCGCGCGACGGTCACCTCGTAGCCCTCTTGCTGCAGGGCGTACTGGATTCCCCTCGCGACGGCGTACTCGTCCTCGACGATCAAAATGGATGCCGCCACGGGCGGATCGTACAACCGTGCTACGATCGCGCCTCCCATGGCACGACCTAAGCTTTCCGCAGAGCCGCGCGCCGTACGCGGCAAACAAGTCTCCGCACTTCGCCGATCCGGCCGTCTGCCCGGAGTTGTTTACGGCGCGGGCGTCGAATCAACGCCGATCTCGTTCGACATGCACGAGTTCGAGCTGTTCCACAGGCACTCGGGCCGACACGCCGTAGTCGACCTGACGATCACCGGAGACGGGACTTCCAAGCCTGTGCTCCTTCAGACGATCCAGGAACATCCGATATCGCGCCTGCCGATCCACGTCGATCTGCTTGTCGTCAACCTCCAGGAGGAGATGACCGTCGATGTTCCGGTGGTGACCGTCGGCGAGTCCGCCGCCATCGACAAGATGGGCGGCGTCCTGCTGCACCTGCACGACCGGGTAATGGTTCGCGCCAAGCCAGACGATCTGCCCTCGTCGCTCGAGATCGACATCACGGGACTCGAGACGTTCGAGTCGGTGCTGCACGTGTCCGATCTGCGCATTCCATCGGGCGTGACGCTGGTGACTGACTCCGCCGAGCCGCTGCTGCGCGTTCAGCCGCCGCGGATCGAGGAAGAGCCGGTCGCTGCGGAGGTCGAGGAAGGCGCCGAGGAGGCGGCTCCGGAAGGCGAACAGGCTGGCGAGTCTTCGACGGCCGAGGCCGGCGAGCAAGAGGAGAGCTCCGAGTCCTAGCCAGTTCCGGCTGGCGGCCCCTTTCGCGCCACTGAGAGTGGCGACAAGCCTCCCAACTTATCGGGTGGGCACCGGCTGACCTGCTGTCGCGCTCCTTTGACGGCTGGTGCGGCTCACAGTGACACCGATTCGACGGTTGGAACTGTCGCGATACGTACGTATGCCGAGTCATGCGCCCGTAACGCAATCAGTAAAACGGCGGATATCAGCTGGGAACCTACCCGACTTAAGGTTCGTCTCAGACGTTACTCGCCGAGCTCCCTCTCCTCGGCGATAACGGTCAGGAGCCAAATCTCCTGCTTGACGGGGCCGGGTTTGCAGCGCTGGGGCGCGCACCCGGCCTCTCAATTTTTCCGGCCAAGAGTCGTGCGAATCGCTCAGCGGCACCCGCCCCGAAGCCCAGGTAGAGGGACGGCTCGGTCAGCTCCAGCTCCATGAGGATCGGTCGGCCTTTCGCGTCCGGCACGAGATCTACGCGCGCGTAGGTCAGCCGATCGGGCCCATCCGGGATCGCCGCCAGCGCGCGGCGCGCGACCGCCAGCTGATCATCAGTTGGCTCGCGCGCCGCAATCTCTTCCGCGAGATAGAGGCCGCCAGCGCCGATGTCCTTGTCGCCCCTGAGCATCGCGCCTTTGACGACCGCGTGGCTGAACTCGCCACCAATGAAGATGAGCGCGGTCTCGCCGTGCTGCTCGATCGTGTCGAGGTACGGCTGAATCATCACGATCTGGCCGGAAGTCGTCAGACGCACCGCGTGCTCACGCGCGAGCCGATGTTCCCGCTCGTCGTCGAGCGAAAACGCCGCGGCGTCAACCGAACCCGCACCGACTGACGGCTTCAGCACATGGCGCCCACTGTCTGGAAGAACCACCGAGTTGCCGGGTTCGAGCCACGACGTCGGCACGACCGGTACGCCGGCTGCGGCGAGCTCGGCCAGATAGCGCTTGTCCGTGTTCCAGGCGATCACCCTCGCCGGGTTGGCGAGCCGCGGGACCCGGCGCGCCCACTCGACAAACTCGGAGCGGCGCGCCGGGTAGTCCCAAGTGCTGCGGATCACGGCGAGGTCGAAATCGTTCCAGTCGATGCTCGGGTCATCCCAGACGGCTGCGGCGGCTTCAACGCCCAGGTCGCGCAGTGGCTCGAGTAGTAGTCGGTCGTCCGGATCAAGATCGGGCAGCGTCGCACAGGTGACCAGGGCCATTCGGGCACCCTTCGTGTCCTTCGACATACTTGTCACTATGACAACACGCAATGACTTCACGCCCGACGAGTGGACGGCTCTGCATCGGGGCGTCACAGGCAGCGGCATGCTCGTGTCGCTGAGTGACCGCGACTTCACCGACTCATTCGGCGAGGCGGGCGCGATGGCCAAATACATGTCGGGCCAGCAAGTGGCCGGCGCCACGGAGCTTATGCGCGACATCGCACGGCAAGGCGGCACCGGTTTCGGCCTTACCACCAACCCTGAAAAGTTGCGTGCCGAGACGATGGCGGCGATCACAGCGGCGCTTGCCGCCCTCAAGGCAAAGTCACCTGACGACGTCCAGCCTTACCGCGACCTCGTGCTGGGTGTGTCCGAGGCCGTGGCCAACGCCAAGGGCGGCGGCACGAGTGCGGTCGAAGCCCAGATGCTCGCCGAGATAAGGGCCGCTCTCGGCAGGGATGCGGCCCCCGCCACGGGCGGAGGCGCGCCGACGTAGGCTCTCGTCGTCGCAAAGGGCTGGAGCCGACACTCGGATTTGAACCGAGGACCTGCTGTTTACGAACTCGCTGACTGCTTGTTTCCCGGGGTCCTCTACGGTCCCCAAGCATCACACATTTTGAGTCGTGGGTCGTCGGACGACCAGTGGAGACGGTCTGGGACGATCTCAATGGCTACAGCGGCGGCTACATCTCGTAGCGAAGGCGCCTCACGCCCACAGCAGCAGGGCGTCGAGGTCGACTCTTACTCCGCGGCGGCGGCCAAGAAGTCCGTCGCTTGGGCCAGCGCATCCCTCACTCCCGGCAGCCACACGCTCGAGCTGCGCGTGCTCGATGTCAAGAACGTCCACTCCACGAGCGCCTTGAGCCGCCGAAGACGCGCGCTTGAAGCTCCTCGTCGCTTCGTGCTGCCTACGCCTATAGACCTTGGCCATTACTCGGAGTCGTGCCTCCGGGCGCCGGAGACCGCGCGGCGAGGAAGCTGTCCCAATCGGCACCGGCGTTCGTCCGCAGCCAGTCGACCAGCTGCGCACCATCGGGATGTTTGTCGAGAAACCGACGCAGCTGGACTCGACGAGTCAGTTGCTGGTCAGCAGCAATCGCGAGAACACAGTTCAGGGTTATCCGCAGACGCCAGGCCATGCTCTCGGCAGTCGGCCGTTCGACTGGCGGTGGTTCACCGCCGTGGACGGCGACGGACCTGACCCTGTCGTAGAGCCACCAGGTCTCGCTGGGGTGGGTGAACCCCCCCTCGACCAAATGCCAGACGAGTGCCTCTCGAAACGCCAGCGGATGCACCTTCAGACCTTCCGCCTCGTCGCCGAGGACGGCCTCGAAGCCGAAGAACAAAAAGAGCAGTGCGATCAGTGGATCGCCCTCGAACCACGCTCGCTTGCTCCATCCAGTAGAGCGCGCGATCGATGCCCCGCATCAGGTCATTCGACGGCTCCTCCACAAGCACCGCGAGGCGCTGCTCCTGCACGAGGTCGACGAGGTCCTGCCTTACGCCAAGCTCGTACGCCGTTTCGCGCCGCCGCGTGTAGCCGCCAAGGCGGTGCGCGAACGAGTAGCCCTCCCCGATCCTGAAGCGGAGCTGCACGAACGGGATGCTGTGGTGGGCGCGCAGTCCGATCCTCAGAATACGCAGCGCCCGCTCAACGCGGCGACGCGCGCGGTCGGCCACCTTGCCCAGATTGGTGCCTGTCACGACTACCGCCGCGTAGCAACCGATTTCCTCGGCACGCATCGCTGTCGGGGACGCTTTCGTTACCTCGCGGAAGCAGACGCAGACCGAGGACGTTGAGTTCACCGTCGACTTCTAGGTGCTCAATAGGGACGTAGCAGATGCGCTCTTCAGGCTCCTTTGCGTGCTGGTCAACGAAACGGCCGACGGGACGGTCGGACTCGACGGCGAGTGAGTAGCCGATGAACTCAAGGACGGCAGACTTCGCGTCCCGCAGATGCTCGAACCGCTCGTCCTGGGCGACCGCGTCGATCACCGCGATCAAGGTGCGTGTCTCGGCCCGTGAGTGTCTCAGCACTCTTTTCTCGCTCTCGTCGCGCACGAGGACCCGCTCGATGGCCTCCGCCTCTTCAGCGTCGCCGAACCCTGATCGGCGCACCGCCTTCACGAGTCGTGCAAGCTCGCCCTCAACACGAGCCACCTAATGGCTCGCAGTCCGTCTCGCGGACGTCGGTTGAGCCGTTGTATCGCGAGGGGCTAGGCCGACGACAGTCAGGCGCAATCTGTCGCACTCGTCCTCGATGCCTAGTCCTGCCTGCCTGCTCACCGACGCGAAGAGCATCAACACCGTAGGGACGGCAAGGGAGCGCAGGGACGCCTCGTCGAAGACAGGATTTGCCACGATGTGGACGCCGTCCTTCCGTTCTTCCAGGACGTCCGCCGCGAAGGACCTTGCTCCGGCATGGGTGGTCGGGCTGAGCGACCGATAGGCGACGTGGTACGTCTCGAAGAGGTCCGGAACCTGCTGCGCCATTTGCGCCTGGCTCGGCAGCAGCGAACCGTTCTCAGGCACGCCGATACCGGCATCCCGATCCCGCGCGCGGACCTCAGCAATCAGCTCCCGCAGCTCCTTGATCTCCTCCGCGGTCAGGGCACCCTCCGTGCTTTGACCCCGTCGCCTCTGTGCTTCGCGCCACCCCTCGGACCATGCGATCCGGTCGCGGTCGTCTTCGGTCATCCAGAGTTCCAGACGGAGTGGAGGATCGGCCTCGATCCAGCGGACGAGGATCGTCACGTCGAGGAGCGCGCGGAGGTCGACCTGCGCTGCATAGATCGACGGCCCTGTCAGCGCATGGCGGAAGCCACGGTAGAGGGACCAGCCGCGTCGTCCGAGGGCCACGGGTATCGCCTGTTGCCGTGTCCAACCCGAAATCGGACCAGCCAGTTTCCGATGAAGGCGATCCAGCGCAAGCTCAGCTGACGTCACGTCGGGCGGTGGGCGTCGGCGCTGGGTCACGACTGCAATCTAGACGACGGTTTGGGCTTAGCGCAGGGACGAGAACGCACGCTCAGCACGTTGCTGCTATGTGTGGCTGCTTCGCTGCTGAGATAGCCGCACCGACCGCGTGGCCCCGGTCCACGGACGGGTGCCCGATCGCCCGAATGACAAGCCGGCTGCCGTCGAGCACGAACCCCATTCTTTACCACTCCACCGCCGATAGCGGAGTGAGATCATCGCGACTTATGGGTGACCAGGCGATGGCGACGCAACACCTCCCATTTGACTCATATCCGTTAGGCGGACGGAGCCTCCTCGGCAAGCCGAAATGGGGCGACGGGACGGCCCGCCACTCGTACGGAGTCGCGGCACTCGGCTGGTGCGGCTTCAGGTGCGCATATTGCGGCCTCGACATGGCGACATTCGAGGGCTGGTTGCAGTTATCCATAGACCACGTCGTCCCTCAGCAGATGGTCGGACTCGGCTACCCGCGTCAGTGGTCGAGGACGCGATCAACGTCGTGGCAGCGTGCGGCGCGTGCAATGGCCTATTCAACCGGGACCCCGCCGTGGCTGACGTGCCGGCGACGCTCGACGACTTCCTCACGATCCGCGACGAGTTGTTCAGGGCGAGAAAGGCACGCATCCTGGAACGGCGCGCCAAGGAGCGCGACTGGTTCGACAAGAACATTTGGGCGGGCGCCGCGCGTCAGGTGTCCAAGACGTGACGGCGGCGCTCTGGGGCCCTGTCGAGCGGGCAGCGGTGGAGGGCGGCGACAAACTTCACCACAGAGGCGCTCGCCCTGCCAGATGCGCGTAGGGTCGGCGAAGGCCAGTTGTGACCGGCAAAGACAGCGAACCAACGGGCATTGAGGGTGAAGGAGTAGAAGACGCCGCAGCGCACGGACGACGCCCATCAGGCCCCGACATAAGGTCGAGACGCGACATCGCGTCCACGCTCGGTCTCCGTGGCTCCGAACGGCGAAAGCCGTGGCGAACAGGTTTCGGGGTCGGCAGGGCCAGGACGATGGGTGTGCTGCGTCAGGCGGCCGGCGACGACCCAACCGATCGTGGTCTATGTGACTACTAGAGAATGTGATCGCAATGGTTTCCGATGCCTCCGACCGCGCTCACGACCACGTCATTCCCGGGGACGTGGACGGGTTCTATCGGGCCGTAGAGCCGTACATCGCGAAGATGGGACGCGTCGCTGCCCGCCTTGCTGGCCCTGGCGAGCGAGACGACGTCGTCCAGGCGGCTCTGCTGAACGCGTGGCGACACCGGATTCAGTTCGACCCCTCGCGCGGTTTGCTTTCGGCGTGGCTCATGGCCATCACGGCCAACGAGGCAAGACGCGTGTCGCGTCGCCTTACGGCGATTGGGCGGTCTAACGGCACCCCGGCGGTGGAGCCGTCGCCAGACGTCATCGACCTACAACAGGCTATGAAGCGCCTCGCGCGTCGCCAACGGTTGGCGGTCGATTGCTTCTACTTCGCCGGCCTGTCGATCAGCGAGACCGCTGCGGTGATGGGATGCGCCGAGGGGACTGTGAAGTCCACATTGGCTGATGCCCGTGTTCAGCTTCGTTCTCTTTTGAGGTAAGCGGGATGGTGGACGACGATCTGGAACGGAAGCTCGACGAGGCGGGGTCGCGCTGGCGCGACGAACTGCCACCGCTCGGCGACATGAGCGCGCCGTTGAAGCGCAGTGCCGCTGCGAAACGTGAGCCTTCGACATTGCTTGCACTCGCCTCGACGGCCCTGATCATCGTCGTCGCAGCGGCGGTTGGGTTTGTTTTCGTGGATAGGGCCAACACGTCGCCAGTCGGTTTACCAACCTTGGGG
>DATBFJ010000003.1:0-12500 GCA_036558545.1 Candidatus Limnocylindrales bacterium
GAAGGCGCGGTACTCGGCCTCGCCCTTCAACGACAGGTACTTGGTGATGGCGGCGGTGAGCGACGTCTTGCCGTGGTCGATGTGGCCGATCGTGCCGATGTTGACGTGCGGCTTGGTGCGCTCGAACTTCTTCTTGGCCATGCTGCTGCTTGTTCCTATTCCTCTTGGGGTTGGGTGCGCGGCAGAGGTGGAGCCCACATTGGGACTTGAACCCAAGACCTCTTCCTTACCAAGGAAGTGCTCTGCCAGCTGAGCTATGTGGGCCCGGTCGCTGCCGGAAGATTAATTGATTGCTACTCCGCAGCGACGCTGCGGCGCCCCTGCTGCGCGCCCTCCGGGCCCGCGAGTTGAGTTGGTGGGCAGGGAGGGAATCGAACCCCCACAGTCGAAGACGGCTGATCTACAGTCAGCGGAGCTCACCACCTGCTCAACCTACCCAAGGCTGTGTCGCCGACCGCGCGGGCTCCCCTTGGTGACGAGGACGCGGGCGTAGACGGTTATTCACTTGTGGAGCCGCCGAGGGGACTCGAACCCGTAACCGGCGGTTTACAAAACCGCTGCTCTACCAATTGAGCTACGGCGGCGCGACTGCTAAGGATACAGTACGCGCCGCTCCCAGCGTCTAGGCGTCGCGGGGAAGGAGATCGTCCGCAGGCGCGCCGCTGGCTTCGGGCGCCGATTCGGCCGGTGCGACCGGCTCTTCCTCGGACTCCAATTCGACCCTGGAAGCCGATTCCTGCGCCGGCGCAGGCGCTGGACCGGGACGCTGGCCGGCGGCGGCAAAGAGCAGGATCGAGCCTGCAACGGCCGCGTTCAGGGAGCCGATTCTTCCGCGCATGGGGATGCGCACCACGAGGTCAAGCCGGCGCCGGACAGGGCCGGATATGCCCCGGCCTTCCGAGCCGACGATGATCGCCAGCGGGCCGCGCAGATCGGCATCGTTGAATGCCAGGGATGCTTCTTCGTCGGCGCCGACAAGACGCAGTCCGTCACCGTGCAGATCCGCGAGCGTGCCCGCGAGGTCGTCGACCGCGGCAAGAACCAGATGCTCGGTCGCTCCGGCAGAGGCCTTGATTGCGGCCGGGCTGAGTGGCGCAGAGCGTCGCGTGGGGTAGACCACACCGTGGACACCACACGCCTCGGCGCTGCGCAGCAACGTCCCGAAGTTCTGCGGGTCCTCGAGTGAATCGAGAACCAGGACGAACGGCACCTCTTTGCGCTCGCGGGCGCGCGCGAGGATGGAATCGACATCGCCGGCGGGTCGCGGCCTGGCGACGAGTGCCACGCCCTGGTGACCGTCGAAGCCCGCGAGCGCCGTCAGCGTCCCGCCTTCGACCTCGACAACCGGGATGCGCAGCGTGGTGGCGTGGATCGCGAGGGCGTCGAGCGCCGCGCGCCTCTCCGGCACGATCAACAGCCTGAGCGCATCGCGGCGCGCGGCAAACGCCTCTTCGACGGGCCGGCGGCCGGCAACGAGCTCCTCCCCTTCCCCGACCAGGGCATCTCGATCCGGTTGAACCTCACGATGCGGCCGCGCTTCGTATGCCGGCCGCGCGGTGTATGGGCGGCGGGCATCGAAGGGCGGACGGCGCGGACGTTCACCATATGGTCGGTCGTGGCGCGGCCGACTCTCGTACGGCCGATCTGATCGTGGGCGATCCCCGTACGGACGGTCAGCCCGCGTTCGTTCACTGTGCGGCTTCACTTCGAACGGTCGGTCTGCCCGTGGCTTGAACTCCCGCGGACGGTCGTCGCGCGACCGCTCGTCGCGCGGGCGGCCGTCGTGTGGTCGGCTGTCAGTGAAGTCGATCGGCTTGCGCGGTCTGTCGGAGGGTGGCCGGCTGGTCGGCCTTCCACCTGATCGGTAGCTCGAACCGCCTGCTCCCGCCGGCTTGCTCGATCGATTGCCGTCGCCGCGCGGCTTGCCGCCGCCTCCGCCGTAACCTCCGCGATTGCCCGCAGGACGGTCACCGCGCGGTTTGCCACCTCCTGCCTTTCCCCCCTTCGGCGTATCGCGATCAGCCATCGTGCGTGACTGCGATGACGCGCCAGCGTTGGCCGTCGCGCGTGTCCTCGACGGAAACGCCGAGCGCCGCAAGCTCGTCACGGAGCCTGTCCGACGATGCAAAGTCACGAGACGCTCGGGCAGCAGCTCGCTCGTCGAGCAGCGCCTGGGCGCCATCCGGTAGCTCTTCGGGCTCCTCGATCACGCCAAGCACCCGGTCAAAATCGCGGAGTGTCTCCACTCCACGACGGGCATCGGCCGTCGAGAGGGTCTGTTCCTCGACGGCTCGCCGGTTGAGCTCGCGGACCAAGACGAAAATCGCGGCCAAGGCCTCGGAGATGTTGAGATCATCGTCCATGGCCGCCTTGAACTCAGCTCGAGCGGCGCTGAAGACCGTGTCGAGTCGAGGGTCGTTCGGGGCGTCACTTGAGAAGCGCTCGAGACGCGAGACGGTGTTCGACAGCCGCTCAACGGCTTCGCGCGCGTTGTCAAGCGTCTGTCCGCCCCACTCGAGCGGCTTGCGGTACTGCGTCGCGATGAGCGCGTAGCGCAGCGTCGTCGGTGAATAGCCTGCCTCGTAAACATCGGCGGGGCGCTCAATGTTGCCCACGCGGCGGGCCATCTTCTCGCCCGACATGTGCAGATGCGCGTTGTGCAGCCAGGTGTTGACGAAATGCTTGCCGGTTGATGCCTCGGACTGGGCGATCTCGTTCTCGTGGTGCGGGAAGATCAGGTCGACACCGCCGGTATGGATGTCGAATGATTCACCCAGGTATTTCATGCTCATCGCCGAGCACTCGATGTGCCAGCCCGGCCGACCCCTGCCCACCTCTGTGTCCCACGAAGGCTCGCCCGGCTTGGTGCCCTTCCAAACGGCAAAGTCACGGACATCGTCCTTGCCGTAATCGTCGGCCGCGACCCGCTCCGTCGACTGTGCCTGATCCGGATCGAGCTTGGCCAGCACGCCGTATCTCGGCCATGTCGAGATGCGGAAGAAGATCGAGCCGTCATCCACCGCGTATGCATGGCCGTTGTCGACGAGCTTCTTGACGATCGCTGCCATTTCGGGAATGTGCTCTGTGGCACGCGCGAGTTTGTCAGGCGGCCCAATGCGCAGCTTGGCCAGATCGGCGATAAAGCGCTCGATATGCGGTGCGGTCAGCTCGTCGAGCGTTCCGCCTTTGGCCGCCAGATCCCTGATGATCCGATCGTCAACGTCGGTGATGTTCATCACCCAGGTGACGTTGAAACCAGACCAGCGCAGGTAGCGGCTGACGATGTCGCCAAGCAGGAAGGCGCGGAAATTGCCCACGTGGGCGGGGCCGTAGACGGTAGGTCCGCAGCTATAGATGCGGACATTCGACGCATCGAGGGGCATGAACTCCTCGACCTTGCCGCCGAGGGTATTCGTGAATCGGAGAGTCATTCCTCGCGCATCATCGCCGATGAACGGCAACGAGGCAGGTTGCGCTGATCACGAGTCCCGCACCCTCCGAGCCATACAGGTTGCCCGTCGATGCGCTGATCGACACGGAGTCTCGATCTGCATCGAGCAGTGCGGCGAGCCGTTCGCGCATTGCGTCGATTCGCTGTGGTCCAAGCTTTGGCCTCGCGCCGACCAACGACACCTGGGCAGATGCGACCGACCAGCCGCCCTGCGCCGCCCGGAAAACGGCTTCGTTGAGCAGCCGCGCACTGTCGATGCCCCTGGTCCGCGGGTCGGTTGGTGGCGACATCCGACCGAGATCGCCCAGACCCGCGGCGGACAGCACGGCCGTGGCGGCGGCGTGCAACACGACGTCCCCGTCCGAATGGCCGAACAGGCGCGGAGCCGCATCGATGACGATGCCGCCCAAGCGCATGCCCATCTCCGGTCCGAAACCGTGAGAGTCCTGGCCGAGGCCGATGCGCATCGTCTCGTTTGATCGCCCTCTCGAGGCGGCGATCGCGCGGACGATCTCGAGGTCTGCCGGCTCGGTGACTTTGAGGTTCGTGGACTCCCCTGGGACGGTGGCCACGCTGATGCCGCGGCTCTCCAGGAGCGCGGCCTCATCCGTGTATGCCGCAGAGCCCGCCGTCCCGAAGGCATCGACCAGCAATGCCCTGCGGGCGCCTTGCGGCGTCTGGGTCCGGACGAGGCCAGTCCGATCGACCGATTCGATGAGCCCGCCTCTGGCGGCGCGCTTGAGCGAGTCCACAACGGGCACGACGGGCACTGCCGCGCCGTGTTCGGCGGCCGCCGCGGCCACTGCGTCTGCGAGTGACGACGAAGCGAGTGGACGAGCCGCGTCGTGAACCAGCACGACCTCGGCCGACGACGCAGCGACGCCGTTTCTGACAGAGGCAGAGCGCTGCTCGCCGCCCGTGACAACAGTTGTGCCGCTCATCGACTCGAGTGCGGCGACCAATTCGACGCGGTCCTCTCTGGCGACGACGATCACTCGATCCACGGACTCGGCGGCGGCCATCGATGCGACGGACCACTCGAGCATCGTGCGACCGAGAATCATCGCGGAGCTCTTGTCCGCCCCGCCCATGCGCTCGCTTGAGCCGGCGGCGACGATCACCGCATCGGCAAAGCGACGCCGCTCAGCCACGCGGCTGAGCGAAGACCATCCGGCCGGCGACAGTCTGCAGGACGCGAACCACGGTGACCTCGATCTCGCGATCGACCATCTCGCCGCCACCCTCGACAACGATCATCGTGCCGTCGTCGAGGTAGGCGAGGCCCTGTCCGGGCTCCTTGCCCTGCTGGATGACCTTGACCTGCAGCGCATCGCCCGGCAGGAACGCCGGCTTGAGCGCGTTCGCGAGCTGATTGAGGTTGAGGACACGGACGTCGTCGAGCTGCGCGACGCGGTTGAGGTTGTAGTCGTTGGTCAGGATGCCGGCCTTACGCCGCCTGGCCAGCTCAACGAGCTTGGCGTCCACAGCCTCGATACCGGACGGATCCTCGTCGCTCAGCTCGACCGCCACGCGGTGATCCTTTTGAAGGACATTGAGCACTTCGAGCCCGCGCCGTCCGCGGACGCGACGAGTCTGGTCACGGTTGTCGGCAATGTGCTGAAGCTCTGCGACCACGAAGCGTGGAACCACGAGCGTGCCAAAAAGGAAGCCACTGGCGACGACATCAGTCATCCGTCCGTCGATCAGTGCGCTCGTGTCGACGTAGGTGGTCGGGCCTAGCTGCTCTACCAGTGGTCGCTCAGGCGGCCTGATGAAACCGGCGTTCTTGAGCGCCTCGTATAGATCGGCGCGCTTGGCCACGGTGAGGCCCATCATCCCCAGGCCGGTCACGGCGATCGTGCCGATTGGCAACCAATAGTTATATGGCGAGGGCAGGTTCGTCATCGGCAGGCCAAGCAGCAGGCCAATGATCAAGCCGATGATCAGGCCAACGACGCCACTGATGAACTCGCCGGTCGACAGATCCATGACGTGGCGAATGAGGAACCGCGCCGGCACGACGGTGACATACGGCAGAACCGCAAAGCCGATGATGAACCACGCCCCGATCCAGCCGATCAGCAAAACGGCCCCGCCGATCGTGGTCAGGTCGAGCTTGGGCACGCCGGCCAAGGAGGTCACGGCAATGGCGATGGCCGCGACAAGGCCGCCTCCCAACAGCCGGACAAAGATGTTCAAGAGGTTGTTTCTCCAATGACGATCGGCACAGTCTCGCGGACGGCACGTTGCTGCGGCTCGCTGAGTGCGGCACTGATTGCGTCGCGCAGCGTAGCGACTCTGACGAGTTCGATGCCGGGAACGTCCTCGATCGCTTCGCGCCGTCCCTGCTGCTGAGGCACGATCGCCCTCGTGAAGCCGAGGCGGGCAGCCTCGCGAAGCCGTCGCGCAAGTCCGTGGATCGGGCGGAGCTCGCCAGTGAGTCCAATTTCGCCGCACAGCACGGTACCGCCGATCAGCGGCCGATCGCGGAGTGCGGAGGCAAGGGCCATGACGAGTGGCAGGTCGATGGCGGGCTCCTCAACGACGAGGCCGCCGACGACGCTGGCGTAAACGTCGTGGCTGGCAAGGTTCATCCCCGCACGACGTCCGAGGACGGCGATGAGCAACGCGAGACGCTGGTTGTCCAAACCGGAAGCGGTGCGTCGCGGCGAACCATGCACTTGAGGAGCGACGAGCGCCTGCACCTCGACGAGCAACGGACGGCTGCCCTCCAGCGTTGCGGCTACGGCCACACCCGGTGCGCCCAGGGAGTCGGTCTCGATGAACGCCGAGCCCGGATCGGCAACTTCCTGCAACCCGTCAGGCGCCATCTCGAAGACGCCGACTTCGTCGGTAGACCCAAAGCGGTTCTTGCTCGCGCGCAGCAGCCGGAGTCCTGAGAAGCGCTCGCCTTCAAGAGTCAGCACGACGTCGACGATGTGCTCGAGCGTCTTTGGCCCAGCAAGCGTTCCGTCTTTGGTGACATGGCCAACCAGGACGGTGGGCACGCCGTTTTCCTTGGCGTAGGCCTGAAGTCGTGCCGCGGCCTCTCGGACCTGGCCCACGGATCCCGCCGGACCGTCCAGGACATCGGTGGTGAGCGTCTGGATGGAGTCAATGACGAGCAGCGCCGGCGAAGTTGCCTCTGCGGCCGCAACGATGCGCTCGACGGATGTCTCAGGAAGAACGTCGATCTGTTCGCCGGCGCCGTGCCCGGCAAGGCCCAGCCGGCCGGCGCGCATGTGCAGCTGCGCCGCAGATTCCTCTCCGCTCGCGTACAGGACGCGGCCGGTTCCGCCTCCTGTGCGAGCCACCGCTCCGCACACCGCCAGGACGAGCGTCGACTTGCCAATGCCCGGCTCGCCGCCGAGCAGCACAAGAGAGCCGGCAACGATGCCGCCACCCAACACTCGGTCTATCTCGCGGATGCCGACCACGATGCGCTCGGCATCGGCCTCGTCGAGATCACTCAAGGCCGTGACTTGCGGCGCTGCAACGGGCGCGGCACTTCGTTGCTTCATGGCGCGCGGCGACTGGACGACCGACTCAACCATCGTGTTCCAGTTGGCGCACGAGCGGCACTGGCCTTCCCAGCGCAGGCTCGTCGCGCCGCACGTGCCACACACGTAGCGGGTGTCGAGCCGGGCCACGGGCTTAGGCGCTTGCCTCGACCGGGATCTTCTCCTCGAGAGGCTGGATCGACAGACCGGCGTCCTCGGCCTTGTCGATGACCACGGTCATGCCCGGCTGGAAACGACCCATCAGCAGGGCCTCGGCGAGCTGGTCCTCGACCATGTTCTGGATCACGCGCCGCAGCGGGCGCGCGCCGTAGTCGATGTCGTAGCCCAGCTTGATGATGTGATCCTTGGCTTCCTGCGTGATCTGCAGCTCGATCTGCTGCGCCTTGAGCTGATCCCGGACGCGATCGAGCAGCAACTCCACGATCAGCCTGATCTGCTCGATCTGCAACGATCGGAAGACGACGACTGAGTCGACGCGGTTGAGGAACTCCGGCCGGAACTGCGTCTTGAGCTGGTCGAGCACCTTCTCGCGCATCCGGTCATATTGCTGCTGCTCTTCCTTGGCCTGGTCGGTGGCGACCGGGCGGAAGCCCAGGCTGGTGTCCTTGAGGAGCGACTTGGCGCCGACGTTGCTGGTCATGATGATGACCGTGTTGCGAAAGTCGACACGTCGGCCCTTGGCGTCCGTCAGGTGCCCATCCTCGAGGATCTGGAGCAGGATGTTGAAGACCTCCGGATGGGCCTTCTCGATCTCGTCAAGGAGCACGACGCTGTAGCTCTTGCGCCGTACGGCCTCTGTCAGCTGGCCGCCCTCGTCAAAGCCGACGTAACCGGGAGGAGCGCCGACCAGGCGCGACACGTTGTGGCGCTCCATGAACTCGCTCATGTCGATCTTGATCAGCGAATCCTCTGACCCGAACATGAACTCGGCGAGTGCCTTGGCCAGCCACGTCTTGCCCACGCCCGTGGGGCCCAGGAAGATGAAGGAGCCGATCGGACGCTTGGGATCCTTGAGGCCCGCGCGAGCGCGGCGCACTGCCTTTGAGATGGTGTCGATCGCCTCGTCTTGGCCGATCACCTTCTCCCGGAGGGCATCCTCCATGTGCATCAACCGCTCGGATTCCTCCTGCGCGATGCGCGTGACCGGAATTCCCGTCCACATGGCGACAACTGCGGCGATGTCTTCGTCCGTCACCTCGGATGCCTCAACCTGGCGAGAGTTGTTCCACTCGCCGCGAAGCGCCTCAACGGCGTCCTTGGCCTTGGCCTCCGCATCGCGCAGATTGGCCGCGACCTCGTAGTCCTGGTCGTTGATCGCGGCTTCCTTCTCCTTGGTGACACGATCCAGCTCGCGCTGAGCCTCCTTGAGCTCGGGCGGAGCGCTCGCGGTCCGCAACCGGACGCGACTGGCCGCCTCATCGATAAGGTCGATCGCCTTGTCGGGAAGATGGCGGTCGGTGATGTAGCGAATGGACAGGTCCGCTGCTGCTCGAAGCGCCTCGTCCGTGATCTTGACCTTGTGGTGCTCCTCGTATCGAGAGCGAATGCCGAACAGGATGTCGACGGTCTGCTCGAGCGTCGGCTCCTCGACCATGACCGGTTGGAAGCGCCGCTCGAGCGCAGCGTCGCGCTCGATGTACTTGCGGTATTCGTCGAGCGTGGTCGCGCCGATGCACTGCAGCTCACCGCGCGCGAGCGGCGGCTTGAGGATGTTGGCGGCGTCGATGGCGCCCTCGGCGGCGCCGGCGCCGACGAGCGTGTGCAGCTCGTCAATGAACAGCACCGCGTCGTTGGTTGAGCGCAGCTCCTCGATGATCTTCTTGAGGCGCTCCTCGAACTCACCGCGGTATTTAGTCCCGGCGACAAGCGAACCGATGTCGAGTGTCAGGACTCGCTTGTTAATGAGCGTCTCTGGTACGTCACCGCTGACGATGCGTTGCGCAAGGCCTTCGGCGATGGCCGTCTTGCCGACGCCTGGCTCGCCGATCAGCGCGGGGTTGTTCTTGGTCCGGCGGCTGAGGATCTGGATGACCCGCTCGATCTCCTTCTCGCGGCCGATGACGGGATCGATCTTGCCCGAGCGAACTGCATCGGTCAGGTTGATGCCCAGCTGGTCGACCGTGGGGGTCTTGCTGGCACGCTTGGTTTCGGTCGCGGGGCCTGCGCTCGAGCTCTGTGACAGGACGCGAATGACCTCGTGGCGAACCTTGTCCAGGTTGACGCCGAGGCTCTCGAGCACGCCCGCGGCAATGCCCTCACCTTCGCGTACCAGGCCCAGCAGCAGATGCTCCGTGCCGATGTAGTTGTGGCCCAACCGACGTGCCTCGTCGATCGCCAATTCGATGACGCGCTTGGCGCGTGGTGTCAGCCCGACTTCGCCGACGACCGGTCGGTCGCCGCGGCCGATGATGAATTCCACTGCGGTACGGACCTTGGCAAGCTCGACGTTCATGTTCTCGAGCACACGCGCGGCGACGCCCTCGCCCTCGCGGACCAGACCGAGCAGGAGATGCTCCGTGCCTATGTAGTTGTGGTTGAACCGCTGCGCCTCGTCCTGAGCAAGTGTCAGGACCTTGCGCGCGCGGTCCGTGAACTTGTCGAAGCGATCCATCCTGCGCCTAATCCCCAGCAGGGCGCTCAGCACGCCCTTTTTCGAATGCTAACACCGGCGGCAGGGCCGCCGACCCCTCTCCGGTACCTGTCCGGGAGGCTCCAAATCGGTACCTAAGTGCACTACACCGACATGGCCGCCGACGTTTCCGAGGTGGCGGGGCATGTGCTGAAAAACTAAAGAAACACTGACCGCTGGCGTCGCCCAAGCGCCACCGCGGTCAGTTGATTGAGTGGACTACCCGAATTCTACGCCCGATCGGCCGGATCAGGCCGGCGAGCTCAGCTGGCCGACTCGTCCTTGTCCGCGCCCTCGGCCGGAGCGGCGTCGTCTGCGCCCTCCGCAGGCTCCTCGCCGGTCTCGGGCAGCGCGGAACCTGTCGGCTCGGCAGGGCCTTCGGCCGGATCAGCTGCCGTCTCCGGCAGTGCCTCTTCCTCGTCCGTAGCCGGAGCGGCAGCCTCGGCCTTGGCGCTGGCTTTGCTCTTCTTGGCGGGCTTGGCTGCCTGCTCCGCAGGCTCTTCGGCTGCAGGCGCCTCGGCGACTGCCTCAGCGGCGGGTGCCTCAGCGACTGCGTCGGCGGCAGCTGCCTCAGCGGCGGGTGCCTCAGCGACCGCCTCGGCCGTGGGGGCTTCGGCGGCCACTTCCTGCTCGGGAGCTGTCGTCAGCTCCGCTGCGGCAGCGTCCGTACCGCCTTCCTCGGCGTCCTCGCCCTCGGCGGCTTCGCGAGCTGCCTCCGTTTCCGCCATCTGCTGGCGAACCTGGGCGAACGCGGCGGCGAGCGTGTTGTCGATACCGCCCTCCGGCTCCTGGATCGCCTGGCTCATGTCGTAGCCCCGACCCTCAGTGCGACCGCGGCTGCGCTCGCGCGGGGCGGCCGGGCGCTCGGGCCGTGCCGGAGCTTCCTCTGCCTGCTTGAGGCTGAGGCCGAGGCGATGGCGCTCCTGTTCGAGCGAGATGATCTTGAGCTTGAGCGTCTGCCCTTCGTGGACCACGTCACCGGGATGCGCGACACGCTGGTGCGACAGCTCGCTGATATGGATCAGGCCCTCGAGACCGTCCCTCACGCGCACGAATGCCCCGAAGTTGACGATCTTCGTGACCGTGCCGTCGATGATGTCGCCGACCTTCAGGTCCGCGACAGTGGAGTGCCACGGGTCGGGCTGCAGGCGGCGGATCGACAGGCTTATGCGGCCACGCTCGTGGTTGATGTCGATGACCTCGGCCTCGACCTCCTCACCCACGCGATAACCGGCCTCAGGGTTATTGACCTTGTTCCACGACAGCTCGCTCTTGTGGACCAGGCCATCGATGCCGCCCAGGTCGATGAAGACGCCGAAGGGCGCGATCGAGCGGACCGTGCCGGTGACCTTCTGACCCACGGCCAGGCTGCTGAAGAGCTCGTCGCGCTTCTCGCGCCGTTCCTCGTACAGCGCGACCTTCTCCGAAAGGATGAGTCGGTTGGCCTTGCGGTTGACCTCGAGGATCTTCAAGCGCAGCTTCCGGCCGACATATGGCTGGAGCTTCTCGGCGATCTCCTGCGCGGCGTCACGTGGCTGCTCGTTCTGGGGTCGGCGCGGGAAGTCGACGATCTGGCTGATCGGCACGAAGCCGCGAATGCCACAGTCGACTATCAGGCCGCCCTTGTTGTGGTCGATGACGGGCGCCTCGATGATGGCGCCGGCGTCCAGCTGCTCCTGCATCGCGCGCCACTTGCGCTCGAGCCCGGCGCGCCGGAGCGAGAGCACTGCGTGGCCTTCCTGCGACTCTGGCTGGAGGACGTAGACGAGGACCTGGTCGCCAATGTTCAGCTGAGGCTGTGCCTCGGCGTTGCGGCCGTACAGCTCGCGGTTGCTGATGACGCCCTCGGACTTGGCGCCGATGTCGACGAGGATCTCGTCCTTGTCGATGCGCACGACCGTGCCCTCAACGACGTCGCCGTGCTTGAGGCTGCGGATCTCCGTGGCCTGCTCGTTGAGCAGCTCTTCCATAGTCGTTGGCTCAGGGCCGTCGTACACGCGCGGGGCGGGCCGTGGCTCTGCGGCAGGGGCGGCACCGTTGGTCGCCGCCGCGGAGGGCGTCTCCGCCTCGTCCATGCGTGCGACTGCCTCGTCCGCCTGCTCGGCGACCTGATCGGCGGCGCCAAGCGGGCGCCCGTCGGGCTCCTCGTCCGAATCGGTAGCGGCATCAGGCGCAACGGCGGCCGCGGCGTCGTCGACATCGGCCGCTGGTGCGTCGGCCATGTCGTCGGCGGTCAGCAGGCTCTCTGCGCCTGCCTCTCCCTTCTCGTCCGCGGTGTCCTGTTCCGAGGTGCGCTCGGCTGTCACTTCAGCGGTATCTGTCGCTGGGTCGGACGTGCTCGATGCTGCGGTGTCGACGGCTTCTGCCTGCGCGCCATTCGCGTCTGCTGCCGCCTGCGGAACCTCTGTCTCTGGGGTAGCTGCCTCTGAAGCCTGTGCCTCAGTAGGCTGCGTATCCGCCTCTTCGGTCCCTTCCATGCGCTCTACGGTCAAACTTGTGATGTCCTCCGATCAATAGCTCCCCGGAGAACAACAAGACCCGAGCTGCACGCCCGGGCCTCCGATCCGCTGGTTGGTCATCCGTGTCCGTGAGTGGGCTCTTCAGACTCCTTCCGTACCGCAGGCACGCGCGAGCTCTTCTTGATGCTCCCCGTAGGGCCGAGGCATGTTACCACGCACCTGAGCGCGCCTACAATCGCGCGCCATGCCCGTGACGAGCGCGATCCATGCCTGTTTCTAGAGGCGCAGATGCCTGAGCTGCCCGACCTCGCGATACTCGCTGACGCGCTCGATCAGGCGCTCGCGGGACGGCGCATGACAGGCGCCAAAGTTCCTCAAACTCTGGTGTTACGCGGCACTCCCGCTGAGCTCACCGCTTTTGACGGACAGCTGCTCAAATC
>DATBFJ010000004.1:0-5228 GCA_036558545.1 Candidatus Limnocylindrales bacterium
AGCCCGTATGACGCGCACATCTCTGAGCGGCTGCGCGCTGCCGGCGCCGTGCTGCCGGGCAAGACGAACATGGACGAGTTCGCGATGGGCTCGTCGACCGAGTTCAGTGCCTACGGGCCAACTTCCAATCCATGGGACCTCGATCGCGTCCCGGGCGGCAGCAGCGGCGGGAGTGCCGCGGCCGTCGCCGCATACCAGGCGCCCTTGTCGATCGGTACTGACACCGGCGGCTCGATCCGGCAGCCCGCGGCACTGACTGGCACGGTCGGGCTCAAGCCCACGTATGGCCGCGTCAGCCGCTACGGCATAGTCGCGTTTGCCAGCTCACTCGACCAGATCGGGCCGTTCGCGCGCGACGTCAGAGATGCGGCGCTGCTCCTGGGCGTCATCGCCGGCCGCGATGAGCGCGACTCCACTTCCGCTCCGGTCGAGGTTCCGGACTATCTCGCGACACTGCCGGATAGTGACGACGAGGCTGCGGCGCGGATCAAAGGAATGCGCCTCGGCCTGCCGCGGCAGTACTTCGTCAAGGGCTTGGAACCTGGGGTCGAGCAGCTCATCCGGGACGCGGTCAAGCGCCTCGAAGCGGCCGGCGCGACGATCATCGACATCGATCTGCCACACACGGACTACGGCCTCGCCACGTACTACATCATCGCGCCGGCCGAGGCCTCGGCGAACCTGGCCCGCTACGACGGCGTCCGCTACGGCCACTCGATTCGCGAGCCGGGCGGCGACTACATCGCCGACTACCTTGCCACCCGCGGCAGCGGCTTTGGCGCGGAGGTCAAGCGCCGACTGATGCTCGGTACCTACGCGCTTTCGGCCGGCTACTACGACGCCTATTACCTCAAGGCGCAGAAGGTCCGCACGCTGATCAAGGCCGATTTCGACAAGGCCTTCGAGCAGGTCGACGCGCTTGTGGCTCCGACGAGCCCCACGGTCGCGTTCAAGTTCGGGGCGCGTCTCCAGGATCCCGTGGCGATGTACCTGTCCGATGCGTGCACGCTGCCCGTGAACGTAGCCGGTCTGCCCGGTTTGTCGGTGCCTTGCGGCTTATCGGAAGGCTTGCCCGTCGGCCTTCAGCTCATCGGCAAGCCGTGGGACGAAGCGACGTTGTTCGAGCTTGGTCGGGCTTACGAGGCAATTACGCGCGACGACGATTGGCGGAGCATCGAACCGCGCGACCTCGCACTGCTCGAGAACACTGGGACGCCCAGCGCCCCCGAGCGTTTCGCAGCGATGCGCGCCGCCTAATTCAAGGACCGTCGCCCAGTCAGTCGAGGTCTGTGTCGGTAAGAGAACCCGCCTTGAGTGCGAACAGCCGGACGTGGAAGTACGCCACGTCGCCGCTGCTGGCCGACTGACCGCACGCCAGCGACGCATTTGACGTCGCCGAGACGGCTTTGGTCAGGCTCATAGCCATCCAGTTGGCCATGTTGTTTCCGGCGTCGATGATCACGCGGCCCTGATCCGATACGGTCCCGAGGCGCGTCTGGCACGTGATGTTCGCCGGGGCCGCGCCGAGGAATGAGCTCTTCGCCGTCACGAACCACGACCCCGTTCCGAGCGATTCGCTCGCGATCGACGACATGGCCTGGCTGGCCGCCACACCGCCGGCCGAGTCGTTGTAACCGCCGATGACGGTCGGCGAGCCGCTACCAGTCGTGGTCAGCGATCCTCCGAGCGGGCCGTACTTGAGCGTGCCCACCTGGATCGCCGAGATGGCGCTGCCATAGAGGTACCAGAGCGCCTGGCCGTCATGACACGTGACGTTGACGCCGCCGGGGCTCGGCAGAGTGATCACCCCTTCGAGGTACACAGCTCGTTGCACTCCCTCAAAGTCACCCACGAACTGGTCAACGGTCGTCGAGCTCCAACCGAGCGTGCAATCAATCCTGTCCCCATCTCCGCCGGCGCCGCCCCAGGCGACCGCCTGGACGAGCCAGGTTCCGGCTGGCAGCCTCAGGTCCTGGACGTCGTGGTTCGACGAGTCTGTCCATCCCCGAGCGCTCGAATCCTGGGCATATGACGCGGCCGGTGCGCCCGTGCCGAATATTCCGGCCGTGTCAGTGAGCTGGCCAACTTGCACGGCCGTCATGTGCACGTCGCGAACGAGGACATCGCCGAGCCAGCCGTTGCTCTTGCACTTCAAGATCACGGCGCCCTTCTTCGCAAAGTGATGTGCCAGGAGGAGAACCATCGGCTGAGAAGAGCCGACGCCGCCTCCGGTCGGGATCGAAATCGACTTGTAGAACTCTGTGCCCGCCACGAGCTGGCACTCGACGTCACTGACGGAGGTCGTCGTCTGGATGGTTGACGTCGCGGTGATCAGCCAATTGCCGGCGGGGACGGACATCCTCGCGACCGAGCCAAAGGTGACCTGGCCAGACATATCGAACGCACCATTGCGGTGCACGGCGATGACCGTTGGTCCGCCCGCTGCTTCGACTGGCACCGCCTGAACCAGCAGAACGCCGACCAAGATTGCGCCAAGTGCGATCGCCCGAAGAACTTTGATAAGGCTCACGGCGCCCTCCTTTGCCATCGATCATCGAATGGCGAGGGGCGCCGATCAATTCGGGGATTCCCCCGTTTTGGGCCGCCACGAGCACCCGCTTATACTCGCGAGGCAAGTCAGAGGACCAGATGACGACTGAAATGCCCGTGGCCGTGAATCGCCTTTCCGAACGAGTTCGCGCCGTGCCGCCGTCGGGCATCCGCAAGTTCTTCGACGTCATTGCCACGATGCCGGACGTGATCAGCCTTGGTGTCGGCGAGCCCGACTTCAACACCCCACCGCAGGTCGTCGAGGAGGGTGTTCGCTCTCTGCGCTCCGGGCGCACTCATTACACCAGCAACTACGGCACGATCGAGTTGCGCCGCGCACTGGCCAACCACCTGCAGCGCCTGTACGGGTTCGACTACAGCCCCGACAACGAGATCTGCGTCACGGTCGGCGCGTCGGAGGCCGTCGCCGCGGCGATGTCGGCGATCACCGACCCCGGCGATGAGGTGCTCCTCCACGAACCGTCGTACGTTGCGTATCTGCCGGCGATCCTGTTCAACGGCGGCACGCCGGTGTTGGTCTCCACGACGGACGCGAGTGGCTTCGCGCTCGTACCGGACCAGCTCGAGGCGGCGATCACGCCGCGCACCAAGGTGCTGTTCATGGGCTATCCGTGCAACCCAACCGGTGCCGTGCTCGATGAAACCACCCTGCGCGCCATCGCAGATATCGCACAGCGCCATGACCTGATCGTGGTCAGCGACGAGATCTACGACCGACTCGTTTACGCCGGCCACCGCCACCTGCCGATCGCGACGCTGCCGGGAATGCGCGACCGGACGATCACGATCGGCGGCTTCTCGAAGGCCTACGCAATGACCGGCTGGCGCGTCGGCTACGCATGCGCACCGAAGGACCTGCTTGACGGCATCGTCAAGGTCCACCAGTACGAGATCATGTCCGCCCCGACCGTTGCCCAGGACGCGGCCGTTGTGGCGCTCAAGAGCGCCGAGCCAGATGTCGAGCGCATGGTTCGCGAGTACGACCGTCGGCGACAGATGTTCGTCAACGGCCTCAACCAGATAGGGCTGACCGCCGCGGAGCCGAAGGGTGCCTTCTATGCCTTTCCCTCGATCCGATCGACCGGTCTGACCAGCGAAGAATTCAGCGAGCGCCTGCTTTACGAGCAGAAGGTCGCGGTCGTGCCGGGCAACGCATTTGGCCCGTCAGGGGAGGGCCACGTTCGGGCAACGCTGGCGACCAGCTATGAGCAGCTCGAGCAAGCGCTCGTGCGCATGAAGGCTTTCGTCGACAGCTTGCATTGAAGGCGCTCGTCGGCGTCGTCGTTTCGGTTGCCCTCGCCGCAACGTTTGCCGCGTGTCAGAACACCGTCAGTGGCTCCGCACTCAAGGTCGGTGACTGCTTCAACTACACCAACACGACGGACGTTGAAGGAAACAGCGTCGAGTCGCACGCGATAGTCGACTGCGCTGAGCCTCACGAGGAAGAGGTCTTCAGCGTGTTCGACTACCCGAATGCGTCGGGTTTTCCCGGTTACGAACAGATAGGCAGCGTTCAGCAGATGCAGTGCGAGAGCGATTTTCAAACATACGTGGGTGTCGGTTGGGAAGAGTCGGGCTACGTGATCTCATATGACAGCCCGGATGAGCAAACTTGGGCCGGTGGCGACCACGCAATCCACTGCCTGCTCGCAGACGGGAACGGCGGCAAGCTGACCGGTTCGGCGCGCGGAACCAAGAAGTAGGGCAGTCTTAGGCATATGACGGTCGCTCCCCGCACCGACTACGAGGTCGTGGTCGGAGTCGAGATCCACGTCCAGCTGAAGACCGCTTCGAAGATGTTCTGCTCGTGCTCGACGGACTTTCGCAACGCACCGCCGAACACGAACGTTTGCCCGGTCTGCCTGGGCCTGCCCGGCGCCTTGCCGGTGATCAACAAGCGTGCCGTGGAGCACGTACTGGCTACGGGCATGGCGATCGATGCAGCCACGCCGGACGTGACACGCTGGGACCGCAAGAACTACTTCTATCCGGATCTGCCCAAGGGCTACCAGATCTCGCAGTACGACCTGCCGCTGGCGGCGCACGGCAAGCTGGCGGTCGAAACGTCGCAGGGCACCGTGGAAGTTGGCATCACACGCGCCCATCTCGAGGAGGACACGGCGCGACTGCTCCATCAGGACGCTCCGGGAGGCGGGCGGCTGTCGCTCGTCGACTTCAACCGGAGTGGCATGCCCCTCATGGAGATCGTCACGGATCCGGTGATCCATTCCGCAGAGGCCGCGCGCCGTTACGCCGAGGAGCTGCGGCTGCTGCTGGTCACTATCGGTGCGAGCGACGCGCAGATGGAAGAGGGCCAGATGCGCGTCGAGGCGAACGTCTCGATAAGGCCGCGCGGCACGGACGTGCTGGGCACCCGCGTCGAGGTCAAGAACATGAACTCGTTCCGGTCGGTGGAGCGTGCGATTGCCTTCGAGATCGAACGCCAGACGGAGGCTTTGGAGTCCGGCACGGCCCTCGTCCAGGAAACGCGCGGCTGGGACGACAACCGCGGCGAGACGTACACGATGCGGCTCAAGGAAGAGTCGCAGGACTATCGCTACTTTCCGGAGCCTGATCTGCCTCCGTTGCGAACGGACGCGGCTTGGCTTTCCGCGATTCGCGCGGGCCTACCGGAGCTGCCGGCCGCCAAGCGTGCG
>DATBFJ010000005.1:0-10495 GCA_036558545.1 Candidatus Limnocylindrales bacterium
CGTCAGGCGGCCATTGGCGCCATCGACCCTGCTGAGTGACGTCTCGCCCGCCAGGACGCCCTCTAGTCCCGGCGAGTACGGACGGTCGTCCGTCGCGTGCGCCTCCGCTGTCATCGTCATGAGTCTAGCCCTCCCTCGGCCGTGGTCTCGGCCGTCACCGCCGCACGCGACTCGAGCAGTGCTCCCGCGGCAAACATCTCTTCGATGGCACGATCGCCGTCGCCCGGGTTGAGCTCGACTGCACGAATTCCGTTCTGGAGCACAGTGATCGGATAGCCGCGCTCGCGCGCGTCGAGCACCGTGGATTTGACGCAGTAATCCGTCGCCAGGCCTGCGAGGACGAGGCGCGTGACATTGGCGGCGGCGAGCATGTCCCCGAGCGCTGTCGGCACCGTTTCGCCGCTGACCGGATCGCGCATCGTGAAGCCCGAGTAGCCGTCCTCGCCGTGACTCCCCTTCTGGATGACCGGTCCACCGATTACCAGGTCAGCGGGAAACTCCGCCCCCCAAGTGCCCTGCACGCAATGAACCGGCCAGATTCCGCCGTCCTTCTTGAAGTGCGGCGTGGATTCGGGATGCCAGTCCTGCGTGTAGAAGATGCGCGCGCCTGCTTTCTGGGCCGCGTCGATCTCACCGTTTACGAAGGGCACCACCTCTTCGCCGCCTCTGACGTAGAGGCTGCCTTTCGGATCGGCAAAATCGTTCTGAACGTCGACGACGAGCAGCGCGGTAGTCGGGTCGTATGTCGGCATTCGGTGTGGCCAATTCTATTGGCGGCGCTGATATACCTGCGTCGATGGCATTTCTTGGGGACGAGCCAGAGCACGAGTTGATCGTGGAGCGGGTTCCGGGCGGCCGCCGTGCGGCACTGATCGCCGGTGTTGTAGCGGTCCTGATCGTGGGCATGCTCGTCTGGAAACCATGGGACACAGTCGCGCCGGCCGCCGCTCCGTCGCTGCCGGCGGTCGTTGCGCGCGCGCCGACCGTCGCCCCGTCGACGTCGCCAGCACCGACCGCGTCCGCGCCCGCTCCGGTAGTCGTCGCCCCGGCGCCACAAATTGCGCAGCAGCCGCAAACGTTCCAGGCGCCCGGCAATTTGGGTAGCGTCGTCTTCTACGCGAATTCGGACGGCACCGGCGGACCAGGCGCGTGGTGCATCTACAAGGCGGGCAGCCGGGCCACCCGAACTTCTCTTGTGGCTATCGTCGTCGAGCCACCCGTCATCCGACCGGGCGCCGCGCTACGCGAAGGCCAACTCCACTCAGTCAGCTGGCACGTGGAACTGCAGTCCAACACCCAGGACAGGATCTTCTACGCAGACTGGCAACGCTCGGCCAGATCGGCCCCCTCGGCGATCGATCTCGTGCGCGGCGACGTGGGCTTCGTGAAGCCGATCAGCGTGACGGTGAGTGCTGCGAGCACGATCAGCGTCTACCGAACTTCGGTCGTGGTCGAGTGGCTGGATCGCCATGGCAAGCCGCTGGCCCGGCAGGATTTCCTCACGCCAATCTACGGAACCCTGGGGTCTGAGCCGACGCCCGCCGGATCGGGAGGCTGTGCCGCGGTTATCTAGGTTCTAGCGCCGCAGCGAGCCGCCGACGAATCGCAGAGGGTTGACGGGTACGTGCCGTAGAAAAACAGCCCACTCAAGGTGTGGACCGGTCGAGCGACCGGTCGACCCCATCCAGCCCAGCAGCTGTCCCTGTCGTACGTGCGCTCCCTTGTGAATTCCCGGTGCCAGATGAATCTGCAAATGGGCGTACATCGTTTGGAAGCCATCGGGGTGCTTGATCAACACCATCCAGTCCGGGTCGTGCCTGATCCACGGGTCCCAGCCAGCGATGGTCACAACTCCTCGTGCCGAGGCATATATGGGAGTGCCGCGGCTGTTGGCAATGTCGAGTCCGTAGTGGAAATGAGCACAATCGCGGTAGCGCGGTTCCAGGTAAAAGCCCGTGCAGCCGAATCCCTGCGTGATTCTTCCGCGCGTGGGCCAAATGAACGGGCGCGAATGGGCGCTTGCGGGCAAGGGGACAAGCACCGACCACACTGCGAAGGCCAGGCCAAGCACGATCAAACGGCGACGCAACACTTTCGTCGAGCGTAGCACTGCCCACGCGTCGAAGGTGCGGCATGTTCGTCATTTTTGAGATCGTGTATCATTTGGCGGACATGAGATCGAGTATCACTACGAGGGAGACGCGGCCGCGCCGGACCGTCGCGTCCCTGATAGCCAATCGGCCCGGACATTTCACTGCGGCTGACCTGCTCGCGGACGCCCAGCACCAGGAGATCCGGATCGGACGCGCAACGATTTTTCGCACCCTTGATTTGCTAGCCGATCAGGGAGCGCTGGAGCGCCTGGATCTGCCAACTGGCGAGCACGCGTACGTCGCATGCGAACCGCAGGAGCACCACCACCATGTCGTATGCCGGAGGTGTGGGGCTTCGGTCGAGGTCGCGGATAGCGGGCTGCAATCTGTCGTGCGTGAGATCGCGGCCCAAAGCGGCTATCGCGTCGACGGCCACCGGCTCGAGCTTTACGGACTTTGTCCGACATGCGCAAGCGAGTCGGTACAGTGATGCGGGCCTTTGCCACAACGGTCGTCTTGACGCTTCTGCTTTCGGGCTGCTCGGGCAACGCAACGCCGAGTGCAGCACCAAATGCCCTGAACATCACCACCACGACGACGGTCTTCGCCGATCTGATCCAGAACGTGGGCGGCAGTCATGTCGACGTTCTGAGCCTCGTTCCAAAAGGCGGCGACGTGCACACCTTCGACCCGTCACCATCCGACGCCAGCGCGGTGTCAAACGCAGACCTCGTGGTCATGAATGGCCTGGGCCTGGATGATTGGCTGACTCCGTTCATGCAGGACACGGGCAACGCGACCGTGCCGATCCTGAAGCTTGGCGAAGGCCTCACGGACGTTCAGTACATCGCGAGCGACGAGGGCGGCCCGAATCCCCACCTGTGGATGGATCCCGCTTACGCGCGCGAGTACGTCGATCGGATTCGGCTCAAGCTCGACGAAGTCGACCCGGCCAACCAGCCCGACTACGACGCTAACGCGGCCGCATACGACGCTAAGCTCGCGGCGCTCGACGACTACGTCAAGTCCCAGTTCGCCACGATCCCGGAGGCGAGCCGCCGCCTCGTCGCATATCACGACGCATTTCCGTATTACGCGCGCGAATACGCGATAACGATCGTCGGCGTCGTAACGCCGGCACCCGGTCAGGATCCCAGCGCGGGCCAGATAGCGGACCTGATCAGTGAGATCAAATCTTCGAACGTCAGGCTCATCCTGGCGGAGGTCCAGTTCCCGGACCAACTCGTGCGCGAGATCGCATCCGACACCGGCGCAAAGGTCGAAAGCGACCTGTACGACGACGCCCTGACTGATACGGTGCCGAGCTACGAGCAGATGATCCGCTGGGACACGGACAAGATCGTCGAGGGTCTCAGATAGCCACGCACGCGCCCATGCACACCAATGGTCATTCGACCCAACCCGGACACCTGCGCGCCCACTCGGACGTATGGCTCTCGGACGTTACCGCCGGCTACGGCGACGTGCCCGTCCTCGAGGACATCAGCCTGGCTGTCGAATCGGGATCACTGCTGGCCGTTGTCGGCCCTAACGGTGCCGGCAAGAGCACCCTTCTCAAGGTAATGGCCGGGCTGCTCCAGCCGTGGAGCGGCCGCGTCGAAATCCTGGGCGGCGCGCCGGGCCGCGAAGCTCATCGTG
Source organism: Candidatus Limnocylindrales bacterium (assembly GCA_036558545.1). Lineage (GTDB taxonomy): Bacteria > Chloroflexota > Limnocylindria > Limnocylindrales > CSP1-4 > JALYGJ01. Next base: position 3,753 of record DATBFJ010000005.1, read on the forward strand.
TCGCGTACGTGCCTCAGGCAGAGACGGTCGACTGGGCTTTCCCGGTAACGGTCGGTGACGTCGTGATGATGGGCCGCTACCCGCTCCTGGGGCCGCTCCGCCGGCCGGGTGCGGATGACGCGCGCCATGTCTCGGAAGCTCTCGACAAGGTGGGCATGGCTCAGTACCGCCAGGTGCAGATCGGCCGGCTCTCCGGCGGCCAGCGGCGGCGAGTCTTCCTGGCTCGGGCGCTGGCCGCCGACCCGGCGCTATATCTGCTTGACGAGCCCGTGACCGGCATCGACGCGACAACGCAGGAAGACCTGATGGACATTCTCGAGGCCGAGTCGAAGCGTGGGCGCACGATCATCGCCACTACCCATGACCTTGCCACGGCTGCTGAAAGATTCCAACGAGTGGCAGCGATAAATCGTCGGGTAGTCGTCGAGGGGCCGGCATCCCTCTTGCTTGATCCAAAGATCCTGGCCGAGACGTACGGGGGCCACTTGTTGTTCGTCGGAGACAGGGCCGTGGTGATCGACGACGCCCATCATCACGACCAGGCAAGCGGTGGAGAACGCCACTACCACGACGACGCGCGCCGCCGTTGATGGACGCCCTGCTGGAGCCACTTACATTCCAGTTCTTCCTTCGCGCGCTGCTTGCCAGCGTTCTGGCAGGGACCGTGTGCGCGGTCGTCGGCAGCTACGTCGTCCTGAAGGGTCTGGCATTCATCGGCGACGCAGTTGCCCACGCAGCGTTTCCCGGCGTCGTTGTCGCCTACATAGTCGGAGCGCCGTACGCCCTTGGTGGCGGCATAGCCGCGTTCGCGACGGCGATCACGATCGGCTGGATCAGTCGTCGCAGCTCGCTCAGGGTGGATACGGCGATCGGCGTGGTATTCGCCGGCGCATTCGCCCTGGGCATCTTCCTCTACAGCTCGATCAACGGCTACGTCGGCGACCTGTTCGGCTTCCTGGTGGGCAACGTGCTGGCCATCGGCACGGATGACCTGATTGGTCTACTCGTCCTCAGCGCGGTCGTGCTGGGCACCGTCGCCGTGCTCTGGAAAGAGCTCTTGTACTCGACATTCGATCCACTCGGCGCGGCGGCCTCGGGCTTACCCGTCACCTCTCTCGATTATTTGTTCCTTGGGCTCGTTGCGATAACCATCGTCATCAGCCTGCAGGCAGTCGGGATCATTCTTGTGGTGGCCATGCTCGTCACCCCAGCAGCCACCGCGCAACTGCTGACCGTACGATTCTCCAGGATGATCCTGATCGCCACTCTCGTTGGTGCCATCACATCGATCGCTGGGCTCTATCTCAGCTACTGGTTCGATGTCGCAAGCGGGGCGACGATCGTCCTCGTCCAAACAGCAGTCTTCCTGGCGGCGCTGGTCGGCAGCCAGGCAACGGCAAACCTGCGCCGCCGCAAGGCGACCACGTCCGTGGCCGCGGTCGCAATTCCCGACTAGCCTTCTGGCGTGGATGCTCAATCGACACCCGTGATCTCCGTCACTGACCTGCGCAAGAGCTACGGCGACGTGCGTGCCGTTGACGGCATCACCTTCAAGGTGGATCGCGGCGAGGTGTTCGGCCTGCTCGGCCCCAACGGCGCGGGCAAGACCACGACGATCGAGATCCTCGAAGGTCTGAACAACTCCGACACAGGCAAAGTCAGCGTCCTGGGCCTTGACCCGGCCAGCGACAACATCAAGCTCAAGGAACGGATAGGTGTACAGCTCCAGACAGCCGCGCTGTACCCAAACCTGACCGTCGTCGAGCTGATCGACGTCTTCCGCAGCTTCTACAGCCACTCCCGGCCGACCAGCGAGCTCGTCAGCGAGTTCGGCCTCGAGGAACGCCAGACAGGCCTGACCAAGGAGCTCTCCGGTGGACAGCGCCAACGTCTCTCTGTCGCCCTGGCCATGGTCAATGACCCGGAGTTGATCTTCCTGGACGAGCCGACTACCGGCCTCGACCCGCAGGCGCGACGCTCGCTGTGGGATCGCGTTGCCGCGCTCAAGAACGAGGGCCGCACCGTGGTCATGACCACCCACTACATGGAAGAGGCGGAGCAGCTGTGCGATCGGGTGGCGATCATGGATCACGGTCACATCCTCGAGTCGGGCACGGTGAGTGACGTCATCAGCAGCCATTTCAAGGACCGCACGATCAGGTTCACGACGCGGGCCGAGCTGGACGACGCGCGCCTCGCCGACCTGCGTGCCGTCACGCGCGTCACGCACGAGGAGGACGAGACGGTCCTGTACACGACGGACGTCCCAGCGACGATCGTGGACCTCGAACGCCTGGGCCAGGAATCCAGCCAGAACGAGATCGACGTAGCGGTCAAACGGCCCACGCTCGAGGACGTGTTCCTCGAGCTGACCGGCCGGGCGCTGCGCGACTAGGGCCCGAGATGCGTCGATTCAGCCGTGGCCTGATGCCGCTGACGATCGCCAACGTCAAGAGCTACTACCGCGATCGCGCAGCGCTGTTCTGGACGATTGCCTTCCCGGTGATCTTCGTGATCCTGTTCGGCTCGATCTTTTCCGGTGGTCCGACGACCTTCAAGGTCGGCTGGGTAGATGAGGATCAGTCAGCCGCGTCGGCGCAACTGCGCAGCGGCTTCGCGGCTGTGACGCTGCTCGAGTTGACGGACGCGACGAGGGACGATGCCCTGGCCAAGATGCAGGACGGAAACTTCGATGCAGTCATCGTGGTTCCTGCCGGGCTCGGCGCCGCGATGAGCTCCAGCGCAGCCGCAAGCGACCCGTTCCAGCTGTTGCTCTACACCGACCCGAGCAAGCAGACCGCGAGCAACACCGTTGCTCAAGTCGTGGGCCAGGTCGTTGGCGGCATCAACCAGCAGCTGAGCGGCACGCCACCGGCCCTTGCAGTCCAACCGCAGAACCTCCAGACGCAGAACCTCACCAGCGCCGCCTACTTCGTGCCGAGCATCCTGGCCATGGCACTCATGCAGCTGGGCATCTTCGCCGCCATCCCGCTGGTCGCTCAGCGCGAGAAGCAGATCCTCAAGCGCCTCGGTGCGACGCCATTGGCCCGGTCGACGCTCGTTGGCAGCAACGTTTTCATGCGTCTGCTGATTGCCCTCGTCCAGACGGTCATCATCGTCGGCATCGGCGCGCTGTTATTCGGCGTCAGCGTGCTCCAGCCACTGGCTGTGGCCGTGCTGGTCGTGCTGGGCGCCGTCACCTTCGTGTCGATCGGCTACGTCATCGCGTCGTATGCCCGGACCGAGGACTCCGCCAACACGCTGGCCAGCGTGGTCCAGTTTCCGCTGATGTTCCTGTCCGGGATCTTCTTCCCGATCGCGTTCATGCCCCAGTGGCTCCAGCCGGTGGCGGCGCTGCTGCCGCTCACGTACCTCGGCGACGCGCTGCGTCAGACGATGGTCGGAGGAGCGGCCTATGCGCCGCTGTACGTGGACGTGCTGGTGCTGGCCGGTTGGCTGATCGTCTCCTTCCTGATCTCGGCGCGCTACTTCCGCTGGCAATGACCCGCGCCTTCGTCGGCACGAGCGGATTCGCGTACCCAGATTGGTCCCCGCTGTTCTACGCGGCCGGAACGAAGAGCGGCGCCCTGCTCCCTGCGTATGCCGCGCGGCTCAATGCGGTCGAGCTGAACAACACCTTCTATCAACACCCAAAGGCGGATCGCATCGAAGCATGGCTGGCGCAGACGCCACCTGACTTTCGCTTCGTGGTCAAGGCACAGCGCGGCGGCAGCATGCGCGCCTTGGGCGAGGCAGCCGAGCAGACCGTCGCGTGGCTAACTGCTCCCTACAGGCTTTTCGGTGATCGCCTGGGGGCCGTTCTGTTCCGCGTGCCGGAGAACGTTCATCGCGACGACACGCGACTGGGGATGATGCTCAGGGCGTGGCCGCGCGACGTACCCCTCGTAGCCGAATTCCAGCACGCGTCGTGGCACGTCGACGAGGTATTCGATCTGCTTGGTGAGCATGGCGCAAGCCTGTGTGCAACCGATCTCGACGATGGCGATCAGCCCGACCTGCGACTCACCGGCCCGCTCATCTATCTGCGTCTGCGGCGCACGTCCTACGCCGACGCGGAGCTCAGAAAATGGAGCGAGAGGCTGGCGGCATTCCTGGCCGCGGGCACCGATTGCTACGTGTTCCTGCGCCACGACGAGAAGGGCGAATCGGCGCTGCATGCCGTGGGTCTGCGCCAGCTCCTCGCCTCTGAAGTCACCTAGACCAGCGCGGCCGTGGCCGCGAACCACGCCACGCCCAGCAGCAGGCCGCCCAGAACGTCACTTGGGAAGTGCACGCCGAAGGCAACGCGCGCGTAGCCCATCACCAACCCGCCGATGACGGCACTCAGCGTCGCCAGCGGCAGCCGCCAGCGCGTTGGCACGAAGACCCAGACAAGGGCGCCAAACAGCGCCGCGGCCCGGGCGGTATGGCCACTCGGGTAGCCAAAGCTGTCGGCACCGAAGAGGACGTGGCTGGCCGCAGTATCCGGCCGGATCCGTTCCGCGTACACCTTGGCCAGGGTGGCGACAAAATCGACCAGATACGTGGCGCCGACGAACAGCCCGGCACGGGCTCCGCGAAGCAGTCCGACGGCGACCGCCAGCACCGCCACGAGAACGATCCAGTTGACCGGATTGCCGATCGTGTTGACCGTGGTGACGACGTCGCCCCACGGATCTGGACCAAGAGCCAGGGCTTCGACAATGTGCTGCTCGACGGTGGTCGGAGGCAAGTAGTGCGCCCAGACCGCGAGCGCGACGAATGGCACGAATGTCGCCAGGGCGGTAATTACCAGCCACCGTCGCTCGGCTGGCGTCGTGCGCGTCAGCGTCGTGCGCGTCAGCGGCCTGCGCAACTGCATCGGGACAGCGTCGCAAAAAGAAGGAGCCCGTGTCGCCCTGATCGGGCGCGGGCCTATTTTCAGTTAACTCGCGTCACATCCCGATCGGGTGCCAGACGGTCTTGATCTCGAGGTATGCGGCGATCCACTCGGGACGCTGAGCGCGCCGATCGTCAAGCCAGTCGTAGCGGTCGTCGACGCCGCGCGGCGGTCGCGCGACGCGCTTGACGTTATCGACGGCAGTGGTCTCGACCGACGCGCGCATGTCGCGCGGCACGCCCCAGATGTCGATCGCGTTGACGTCCATGTGGGCGGCCATGACAGGCACGAGCTCGCGGCGCAGCCCGGTCAGGATGTTGATCACGCCGGGCGGCACGTCTGACGTGGCGAGAACCTCGCCGAGGGTGATTGCGGGCAGTGGCCGGGACTCCGAGGCGAGCACGACCACGGCATTTCCGCCAACAACGGCCGGAGCGATTCGTGAGATCAGGCCGAGCAGCGACGACGACTCCGGCGCGACGACGGCGACGATGCCCGTCGCCTCAGGAATGCTGAAATTGAAGTACGAGGCGGCCACCGGATTGACCGTGCCAAGGATCTGGCTGATCTTGTCGGCCCAGCCGGCGTACCAGACCCAGCGATCGATGGCGCGATCGACCTGGGTCGCCGCCGCGGCCGGCGTCAGGGCCTCAGCCTCGGCGACCTCCTCGATGAACTGCGCGCGACGCCCTTCCATCAACTCCGCGACCCGGTAGAGAACCTGTCCGCGGTTCATCGCGGTCTTGCCCGACCATCCCGACACGGCGCCGCGCGCCGTCCGGATCGCGTCGCGGACATCCTTCCTGGAGGAACGCACGGCGTTGGCCAGTGGCGCGCCGTCCGGCGCGCGAACGATGTAGCTGCGGCCTGACTCCGATCGAGGGAATTGACCACCCACATACAGCTTGTACGTCTTGCGCACCGGTATGCGTACTTGGGCGAGGTCTGACTGCGGTCGCCGCGCGACCGAGCGCTGCCTAGTCGTTGCCATACTGCTTCGTCTCCGGCCGCTCGAGCATCAAGGCATACGCCGGGCCCTGGTCGGCGACGGGTCGGTGCTCCATGCCCGCAGGCACGACGAACAGGTCCCCCGCCTGGAGCTGCGTCGACTGGCCGGGACGGTGCTCCACTCGGAACGTGCCGGTCCAACAAAGAAAGAGCTCGTCCTCGTCGTGGTGGTGCCACGGGAATTCCCCTTCGAGCCGAGCGATGCGCACCACTGCGTCGTTGGCCATGACCAGGTCGCGCGGCTTGAACGGCTCGTCGAGCGTTGCCGCAGCCTCATTGATCGAGACCACGCCGTTCATCAGTGGCCCCCACCAAGGTCGAGATACGCGAGCAGTCCATGGAGCCCGCCCTCGCGCCCAAAACCCGATTCCTTGTAGCCGCCGAATGGCGAGGTGGGATCGAAACGGTTGAACGTGTTCGCCCACACCACGCCGGCCCGCAGCTTGCTGACCATGTCGAGGATGCGACTGCCCTTCTCTGTCCACACGCCGGCTGACAGGCCGTAGGCCGTGTTGTTGGCCTTTTCGATTGCCTCGGCAGGCGTGCGGAAGGTCAGCACGGACAGGACAGGCCCAAAGATCTCCTCCTGGGCTATGCGGCTCGACTGGGCGACATTGGTGAACAGGGTGGGTCGGAAGAACCAACCTCGCGCGGGCAGCTCACAGGCGGGCTGGAAGAAATCAGCACCTTCCTCGATGCCGGACTCGACGAGCTCCTCGATCTTGGCCAGCTGGGCGGCGTTGTTGATCGCCCCAACGTCAGTGTTCTTGTCCAGCGGGTCGCCGACGCGGAGCGTCGAAAGCCTGTCCTTGAGGCGGTCGATGAACGGCTCGGCGATGGACTCCTGGACGAACAG
>DATBFJ010000006.1:0-20880 GCA_036558545.1 Candidatus Limnocylindrales bacterium
CGACGGCGACGGATCGATGGCGAAGACTCGTCCAACATGCAGGGCAAGAGGCAGGGCATATCGCCCACCACCAGCGCCAACGTCCAGCCAGATGTCGTCAGGACGAGAGAGCCGCAGCAGCGCGTTGACCGTTTCGTCGTCCTCCCGTCGGGGATCCATGCGAAAGCGGTCACGCACCGGGGCGTAAAAATCGGCCGGATCGGGCTCTTCGCGCGACCTCTCGACCTGCTCCTTGTCGGCCGTGACCCGCGCACGCCAGGCCGCCAACAGATCGTCGGCCGATGGCGACAGAGAGTCGATGCCGTGGTCAGTACGCAGGTAAATAGCCTACGACTGGCGCGATATCACGGCGTGGGATGCGCCGACTCTGGGACGGACGACGGAGCCATGAGGGCGGGCGAAGGCCCAACTGATGGCTGTGGCGCGACAGTCGGCTGTGGCGCCAGAGTCGCCTGGGGCGAGCTGGTCGCCTGCGACGCGCGCGGAGACTGTGGCGCCGAGAGCGTTTGCGTCTCGCAGGAGACGAGGGTGTCCGGTCCGCGGCCCGGGATGCAGACATCGTTGCCATCGCCGCCGTCCAACAGCTCCGGACCATTGCTGCCGGTCAGCACGTCGTCGCCGGCACCACCCAGCAGCACGTCGGGTCCATTGTCGCCAACGAGCGTGTCGTTGCCGTCTCCCCCCACGAGGCAGTCCTTGCCGTTACCGCCATACAGCGTGTCGTTGCCGCCGAGTCCAAAAATGAGTGTCTTGCCCTTGGCTGGGCCCAGGATGTCGTCACCGTCGGTGCCGATCAGGACGGTCTTGAACATCATCCCGGCACACTCTGGTGGTACGTCGGGAGGCGCTGAACTGGCCCAAGGTCCGACCGTAACGCTCATTTGCGAGTCGACGCTGTCCGCAAAAAGCGCTTCGGCCGTCACGATCGGGACGAACAGGGCGAGGAATACGACAACGAACGCGAACCACTTGCCGCGGAGTATGCGTCGAGCTAGTCCCGCCATTCGGTTGACCAAGGTTGAAGACTCTCGCGTTTGCTCGGCGGGTGCCCGGTGTCCCGGAGCACCCGCCGAATTGAGATGCAGGTCCGTGGACGCTGCTAGTTGTTGGCCGTGATCTGGACGGCCGGCATGTAGCCGACGAAGTTGTCGGACGGGCCGGTCGGCATATTGGACACGGGTCCACTGAATGCACCGGCAGGGTTGCCGGCGCTGAGGTATGCCGAGGAGTCATCGGGCGCCCAAGAGCCGACGGATGCGGGCGTGCTCACGCCGTTGCCCGGATACGTGGCGATGTTGAGCGAGTCCGTTGGGTTGTTGGACCCGTTGATCGGGCTGTACCCGTAATGGTCGGTGTCGAACGTGATACCGAAGATCGCGTTGTCAGGCACCGTCTCGCCGGCGAAGGCGAACGTGATGTTGACCGCCTTGCCGCTGAAGCACGACGTCCCGTCGAACCACTTACCGGCATTTCCGCCCGTGCAGTTGACGTTGTCGGCTGATGGCCGATACGGAATCGCGAAGGTCTGGGTCTTGGTCGTGATCAGAGATCCGACGCTGTTGCTCGAGCCGACGTTGTACACGTTGAACGTGATCGGCACGTTGAAGGTGGCGCCCGGGGTCGTGGCGCAGTCGCCACCGTTCCAGGTGCCTGTCTGGCAGGTCCAGCTACTCATCGTCACCGTCGCGGTCGACAGCTTGCGGGCCGTTCCGGCGAAAGCCACCTGGGCGCCCCACTCGTTGTACGAGTAGGCCTCAGGGCCGTAGCTGGGAAGGTTGGACGGCAGCGAGGCCGCCGTGTTGTCGAAGATCACGGGTGCACTGGCCGATCCTTCGGCGCAGCTGACAGTCCATGTCATTGACCCCGATCGACCGAGGTCGTCGTTGTCGAGCTCTGTCCACTGGATGCCGGTCGAGACCAGCTGTGTAGCGCCGGGCGCAACTGTGGCTGATGCCGGCGTTGCCGGAATGGCAGAGAACTTGCCGCCGAGGTTGCCCGACTGTCCGGTCATGGCCACGGTCAGCGTCTGGCTGGTGGAGCCGGTGTTCTCGACAGTGAACGAGAACGGGGCGCTGCCAGGTGCCGAGTTATCGATAGTGGGCGCCGTGTACGTGACGGACTTTTGATCGGCCGCGATCGTGCCGTCGCTGGGTTCGACGATCAGACATGCGAACGAGCCGACACTGATGTTCTCGGTGCCGGTCACCTGATCGATGAAGCTGGCGCCGACGCCGCTTCCAAGCAGGCCGATGACGAGGCCTGCGACCGCGAGCAACGCGGCCGTCTTGCGTAGAGACAAGTGAAGTTTCCCCCTCCGCCCCTTGGGGCAGTGGCGAGCCGGCGGTATGCCCGCCTTTGGCTCAGGTTTGTGGTTGAGTTCTGGATCTGATTCGCCTCTTGGCGATCACCCCCCTTCCTAGTGAGCGCAGCAACGCCAGCCCGCCTAACAAACCGGCGAGCAGCAAGATTGGAAGCTGCAGTTCCGTGACCCAACCGAGAAACGGCACGACGGCAATCAGCCGATAAGTTGTCGTCCCGGCCAGGGTTGCGTGCCACGGATCGTCAACAGGATTCGCGTCTCCGCGGGTCGTAACGACGCCGTTTTCGATCGATGTGACCCTGTGGATCACCGGACGGCCGCCTTGCGGCGGTACAAAGGCGATGACGTCGCCGACTTGGACCAGGCTCACGAAAACTGGTTCTGTGACCACCAGGTCGCCTGCCGAGAAAGTCGGCTGCATCGAGTTGCTGACGACAGTCTGGACGTGAACGTCCGCCACTCGGGCGGCGATCCCGACCACAAGCACGCTCGCGCCGATGAAAAGGAGCAACCAGCTGATGAATCTTGCGCGCAGCGGCGCGCGACCAGCCACGCCAATCGGGGCGGATCCTTGACCGCCGGGCGCAGTCTCGGACGCGGCGCGCTTGGACGCGAGGTCGTCAGGCTGGATCGACGGCTTGATGCTCTAACCCCCCCGGGCATGCAATCGTCTTGCCGGCGAAGGAGTCAGCGGGGTAAGGGCCAGCTCGCGTTCGCCTGTCGTCATGGGCTGCTCGAGGGCCGCCGCGGCCCGAAAGTCCCACGACACAAGTAGGCCGATCGGCCTACCGTGCTCATAGCACCACGTTTCCGGAACCAATGTCAAGTTACAGAATCAGGCGCGTCAGGGTGCCTCAGTAGACTTCTGCAATGAAGCCCTCGTCGACGCCGCGCGAGCCTGACCAGAAGGCGCGACTAATCGCCGACCTGATGCGCGAGCGCATCCTCGTGCTGGACGGTGCGATGGGTACGCTCATTCAGCGCGAGCAGCTGACCGAGGAGCAGTTCCGTGGCGAGCGCTTCGCCGATCACCCGCGCGATCTGAAGGGGTCGAACGAGGCGCTCAACCTCACCCGGCCGCAGGTGATCCGCGCCATCCACGACGAGTATCTCGATGCCGGCGCAGACATCATCACGACCAACACGTTCAATGGCACGGCCGTGTCACTCGCCGAGTACGGCCTGGCGGACCTTGCCGAGGAGATCAATCGCGAGGCTGGGCGTTTGGCGCGGGAGGCCGCGGACGCTGCAACGGCACTGACGCCGAAACAGCCACGCTTCGTGGCCGGGTCGCTCGGCCCGACGACGAAGACCGCTTCGATTTCTCCGGACGTCAACGACCCAGGCGCGCGCAACGTCACCTGGGACGAGCTGGTCGCGGCCTACACCACGGCTGCGCGCGGCCTCGTCGATGGCGGTGTCGACATCCTGCTCATCGAGACGATCTTCGACACGCTCAATGGCAAGGCAGCGATCTTCGCGGTGGAGTCGCTCTTCGAGGAATTGGGTCGCCGACTGCCAGTAATCGTCAGCGCCACGATCGTCGACCAGTCGGGACGCAACTTGAGCGGCCAGACCGTTGGCGCATTGTGGAACTCGATGCGCCACGCGCGACCGCTGGCGTTCGGGCTGAACTGCTCGCTCGGCGCCGAGATGCTTCGGCCTTACGTGGCGGAGCTTGCTCGAATTGCGGATGTCCCGGTCGTGACCTACCCGAATGCGGGATTGCCGAATGCGTTTGGCGGTTATGACGAGCAGCCGCCGGAGACGTCTTCACAGCTGGGCCGACTCGCCCGCGAAGGCGCACTCAACCTCGTTGGTTCCTGCTGCGGAACCACGCCCGACCATACGCGGGCGATCGTCGCCGCAGTCAGAGGTCTGCCACCGCGAGTGATCCCCGTCGCCGAACCTGCGACGCGACTCGCCGGGCTCGAGCCCCTGGACATCCGCGCGGACTCCCTCTTCGTCAATGTCGGCGAGCGCACCAATGTCACCGGCTCGCGCGCGTTTGCCCGGTTGATCAAGGACGAGCGCTATGACGACGCCGTGGCGATTGCTCGGCAGCAGGTCGACAACGGCGCCCAGATGATCGACATCAACATGGACGAGGCGCTGCTCGATTCGCAGGCCGCCATGGCCCGTTTTCTCAACCTGATCGCGAGCGAACCCGATATCTCGAAGGTTCCCTTGATGATCGATTCGTCGAGATGGGACGTGATCGAGGAAGGCTTAAAGCACGTCCAGGGGCGCCCGGTCGTGAACAGCGTCTCGCTCAAGGAAGGTGAGCATGAGTTCTTGCGCCAGGCTCGCCTCGCGCGGCGCTACGGGGCGGCCGTGATCGTCATGGCTTTCGACGAGCAGGGCCAGGCTGACACGGCGGAAAGAAAGGTCGCAATCGCGCATCGCGCGTTCAAGCTGCTGACCGAGCAGGCGGCCTTCGACGCGACCGACGTGATCCTGGACCCCAACATCTTCGCCATTGGCACGGGCATCGAAGAGCACGCTGACTACGGCAATGCCTACATCGAGGCGACACGGCGGCTCAAGAAGGAGCTGCCCACCTCGTTGGTCAGTGGCGGTGTTTCCAACGTCTCGTTCGCTTTCCGCGGCAATGACGTCGTGCGCGAGGCGATCCACGCCGTGTTCCTGTACCACGCGATCCGTGCCGGGATGGACATGGGCATCGTCAACGCCGGCGCACTCCCGGTCTACGAGGCCATAGATCTGGAACTCCGGGAGCGCGCCGAGGATCTCGTGCTCAATCGCCGAGCCGACGCGACCGAACGAATGCTCGAGATTGCCGAGGACGCCCGCAGCGGCGAGCGCACCGCGGGAGCAGGACGCGACATGGCATGGCGCGAGGCGCCTGTCGCCGAGCGCCTGCGCCATGCGCTGATCGAGGGCATCAGCGATTACATCGTCGATGACACCGAAGAGGCACGGGCTGCCTCGGTACGCCCGCTCGACGTCATCGAAGGCCCGCTTATGGCCGGCATGGATGCGGTCGGCGACCTTTTTGGCAGCGGCCGGATGTTCCTGCCGCAGGTCGTCAAGAGCGCCCGCGTCATGAAGCAGGCCGTCGGCTATCTCATTCCGTATATCGAACAGGAGAAGCTCAAGAACCCGTCCGCCAATGGAAACGGACACGGCCACGAGCCGACCGTGGTGATGGCGACGGTAAAGGGCGATGTTCACGACATCGGCAAGAACATCGTTGGCGTGGTTCTCGCGTGCAACGGATATCGCATCGTCGACCTCGGCGTGATGGTGCCGTGGACGAAAATCCTGGAAACGGCGCGCGCCGAACAGGCCGACGCCATCGGGTTGTCGGGCCTGATCACCCCGTCGCTCGAGGAGATGCGCACCGTTGCCCAGGAGATGGAGCGCGAGAGCATGACGTTGCCCCTGCTCATCGGCGGCGCCACAACGTCACGTGCCCACACGGCGGTGCGCCTGGAGCCGGCCTATTCCGGACCCGTCGTTCATGTCCAGGATGCGTCGCGCGCGGTGGGTGTCGTTCGCTCTTTGTTGGACGAGAAAGCGCGCGACAATTTCGTACAGCAGACTCGCGACTCGTACGCCGAGCTCCGTCGCCAGTTCGCCGACCGCGACGATCGAACGCGCCGGCTGACGATCGACGAAGCCCGCGCAAATAACCTGCAACTTGATTTCACCGGTGCCAACGCACCAACCAAGCCGACCTTCCTGGGCGCCCGTCCGCTGCGCGACATCGACCTCGCGGACCTGTCTCGCTACATCGACTGGACGCCGTTCTTCGCGGCGTGGGAGCTGCCGGGCCATTACCCGGAGATCCTCACTGACCCGCGCATGGGCCAGGCAGCGACGTCCCTCTTCAACGACGCTCAAACCCTGCTCAAGCGCGTCATCGAAGAGCACCTTGTGACCGCGAATGCCGTCGTCGGCTTCTTCGCCGCGAACGCCACCGCTGACGACGACCTGATCCTGTACACCGACGATCAGCGCAGCGCCGAGCTCGACCGCCTGCACACGCTGCGCCAGCAGATCGCCAAGCCGGAAAGCAGGCCGGATGTTGCCCTGTCGGACTACGTCGCACCGGTTGAGTCGGGCGTCCGCGATTACGTCGGCGCCTTCGCCGTCACCGCCGGTGGTGGTCTCGACGAGGCGAAGAATCGGCTCGCCGAATCGGGTGACGACTACTCTGCGATTCTCTTGTCATCGCTGGCCGATCGACTCGCGGAGGCAGGCGCCGAGTGGCTCCACGAGCGCGTTCGTCGCGAGCTATGGGCCTACGCGCCGGACGAGCGTCTCGACAACAGTGCGCTCATTGCCGAGTCATACCGCGGCATCCGGCCCGCACCGGGCTATCCGGCCCAGCCGGACCACACAGAGAAGCGCACGATATTCCGGCTGCTCGACGCCGAGCGCCAGATCGGAATGCACCTGACCGAGTCCATGGCCATGGTGCCCGGCGCTTCCGTGAGTGGGCTGTACTTTGCCCACCCGGAGGCGCGCTACTTTGGCCTTGGCCGCATCGGGCGCGACCAGCTTGCCGATTACGCTCGCCGCAAGGGCTGGTCGCTGGCTGAAGCAGAGCGCTGGCTGGCTCTCAACGTCGTCGACGAGCCCGCGACACAGTCAGCCTAGCGCCGGCAAGGTCGCGAGACTGACCTTGAGCTTGGCCCACTGCTGGTCCGATTGCCGTTGCCGTTGGTCGAGGTAGCTGACGAGCGGCGGTGAGTCGAGTCGCGACGCCGTGCCCCTGACGGCGGCCATGCTCGCCTCGAGTCTCTCCGCGCCCCAGTCGATGCCATAGCGCAGGATCCATTCGGGCAGGGACATGGCCAAGGTGTTCGCACGGTTTCTGGCATGCGACAGAAAGTAGGTCTGCTGATCGTGCTCGAAATCGCCGATCCAACCGACCATGTCGTTGAGCATCTGGTGCCAGCGACCAAGCCCGTCGACCACCTCCGCCCAAGCCGGCAGCACGTCAGCGCGCCCGTGGTGATGGCAAACCGCGGCCACGGCGATCTTCGCGCCGGCGACCTTGCGTGAGCTGGTGTCGTCGAAGTCCTTCTCCGTGACCGATGACAGTGCTGCGTCGCGAGACGCCGAGTCCGCTGCCTCGTATGAGTACCTCCGGAAGTCGTCCCAAAACGGATCGCTGTGCGCAAAGAGGCCCTGATAAGACCGCTCGAACTCTGTATGGAAATAGATGAGGGCGGGCAGGACGGGCGACTCGGGAAGCCGGTCCCGATCCATTAGGTCATCGATGATGCGCGTGAAGTAGTAGCCGGACATCGAGGCGTACACGAGCTCCGCCTGAAAGTCATGGTCAGGCCTCCCGCACAAGGAGGTCTCCAGCCACCATGGCAGGAGCAGCATGGGGAATGCCTGGGAGTGCAGGAAATAGTCGTGGTCGCCGTTGGCTGACAGCGAACCAATCCATTTGACTGCGTGTGGCGCGAGGCCGGGTACATACGCGGCCAAATTCGAGCCGATCTTGGCGGAAGCGATTTGCGCGATCTCGCGCAGCCCGGCGGGATACTCGAGATCAGTTTCACTCATCGCGCGGCGAGAAGATTTTGCGCCGTTTCGGCGCGAGGAGCCGCCCCGAGCGAGTTGAAAAGCTCGAGAGCGTGCTGGAGAAGCGCTTCACGCTCATCGCTGCCCGGGGCCGCACAGCGCCCGAGTTCCAACTCGGCCAGTGCCACTTCAAATGGCATCGACAGCTGCCGCGCAAGGTCGGCAGCGCTGCGCCACGAGCGGATGGCGTCGTTCTTGTGTCCGAGGAGCCAATGACGTCGCCCAACGACGATGTTCAGGCGCGGCCGGCCGATCGGAAAGACGCCAGCGAACGCCTTGAGCCCCTTCAAGGCATCGTCGGCGCGCCTTTGCGTCGCTGCCGTCACACCCTGGGCAGCGACTTCGGCTTCCCACTGCGACACGCATACTTCGGCGGGTCCCATATAGCCGTAGAAGGCCGCGAAATATGTTGCGCGCCGACCGTGTGTCAGGCGCAATGCCGCCTCGGCCGCGGCGACCGCTGAGGGATCATCGTTCATGGCCGCAGCCGCGAAGGCGGCGACGCCTTCGGTCTTGATCCGGAGCTCGATTGGCAAGTCGGCATCCTCGATCATGATTTCGCGAACCGCGTCGAGCGAGCGCGCCGCGGCCTCGAAGCGGCCCAGCTGCAGCGCCGCGTAGGTTCGTGCCACGAGCGCATCCGCCTCGAAGCGCCGGTCCCTCCTCGAGCGCGCGGCCGCGATCAGCTCGTCGGCGAGCTCGATGGCACTGCCAAAGGATCCGCGCAGGCAGTCAACCTCGAGCAGGTTTTCGACCGCGTCCAGCAAGCGGCGACGATCGGCAATTCGGCTCGCGGTTCGTCGTGCGACGAGGAATTGCTCGCGCGACATCTCCCAGTCCGCGGCACCGGCGTAGTAAAAGCCCACGACCACACGGACTATCTCCTGCGTCGTGGCATCGTCGACGTCGCCGAGCGCAATCAGGGCTCGTTTCAGATACGACTCGGCGACACGCGGCAAGGGCACCACACCGAAAAGCGCACCTGTGCCGCTGAGACCGCGGGCAATCTCGGGGGCACTTTGTGATGTTTCGGCCTCGTTGAGGATGCGGATCGAGCTGTACAAAGGCAGCAGGCTCGCTCCCTCGTAGTACGACGCTTCAGCGAGCCGTTCGTAGGCGCGACATACAGCGACCAACTCGTCCCGCTCCTCGACGGTGAGCGAGCGCGGTCGGTGAATTCCGATGCGATGCATCAACTGGCGCGTAAGTTGGCCAAGCAACGACATGACCAGCAGCGACTGACTTGATGATGGTCCACGCCGCAGCAGCCGGAGTCCCTTCTCGAGTTGCTCTCGGCCACTCCGGTAGCGAGACATATGGACGTAGGCCTCTCCGAGGCTGATGTGCCAACGGGCCAATCGCGATGGTGCGATCTCGAGGTTTGCCTCGGTCATTAACGACAAGGCATCGTCGAAGAACGATATGGCCTCCTCATTGGCAAACGTGCGCAGAGCCTCGTATCCGGCGACCTCGAGATGGTCGATGGCGCGCTCGGGCACGTCAGCGCGACGCCAGTGATACGCCAGCAGAGCGTGAAATGGCGACAGATCATCCGTGTATGTCTTCTCGTACCACTCGGCCAGCCGACCGTGCAGCTGGCGAAGCTGGGCGACCGGCATCAAGTTGTACGCGACTTCCTGGGTTATCTTGTGCCCGAACTGGAAGGTCGGCTCAGGCGAGGGCGTCACGGGCTCGACGAGGCCCAGCCGGCTCAGGTGTTCGAGCTGTGTAGCGAGAACCTGCGGATCGGGGGACAGCGGATGAATTTCCGCGAGTGGCCGGATGGCGAAGCGTGTGCCGATGACGCTGGCAACCTTGATTGTCAGGGCCTGCTCCGGGGGCAGCTGATCGAGGCGGCTGGTAATGACGCGCTGAACTGAGTCGGGTATCTGCGAGCGTCGGAGCTCCTGGTCGCTGCGGCCGCGCAGCACGCCCTTCTCGACAACAATCTGACCGGAGTCGCGCATCGAGTAAGTCAGCTGCTCGATGAACAGCGGATTGCCTTCGGCGCGCTCGTCGACGAGTGCGGCGACCGCGTCCGCGACGACCGACGCGCCCGATCGTTGAGCGGCAAGCTCGACGGCGTCCTCACGAGAAAGCGGCAACAGATGCACCGTGCTGCTGGCGCCGTCGAGCAGGTCATGAAGGTTCTCTTCCCCGGCCGCGACCGGGCGGGTGGTCATTATCAGCAGGATCGACGGCACTGCCCGCCGAACGTCGCGGGCCAACTGCATGGACGCCCAGTCGAGCCAGTGCGCATCCTCAATGACGAGTGCTGTCGGCCGCTCGGCGACGGCACTGGCTATGAGTGCGATGAGGACGTCGCGCGTGTTGTCGGCGCGCACCTCGCCACTCATCTGAGCGGTCAGCTCATCGTCCGGAAGGTCGAGCAGAAGCGCTGAGCTGAGGAGCGGCGTCAGGTCGGGATCGGCGCCGGCAGCCTCGACACGCGAGCGCAGTACGGCGGCTCGCGAAGTCCGACCGCCCTCAGATTCGAGCTCGAACAAACGCTCGAAGATCGGGCGCCACGCGTGGTAGGGCGTCAACATCTCGATCTCGGAGGTGTGGCCGACGAACGTCGAGATGCCGAGCTTCGCGGCTTGGCGGAGCCATTCAGCGATGAGCCGCGACTTACCTATCCCGGGTTCGCCGTCGACGACGAGGAGGCCGCCCTGGCCAGTTCGCAGCGCGTCGAAGGCGGCGATGCCGAGCGCCTGTGCCGAAGTGCGGTCGATCATCCGTGTCGTGCCGTCGCTCGGCGATCCGGCTGACAACGCGACGTACACGTCGGTTGGTGTCGTTAGGCCTTTCAACACGTACGCCGGGAGACGTTCGAACGCGTAGCGCGCTCCGGCAGCGTCGTGCGTCGGCGTGTCACACAGGACGGTGTTGTCCGATGCGGCGACCATCAACCGGGCTGCAAGATTGACGTGCGACCCGAGCATCGCGAAGTCGCGCCGATGGTCGTTGCCGACGAGGCCACAGAACGTTGGCCCGCTGGTAACCCCGATCCGGCTCGCCAGACCGAGCTTGGCGACCTCGGTCTGCAGTTCGAGGCCCGCCGCGACGGCGCGTGAGGCATCATCTTCGTGGGTATTCGGCGGTACTCCCAGGACCAGGCAAAGGGTCAGGCCCTTGTCATCGACGGTAAGTTCCTTCAGCCACGCGTCGTAATGAGCAGCGACGCGTTGGCCGGCTTTGGCGATCGCGTCAAGGGGTGCGAGAGAGTCAACGGAATCCGTGGGCAGGCCGCGGACATTGGCGAACAGGACAGTGGTGCCGCGCACTTCGGCCAGCCATTCGCGCTGGCCAGCGTCCAGTCGGGCCAGCAGAACGGGCGGAATATAGGCCCGCACGGCTGAGTCGTCGGCGCCGTCCATCACGAAACTGGTGGGCGTGCCCACATTCGTCGCCTGGCCAGTTGATCGAAGGCGCACGTTGCCACCGTCGAGCTTCTCGCCGACGTAGCGCTCAGAAATCAGAGCCCACGCTTCGGGGCTCGCGACGACGTCGCCGCTAACGAGGTGCTCCTCGATCCTCGACAGCGCGGAAACAGCCGGACCGGTAATCAGGTATAGCCAATGGCCGCCAACACCGCCGACATGCAGTGACGCAAACCTACCGGCGCACAGGCCGATCTTGATCGACAGCCTGAGATCTGCTTCCTCGTATTCACCGGCTTCCTCGCGGATTGCGAGCGCGCATCCGGCAGCTCGACGCGCCGCGCCAGACACGTCCCCATCGACCGCATTCCACACGGAGATCACGCCGTCGCCGACGACCTTGGAGATGTCACCGCCGTACTCGGCGATGATGTCGAAGAGCGAGCCCAGATACGTGTTCAGCGATCGCGACAAAAGCTCCGTCCGACCCTGCTGCACGGCAGATGCCGTGATCGGGGTGAAGCCGGTGATATCGACGATCAGGATCGCGCCGTCGTGTTGCTCGGCCCTGGGCTCCGATTCCTGGCCGCGGTGCTGCTCGATTTCGCGCAGCACCGCGCCCGGCACGTAGCTTGCGAGGCTGCGCTCGCTATCCGTCGAGCTCACGCGCGGCCCTGTGCCACCAGGACGTCCTCCACCGATTCGCGTCGTTCAGTGGCAGTCACGAGTGCGGCGTAACACAGTGCGGACGTCAGTGTCGAGCTCGAGTATGGGCTCGCGTGCTGGCCTCGATTTGGCGCCATGGCGAAAGTCTCGGCGGGCCATCCACCGTCGAAACGCTGGTGCTTCAGGATCGTCGCAAGGTGGGTCGCCGCAACGAGATCGATTCGACCAGCTGCCCTACACGCACCGACCATCAGCGCCGCTTCCTGAGCGCTTCGCGCTGGTGAGCCTGCGAAGGACTCGAGGTCGCCCATCAGCCGGGAACGGGTCTCGTCAATAAGGCGCAGCGGCTCGCCGTCGGCACACTCGGCAAGGCGATCCAGGAGGCGAAAGAAGACGGCCGCAGCGAACATCGGCGGGTAGTCGACATTTGCACCCAATCCAACATCGCGGATCCGCGCGAGCAATGAGCGTGCGCCAGTTGTCAGCGTCGCTCGCGCGGACTCGTCGGTCAATTCGGCCAGACCGAGCAGCAGGTGCGCCGCGACCGTTCCACATCCTTCTCCGAGCGTGATCGATCTGGCCGGGACATCCTGCCCGCAGCTGACCAGCCAGACAGGGACCTGACCGATCGATGCGACTGTTTCAGTAAGGCAGTCAAGGGCACGAACAAGGTTGGGAGTTCTTCGCCCTTCACCTGCGTGGCGTCCGGCCAGTCGAAGGTAAATGCCGAGGGTGTCGGTATCGATGTCAGAGTCGACATGGTCGTAGTAACGGAATGCAGTGGCATCGAGGTAGTCGAGGATGTCGTCAACTTCGTCGTCCATGGCACGGCCCGCCCGCCGCTGAATCTCGATGATCAGCGCAGCCGGGTACCGCGACACAACCAGCTCAGCGCCGAACATTCCCTCACGGTGCGTTTCCCACGACTCACAGTAACTGGGATCAGCGTCAAGGAAGGCCTCGGCCATGTCGATCGCTTTGGCCAACGGCGCAGGCTCAGGCGAAACGAGGATCGTCGTGCCACGCCTCGCAGCTGGGCTGGCGAGGTCGTCGATGTAGGCACACAGCGTCAACAGACTTAGGTCGCTGGCCGATTCGCGGGCAGTCGTCAGGTATGACGTTGCCTCGGCGAGGAGCTTTTCGAGGGAGCCTGTGACCAGCATGGCTCCGATGACCGTGTGAGGGGCGGGTACCGGCTGCGCTGGCAGGTCTGCCGCACGGCAAATGACGGCGATCGGGTACGTCATCCGCGCGCTGAGCGCGTCGCGCTGGATCGATGCTATGTCCGCTCGGATTTGGAACGACGACGCGACGCCACTCATCGCCGCTGAGAGTTTCGCCAGCGTCATGTGGTCATTCACGCCGGCGATTCGCGCCGCAGCCAGGGCCACAATGGTGGCCGGAACCGCCAGATCCGGAGCCAGCACTCCCACCTCCGCAGTGTCTCGTGCCTCTTGACTCGAGAGCTCGCGAAAGCGGTCCCAAAATTCGTCGTCCCGAGGTATTTCCCGCGCCAGCACACGAACGAATTGGTCAGTGCACCACTCGACCAGCGCCAGGTGCTCGGAGTCGGCGAACGATGTGGCGTCGGCGATTGCGGCTGCGGCTTGCGTACGGAGGGCGAGCAGCAACCCTGCGACGAACAGAGCGCGCTCTGCTGCCGCAGTCCCATTCGTCGGGGTATCACGCGCAGCCAGAAGGTCGCGCAGGATCCAGGGCCCTAGGTAGGGAAGCGGAAAACGGTAAGGGCCAGAAAACGCGGCCCGCACATCGGCCGCGCCGGCGCGCAAGGCCAGCTCGAGCAGATGCTGACGGGCCTGATCGTTAAGTTGACCGGCGAGCGAACCCAGCAGTTGCTCAACGGCGGGCCAATATGTATCCCGGTCTTGCGCCTGCTGCTCGTCCCAGCGGCTGGTGGTAATGGTTAGGGGCGTCAGGCAGCGGCGTTCGGATGGCCGAACGCGCTGTTCAGATCGCCGAGCGCGCTTGTCGCCTTATCCATCGCGTCCATAACCTCGTCGGTCGGCTCGATGTTCATGGCGTAGAGCGCATCCTTGCGTCGCGCAGGATCCATCACCATCTCGCGGAAGTCATGGTCGACCATGGCTCGGCCGATCAGTGAGTAGAGATCCGGATTTGTGTTTGCATTGCCTTCGGCCATTCGGATGATCCCTCCAGGTCAGATCAGCCCCCGCGGCGAGTATATGCGCAGGCGAGCATGGTTCAGCACGGACTTGAAACGCTGGCAAGCGCATGATTCAGCCGCGTATACTCGGCCGCGGCCGGTCGCGCCGCGCTCAACGACCTGCGCGGTCGGCCAATTCGCGGCCCAGCGAATCCCAGGGGATGTGGAGACCTGATTGACGTCGAACGTCGCCCAGAGCTACCCGTACACGACCGAGACTGAGGCCGAGCGTACAGCTGCCGTCGAGGTCGCAGCGTCAAAATTCGAAGGCCTGGCCAAGAAGATCGCGGACGAGTCGGAGCCGCTCGACCTGGAACAGCAAGCCGAGCCTGGCCGTCCTGACCGCTCATGGGTGTTCGTCTGTCCGAAGCATGTCACTGGCCGGCTTCACGTCGCGGGCTACTCGCGCGAACGCCACGCTCTCTACGTGGTCTGCGACGAAGGCGGCGAGACCTACCTCCGCTGAAGGTTAGACAGCCGTGACGACGCCCCACGACGAGCAGCAGTCCGCGGATCTGATCAAGTGCAACCAGTGCGGCAACGAGGTGCCGCGCATGGAGTACTGCATCCGTTGCGGCGACCCACTGAGCGACGAGTACAGCGCCGAAGGCCGCGCCCAGGCGCGCGACCGCTTTGCGGCCGCGCCACACGAGCCGCTGCGCACGGTCGCGCTGATCAGCACGCTCTTTCCGCAGCTGCCCCGGGCGGAGATGCGCATGTTCCGCGTCGCTTTCCTGACTGGGGCCGCAATCATCCTCGTCCTGACACTGCTCGGCCTCTATCCAGTAGCCCTGATCAGCTCCGCCATCCTCGTGCCGCTGTTGATGCTCCTGTACATCTGGGTCGTCGACATCTACGAGGACGATCCCCTCTCGATCATCGGCGCGACGATGCTGTGGGGCGTCGGCGCAGGCGTGGTCTACGGCTTTGTCGTTCGTGCCCTGCCCAATGCGGCTGGCTTCGGCAGCCAGGATACGAGCGGGGTGGTGCTGAACGGCATCGCCCTGCCGTTGCTCGAGGGCGCGCTGATGATCGCCGGTCCGCTTTTCCTGCTGCCCCAGAAGCGCTTCAACGATGTGCTCGACGGTGCCACGTTTGGCGCCGCATCCGCGGTGGCTTTCGCCGGGACGCACGTCATCTTCCAGGCACTGCCGTTGCTGGGCGGCGGCCTGCGGCCGGCGGGCGATCCGCTGACCTGGGTCATCCAGCTGATCTCGCTCGGTGTCCTGCAGCCGGTCATCGCGGCGGGAGCGATCGGCTCAGCCGCCGCTGCTTTCTGGCTGCGCTACCGGTCGCCCATCACGGACCGCAAGGCACTCGGCACCGTTGGACGGCCCGTGGTTGCCGTCATCAGCGCCGCAGCGTTGCTGGTTGTTGCCGGGCTTGCCAAGACGCTTCTGCCGCTCATCCCCGCGACGATCGTGCTGGCGCTTATCGCCGGCCTCGCGCTGCTGTGGCTGCGCGCGACGCTGCATCTCGGGCTGCAGCAGGAGTCGCGCGAGATCCCGGTAAGCCGCTCCATCGTTTGTCCCAACTGTCAGCACTCGACGCCTGAGCACACCTTCTGCGGCCATTGCGGAGTTGCCCTTCGAGCCCTGCCACGCAGCGCTCGGCCACAGGAGACACCGACCACCCCACCCTCGCCCAAGGCCGCCGAATGAACACCTTCGGAGGACCGCAGCCGGCGCCTCCCCCGGGTTATTCGTCGAACCCGCCGCCTCCCTTCCGACCTTCGTGGGCGCCGTCTCAGCCCGCGCCTGCACGCATGTCGCCGGGCAAGATCGTCGCGGTCTTCGTTGGCGTGTTGCTGACCGTCGCGCTCATTGGTGGCATCCTCGTGATGCTCAGTGCGCCGCCGCCGCCGGTACCGCCGTGCCCGCCCAACCAACCATGCGCGCCAATTCCGTCCCTGCCGCCGGTCGCCGGTGGATCGCCACTGCCGATCGCCACGCCGCGGCCGCAGGGTTCGCCCGGGACCCTGCCAACGCCGGGCGCGCCCGTGCCATCCACGCCCACCAGCGATTCGCCACCGGTCGTTGCCAACACGCTCTACACGGACTCGTCGCTGGGTTACTCGTTCGAATACGACCCTGAGGTCTTCGACCTGACCGATCACAGCGACGGCTCGGCAGTTCTGAGTGGTCAGTTCTTCGACACGCAGATCTGGGTCGACGCCACGACCGCCGACACGTCGACCTCGAAGATGATCGAGGACGAGCTGGGGTTCGTGGACCGATTCCTTATCGCCCGGGTGCCCGACACCGACACCTACGACGCTCTCCTGGGTCCCAGCATCGGCTACGTCGCGGGCCAGGGCGGCGTCTTCAGTGGCACGCTCACCAGCCGCGACGGGACCCCCGTCGCACCGGGCGGCGTGGCACTCATTTCATCGACCGATGGCCGGATCACCGTCGCGGTCGTCGTCATCGTGGGCACACCCGACGCGCGCCAGGGCGGTGAAACGCAGGAACACGCCGTCCGCACGGCGGCCGACGACATCCTCAAGACGTTCAACTGGAACGCCCAATGAAGCGCGCACGAGCCCTCGAAATTGCGTTGCTGACCCTCGCCCTGGTCGGCTGCGGTGGCGCGGGCGGCCAGACACCCGCAGTTGGTGGCGCTAAGAGTGGGCCGGTGGGTGCGGCGGCCACTGCTGGCGTGGTTTCGAGCGATTCGGATCCGTCGGCTGCTCCTCAGGTCCTCGGCCCGACGCCGGGCGATGAGCAGGTGAACTTCAGTATCAGCCTGCAGCTGCCGGGCGAAGCCGCTATGAACGCCTACCTTGCCGGTCTGACCCAACCCGGCTCGGAGTCCTATCACAAGTACCTCAGCGCTGACCAGTTCGGCGCACGCTTCGGCCTGCCGATGACGGACGTGCAGCGCGTCGTCCGCTGGCTGGCCGCCGCGGGGCTGACGACGACGACCACACCCCAGCGCACCTCGATCGGCGCGAGCGGCACCGCCGACCAGGTCAACGAGCTGCTGGGCATCACGCTGAGCGACCGGCTCAGCTCAACCGGCATCCGCTATCACGTTCCGGTTGGTGATCCACGGGTGCCTCGAGCCCTGGCCGGCCAGGTGGCAACGGTCGTTGGTCTGGACACGGAGCCGATCCAACACCCAATGAGCCACATCTACACGTCGGGCGTGCCCAACTCCGGCCTGACGCCGCAGCTCGTCGCGAGCGCGTACGAGATAACCCCGCTGCACGATGCGGGCGTGCTGGGACAGGGAATGGACATAGCCATCGTCTCGTTCGACACGTACACCGACTCTGACCTCCGTGACTTCGACCGGCAGATGGGTATCAGCGGCGCTCCTGATGTCAAACGAGTGACGCTGCCGGGCGGACCTGACTCGCCGGGCGATGGCGCAGGCGAGGTATCGCTTGATCTCGAAGTGATCCGCGGCATCGCTCCAGGCGCCCAGATAACCAGCTATGAAGGCGAGAACAGTGCCGAAGGCCTTGTACCGGTCATCCGGCGCATCGTCGCCGACGGCAAGGCCAAGATCATCAGCAACAGCTGGGGCTCCTGCGAGAACCGCAATAGCAAGGACGCGATGGCGGCAGAGGATCGCGAGCTGGCCGCGGCCTTCGCCGCCGGCATCAGCTACTTCAGCGCAAGCGGCGACGACGCGGCATACGACTGTCGGAGAGTCGACATCTCTGACAACCCGTTTGAGCGCGACATCACCCCGGGCGTCGACTGGCCCGCGGCAAGCGACAACGTCATCGCCGTGGGCGGCACGTACCTGACCGTCCGCCAGGACGGAACTTATTACGACGAGGCCGGTTGGGAAGAACCCCTCGGCGGCGCCGGCTCGGGTGGCGGCCTGAGCAAGTACCAGCAACGGCCAACATGGCAGCAAGGCGCCGGCGTCGACAACGCCCAGAGCAACGGCAAACGCCAGGTGCCTGATGTCGCCGGCCCGGCCGATCCATCGAGCGGCTTCTTCGTCCTGTACACGGACCCGTCCCAGGGCCAGGTCAGCGGCCGCGTCGGCGGCACGAGCGCGGCGGCACCGTTCTGGTCCGCCTCGATGCTGCTGACGCAGCAATACGCACAGTCACAGGGAGTGGCTCAACTTGGGCCGCTGGGTCCGGTGCTCTACCAGGTCGCTTCTCAACAGCCCCCCGGTGCCGTGTTCCACGACGTGATCAGGGGCGGCAACCTGCTCTACCAGGCCGGCCCCGGGTGGGATTACGCCACGGGTCTGGGAACGCCGCGCGTCACGCCGCTCGCCCAGGCGATCGTCGCTCTCGTTAAGGGGCAGTAGTTCCGCAAGAGGTCTAGGTCCGGCGCGGGCCTTCGCGCGAGGCGGTCAGCATGAGGGCCGCCAGCAGCACGGTCCGCGGCACGATCGAGTCGATCTCCGTGTACTCGCCGGGAGCGTGATCGGCGCCGCCGACCGGGCCGAGGCCGTCCAGGGTGGGCACGCCCATGCCCGACGTTGTGTTCGCGTCAGAGGCGCCGCCCGTAGCGGCATCGTGCAACTCGAAACCCAGCCGCGCGGCGAGTGACTGAGCGCTCAACGCCAGGGCGGCTGTCGCATCGCCCTTCTCCATGGGCCACCACCAGTGACGCCGAGTGACGGTGGTCACGACCTCGGGAACTGTGTTGCTCATGGCGATGGCCGTGATTTCGGCCTCAGCCGTTTCCATGTCCGCTCGCGTCGGTGCTCGCAGGTCGATCTCGAGTTCGCAGCGCTCCGCGATCACGTTCGGCCGCGTCCCGCCACTGACCGTGCCGACGTTGACGGTCACGCCCGGCCATCGGCCGTTGAGCGCGGTGAGGGCGAGAGTCTTGTGCGCCGCCTCGAGGATTGCGCTGCGCCCCTTCTCTGGCTCGACGCCGGCGTGCGCCGCGCGACCCTCGATCTGGACGATGAAATCGGCTATGCCCTTGCGCGCACTGACGATGTCGCCATTGTCGCGTGCCGACTCCAGCACGAAGCAGACGTCGACGTGCTCGGCCATCTCGCGGATGACCGGCGTGCTGGCGGGCGAGCCGATCTCCTCGTCCGGGTTGGCGAGATAGGTCACCCTGGCGAACGGCAGCGGCCCCATCGCCTGGAGCGCACGGACCGCGTAAAGACCGGTCAGCAATCCGGCTTTCATGTCGTTGACGCCCGGACCATAAGCGCGGCCGTTGGCGGTGGAGAAAGGCCGCTCGGCGGCCGTTCCGTCGTCGAACACGGTGTCGAGATGGCCGATCAACAACGCATGGTCACCCCCGCCCTCGCCCTCCAAACCGCACACGACGGTGTCCCCGAGGTCCGCGTTGTGGTCAACCGTGACATCGGCGCCCATCGACTCCATCTGCGCCCTGAACCAGCTGCCAACCTCGTCGACACCTTTCTTGTTGTAGGTGCCGCAATCGATGTTCACGAGCCGTTCCAGGTCCGCCAGGTAGGCGGGCAGCTGGGCGGTAATGAACGAGCGCAGTTGGTCGAGCTCTGAGTCGGTGACGCTGGTCATCGACCAACCATAAGACCGATACGGGTCGTGCATATACTCCGGCGACCGTGCGACTCGTTGAGATCCGCCTGCTCGACGGACCGAACATCTACCGACTCGAACCAGCGGTCAAGATCGAGGTCGCGGTCGGACGGCGACGGACCTGGTATGGCCAGCGACTCCCGGGCAGACACGCGGTGGTGCGCCTGGGCAGACCGGTGAGAGCAGCCGATGCGCCTCGATCGGTCGCCGAGCTGGCCCGATGGGTGCGGCAGCTGCACCAACGCGCCCTGGCGAAACGCGTCCCGGTGACGATCCACCGCACCAGCGACCCGGGCCACTGGATCGTGGCGTTTCCGTGGCGGCAGTTCGATCAGGCCGAGACGATCGCGCGCGCCGCCGTGCGACTGGCCGAGGATCCCGGCGATCGCTTGCTAGCGCGCGCGATCGCCAGCGTCCGCAACGCCGGCGGCCGCGTGCCGGAATGGGTCACCGACGACGAGCGCCGGCTCAAGATCGTCAGCGTCAGCGGCACCAACGGCAAGAGCACCACGGCACGCATGATCACGCACATCTGCCGTGTCGCGGGGATGCATGTCGGCACGACGACCACGGACGGCGTGCTGGTCGATGAAGAGTTCATCGAAGAGGGCGACTACACGGGGCCCGCTGGTGCGCGCTTCGTCTTCGCCAGGTCGGAGCTGAATGTGGGCGTGCTCGAGACGGCACGCGGAGGGATCCTGTTGCGCGGACTCGGCTACCAGTCGAACGACGCCAGCGTTCTGACCAACATCAGCGCCGACCATCTCGACCTGATGGGCGTGCACACGCTGCCGGAGCTGGCGGAGGTCAAGTCCGTGATCTGCCGAGTCACGCGGCCCAACGGCGCCGTCGGGCTCAACGCGGACGACCCGCTCATCGCGGCCGTGGCTCGACACGTGAAGGCGCCGGTCTTCTTCTATACGGCCAAGGCGCCCAATAGGCGTGTCCGCGACCACCTTGCACGCGGCGGAACTGCATTCACGATCGAAGACGGCGCCATCGTCGAACGCGCCGGCCGGCGAGCCACCAAGATCGTGGCGCTGGAGGAGGTACCGGCCACGTTGATGGGCCTGGCCAAGCACAACGTCTCAAACGCGCTCGCCGCTGTCGCCGGCGCGCGAGCACTGGGCATCTCCGCAGGGGATGTTGCCGCGGGTTTGCGCGACTTCAAAAACACGGCCGAGCACATGCCCGGCCGAATGAACCTTTACGCCCGTGGCGACGAGCTGGCGATGATCGACTACGCCCACAACGAGGCCGG
>DATBFJ010000007.1:0-8706 GCA_036558545.1 Candidatus Limnocylindrales bacterium
TACTCCTTGGCGTATTCGCCCTGGTAATACTCCTGACCCAGGTGCGTGATCTGATCCTCGCCCATCAGCCAGCGCAGGGTGTTCTTGAGCTTGGTCTGCTGGATGAACAGGTCGTTCTCGGCATGAACGCTGGGCGCGTGCTGCGGGCTCTTGAAGTAGAACGACAGCCACTCCTGGATGCCCTTCAGGCCAGCCCGATGCGCGAGGTCCATGAACAACGCGAGGTCGAGCACGATTGGTGCGGCGAGGATCGAGTCGCGGCACAGGAAGTCGACCTTGATCTGCATCTCGTAGCCGAGCCAGCCGAACAGGTCGATGTTGTCCCAGCTCTCCTTGTTGTCGCGCCGCGGCGGGTAGTAGTTGATGCGCACCTTGTGATAGAGGTTGCCGTACAGATCCGGGTATAGGTCAGGCTGAAGGATGTCCTCGAGGACGCCGAGCTTGGACTCCTCCTTGGTCTTGAAGTTGTCCGGGTCGTCGAGCACCTCGCCGTCGCGATTACCCAGGATGTTGGTCGAGTACCAACCGTTGAGGCCGAGCATGCGCGCCTTGAACATCGGTGCGAGCACGGTCTTGAGCATCGTCTGGCCGGACTTGAAGTCCTTGCCACCTATCGGCAGGCCGTGGTCGTTGGCGAACTTGACCATCGCCGGGATGTCGACTGTCAGGTTCGGGGCGCCGTTGGCGAACGGAACGCCCTCGAGCAGCGCGGCATACGCGTAGACCATCGATGGAGCGATCGAGTGATCGTCAGCCTTCAGCGCAGCTTCGAAGGCTTCGAGTGTCTGGTGAGTCGGGCCTTCCTCAAGGAAGATCTCCGTTGAAGCAGCCCACACGATGACCAGGCGGTCGCAGTTGTTGTCCGCCTTGAACTTGCGCAGATCGGCGCGAACGCCCTCGAGCATCTGCGCGCGCGACTGGGTCGGCATCACGTTGGTCGGATCTTCGATGCGCTTCACGTACTCGTGGATGAACGCCGCCGGCATCGGCTTGATCGACTTGAGGAAGTCTGCGATCGGCTCGATGTGCTCGTGGCGATCGAGGACGCCACAGCGGACGGCAGCCTCGTAGGCATTGTCCGGGTTTGGATCCCACGCGCCGAAAACGATGTCGTTCAGATCTGCGAGCGGCACGAAGTCCTTGATCAGCGGCATGCGGTTGTCGGTGCGCTTGCCCAGGCGGATCGTTCCCATTTGGGTCAGCGAGCCGAAGGGCTGTGCGGTGCCGCGACGCGCGTGCTCGACGCCGGCCATGAAGGTTGTGGCGACGGCGCCCAGGCCAACGGTCAGAACGCCGAGCCTTCCGGTCGCTGGTGCGATCTCATGTGCCTCAGCAGTAACGAAATCCTTGGCTTCCAATGCGATGCCTCTTTCTCTGGCGAGCGAGATCAGCGGCTGATGCCACTGCGCCGGGATCCGACCTGTGCTCGCCCAGTGCTCAACGGTGCTCTGACGTCGACCAAGAAGCGCGGCGAGCGCGCTCTGACCGCCGAAGCGGCGAATGACACGGTCTGCTGGATTGCCCTCGGTGACGTTCACCGCGGCATGATAACGAAATTTTCGTTATCAGTGCCAGATCCAGGACCGCAGCTAGCTCAACTCCGAGAGCGGACCGGGGACCGCCGGTTCGACCGCAGCCTGGGAAGTGACGCGACTGACCATCTGTATCCGCCGGACGGAGGGAAGGAGCAGCACCCCAACAGCGGCGGCCATGTTGATCAATCCCGAGACGATCAAAGTCTGCGACGTGCCCACCGCAATGGATATGGGTCCGACGAGCAGGTAGCCGATCGGATTGAAGGCGACCGATCCAAGCCAGTCGAACGAGCTGATGCGCGAGAGCGCGTGCTCGGGCACGTTCTGCTGCAGCGCCGTCATCCAGAAAGTGTTGCCCGCCGCGAAGCCAAACCCGACGAGCGCGCTGAGTAGCAACAGCACGACTAGCGCGGCTGGAACACCCAGGCCGATGAGCAGGAAGCCGCACGGGATGACAAAGATCTGGCACGCGACGAGAGGCCGCTTGACCCGCAATCGGAGGGCAACCAGGCCACCGATCACCGCGCCGACGGACTCGAACGAGAGCATGAGCCCCCATGCAGCCGGGCCGCCCAGGCTTGTCTGGGCGACAGACGGCCCGAGCACGTTGAGTGCCGGAAAGAAGCTCAGCTGGAACACGCCGAACGACAAGATCATCGCCACGGCCCATGGCCGGGCCACGAACTCACTCCAGCCGCCGCGCAGGTCGGCCATCAATGACGTAGCGGCGATACGCACTCGACCGGCGATGGTGATCGTAAAGGTGAGCCCGGCTGAGGCGACGAAACTGGCCGCGTCGAGCGCAAGTGCGAGTGCCGGACTGCCAGCCGCCACGATCAAGGCCCCGACCGCCGGCGCCACGATCGACAAGATGCTGTGGGATAGCCCGAGGAGCGCGTTTGCTTCCTGCAGCTCTTCGTCGCTCACGACCTCTCGGATGAGGCCCGTGGTGGCAGGGCCGGAGAACGCGTTGGCTGAGCCGTAGGCGATCTGGAGGAGGCTCACGGCTACGACGTCCGGGTTGCCGCTGAAGAACAGTGCCGCGGTCAAAATCTGTGCCGTCGCTTTGAGCAGGTCGGTACCGACCAGGATCGTGCGACGTCTTAGTCGATCGGCGAACACACCGCCGAGGAGGACGAAAACGATGAGCGGTATCTCGCGCGCGAGCAAGACGATGCCCAGCTCTGTAACGCCGCCAGTGTTCAGTACGGCGAAGGCAAGAGCGACCGTGGCCATGCCGCTGCCCAGCGTCGAGACGGAGTTCGCTGCCAGATAGCGCGCGAAGTTGCCGTCGTGGAGCACAGGCGGAATAGACGGGCGGCGCACCCGGTGGAGTCTAGGTGGCGTCCCCGGCAGGATTCGAACCTGCGACCCGCTGCTTAGAAGGCAGCCGCTCTAGTCCACTGAGCTACGGGGACGCGCGCTGAAAGTTTCTCATGCTCCCCGGCGCGGCCGCTTCGCCGCAGGCAATTATTCGTGAGACCGATAAGCGATCACACGGTAACGTCGCTGGCGGTTCGAGCACATCGCTTCGGGCGGGAGCGATCGGTAAGATCGATCAATAGTCGCCCCACGGCGTGGTTCCGGTGCTGAGTTGACTGCCCAGAGCCGTGGTAACCGTGTCGATGCGACGGGATATCGGCCATGCCGATGACCGCCCCGCAGGCGATAAAAACGCCGGCGCGAGCGGACTTTGTAATTAGTGTTTACACTTCGGCCGCACCCAACTATTCGGCCTCACCTGAAGGTTAATGACCTCTAAGCAGCTGCCCGTGCAGCCCAGTTCAGTACGAATCCAGACGGTCGTCGACAACTACGACCGGATCGTCCGTCAGCTCACAGCGACTCGATCGGCGGGGATCTTCGAGTCCACCGTCACCATGGCTCAGCTCAAGGTGCTCATGCTCCTTGGCGCCAAGCCCGAGACGCGTATGTCGGAGCTGGCCGCGGACCTGCACCTGTCGCTGTCGACGGTGTCGGGGCTCGTGGAGAAGCTCGTCGAGAGCGGCCTCGCCACACGGCGGACGGATGACGTGGACCGTCGCCATGTCCTCGTGGCGCTGGCGCCATATGGCGTCACGTTCCTGGATCGCTTTCAGGAACTCGGCAAGGACACGCTGCGAGCGTTGCTCGAGCAGTTGACTGTCAACGAGCTCGAATGCGTGGCGGAGGCAATGGACGTGCTGATCAGCGCCGCCGCGCGCATCACAGAAGGGGAAAATCGTTGAGCCGTCTGTCCCAGCTCGCCGTGGCCCAGCGCAGCGTCACGCTGTTGCTCGCCGTCGCCCTGTTCGTCGCAGGTGTTTCGGCATGGGGTTCGCTCAAGCAAGAGCTGCTGCCCGACATCGACTTCCCCGTCATCACCGTCGTTGCGCCGTTCCCTGGAGCTGGCGCCACGGACGTCTCCGAGCAGGTCTCCAAGCCCATCGAGCAATCGATCCAGAGCGTTCCCCGGCTGACTTCGCTGCGCTCGACGAGCGCGAACTCGATCGCCCTCGTCGTCGCCCAGTTCTCATTCGGCACGGACGTCAAGGACACGCAGGCGACGATTCAGCAGAACATCGACAACCTCAACCTGCCGGCTTCGGTCGATCCGCAAGTCAGCGCGTTGAACATCAACGCGTCGCCGGTTGTCATCGCATCGATCGCCTCGACCAGTCAGAGCGATCTCGACACGGTCGCGAAGATCGCCAACGACGAGATCATCCCATCCATCAAGTCGCTCGACGGCGTTGCCGCGGCCGATCTGACGGGCACTCTCGAACCGCAGGTCACGGTCACGCTCGATCCGGCCAAGATGGCCGACGCGGGCGTTACCCAGCAGCAGGTGCTTG
The DNA here is from genome assembly GCA_036558545.1 of Candidatus Limnocylindrales bacterium. GTDB lineage: Bacteria > Chloroflexota > Limnocylindria > Limnocylindrales > CSP1-4 > JALYGJ01. The sequence goes on from DATBFJ010000007.1 coordinate 4,370, forward strand.
GCGTTCTGACGGCCAACAACATCACGATCCCGGGCGGTCAGGTTCAGGCCAATGGCACGCGCATCCCCGTCTCGACCATCGGATCGCTGACTTCGGTCGATCAGATCTCCAACCTGATAGTCGGTGCCAAGCAGCCCGCCGTCGCTTCGCCTGCGCCCGGAGCCTCGCCCGCACCCGCGCCTGCCGTCCCCGCGGTCCCGATTCCCGTCAAGTTGAGCGACATCGCAACTGTCCAGCTCGATGACATCGCGACCACGGGTTACGCACGGACCAACGGCAATCCCGCGCTCACGCTCACGGTTACCAAAACCTCGCAGGCCAACACGGTTGAGGTGGCGCAGGCGGTCGAGAAAGCCCTTGACGACGCGCAGGCCGCACATCCCGGCACGCTGACCGTGACCGTCGTCCAGAACCTTTCTGATTTCATCGTCGAGTCGCAGGACGGTCTGCTGCGCGAAGGTGGTCTCGGCGCCCTGTTCGCGATCGTGACGATCTTCCTGTTCCTGTTCAGCGTCCGCTCGACGCTCGTCGCGGCGATCTCGATCCCACTTTCGGTGCTCAGCGCCCTCGTGCTCATGCAGGTCGCAGGCATCACCCTGAACGTGCTCACCCTCGGCGGCCTTGCCGTGGCCGTCGGCCGTGTCGTGGACGATGCAATCGTCGTTCTGGAGAACATCTACCGACATAGAGCCATGGGTGAAGACCGACTCACCGCTGTCACCAACGGCCCACGCGAGGTGGCCCGCGCCATCACCGCGAGCACGCTGACAACCATCCTGGTCTTCCTGCCGATCGGCTTTGTCGGTGGCATCGTCAGCCAGCTCTTCCTGCCTTTCGCAATCACCGTGACTTTCGCGCTGGCCGCGTCGCTGATCTGCGCGTTGACGGTCGTGCCCGTTCTTGCGTACCTGTTCATCGACAGGGTCAAGCTCAACGTCGACGAGGACGGCGAGCCCAAGAACTCCTTCTGGATCCGCGTATACACGCCGTCGATCACCGCGGCACTGCGTAACCGCTGGACGCGCTACGGCGTGGTTGTGGTCGCGTTCGTGCTGTTCATCCTGTCCGGCACCCTGGTGGGAAGCCTGCCCACGCAGTTCATCAACACCGGCTCCGAAAAGATCCTGGGCGTGACGCTCGCGCCGCCGGCTGGCGCCGACACGCAGGCTGTGCTCAGCGTGGCAACCCAGGCGGAGGGCATTCTGCTTGACCAGCCACAGGTCCAGATCGTGCAGACGAGTGTGCCCAGCGGCAATGACACGAGCTTCACGACGATCCTGTCCGCGCTCAACGGCCAGCCCGCGAACTCCGCGACGATGACCATCCGGCTCGATGAGTCGGCGGACCTCGATCAGCAGTCAGTGGCGCTTTCCGACGCGCTCCAGCCGATCAAGGACCAGGGCTATGACGTGGCCGTGGCGCAAACAGCCGGCTTCACAAACAACAACCTCAACGTCGTGGTGAGCGGTCCGGACGAGGCGAGCGTCGAACAGGCCAACGACACGGTTTTGGCCGCCATCTCTACCAATCCCGATCTGTCGAACGCCAAGAGCGACCTGGTCAAGGCGACTCCTGAGATAGACGTGAAGGTCGATCCTTCCAAGGCGGCCCTCGTTGGATCAACGGCGGCACAGATCGCCCAGGAAGTTCGTGCGGCGCTGACTCCAACCACGGCCACCACTGTGACTCTCGAGGGCACCGGCACGGCCGATGTTGTGGTCCAGGCCGATCCATCCGCGATCACCTCGGTTGATGAGCTTTCCCAGCTGCCGGTCGGCACGGTCCGCACCGCGCCACTGGGCCAGGTGGCGGACGTTCGGCAGGTCGACGTCCAGGGCTCGATCACGCGCATCGACGGCCAGCCCGCCGCGCAGATCACGGCCGAGATCACGAGCAAGGACACCGGCAAGGTGTCGAGCGACGTGAAGACGCAGATCGACGATCTCTCGGCCAACGGCAGCATCCCGGCCGGTGTGGACGTAACGCTGGCGGGCGTGACGCAGCAGCAGAACGAGGCGTTCGGCAGCCTGTTCTCGTCGATGGCCGTGGCCATCCTGCTCGTTTACGTGATGATGGTTCTCGCCTTCAACTCGCTGATCACACCGTTCGTGATCCTGTTCAGCCTGCCGTTGGCAACGATCGGTGCCTTCACCGCGCTCTTCCTGACCGGCCGACCGGTCGGCGTCAGCGCGTTGATCGGCTTCCTGATGCTGATCGGGATCGTGGTCACCAACGCGATCGTGTTGCTCGACCTGGTCGAGCGGCTGCGCTCACAGGGCGTGCCGCTCAAGGAAGCAATCATCGAGGGCGGCCGCACGAGGGTCAGACCGATCCTGATGACCGCGTTCGCCACGATCCTCGCGCTCATCCCGCTCGCCGCGGGTCTCAACCAGGGTTCGATCATCGCTGCCGAGCTCGGCACGGTCGTCATTGGCGGCCTGTTCAGCTCGACGCTGCTGACCCTGATCGTCGTACCGGTCATTTACTACATGGTCGAGTCGACGAAGGAATCAATACGGCGCCGGTTCAACCGTGCGCCAGCGGCCACCGTCACGGCACCCGAGCCAGAGCCGGCCGCGTAGGGGGGACTTCATGGGCCTCGGTACGGACAGTCGGGCAGCTGCCCGGGCCGGGGCCCGCTCACCTCTGCTGCCCTGAGGTTTTCATGGGCTCCGGGACTGCTAGTCGGGCAGCTTGCTGTTTCGGAGCCCACCCACACTCGTTGTTCCGTGAGCGTCAGCTGGCGTGGCAGCGGCGGCGTTTCCATATACTCGGCTGGCCGATGAAGCAGCTTTACCACCCCGACGACCTGGCCTCGATGGACCCGCTGGTGCTGATGAAGAACCTCGACCACGTGCGCATGACATCGCGCCGGCTGAGCTACGTGCTTCAGCAGCAGGTCCATCTCTACACGCCCGAGGCGAACAAGATCCGGACAGAGATCGACCAATACGTCGAGGCCGAGCGCCAGATCGAATGGGAGATGGCTCGCCGCGGCCTGCGCCCCTGAGCCCCACCACCCGTTTGGACCGTTGCGGTCGTTTGGACGGATTACATCCACCATTTCAGGAAACCGGACCCATGTCCGGTTGTTTGGATGACATGGGTTCGCGTGACCGGATCTAGCGTCTGTCGGCCGAAACGGTGGACGGATGTGGTCCATCCGATACAAGCCAGATGGCGCGAACAGATCCGGAAGGCTCGCGCAACCAGGTCCGTACCTCACGGCCTCGAGCTGGGTAAATCGACGCCATCGTCGCCGAGTGAGCGGCAATCACGTTTCGTGCCGCAGTTGTCCGTGGGAGGATCAGCAGCCTCCCGACAATCGATGGTCGCCATCCGAGCCGCCTCCAAACGATCGTAGGTGCCAGGCGCTCTTTTGCGTCCAGAGTTCGGTTTGTCTCCTCCAGCGAGCCGAAGACACTCTTGACCTCGCAGACAGCCACGGCCCTGAACGCCTCATTGGTCGCCAGCACGTCGATTGAGCCACGCTCGCCGAACTCCGAGAACGAGACCTCAACGTCGGCGCGCCAGCCTCGAGCGCGAAAGACAGAAACACAGCTCTCGACCAAGGCTGCGTGGCGCTCATCCAGCAGTCGGTCGGCCGCGGCGCCGTTCCACCACGTGACCAGCCGAGCGCGGCCGCCCTGCGCCTCCATTACACGCCGAAGGCGTTCGAGGGCAACGCCACCAGCGCGCGAACCTTCGATCGCTTTGATGTCATTGAGCGGTACCGCGGCGGCCGACGCGAGTTGAACCTGAGTTAGCCCGAGCCGGTGCCGGATGAGGCGGACTGTCTGCGCGAGGCGCTCGTCGTCGGGGTGCACCGCACGAGCATGGCGAATGACAGTTAGCGATGACTTATGCGGTAGTGGGACTCAGTGAGATCGTGGTTGGCAGTGGCTCGGTGATCGGCTGCTCTTCGCGGGCCACGCGTTCGGCCAGGGCGATGAGCTTGGGCAGGTTGTCCAGGCAGAAGGTGATGCCGTGCTCAGCCAGCTCGGGATAGCCCATTCCGCGGAATGCGCCCCGCGCCGCGACGGCACTCATCTCGTCGTACAAGGCCGGCCACGCGACGCGGCGACGCCGGTAGCAGAAACGGACGAACTCGAGCGCCTCGTCATCCGTTCCGGCAGGGCTCGCCATGGCATTCGGGGCGGCTTGGGCGGACGGGGTAAAGGCTGACGCCCGACCGGCAGGCTGAAGCGACACGTAACCCTCTCCCTGCGCTCCCACACGGGCATTTGGCAAGAGCGCCACTCGACTTAGCAACCGACGACGCGTCCGGACCTGGTTCGCTCCGTCCGAAACGCTGTCCTCTCCTCCAACGCCGGCCG
>DATBFJ010000008.1:0-55066 GCA_036558545.1 Candidatus Limnocylindrales bacterium
CCCCCCCCCCCCCCCCCCCCCGCCGGGCGTGACGGCCTCGTCACGCCCGCTCGATCCATTTCCTCTTCGATGAGCCGTGCGCGGATGACCATGTCACGGTCGCGTGTGATCGTGCGTGCGATCCAGTCGATATAGGCGGGATCCAGAATCTCGACTTCGCCGAGGGTGTAGCCGTGGAACTTGCCGAAGTTGAGGACGGTCTCGCGTGCCTCCTGGAGAGTCGGTAGCGGAATGCCGCGCTGGCCGCGGCGGTACTCGACTGGGCCTGTCGGCGTGCTGGCGCGCAGATCCGGCCCATCCGCCGCGTTGCGCGGCCGCGGCGTGTGGCCGCGCAACGGGCTTGCCTCGTCCAGGCGCGTGTTGCGCGGCCTGAAAGCAGTGCTCGTGTCGAAGCGGGCGGTCACCGGCGTCGTCCTGGGTGGCGGTGGCGGCCCTGCAGGCCGGCCGTCGGCTGAGGCGTTCTCGTCGAACTCCACGCGTTCCCCGGATCCCCCTTCAGCCGATCGGGCCCGCCGACCGGCCGGCGAGGCGTCGTAAGCGGCTCGGCGAACCGGATCGCGGAGCAGGTCATAGGCCGCATTGATGCGCGCCATCTGGGTCGTGAGTCGGGCGGCTTCCTCTCGGTTGCCCGCAGCCCGGTCGGGATGATGCTCGCGCGCGAGATCGCGCCAGCGGCGCTTGATCTGGGTGTTGGTTGAGTCATGCCGCAGCCCAAGCTGGGTGTACGGATCACCGCGGAATCGTTCGTCTGGCATTCAACCTCCGACGCTACCACACGAAGATTGGCGTTAGAGTCGCGACGTGGCGATGAGTCTGCCGTTCCAGCCGCCGATCGAGCCGATGTTGGCCAAGCTGTCCGACGGCATCCCCGAGGGCCAGGGATGGCTTTTCGAACCCAAATGGGACGGCTTTCGGGCGATCGTCTTTCGTGACGGCGATACGACGTACATCCAGAGCCGCGACCTCAAGCCATTGGATCGCTACTTCCCCGAGCTGCCACCGGCGCTCGTGACAAATCTGCCCGACCGCTGCGTCGTCGACGGCGAGATAGTGATCCCGGGTCCGAGCGGCCTCGAGTTCGAGTCGTTGCTGTTGCGCATTCATCCGGCAGAGTCACGCGTGCGCATGCTGGCCGAGCAGACGCCAGCGTCGTTCGTGGCCTGGGACCTGCTCGCCCTGGGCGATACGGATCTACGGGCGACGCCCCAGGGCGAGCGACGAGAGATGATCGCCGAGGCACTCGCCAAGGCAGAGCCGCCCATTCACCTGACGCCTGCCACATTTGATGCGGCCATCGCCAGGGACTGGTTCGAGCGCTTCGAGGGCGCCGGCCTGGATGGAATCGTCGCGAAACCACTGGCCGCCGCCTACCAGCCCGGAAAACGGGCGATGCTCAAGATCAAGCACGCCCGAACGGCCGACTGTGCCGTGGCCGGCTTTCGCTGGCACAAGAACGGCCCTGGCACACATATTGGTTCGCTGCTGTTAGGCCTATTCGACGACGAGGGTCACCTGCATCACGTCGGCATCACCTCATCGTTCTCGTGGGACCGGCGCGCGGCTCTGGCCAAGGAGCTCGAGCCGCTGCGCAAGGACGCAATGAAGGGCCACCCGTGGGCAGAGTGGGCGGAATGGGCGGGCTTTGGCTCCGCCGATGCAAGCGGCACGCGTATGCCCGGCGCGACGAGCCGCTGGAATCGGGGCAAAGACCTTTCCTGGGAGCCGCTCCGGCTCGAGCGAGTCGCGGAAGTCGGCTTCGACCATCTGCAAGGCGATCGCTTCCGCCACGCAACGACTTTTCAACGGTGGCGGCCGGACAAAGAGCCCAAAGATTGTCGTTACGACCAATTCGAGACCACGACACCGTTCGAGCTCAACGAAATATTCGGCACGAACGGGTGAAATCGAGGACGAACTACGCCCGCTGACAAGTAAACTCAGATTCGTTCGGGTTTCGCGTGCGCGCGATCGGGGCCGAGAGGGACCACGCGCGAGGGCTGCGAGGGAGAGACACCTCAGGAGGAGTAGATGGACCAGCCACAGCCGCCTGCAGCGCCACAGGCACCACAACAGCCGCAGTGGTCACCGCCCCCGCAGCAGCCAGCCGGCTGGGGCGCACCCGGTTACGGCGGCCCGCCCGTCCGCCCGATGGGCGTGACGCTGGGCTCGATTTACCTGTTGGTCATGGGCATCCTCATATCACTGGTCGGCGGATGCACCATTGCGGGCGGTTCGCTCTTCAGCTCGCTCGACAACGCCGACACGAACGGAGGCTTTGGCGCCTTCGGCGGTTTCATCGCCGGCATCGGCATCTTCGTTCTTATCCTCGGCATCCTTCAGATCGTCGCCGGTGCAGGCGCGCTGGGCGGTCGCGGTTGGGCGCGCTGGTTGGGCATCGTCGTGGCCGTGATCTTTGCAGTCCTGACGATCCTGGGCGCTCTCGGATCGATGACGGCCAACAACGGCATCACGAGTGGACTCGTGAGCCTGATCATCGGCGTGCTGTACGCCCTGACGGCATACGCCTTCATCATGGCCGGAGCATTCTTCGCCGCTCGTCGCTAGGCGGCTCCAACATTGTCCAGCGAACGCCGGCGAACCTGATTGGTTCGCCGGCGTTCAACTTCCAAACACATGCCGAGGGCACGTGAGCAATGAATCCGCCTGAAGATCCGACACAGTCATTCGGAGATCAGCCTTCGCCGGAGTCCGCCGAGCCTTTGGCTGCTGCGACGTCAGGCGAAAGTCCCAGTGCTTCGGCGCCTGAAACTGCCGCCGACCCACCAGCGCGCATGCCGGGCGCCTTTGTTCCAGCTGATGCGCAGGCTGCGGCCGCGCCAACGCCTTCTGAGTCGGTGCCTTCTGAGCCCGCGCCCGCAGCGACGCCACAGATGACGCCGATGCCGATGTCCGGTCCGGCATCGACGGATACGCAGATGTGGGAGGTGCCACCGGCATCCGCAGCCGCCGCCGCGGCCGCGCCGAGCCAGTGGTCACAGCCGGCACCGGCAGTGCCTCAGCCGCTGCCGCAACAACCGGCACCCCCGCCACCTGCCCAGAGCTGGCAGCAACCGGCCGTGACACCGCCGCCCCCCGCAGCCTGGCAGCAACCGCCGCCCGCCCAGGGGTGGCAGCAGCCGGCCCAACCGTGGCAGCAGCAACAGCAATATCCGCAGCAGCAACCGTACGGCCAGCCGTACGGCCAACCGAACCCCTACGCGCAGCCCTATTCGCCTCAATATGCCGCGGTCGCGCCGGCTTACAACACCTCGCCTCTCGCGGCGTTCGCTGGCCTGCTACTCGTGGTCTTTGGCATCGGCGTGATCGCGCTCGGCTTTTTCGCGCTCACGCAAGGTCAGGACATCGCGCGCTTCATCCGTGACAACGACATCAAGGTATTCGGCGTTCTCGTGAGCCGCGACACGCTGCGTGCCGCTCTGACACCTTCGCCGGGCATCTTGATGTTCCTCGGCGCGCTGCAGTTGATTGCCGGAGTAGGGGTCATGGCGCACAAGGGCTGGGGTCGCTGGCTGGGGTTGCTGCTCGCGCTTTTCGGCCTGATCATTGCGATCTTCGCCTTCTCGATCGGCTACGCGATTGCCGGTGGGTTCACCGTCCCGGTGATCATCGGCGTCGTCTTCCTGGTCGGTTACATCCTCATCGTCCTGGCGCTCATTGCCGGCGGCGCGCACTTTCGAAGGAAGTCGCCCGCACACTGACCAATTTCTGCTCGACGACGGCAGATATGGAGCCCGACTAGTCCGACTTTGATATGGACTTAGGCCTGGCAGGCAAGGACAATGCTTGCCGTGCCGGTGCGCCGCGGAGGGGTGGCGCAACGATTGAAACAAGCGATCGAGTTAAGAGACTGCCCGTCGTGCCCAGTCCAGTCGTCGCCAGCAAGCTGCGCATCCCCAACACTCCGTCGATGCCGGTCGAGCGACTCGACGGTCGGCTCGACGCGGTGTGGCAGAGCAAGCTGGCCGTGGTCACGGCACCGGCCGGATCCGGCAAGACGACGCTGCTGACGCGTCTCGCCGCGCGCGCGGTGGGACCGGTGGGCTGGTATCGCGCAGAGGGACTCGATTCGGACGAGACGGCGCTGTTGCGGCATGTCGAAGCGGCGCTGAGACCCGGCATGCAAGGCGCCACCGGCGAGTGGGCCACGGTCGAAGACGCCGCCAACGCGCTCGATCAGCGGGCGACCGGGCCCGTGTTGCTGATCGTCGACGACCTGCACACGCTGCAGGGCACACCGGCAGAGAGGGCGCTCGAGCGTTTGATTGGCTATGCGCCGTCGACAGTCCACTTCGCCATCGCGTCGCGCGATACGCCCGGTTTCAACCTGTCGCGTCTGCGCGTCACCGGCGAGCTGCTCGAGCTGACCGGCGACGACCTGCGGCTCAGGTCATGGGAGGTGGAGCGTCTGTTTCGCGACTTCTATGCCGAGCCACTGCCTCCGGAGGAGTTGGCCGGACTCGCCCGACGCACCGAGGGCTGGGCGGCCGGTCTCCAACTGTTCCATCTGGCAACACGCGGCCGCACGGCCGACGAACGGCGGCGCATGCTCGCCGAGTTGAACGGGAGCGCCCGTTTGATGCGTGAGTACCTCGCTCGCAACGTTCTGCGCGAACTGCCCGACGACACGCGCCGCTTCCTGATCGACACGTCGGTGCTGGGCCGCCTGAGCGGGCCGCTGTGCGATCGGCTCCTGGAGCGAAGCGGCAGCGCCGACGTTCTTGCCGAGCTGCAGCGACGACGCATGTTCACGCAGCCGCTGCCGGAGGACGGCGAGTTCCGATATCACGAGGTCATGCGCACGTACCTGCATGAGGTCCTTCTCGAGGAGCTGGGCGAAGAGGAGCTGCATAGCCGCTTCAGTGCCGCTGGCGAGCTGTTGGCCGACGCGGGTGCGGCGAGCGAGGCGCTCGAGGCGTACTGCCGCGGTGAGGATTGGGATGGCGCGCGTCGCCTCCTCGCTCGCCGTGGAGCGGCCGTCGCGGACCAGCCGACGGAGTGGCTCGATTCCGTCCCGGGGGCAATGGTTCGCCACGACCCCTGGCTGCTGCTGGCAGGCGCCCGCCGTGCGCGCAGCGCCGGGCGCCTGCGCGAGGCGGCCGAGCAGTACCAACGCGCCGAGATGGCTTTTGGATCGACAGAGGCGGCCCAGCTGTGCCGCTCCGAACGCCAGGCGATCACGGCCTGGACGGACGGATCAGCCGGGCCACGGCCGGATGCGTTCGCGTTGCTGCGCAGCGCCCTGCGTGCCGACCCGGCTGGCGCGGCGGTGAAGGCCCAGGAGCTCCCGCCGCCTGTCGGTTCGTTGATTGCGGGACTTTCCGCTCTCGCCGCGGGCAACGTGGCCACTGCCCGTACCGAGCTAATTCACGCCGCGGAGCGGCACGGTGCGTCCCGCGCGACGGTGGTCATCGCGTCGCTCGGTGCGGGGGTCGCCGGCGCCCTGATGGGCCAGCCTCACGCGGCGCTCGAGATCGAGGGTGCAGTCGCGGCGGCCGAGGCCGCCGGAATCGAGTGGCTCGCGCGCGTCGGGCGTGCGTCGCTGGCAATTACCGGAGCAGCCGAGTCCGTGCGGGAGGCGAATGTCGTCGCGGTGGCGAGCAAGGCCACACACGACGAATGGGGCGCGGTCCTCGCCCAACTGTGCCGGGTCTGGGGCGAGCTCCACGAGCAGCAGGACGCGGGCCTTCTGGACGAGCTGGTGGTTGGTGCGCGTGCGCTCGACGCGCCCGTGCTCGAAGCGTGGGCACGCAGCCTCAGCGCGCTCGCCGGCGTGCGCGCCGGCGAGCCAGACGCGCGTGACGCGGCGATCGCGGCGGCGTCAGTGGCGAGAACGCTCGGCGTTGCCGGAGCACGATTGGTTGCTCACCTTGCCGTCGCCGAGGCGTCGACCGATCCGATCGAAGAGGAGGAGCAGCGGACCGAAGCCGAGGCGATGGCCCGAGAGACGGGGCTGCGCGCTCCGGGAGACGTGGGGCTTGCCTCCGGCTCCGCGGCCGCCGGGGAAGGAAATGCCCTGACGGCGCCCCTGGCAATCCGGCTGCTGGGTGGCTTCGAGCTCGACCTGGGCGGTGCACCGGCGGACCTTTCGGCCATCCGACCGCGCGCGCGCATGCTCCTTCGACTGCTCGCCCTGAACGCGGGCAGGCGGGTTCATCACGAAACGATCGAGGCAGCGCTCTGGCCGGACGCCGACCCAACCGCGAGTGCGCGGAACCTGCATGTAGCGGTCTCGGCTCTGCGGCGGATCCTGGAGCCGGCCGCAGCGCGAGGGTCATTCCAGCTCATTCGCCGAGAGGGTGACGCATACGTGGTGACAGTCCCCGAAGGCGCCTTCATCGACCTGCTGGCATTCGATCAGGCGTTGGCGGCAGGGCATCGAGCTCGGGCCGGTGGTGACGCTCATGGTGCCGAGCGCCATTTCGCCCTCGGCCTCGCCATGTACCGCGGCGATCTGCTGCCGGAGGACGGGCCGGCAGACTGGGTGGCGGAGCGCCGCGACGCGTGCCGACTGGCAGCCGTCGACGCGGCTCAGGCACTGGCTGAGCTGCTCCTCGAACGCGGCGACGCCGCGCAGGCGGCGCGAGTGTGTACCACGGGCCTGCGCATCGAGCGCTACCACGACCCGCTGTGGCGGCTGCTCATATCAGCGCGCGACCTCGCCGGGGATCAGGGCGCCGCGAAGGCCGCCCGCCTGTCCTATGACAGGATGCTTGCTGAGCTTGGCGTCTCCGACACTACGGGCAGCTCCCTGCAATGAACTCGATCTCGCGCGTCGCAACGAGGTTCTGATTCGCACCTGACGGCGGATAGCTGCTCACGATCCGGACGTTGAAGGTACGCACGGACGGGTGCTGCTGTAGACAGCGCTGCTGGGGGGCCGGACTGTCGTCCAGGATCATCATCACCGGCGTCGGATTGCCCGGGAAGGTGAGCTCCACTTGGCGCGGTCGGCCATACGTCGAGTAGTCGCTCGCCGGGGCGCCGATGTTGAAGATCAGCCCGGCCAGCTCTGTCGTCTGGCCGAAATTGACCGTCACTGTGGTTTGACCCGACGCTTGATCGGCCAGCCAGAACGTGTTCACGTCCTTGTCCAGCGCGTTGGTAGATGGATGCTGCAGCAGGATGGCACTCGTGCCGCCCTGGCCGATCAACGAGTTGACCTTGTCGTGGAAGCTGGGAACGGCGAAGTAGCCCACGATTGGCGCCACGATGATGATCAGGACCAGGATCACGAGCGCGCGCTTGAGGAACCAACCGGCCGACCTTCCGGTGCGGCCCATCGATGACGGGCGCTCGCCCGCTTCGTACGCCTGTGTCTGGCCGCGGCCAAAGATGCGCCGATACCACGGGACGCGGACCGCGACGGCCACGGTCGCCGCCGCGAGGCTGTTGCCACAGCGTCGGCAAAATCGCCTATCCGGTGCGTTGCCGGCGCCGCATACGCCACAGATCAGATCGCCGGGCTTGATCGGCTCTTCTTCTGCCAGTGACTGGCGCTGCGGCGTCGTCGGCCGCGGGATCGGCTCCTCGAGCGTTGGCTTGCGCGACTGCGGTTCGTCGGGCGCGACCGCCTGGGGCGGTCGCGCGGGCGGCTGGGTCGGAGCGGGCACGGCCGTGGGCTTGATCGGCGGCGGCTCGTCAGAAGCTGAGGTCTCGGCGGGTATTGGCGCTGACACGGCTGGCGGCGGTGACGCCGCTGGCGCAGCGATGGGTGCCGCTTTGAACTTGTAGGCGGGCTCCGGCGGCTCCGGCGGAGGCCCGGGCTGCGGCCGAGGCGGTTCCGCGACTGGCGAAGCAGGTGGCGGGGCCGAGCCAAATGGCCCGGACACGTCGCTGGGAGGAGGTGCCGTTGGTGACGGCAAGGACGGAGGCGGTGGTGGTGGTGGCGTGGCGTGGGACGTTTCGGTCGGAGGCGCGCCGTCAGGCGGCGGCTGGTCGTGGCTGTCCGCTTCGACCTTCACTCCGGTCCACTCGAGAAAGCTCGCGCATTTCGAGCAGAAGATGTCCGTATCCGCGTTGATCGTTCCGCACTTGGTGCAGCGAATCAACCAGCTCCCCTCCGGTGGCAGGTATCGAAACCGAGAGCCGAGATAGTAAGCGGCTTACACGGCTGTGAGCGAGTCAGCCTTCGACGATTTCGATGGTATGCGGGACGTGCGCGGGCTTGGCCGCCGCTACCAGGGCGTCCAGGCGCACCTTATCGACGCTCCCTTTCTTCTGTGGCTTTATGCGCACGACCAGGCTGAAGTCCTCCTTGCCAGGCACCGCGGCATCTGGTGTCGTCGACCAGGCGCACCCGCCGTTGTCGACGATTTCGACCTCTCCCGCGGCAAACAGCTTGACGTGCATCGCCAGGCCAGCCACGGTGCCGCGATTGCGATACAGCTGTGCCGCCAGTGCCACGATCGCGCGGCGTCGCTCGATCGGCCAATTCTCGTCAGGCAGCAAACCTACCCAGCCGGCAAGCCAATCAAGGAAATCCTCTGGCGTCAGTGCCGGATCGAGGTACGCACTGAAGTTGTCGACGGCCCCGATCGCGGGCGCGAGAACTTCGTCGAATGCCGCGGTCAGGGCGCGCGCCATATCGTCGTCCTGGTACAGCCCGGGCAGGCTGTCGATCAGCGGCCACGGCGTTTGCGCGCCGTCGACCGTGCCACGGCTCACTTGGCGCCCTCGACCATTACCTGGTGGTCGTACGAGAACACGAGCGCGTGTGGCTCGACCTCGAGTCGCTCGGTCTGCTTGCCGCGCTCGCCGGTCAGCGGATCGGCGCCGAAGATGCGCACGTCCTCGACCATCTCCGTTCCGCGCAGGCCCTGCAGCGCGGCGAATACCTCGCCGCTCAGCACGGCACGGCCAAATGGCCAGCCCGTGCCGTCAGGCCCGCCGACGATCGGATGGAAGTAGCGGAACAGCACGTCGAGGGCCTGATCCTGTAGCCGGTTGGGATCGCTCCGTTGGCGCGCACGGAGCCGCGCGACGACTGTGATCCCGCGGTAGACGGGCGGCTCGACAAGGATGCGCGTGCCGATCAGGCGCGTCTCGTCGAGGCGCTGAGTGATCTTCTCAAGCGTGCCTTCGGCCGGTACCAGCTGGTCGAATTTGAGTCGGTAGTCGGCCGTTGGCACGGCCGGCACCACGAGCAACCGGACGGATCCGGATTCGGCACCGTCGCCACCGGTCAGCGCCCGGACGCGCGCGATCTCCGGGGCGGCTTCGCGCGCGATGTGCTCGAAGTCCTCGGCGGTCACGGCCCTGTCGCGCGTGCGCAGCAGGATGGGCCCGCGCACCTTGGCCGACTCGACGTCCTCGCCGTCCACGCCGCCCTGCCCGGGTCGGCGATTGTCGACGCGGCCGACATACGGGATGGATGCCTTCAACACGGTCAGCGCATGAGCGGCGACATTGCCGCCCGCGCCGCCACCGGCGCGATACGTTGGGACGCGCATGTTCGCGCCCTTCGGTGGCACCTTGCCGTAGTTGCGCGTCGAACCGTCAGGCAAGCGCACCTGCGGTCCGAACTCGATCTCGCCACGCATCGCGTCGAGCACGAAGTGGCGGTCGTCGGGACCAGATGTGGCAAAGTTGGGCCGCTCGGTCCACTCCGTCCAGTCGTCGCCGGACTCGTTGATCTCGACGACGAGAGCCGTCTCGCCCGCGACGACAGGCTTGTTCTTGAGCTCGAGGCGCTGGCCGGCAACCCCTTCACCGGTGCCAAGGAACTCGTTGCGCACGAGCTCCGCGTTGATCGCCTCGGCCGTGCCGCCGATGGTGAATGCGGTCAGCTCCATGATCTCCGGCGAGGCGCTGTAGACGGGCTGTCCCTCCACCGCCTCCACGACTCGGGCGCGCAGCCAGCCGGCGCGTACCTTGTTGATCGCGAAAGCCGTGTGCTCACGCGGGACGTGCACGATTACATCGCCGGCGCGGTTCAGGCCGCCGGTCGTGTCACGATCGAGATCGCACTTCGCCCAATCGTCCCCAGTCCATGCCTCCCACACGAGGGGCGGGTTGTTCGGGTCGACGCCGACGCCTTCGATCCGGCAGTCGAAGCGCAGGTTCACTGCGCACGCCGGGGCGGCATCGCTCAGGCCAACGAGCAGCACGTCGCCGGGCTTGGGCGGGGCATCGAAACAGAAGAAGCCGCCCCGAATCGCGAGCGCGTCGTTGTGGTCTCGCACGGCGCTCGGGCCGATCATCGAAGCGACGTTCTGCAGGCTGGTGGCGATGATCGGCCGGTCCTCCGTCGTGCTGAACACGACCGGCGGTTGCGACCCTGTCCGTACGGTGGCCACCTCCGTGCCGGCGGGAATCGTGACCGTGTCGGGCTGCGGGGCGCTCAGCCAGAACGTCACCGGCGCTGTTGCACCGGTCGGCGGGAAGAGGCGCACGCCGATCAGATCCAGGAACTTGATGTAGTTCAACTCGGGAACCCGATTGAGCCGATAGAGCATCTGGTCCGTGATCCAGGCGAAGGCTTCGATAAGCGTGACGCCGGGGTCGGAGACGTTGTGATCGGTCCAGCGCTGTGTGTGCTGCTGGACGAGACGTTTCGCGTCGTCGACGAGATCCTGGAAACGGCGATCGTCGAGATTTGGCGCAGGCAGGCTCATGTGGCGGCTCCTTGTGCGGCAGCCCCTTGTGCACCGGGCTCCGGTGGGATCGTGTAGAACGGAAAAACGAGGTTGCGCGGGTCGTTCGTGTTCTTGATGCGGTAGCGAACGTCGACGTACATCAGGCTGCGGTCGTCCTCGTCGATTGAAACGAGGATGTCGTCGACGTCGATGCGCGGCTCCCAACGCCGCAGGGAAAGCCGGACCTCGTAGACGATTCGGCCCGCGGTCGCCGCGTCTGCGTCGGCAAAGACGAAATCGTGTATCGCACAGCCAAAGTCGGGCCGCATGGGCCTCTCGCCATAGGCCGTGCCGATGATCAGCCTGATCGCCTCCTGGATCTCGCGGTCGTCGCTGACCAACTCGAACCCACCGGTATGGTCGAGCTGAAGCGGAAATGCCCAACCGGCGCCGACGAACTCGTTGCTCATCGATCTAGCCGATCTGGACCGAGGCCACGCCCGGTCCCGCGGCGGTCGCCGGAGCGACGCACATCGTGCACCTGGATTGAACGTTGGCCGCCGGCTTGCCGCCGATCATCACACTCGTGCTGCCGGAGATGACTCGGCCGACCTGCATCGTTGGCGATGCGAACGCACCGTCGACGATGCCCGCGTGTGGTGGAGTATTGACGCCGTTGGAGCCCATCACGGCGGCAGCCTTGCCGCCGATGATCACCGTATTGACGAGATCGATCGTCAGCGGTGCCGAGAAAGGGAGCGGACCTGCTGGCTGCGTGCCGGACGCCGACGGGATCAGATGACTGGGGCATGTGCCGGTGACCTTGTCGCCCAGGACGAGTGCCGGTGATCCCATCGGTGCCGCCTAGTTGAGCTGGATGACGCTGCCGTCGATGTCGACGACGCCATCCGCCTTGATCGTCACTTTGCCGCCACGCAACGTCAGGTCGTTGTCGGCGCGAACAGTGACGTGCTTGGAGGTGAGCGAGACCTCGTCCATGGACTCGACAACGACCTTCATGTCTCCCTTGACGTGGACCTGTCGGTTCTTTTCGTCAAGGAGAACGCTGACCTTGCCGTTTTCGGATACCAGCTCGATGCCCGACTTCTGGTCAGAGTCGTAGAAGATCAGCTGGTGGCCGAGGCGGGACACAAACCCGCGGCGCAGGACCTTGCCGTTGTCGAATAGCTTGTCGCCGCCCAGGAGCGGCTTGTCCTTGCCGTTGTACAGGCCGCCGATGACATACGGATGCATCACGTCGCCGTTCTCGAAGGCGACAAGCACCTCGTCGTCAACCTGCGGTATGAAGATGCCGCCGCTGTTCGGTCCGGCGCTCGGCTGGGTAACGGATGCCCAGTAGGACTCGTACTGTCCCGACAGCCACGGAAACTTGACCTTGACCCGGCCCTGCTGCAACGGATCTTCATTGCCCGTGACCACGGCCGTGACCACGCCATAGATCCGGTCGGATCCGGCTTTGCCGTTGGACGGCGCTCCACTGGGCGCTGCGTGCGCCACGAGGCCGAGCAGGGTTCGCTGGTGGCTGCCGTTGATCTGAAACTCGGTCTGGTAGCTATATCGGCTGAAGGTGTGCTTCGCGCGCGAGATGACGAAGCGGCCGCTGAACATGTCGGCGACACCGGAGATGTTCACGGCAGTGCCCGGCCGCAGGTCGCCGTTGCCGCGCGATAGCCCTTCAGCCTCGGCAAAACCGCTGCCTATGTGATTTGCCACGACCTTTGCCGCGGCATCCAGCTCGTCGGACGATGAGCCGGGGTGGTAAGCGTGCACGAACGTGGCGTCGCCGAATGGCTGAGCCACACTCGCCGGCGTCGTGTCCGACAGCTTTGCCGCGGTCGTGGTCGCAGCCGCCTGGCTGACAAGCTCGCGCTTGTTCTCCCGATCCCAGCCCCGCACCTCGACCTGGCTGACCTGCTCGGCGGAATTGAGCCGCGGCCGCCACTCGATCAGGTCCTTGCCATATACGAGCTTGTACTCGACGTCCTCGGCAACCAGGCTGCCCTCACCAGGCGCCGTGGCCGAATCAGTCGGTTTCTTGAAATACAGCTGGCCTTCGTCGACGTACAACACGAAGCCGATCGCCTTGGCTCTTGATTTGAGGAAGTCCCAGTCGCTCTGATTGGCCTGTGACACGAAGTCGTAGGTCGTCGAGGTCTGATCGATCTGGCCGATATCGATGGCTGCTGCGCTCGCGACGCGCTTGACGATGTCGGTGTCCGTGACGTTGACGAAGGTGCGTGTCTTGCGGCCGCGATGCAAGCGGTGCGAGATGTCGTAGCCGCGCATGTGGACACGATTGCCGGTGGCGTCGAAGTCGCCCGTGATGGCCGTTATCTCGCCCTTGACCAGGGGCTTCTCGATCATGCCGCCGGGCGGAGTGATCTCAACGATGTGACCGATCTTGTAGATCGGATCCGATTCGCCGAGCGAACGGAACGTGATGGCGAACGATGCCGGCATCGTGACGTCATCGTCCACGACGACGATCTCGACGTAGCCCTCAGAAGACGTGTCGACGGGATAGCCGTTGATCTTGATGTCCGGCCAGTTGACGTTGTCGTAGCTCATTTCCGGCTCCTACGACAGCCGCGCCGCTTCGCGCGGTGTCGGCAGCAGCAGCGACGTGCCCGGTTCGAGGCGCAGCGGATCATCAATGCCGTTGAACGCGGCAAGGCCACGCCAATAGCGAGCCTGGCGGTACTCGGCCCAGGCAACCGAGTGGAGGGTCTCGCCCTCAGTCAGGACGTGGACGCGCATGCCCGGCCGCGTGCCGGAGGTGGGGTTCTGGCGAGGTGTTTCCTGGGGAACTTCCTCGAGCGTGATGTTGCACGTCGCCCGAATGGGTGTGCCGTCGATGCGGAAGAGCGTGTAACGCGCCGAAACGCTCTTCAGGAAGCCGCGGAAGCCGCTCAAGGCCGAGCTCGAGCCCCACTGGAACATGAGCAGTGGTGGCTGGGGCGTACCGGTTGCACGACTGACCGGCGTGGGCTTTGTCCAGGTCAGCAGGGTGTCGACATCCTTGGACACGTCGCCCGCGAGCTCCTCAAACGCGTCGAAGAAAATTTCCATGGTCAACCGAGTCGGATTGGTCGTCGTGTAATCGGGCTCCGGGGTTGATTCGGCGCCCGGCGCCCGCGGCCGCGTCCACTCGGCGGACTTCTCAACCGTGTACTGCTCGGGGTTGTATTTGAAGCGCAGCATCATCGGCACTCCAACGCCGTCGACGACGATGAGCATCGCCTTTTCGAGCGCGTTGAGGAGGTCCATCAGCGCGGTCCCAGGAAGCCGTTATGCACCAGCTCGAGCGTCTCCATGGCGACCTGGTTGCCATTGACGTCGAGGCTGGGGCCGGTCCACCGCGCTGGAAAGACTTCGATCAGCACCCATTCGGCGACCTCTTCCCCCGCGGGATCGAGAACGCTGATCTGGGCGGTGCCGCGAACGACTCGCAGCTGGATGCTGGCGAGCCAGCTGGCGACAGACATCGTGTCCTCGTCGACGGGCCGAGTGAGCCTGACGTTCTCGTACTTGGCGCGACCCGGCAGCCGATGGACGTAGCCGTTCTGGCCGCCCTCTCGATATTCCTGGATGTCGTACTCGACGTTGAGACCTTCGCACTTCTGCCAGTTGCCCAGTTCGTGGCCGTCGATGGCGACCTTGAAGCGCAGGCCGAGGCCGGGATCAGCCATGTGTCACCGCCGTGCTCATAGAGCGTCGATCAACGTGCCGCCACGTTCGCGCTCGTGAAGCAACGCGTGGCGCAGGCGGCGCTCGAAGGTGGCAAAGAGCTCATCCTCGTTACGCCGCAGGTTGTCCCGGAACTGGTCGTCCGGGTCGGTGAACTTCGCGTCGTTCGCCGACGGCGCACGTTGGGTGCTCATCTGCCGCGGCGTTGCGTCCGTTTCTGATGCCGCCTCGACGACAGGGGCCGCCTGGGCTGAGGCTGCCGCGTCTGCTTGTGCCGTCCGCGGGCCCGGAGTGACGGCGAGTGGCATCTCGTGCGACTCAGCGGATGCGGCTTCTGCTTCCAGGCGCTGGCCGTGCGCCGTGGTTTCGTCGGGCAGACTCGATCCGAGCCGCCGTTGCTGGACGACGTGGGTCATCTCGTGCGCCAGCAGCGATTGCGCTTTCTGACCGGTCAGTGGCCCATGCTTGTCGGGCAGAAAGATCTCGCCTCCATGGGTGAACGCGCGCGCGTCGAGAGCACCTGCCATTTCATTGGCTTTGCTCCCGCGATGGACTCGTACCGGCTCCGCTCCAGTACTCGCACCTGGCGTTTGGGCCGGAGTCGGGTTGCTCCCGATTGCGGTGGCCGGCGGGAGATTTGGTGCGCGCTGAACAGTCGAGCGCATCACGCGGGCACCGACCAGGGGCGAGGAGGCGCTGGCCGGCGCGCCCGATACCCGCGGCGCGCGCTGGTGAATGGGCGCGGCCAGACTCGTGGCCAACGCACTTCGCATTTGCGGCAGGGCGGCAGGCACGACCGGTTCAACGGCCGCCTGTGCCGTGACCGCCGGCGCGGTCTCGTTCAGAGGCGGCGGCGCGATAGGGTCGGCGGCCGGTGCACGAGGCGTCGCAAGCGGCAACTCGTGAGATTGAGCAGTTGAACCTGGTGCCGCCGGTGATGCCCGTTCCGCGGTCGCCAGCGGAACGCTTGGTCGCGCGATCGAAGCTTCGATTGGAGCGCCAAGGCCAAGACGACGCGACTGGCCCAACGTCAACCGCTCAGGCGAGGCGGCCGGTGGCGTTTGCGCCGCAGCGAGTGGCGCTGCCTTGGGCGCGCCGAGTGGTGCTTGGGACGCGGCCGGTGCCTCCCGCTTGGCGGGCGCGCGCTGGACCGTCGACGCGGTCACAGGCGCACCAAGCCGTCCAACCGGCACTGGCGGCAGAGACGGCTGCCGCCCGGCAGTAACCAATGACGCGCGAGGCGGTGCCACGCTCGGCGCCGGCGCGCGTTGGGCTGACGCTGCAGCTCGTTCTATCGGAGCCACGGGTCGATCCAGTTGCGCGGCGTCAACGGGCTTGTGTGCCTGCTCATCGAGCGACGGAATTGGCGTTGCGGACTGTCGTCGACGCAGAGGCGGCAGTTCTTTCCCGGAGATCGCAGCAATTGCAGTGACGACGTTACGGGCGATGCCCGACGGTGCCTCGAGCCCGCGGCCGTGGCTCAATGGCGCGAGCGCAATTGGCGCCGGGGCCGCACCGGCGAGCTCCTCCCGGAACGGCGGCGTAGGTGCGATCAGGGGCGGCTCGCCCACGCTGCGCTGCAGGACGGGCAGGTCGCGCCAGGCCTGCGGACCATTCGGCCGAACGCTCGCACTGTCCGTCCTGTCCGCAGGCGCGACCGCCGCGCGCTGTGCCCTGTTGAATGGCCACGGCAGGCGCATGAGCCTGCTACTCCTCCTCGTTCAGGCGGCGATTGATCGCCGCGATCTCGTCAACGAAGCGCAGTCGATCCGGGTGCTCGAGCGAGAGGATGTCGTCGAGCGACCAGTGCAGGTGGTAGGCCACGTACGCAACCTCCTCGTACAGCCTCTCGGCTGCGTACGTCAGGATCCCCCCAGGCGATCACCTGCCATCTCGACCGTGAACTCGTGGTTGCACGCCGGACAGATGACTGCGGCCTGACTTGTGCCCTCCTGGTTGACCCGCTTGTAGAGGTCCTGGAGGAAGGCGAGGTCGCTCGCGAACATGTTCTCGATGATGCCCGGGTGGACCTCGCCGACCCGGCCCAGCCGCGTGATCACTCGCGACAGGAGCAGCACGGTCAGGTACGCCTCGTTCTCGCGTACTCGTGGATCGCGCAGCGGGATGATCTCGTCCTTGGCGGTGGCCAGGCGCATCACGCCCTCGCGATGAACCGTGCCGCTCGAGTCGACGTAGCCGCGCGGCAATATGAACGGGAACTCGGTCCGCAGCTCGCTGTGAGCCGCCGCAGCGGCGGCAGACTCCGGCGCGCTGGTCGGGCTGAACATCTGCTGTTACGCCCGCTCGATCGACTCGGTGACGATCGAGACCTCTTCCATCAGCACCTCGGTCGCGCCCGCCTTGAGCGTGCCTGTGCTGATCTTGGAAACCCACGCGTTGGTGAAGTTGTAGCGGCCCACCTCTGAGCCGTCGTACGCCTTGAGAATGACCGAGCCGTTGCGCCGGGCGTCGCTGATCTTGCCCTGGAGTGCCGCCTCGTGCCAATCCCAAAGCGCCTTGGACGAGTTCTTGGCACGCTTGAGAGTCAGCGTCGCCGGCTTGGGCGCGCCCATCACCTTGTGGTGCACCAGCTTGCCGTCGGGCGTGTTCTCCTTGAGCTCGATCACGTCGACCTCTGAGGCCAGGCCGCTCACCTCTGAGAACTGGGCGATCTCTGTCCGGTCGATCTCGATAGCGAAGGTGTACGAAGCCAGCGCATCGCTGGGAAGACTTGGCAGGCCCTTGGCCATCGGAGGAACCTCCTAACGGGTGGTCGGTGGTTGCTTGAAAGTTCGGCTACTCGGTCAGCGCTGTGCCGCCCGAGAACTGTGAGATGCGGAAGACGACAAACTCGGCTGGCTTGACCGGCGCGATGCCGATCTCGACCACGAGCTGTCCCGCATCGATGACTTCCTGCGGGTTCGTCTCGGCGTCGCACTTGACGTAGAAGGCCTCGCCGGGAGTTGCCCCGAACAGCGCTCCGTCTCGCCACGTTCGCACCAGGAAGGCGTTGAGCGTGCGCTTGACGCGCTGCCACAGGTTCATGTCGTTGGGTTCGAAGACAACCCACTGGGTGCCCTCGAGGATCGACTCCTCAACGTAGTTGAAGAGGCGGCGCACATTCAGGTAGCGCCACGCGGGATCGCTGGAGAGCGTCCGTGCACCCCACACGCGAATGCCGCGTCCGGGGAAGGTGCGGATGCAGTTGATGCCGGTCGGATTGAGCTGATCGTGCTCGCCCTTGGTGATCTGCAGCTCGAGTGACAGCGCACCGCGGATCGTCTCGTTGGCAGGTGCCTTGTGCACGCCGCGCGTCTCGTCGTTGCGTGCCCAGATGCCGGCCATGTGGCCGCTCGGCGGAACGAATATTCCCTGGGACGACACAGGGTCGAGGACCTTGATCCACGGCCAATAGAGCGTCGCGTACTTGGAGTCATAGGCGACCTTGTCGACGCGCCATTCCTTGACCTGCTGGGCGTTGAGCCCTGGCGGCGCGTCGAGGATCGCGACGCGGTCGCCCATCAGCTCGCAGTGGGCGATCATCGCCTGCTGTACGGCCTGGACTCCCTCGAGATCGATCATGCCCTTCTGGTAGACGGCCATCAGGTCGGGTACCGCGAGCATCGTGACCTCGTCAATTGCCTCGAGGCCGCCGAAGCCGGTCCGGTCTGCCGAGTCGCCGACGTAGTCATCAGGCGTCAGGCGCATTGGCTTGGCGCCGTCGGCGCCGGCGAGGCTGACCTTGCCGCGGGCAGGAATGCGCTCGAGCGCACCTGCGCTGCCGATCTCCTCGATCTGGATCAGCTTCGACTGCTCCTTGACCATCGTCACGACGTTGTTCTTGCCGCGCTTGGTCGACACGTTGTCGTAGGTCTCGGTGTCCTTGCCCGGTGCGCTGACGGTCAGCTTGAATGTGTCATCGGCTGCGTCGGTCGCCTCGGTGACCTCGACGGAGATCTGATTGCCGATCGGGCCGGACTCGAGCGCACTGACTCGATAGCCGGAGAGCTTCCCGTCGGCCCTCGTTGCGATCTCGGCGCGCGCCGTCGGCATTGGCGAATCGCCGCCTATGCGCACGACGTAGGCAGAGCCACCGCCGTTGAGGAAGAAGCCGTACACCGCGTGGGCCAGGTACGAGCCTTCCATGAAGTCGCCGAACGTGGCGACAAACTGCGCCCAATTGGTGATCAGGGTCGGCGCGTTCGTTGGACCCGTGGCAGCCAAGCCGACAAAAGCGGCGGTTGCTGTTCCCACGCCCTCGATTGGGCGCGACCCGGCCTCGACCTCTTCGACGTAAACGCCGGGCGACAGATAGTTCGGCATCTCAGTGATGTCCTCCGGATGTGCAGAGCGGACGCAGCCGAGGCTGATCTCGCGCGCGTGCCGCCACAAGGCGCAAGTGGTCCGTCAAAGAGGAACGTGCGTCTGCCCGATCGGGCACGGGTCGTTGCCCACTTGGATGCCCGGCTTTGGGTTGTCGGACGCCTCGCGCGCGTAGAGCCTCGACCGCGCGATGATCCAAGACGTCGACGAGTCCCTGCGCGCCCTGGTCAAGCGCGATGCGCTCAACGGATCGGGGGTCGATGTTGCCTTCGATGCGCCTACGCGAGAGTGGGTAGCCAAGCGCAACGCGCCCGTTGTGGACATGTACTTGTACGACATCCGCGAGGACACATCGCGGCGCCAAACAGCGTGGGAGGACGTGCGCGACGAGACGGGCCGTGTCACGGGGCGACGCCTGCCACCGCGCCGCTATCGCCTGTCCTATCTGGTGACCGCCTGGACGCAACGGCCCGAGGACGAGCATCGCCTGCTGTCGTCGATGCTCGCCTGTTTCGTCCAGAACGAGTACATGCCCGCCGATCTCCTGTCTGGAACTCTCGAGGGAGACGAAACCCCGGTGCTCATCACGGTCGCCCTCCCGCCCGAGCAGGACCGATCCATCGCCGACACGTGGTCGGCCCTGGGCGGCGAGCTGAAACCCTCCCTCGATCTCGTCGTCACTGCACCCTTGAACGTACCGCGCACGATCGCGGCGGGCCCACCGGTCCTGGAGCAACCGCGACTCGTGATCCTTGGACAAGAGAACGCCCAGGCCGGACCGAAGCGGGGCAAGGGCGCTTCTGCCGGCGTAGCCCGACAGCCGGCAGCGATCGCCACGGAGGGTTCAACGGTCCCTGATGAAACGGTCGTCGCGGGCAGCGACGCTCAGTCCGGCCGCCATATCAGGGTTCGGCAGCTTCCGAGTCGATGACTGTCGCCGAGCCTGAGTCCGTCAGCCGCGAGCAGGTGTCGGCAGCCCACCTGCGACTCCGGATGGGCTCTATCGAGCGACGAGTAGCTGCCGCAGTCGAGCGACGAAGGCATCGAGACACCGAGCCGGACGATCCGTTCCGCGGTCTGCATATTTCGCCGACCAAAGCCGACGAGATTCTTGAAGCGAGACCGATTCCTGAGATCAATGCCGACGCGGACGAGGACGTCGCGGCCATCGAGCAATGGGCCGACACGATCCCTGATTCGGCCAGCGCGCTGCGCTTGCGCAGTCTTGAAGGTGCCTTCGATCTCGACCGGGCTGAAACTGAGCTGCTGCTGATTGCGCTGGCGCCGGACGTGGATGCCCGCTTCGAGAAGCTCTACGGCTACCTCAACGACGACGTGACGCGGCGCCGCGCCACCGTGGGCCTCGCTTTTGAGTTGCTCGGTATGTCGACATTCGATCCAGGCAGCCGACACCGTTTGTCGACCGCAGGAGCGTTGGTCGGTCGCGGGCTGTTACTGGTGGAGGATGTCGACCGGCCGTTTCTCGGCAGGACGCTGCGTGTTCCGGATCGGGTGACCTCATTTCTACTCGGAGACGAGGAGCATGAGCGTGAACTGGGCAGGCTCGTCGACGACATGGCGCCCGATCTTCACAGCGCGTCCGCTGCCCTGGCGCGTGCCGTGGCGTCCGGAACACGGCTGTGCTACGTCCACGAAGTGGCCGGCTCATCGGGCCGAACAACAGCGCTCGCCAGCATCGCATTCACCAGTGTTGGCCGCTTCGCTGTCGATCTCACCCGCCTGAGTGCGCTCGGCGCAGCCGAAACGGTCGCGCTGATGCGGCAGGCCGTCGTGGAGGCTCGCCTGCGCTGGTCAGTTCTGGTGGCTGGGCCGGTTGACGCACTGGTCGATCGATCGCTGGACGCCATCGCGGTCCTTGCCGACTCTGGCTGGCCGGCCGTTCTGTATGGATCCGTTACATGGGAGCCGCGCTGGGCCAGGGCCGTCCCGTTTCAAACCGACGCTCCCGTGCCTGACGGCGAACAACGCGGTCGCCTCTGGAGTTCAGCACTCCGGCGGCGCGACGCGGCAACCGCCAACGGTCACCTTGCGGCGCTCCTGGAGGGCACGAACGCCTTCCATCTGACGCAACCGCAGATCGATCGTGCCGTCGAGTCGGCGTTCCTCGTTGCGACCGCGGAAAATGCGGACCTGGCGAGCAGACACCTCCAGGCCGGCGCTCGTCTGCAGAACGCGGCAGGGCTCGAGCAGCGTGCGACCCGCATCGAGCCGCGAGCCGACTGGGGCGACCTCGTCGTGCCGATGGACGTGAGCCGTCAGCTAAGTGAACTCGCGGGTCGTGCACGTCATCGCGACCAGGTACTGGGTGGCTGGCGGATGGGCGGACGGTCCGTGCGCGGACGCGGCATAACGGCCCTGTTTGCGGGTGAGTCAGGCACGGGCAAGACCTTGTCTGCCGAGGTCATCGCCCACGAACTGGGCCTCGATCTGTACGTCATCGACCTCTCGACCGTCGTCGACAAGTACATCGGCGAGACGGAGAAGAACCTGGACCGGATCTTCACCGAGGCAGACCGCGTCAACGGCGTGCTCTTGTTCGACGAGGCCGACGCGATCTTTGGCAAACGTTCCGAGGTCCGTGACGCCCGCGACCGGTACGCGAACGTCGAAGTCGCCTATCTACTCCAGCGCATGGAGCGCTTCGACGGCCTCGCGGTCCTGACCACGAACTTGCGTGCCAACCTGGATGAGTCATTCACGCGACGTCTTGATGTACTCGTCGATTTCCCGGCGCCAGACCGCGACGCTCGCCTCGCTCTGTGGCGCATGCATCTGCCCGCCCATCTTCCCCAGGCCGACGAGCTCGACCTCGAGTTCCTCGCGGATCGCTTCTCCCTGTCGGGCGGAAACATCCGCAACATCTGCCTGACGGCCGCGTTCCTGGCCGCGGACGATGGCGAGCCCGTGACGATGAAGCACCTGATCCAGGGGACTGGCCGTGAGTACCGCAAGCTGGGTCGGCTGACCCTCGAGTCTGAATTTGGGCGATATCACGCGTTGGTGCCGGAGCGGCCCGTCTCGTGAGTGCGCCGACGAAGGTCGCCGACGAGCGCGAGCAAAGGCACGACGAACGACGGGATTCGCCACGAACGGATTCCCCTTCTCCAAGCGAGGATGTGTCGCCGACCCACGCCGTGGTCATCGATGTGCAACAGAAGGCCGGCAATCAGGCGGTTTCCGGAGCGCTGTCAGGTGGCCGCGGCATACAGCGGGCACCGAATGGCGAGGACCCGAAAACGTCGGGAATGGCCCACGCTCCAACGCTCGACAACGCCGGCGGAGTAGCCACTGCTCCGACCCTGCCACCTGGCGGAGAAGGAGCGGCCCCGGCGCCTGAGAACGGTCCCGCCCACGCCGGAACGGGTCCGGTCAGCGGACCAACAGGTGGTGGCGCACCCGGCGGCGGGGCACCAGGCGGCGGGCCACCAGGCGGCGGCGCACCAGGCGGTGGTGGCGCACCCGGAATGCCCATGTTCGCCAACGTCAAGCCTGGCGTCTGGAAGGACATCAGGGCGGTTCCGGCAACGCCCGGCGACGCCGACGATGCGTACGACGATGACCCGCGGGACGTGATCCGCGCGCCAAATGAGCAGTGGCATTACGACGCATGGCGACATCAGAAAGGTCCCAAGTCCAAGGAAGAAGAGGATGACGACCCGCCGAAGGTCTTCAAGGTGGGGCGAACTTTTTATGTCGCTCCGGATCACGACGGTCCCGCCACCGAGCTGCCGAGCTATTCGGCCGAAGGCAACGTGGGGATGGGACAGCCCCTGACCGGAGGCGCGAAGGCCGGCCAGAAACCAGTCCAAGAGGGCCCGGCCGGCTCGACTCGACAACCGCCGCTGAAGGACGCGTATGTGAGCGGCGTACCCGTCGATCCGAAAGGTCGGACGCAGGTTGCCAAGCCGATCGATGAGGCCGCCGTCAACGACGCCATAGCGGCAAATCCGGACAAGGTGATCAGGAGCCACAACGAGGCGTGGCATGGCGACGCCTACCGAGCTGATGCCGGCCAGGGCCCTGTGCCAAAGGCTTACAAGGTCGGCGAGCTGGTAGTGATCGCTCCCGACCATCCCGCCCAGGGAGGCAAGCGCCTCGACGGAGGCGGCGCTGGCGGCGGTGGCACGGGTGGCGCTCCGACGACTGCGGCGCCGACCGGCAGCCCAGCGCCCGGCTCTGACCTGGGGAGCGTGCTCAACCCGATCGAGATACCAACAGATCCCAAGGCCAAGGCCGATCTGCTCAAGGATCCAATCAAAGGACCAGCCGCCAAACGTCAGATTGACGCCCAGAACGATCGCGAACGCGCCCAGTTCATGGCCAAGGCCAAGAAGGGGCTCGAGGAGAAGCGCAACGAATCGGCGGTCGAGGCGCCGATTCCCAAGGCGATGTCGACGATCGCACCGGCGCCGATCAACCCCGAGCTCGAGGGAGATATCCCGCATAACCAGACCGTTCGGGCCGACGACGACAGCGCGGAGATTGAGACAGAAACCAAGTCGACCAAGTGGGGTCGACAGGGTGCCAACGCGACCCGCACTGAAACGACGGAGAACAAGAAGCAGAGCGGTAGCACTACCGAAACCAAGACCGACACAAAGCAGTGGAGCATGGGCGCGGGCGGCGTCGGCAAGGAGTCGAAGCAGCGCGAAGAGACGGCCACGCCTGATGCGACAAAGGTGACCGAGAAGTCATCCAAGACCAACGTCAACCTCAAGGGTTTGACGCTGACCAACACCGATGTGACAGAGCAGGGCAAGGGAACAAGCGCGGACCCTGCCGACCCGGACTCCGCCAAGAGATCGAGAACGACGCGTCAGAGTTCAGTGAACCTCGGGCCCGGCGGCGCGGAGGCGAACAAATCGATCACTCATGAGACCGCCGGCGGCACCAAGGCCGAAGCCAAGGGCAGCGTCAAGGCAGGACCTGACGGCCTTGAGGCGACGGGCACTGGCAGCATGACGACGAAGAGCGGGTTCAACGGCCATCTGTCCGTTTCGGGCAAACACAACGTCGTCGCCGGCGATCCGCGCAAGCTCGAGAACGGCACGTTCGCCGTCGATTTCACGGTCGTCGATGAGAAGGGAGCAGAGATCGGCGGCGGATGGAGCAAACCCGGTGGCGGTGGACCGTCGGTCAGCTTTACAGCTGGTCACAGCAGTGCGAATGCAGAGTTCGCGACGAGAGTGTTCAAGACAGAGGCCGAGGCAAAGGCCTTCCAGCTCACGGCCGCTTTCCAGGTTTCGCACGAGCTGGATTCGATCGAGAAGGCGAAGTCCGTTGAAGGCGCACTGGCCATGAAGGAGGGCGAGTCGGCTGGCTCGTCGCAGACCGATACAAACAGTCTGGGTGGGTCGGTCTCGCTCGAGGGTGCCGAAATCGGCGTGGCCTGGTCGGATGCAGTGACGCGTGGCCTGACGATCAAGAGGATGGGCGGCACTCGCGTTCAAGTCACACCATCGATCTCAGAGAAAAAGGTGCTCGCCGCCAGCATCAGCGCCTTTGGTCAGTTCGGGAACACCAAGAGTCAGACTGAGATCGATGCCTTCGCGATCACGTTCGAATTCGACCTGGCGAAAGAGGACGCCAAGGAAGCGTTCAAACGGTACGCCAAGAGCGGCTTCCCCCCGCCTGTCCCGCCCGCAGCGAAGTGGGTCAATACCACGACCGGCCACCAGCTCCAGGACGACGACGTGTATAGCTTCGCCCACGTCGGCAAGATTGGATGGGGCGAGAAAGCCTGGCAACAGACCGTGGTCGACGAGACCGGGACTCACTCGACCGCGGGAGGTGGCAAGTCCGAGACGGTGGATCTTGGCTGGGCAAGGCACATCACGCGAGACAAGAACCGGCACTACGAGGCGCAGATAACCGGCCACGTGGAAAACGGAAAGGCCACGGACTTCACAGGGCAGATAACGGTCGGTGGTGAGGACGCCGAGTTCACCCGGGACAAGTTCGCCGAGATCTTCATCGACAAGAACCGCTCGAAACAGGATGTGACAACCTCCGGCGAGTGGACACTGAGTGCCGACATCGATCCAAAGGCATTCGAGAAGATGGCCGAGCTCAATCCGGACATGAAGAAGGCGAAGACCCGCGAAGAGCAGCTGAAGATCTACAGCGAGATGGCGAAAGCCGGGGGAGCCCACATGATCAGGGGCCAGGTCGGCGAGAGTGGCAGGAAGCTCGCCTGGAACCTGGAGCTGAAGGGCGATCCCAACTTCCCGGGCGCCGCCGGCCGCGATGCGTTGAATGCACAGCTGGCCAAGCTCCGGGACCAGCTGAAGTCCAAACCATCGAACGCAGGGGCAGTCGCGGCTGAAGCGAAAGACGCGATCACCGCCCTCAACAAGCGCCTGGACGCGGTCAAGGACACCACCAAATACACGGATCTGCCCGATGAGCTTCGCCAGGAGCAGGTGGACCTCATCAAGGATCACATTGCCAAGTTCGAGTCTGTGAGGCACCAGGCGATATCCGCCGCAACACAGACCGTGGAGAAAGAGGACTTGACCC
The DNA here is from genome assembly GCA_036558545.1 of Candidatus Limnocylindrales bacterium. Classification (GTDB taxonomy): domain Bacteria; phylum Chloroflexota; class Limnocylindria; order Limnocylindrales; family CSP1-4; genus JALYGJ01. The sequence goes on from DATBFJ010000008.1 coordinate 25,167, forward strand.
AGACCCTTAATCGTGCCTCAAGTGGTCGCGGCTACGACCAACCGAACAAAGACGATCGCGAGGTCGCCCAGCTACGCGACAAGAACAAGATCCACACGGTCGAGATCTCCGCGCTCGAGAAGGAGATCCTGGGCACCGCCAAGATCGTCAGCAGGATGTTCGGCGGTGGCACGAGCGTTCGCTGGGGAGAGGGTGTCAAGAAGGAGATCTACCTCGAGCACAACACCAACGCCAAGAATGCACTGGCGATGGCCCGCAACATGGATGAGCGTCTCAAGGCTTCGGCTCAGAAGGTCCGCGAGATCCAGGACAAGTGGAACGCGGAAACCGACCCGAAAGCGAACCTGGCCAACCTGAGAGCGCTCGAGGCGGCGCTCATGGACCAGATCAAGATCATGGACGTCCAGCTGGAGAGCCTGCGCGATGCCGCCCGGGAGGCGTACATCGTCACCAGCGACGCCGCGATCGGGCACGACTGGAACTTCTACAAGATCATCAAGGTTGACGGTGCGGCCCGCGCACTCGCGATCAGCGGATTGACCGACGACGATCTTTAGATCAGGCCTTGCTTGATCGCGTAGGCGACCGCGTGAGTCCGGTTGCGCAGCTCGAGCCGGCTGGTCATGTCGTGAATGATGTTCTTGACCGTTCGCTCCGAGTAGTAGAGCTGGCTGCCGACCTCGTTGGTGTCGTAGCCCTCCGCTAAGAGTCGGAGCACGCTCAACTCGCGCTCAGTCAGACCGGAGAACGTCAGGCCACGCGGCGCCAGGACCTGCCGCTGCAGCGTTCCCACCTGGTTCATCAGCCGGGCCAGCATGTCGGGCGGGACCGTCCCCTCCCCGGCCGCGACAGAGCGAATTGTCGCAACGATGTTCGGCATGGTCGCCTGGTTGCGGCGCAGAATCCCGGCAACTCCGGCCTCGACGGCGGACAACAGGCCGCGATCGTCCAATCGCGTCGCGAGCAGCGCGATGCCAATGGCGCCTCCGCGCTTCAGGCCACGAATGACGTGCAACGTTTCAGCGTCGATCTCGTCTGCCACAACCAGAGCAACGGCCCCCTCGGGCTCCTGGCCGTCCTGCAGCACCCGCAAGCCCGGCGCGTGTCGCAGCTGGGCGACCGTTCCCGCTCGCGAGAGCGGATCTGGCGCCCAGACTGAAACGTCGATACGTGAGAGTCCCTGGTCCGCCAGCGCGTACATCAGACGGCAGGGTGACGGACGCGACTTAGCGCCGACTCAACACCGACTTAACGCGGGCGGCCTATTGCGTCCCGCAGTTGGCGAACTTGCACTGGTAAACGGTCAATTGGTAGAGGTTGTACGTCTGCGTCGACGCTGGCGACGGGAACTTCACAGTGATCGGGAACGAGCCGGGATTGCCGCCGCTCGACTGATGGTCGAGTGACGCCATGCAGGCCAAGCTCTCGTCGTCCGTCGGCCCCCAGAGAGTGCCCGACGCGTTGGAGCATGCGGTCAGGACAACGTGATACCACGTGTCCGGAGCCTGGGTGAACTCGAGATCATCCGAGCTATCGCCGTTGGGCGACGAGATCTGCTCCCAGAGGCACCCAGACGCAGTGATGGGGCCGCCGGTGTCCACGGCGGGGCACTCGTTGTTGTGCGCAACGAGCTCAATCTCGTAGGGCTCGTTGTCGCCGTCGTCCGGTGCGTAGCCGTTCGAGTCCGGGCTGGGCAGCACCGTCGGCACCGGCGTCGGCGTCGGCGGTGGCGTGGGTGTCGCGGGTGGTGGAGTCGGCTTGGGCTTCTTGGTCGGCTTTGGCGTTACGAGACCGGGCTGGCTCGCTGGCACGAACGAGAAAGGTGGCAGCGAGCCGCCGCTGACCAGTGGGAAGCTTGCGCTGCCTCCGACCACGACGTTGAGCACCGAGGGATCGCTCGGCGTGCCGTCGGCTCGGTAAGCGATGACCTGCAGGACATGAGGGCCGGCAGGTGTCGCCAACCATGTCAGCGAAAAGGGCACGAGTGGCGCCGGCGCACCGGATGGCGAGCTGGCGACGCTGACGCCGTCAGCGAAGAGCGAGACGTGATCGACGCCGACCGTGTCGCTGGCGGCGCCGGTGACAGCGACGTTGCCACCGACTGGCAAGACCGCGCCGTTGGCTGGCGACTGGACGATGACCGTCGGCTTGTTGCCGACGCTTGCAGCCGGGGTTGGCGCGGCAGACGTGCAGGCAGCAACAAACGCAGACATGACGCCGAGAACGACAAGGACGCCGCGACGGCCGGATCTGTGATTCGTCGTGATCATGGTGCGAACCCTACTGCGTCCCGCAATTGGCAAATTGGCACTGGTACACCGTGTACTGGTAGAGGTTGTAGAGCTGGGACGGCGCAGCGCTGTAGGTGATGACAATCATCTGTATCGCGTTCGGCGTGGCTCCAGTGTTCAAGCCGAGCCAGTCGGAGCATCCGGTGTGGAGTGACGGATCCTGCCCCGGCGTCTCCCAGATCGTCAGATCAGACACGTCGCTGCATGAGGTCATCTGGATCTTATAGCTCGTGCCAGGCAAGAGCGCGAAGTCGATCTCGTCAGTGCTGTCGCCGGCGGGCGCCGAAAGCTGTTCCCAGACGCAGCCGACAGCGGCCATTGGGATGCCCGTGCTATCAGCCGGGCATTGTGCCGCGTTCGTCGGATCGAGGACGACGATGTGAGGCTCGGCATCAAAGGGCGCCGTGCCGTCTGAGTTCGGCGTGGGCAGGGGCGTCGAGGTCGCGGTGGCCGAGGGCGCTGTGGTGCCAGTAGGCGACTGGGTTGGAGTGGTCGTTGGCGGTGACGTCGCGGTCGACGTCGTCTGCGTCGGCTTGGGCTTCTTGGTCGGCTTTGGCGTTACGAGACCGGGCTGGCTCGCTGGCACGAACGAGAAAGGTGACAGCGAGCCGCCGCTGACCAGTGGGAAGCTTGCGCTGCCTCCGACCACGACGTTGAGCACCGAGGGATCGCTCGGCGTGCCGTCGGCTCGGTAAGCGATGACCTGCAGGACATGAGGGCCGGCAGGGGTCGCCAACCACGTCAGCGAAAAGGGCACGAGTGGCGCCGGCGCACCGGATGGCGAGCTGGCGACGCTGACGCCGTCAGCGAAGAGCGAGACGTGATCGACGCCGACCGTGTCGCTGGCGGCGCCGGTGACGCTCACATCCGAGCCAAGTCCGACCACGGCACCGTTCGTCGGAGACTGCACAGTGATGGACGGCTTGTCCCCAGCACCAACGCTGGGCGATGGCGCCGCACCCCCGCACGCAGCTGCGAATGCGATGACGACCAGGCACGCGAACAGGCCCCGACCAACCATCCTTGGATGTTGGCTGGAGCTTCGACTTGTCGTCAAGCAGATACCCGACAGCAGGAAGGGCAACCAAACCTGCCCGAAAGTGCCTGCATTGCACTGATTTGACGCTGTTCTGACGACCTCTGCACCGCTATCCTGCGGCGCACATGGGCGCCGTCGCGCATCTGGAGTCCCGACTCGTCGCCGTCACGCCGGGCAGCCAGGCGTCGGTTCAATTGCGCGCGCGCAACACCGGATCGGTCGTCGACCAGCTGACCTTCCAGATTTTGGGCGACGCTGGAGCGTGGACAACCGTGACCCCGCCGTCTCTGTCGCTCTTCCCCGGCGCGGAAGAAGCCGTGACCATCACGTTCAGCCCGCCAAGGTCAGCGCAGGTCCCGGCCGGGCAGATGCCGTTCGGTGTCCACGTCATCTCCAAGGAGGATCCGCAGGGCTCCGTCGTTGAGGAAGGCGCCGTCGACATCGCGCCATTCAGCGACGTCTTCGCCGAGCTCGCACCACGGACGTCGCGCGGCAGCCGCGGTGCGTCGCACGATCTGGCGATCGATAACCGTGGCAACGCGCCGATAAATGCGACGATCAATGCCGTCGACGCGGACCGGCTGCTGAACTTCGACGTTCGACCGCCAGGGGTTGTCGCCGACCCGGGCACCGCCACCTTTGCCAAGGTCGGTGTCAAGCCGCGTAAGAGCTTCTGGCGCGGGCCCGCCCAGACGCGTTCGTTCCAGGTGCTACTCGAGGGAGCCGGGCCGACGCCCGTCACGGTCGACGGCACCATGGTCCAGGAATCGATCCTGCCGCCGTGGACGATGCGCGCGATCCTGCTGCTTCTGGGCATCCTCGCCGCCCTCGTGCTGCTGTGGCTTTTCCTGCTCAAGCCCGCGATCGAGTCGACGGCCGAGCAACGGACCGACGACGTCCTTGCCGCGGCAGGCATCTCGCCGCCGCCAAAGGTCAATCCCCAACCGGCGCCGGGCGGCGGCGGTGGCGGCTCGTCGCCAGCGCCTGGATCGTCCACCGGTACGGTGACCAACGTCGGCTCGGCGCCCCCGCTGAGCGGCGGTGGACAACCTACGGACGGTCGAATCGTCTTCGGCGGAGCTTCGCTCCAGGTGCCGAACGGCAAGACCGTGTTCATCACCGACCTGGTTTTCTCGAATCCGTCCGACACGGCGACTGGAGATCTGCGACTCGAGCGATCCGGGCAGCCCTTGCTCGTACTACGGCTTGAGAACTTCCGCGACCTCGACTATCACTTCGTCACGCCGATAGTCGTTGCCGCCGGTCAGTCTCTGGGTATCGGCTGTGACGACGCCAACGCATGCGCCGGTACGTCGGTCTACTACTCCGGCTACACGCGCTGAGAGGCACCGCGCGGCCCTTCGCGATCGCGCTGGCTGGACTGCTTGCACTCGGCGTGTTCACGGCGGGCACTCCCTCCCCGGCGCGTGCCGACCCTTTGCCCGAATTTCCCCAGATCACGATCGACCCGACCTGCGAGGCACAACCGTCGTCAGATGGCAGCGTCATCACCGTTACCGTGCGCGGCTACAGCTTCTCGTTCGGCCGCGTCGTTTCGCTGTACTGGGACGGCAACCTCGTCCAGTCGCCAGGCGACGCCATCCAGGTTCAGCCGACCGGGTACATCGAGGCAACATTCTCGGAGACGATCTTTGGCTCGAGCGATCCAACGAGCCACACCATCAATGCCTTCTACCAGGACCAGCCGCCCGATGATTCTGGTTCGGTGCCGCCCGTCGCCACCACATATATCAATGTCCCCTGCTCCACTGACACATCACACATCACGCTGACCCCCGACTGTGGCTCGGCCGGCGCACCGATCACGATCCATATCGATGGCGGCGGCTTCTTCCCGGGCGATCCGCTCGGCGTCACGGTCAAGGGGCTTTTCGACGACACCGTCTACGGCAGCATCGATCCGGCCGTGCCGGCCGACCCCAATGCCGTATCCCTGGAGGTGACGGCCACCCTTCCCGGGATTGGCGCTTATCGGGTAATCGCCGCGCAGCAGTACCCGCCCGGCGTCGAGGGATTCGATCCGTTGCCCATCGCCACGGCCTACTTTGTCGTTCCGTGCTCCCAGGCTTCGGTCAGCCCGACGTGCGGACCTCAAGGCAGCGGCCCGGACCGCTACTCCATCCAGGTAAGCGGCCAGGGCTTCCTGCCCGGCCTGCCCGTCACGATCGTCTTCGACGCCGCCGGGCAGGCCGAGTACTTCTACGGCCAGTTCCAGGTCAACCAGGACGGCACCTGGGGGCCGGCAGAGATACAGCCTTACGCGCGTGGGCCGGGCGTTTATTCGATCGTGATCGAGCAGTCGAACGACAGCCCGGTCCTGCACAGGACCGTCACCCAGTTCAGCGTGGAATGTCCTCCGCCGGGTGGCGTAACACTCAACCCAACGTGCGCCTCGCCCCAATTCACTGGTGACCAGCCGCAGACGTTCCAGCTCAATGTATCCGGCGCTGGGTTCCAGGCCAACCTTCCGATCATCGTGACGTTCGATCCGGACCGCAAGAGTGGGCCGTCGTTCACGCCTGAGACCAGTCAGGTTGCCGCCGATGGAGGTGGCAACTTCTCCGCCACGCTCAATGTCGCGGCGCGGCCAGCCGGCCAATACCGCATTGCGGTCGAGCAGCAGGTGAATGGTTCGGTGATCGAGGGCAACGTGCCGCCATTCAACATGCCCTGCGCGCCGCCGTCGGCCAAGATCACGGCCGTCAAGCCCAACTGCGGTGACGACGTCAACGTGAATCCCGCGCCGTATTCAGTCGAGGTGGTCGGCCGCGGCTTCATCCCAGGCTTCGTCCAGCTCGTCTTCGACTTCGATGGGGCACAAGAGCTGTTTTCGACGACGGCAAACGGCAACGGTCGTTTCGATGCGACCATCACGCCAACGGCTCGACCAGCCGGTAGCTACCGAATTGCCGCCCAGCAGGCTGACGCCAACGCGATGCTCGACCAGGCATTCGCAAGCTTCGGAGTGCCATGCAGCGAGACCTTGCTGATCGTCACGCCAAACAGCACCTCGCCCGGATTCGTGGTCACTGTTCACGGCACGGGCTTTCCCGCCAACAAGCCTGTCGAGCTTCGCTGGAGCTACGGCATTGGTGCCGCACAACCGATCGAGGTGACTGCTGACGCGACCGGATCGTTCGATAGGCAGGTCCTCATTTTTGCCCACGACTTCGTCGGCGAGCGCCAGGTCACGGCCGGAATGCCAGGCAGCCCGAATGCCTTCCCCGGAGCTGAGGCGACGCTCCTGGTGGAGGCCGGCCAGGGCTCACCGCCCTCATACCCGATCTTCGGCGGAGATCCATCCGACCAACCGCCGATCATCCTGCGCCGCTAGGCGGCAGCCCGAGCGTTCAGCGCTGGAGCGAAACCACCAACTCCGGCGCGCTGGTTAGGCCGGAACTCCACGCGTCGGACGTGAGGCCATAGCAGCCCGACCCGTTGACACCGATGACGGCGTAGACCAGACCCGACTTGCGAGTGATCTGGAACTCCTGCAGCGCCTTGTAGCCGATGTGGGCGCCGAATGATCCCGTCAAGCTCACGGCATTGTTGAAGCTGAGCACGACGGCCACGTTGCCACTCGCCGGACCGGCAATGCCATAAGTCGTCTCGACCTGATCTGGGGGCAGGATGTTCGCGCCGACGCTCGCGGTCGATCCGGATGGAGCCGGGTGCATCTCGAGGGTCAACGAGTCGAAGTCGCCCTTGCGGCTCCAGTGCGCCTGAAAGATCTGCCAGCCGGCAGGGACACTCGCGTTGAAAGTCGACGGAGCACAAACGAAACCGCCGGCCGGTGGCAATGTTGCCGGAGGCACGCTGGCCGGCGGCACCGTAGGCGGAGTGGTCACCTCCGGCAGCGACTCAGCGGGTGTCGGAAGCGGCTCGACCGATGCCACGGGTGTGCCCGGCACTGGCGTTCCTGCCGGGGAGCCTCCTGGCGCGGACGAGGGCGACAAACCGGGGCTGCCCGCGATGAACGTCGACGAAGGTGGCGTGGGCACGATTGGCCGCCCAGGGCTGAGTCCGCCGAGCACGATGAATGCGCCCGCCGCGAAGACGACGAACAGAAGTGCTCCGCCAAGCGCGTAACCGATCATCCGGTACTCGCGGCGGCGCTGGTCCTGGGCCGCCGCCACGGCCAGCGCGGTACCGGTCGTTGTGCCCGCCCTCTTGAGCCTGGCGCCGCAATTCAGACAGAACGTTCGTGACAGCTCATTGGCGGTGCCACAAACGTCGCAGCGCTGTAAACCTGCTGGCCAGTTGATGCCCGGGTTGTACGTTCCGGACGGCGGCGGCACGGGCGTCAAACCGGTCAACTCGGGCGGAGCAGCCGCGGCGGCCGGCGTCGGTGTTGGCGTTGGTGTCGGTGTTGATGGCGGCGGAAGTGCGCTCGTATCGGCTGGTGACTCAGACCCCTTCCAGGCGAGGAAGTGGCCGCACGAGCCGCAGAACTCGTCGCCCGCGGCGTTCTGAAAGCCGCAGTTCGGGCAGATCACGCCTCTGTCGCCGGCTTCTTGCGCGTCGGCCGGTCGAGCTGTCCGGAGCGATCGGGAGCGGACCACTCGACCCATGGGTCGTAGTCGACCTCAAGCGGCTCCTGCGGAGGCCGCATCTCGGCCGGGACATGCTCAAGGTTGACGCGGATCCTCGTCCACGTGGTATTCCTGCCCCTCATCGAGTCGGTCAGGATATCGGCAGGCTGCAGGTACTCAACTATGTCGTTGTGACGACTCTTCCAGCGCTCGAGCCCCGCGGCTGCCTCATCTTTCTTGGCGGCGCGTGCAATCTCAACGAGCGGCTTGGTCGACACGCGCCGTCCCGTCGGTGACGGCGCGCGGCCGTAGCCGGCCGCACGTTCGGCCGCCCGAGCCTCGGCCTGCGCGGTGAAGCGGCGCTCCAGCGCAACGCGCGCCTTCTCACGCGCGGCCTCAGCCTCCGGAGTGTTGTAGTCCGCCGTCGCGCGGCGTTGCCGCGACGGCTGGACGCGAGGCGGCTCCGACTCCTGTTTGCGGTAGTTCGGCGGCCATGGCGCGTCGCCGCCCAGTCCGCTGCGCTCATGCTCGGCGGACAAATCAAGCAGAGTGTTCAATTCGCCCACGGCTCCGTCTATGCCTTCGTGTGCATCACCGTCGCGGGCGTAGATGGCCGGAACCGTGGCCAAGGTGTAGTCGGCCGGGTCAACGTCGGCGACCTGCTCCCAGCGCAGCGGCATCGACACGCGGGCGTCGGGCAGCGGCCTGATCGAATAGGCAGAGGCGACGGTTCGGTCCTTCGCGTTCTGGTTGTAGTCAAGGAAGACGCCGTGGCGCTCTTCTTTCCACCACTTGCTGGTGGCTATCTCCGGCGCTCGCCGCTCGACTTCGCGAGCGATGGCGAGCGCCGCCCTGCGGACCTGGTCGAACGTCCACTCAGGCTTGATGCGAACGTTGATATGGATGCCGCGCGATCCGGAGGTCTTGGGCCAGCCCGTCAGGCCGACGTCTTCGAGCACGTCCCTGGTGACCAGCGCGACCCGGCGGACGTCATCCCATGGCACGCCCGGCACCGGGTCGAGGTCGACGCGCAGCTCGTCGGGATGATCGAGATCTTCGGCGCGGACCGGATGGGGATTGAGATCGATGCAGCCCAGGTTGATGATCCAGGCCAGCTGTGACGCGTCACGCAGGACGATCTCGTCCGCGGTCCTGCCGGAGGGAAAGTTGAGCTCGACAGTCTCAATCCACGGCGGTCGCGACTCGGGCGCGCGCTTCTGGAAGAAGAACTCGCCGGCGGCACCGTTGACGAAGCGCTTGAGCGCCATGGGCCGGCCGCCGGCGCCGCGCAGCGCGCCGTCCGAGACCGCCATGTAGTAGGCGACCATGTCTCCCTTGGTGTAGCCCTTGTCGGCGAAAAAGATCTTTCCGGGATTGCTGATCGCGACCTCGCGCCCGGCGATCTCGAGCATCTCCGCTTTGTTGGCCATGCCTTGCCCGGCCGTGTGGCCTAGTGGCCGGACTCCGCTGCGGCGGCAGTCGCCTCGATCTCTGTCAACCAGCGCTGACGGTCAGCTCGCAGGAAATCAAGCGCGTACTCCAGGTCGGCCCAGCCCTTGACGTCGACATGCTTGTCCTCGAGCAGCTTGTAGGTTGCGAAGAAGTGCTCGATCTCGCGCAAGCGCTGTTCGGGCACCTGGTCAAGCTTCTTGATGTACGAGTGGACCGGGTCGCCCAGCGCGACGCACAGCACCTTGAAGTCGTCGCCCTTGTCGTCGCGCATGCGCAGTCCACCCACCGGCCTCGCCGTGATGTGGCAGCCGGGAAATGTCGGTTCGGCCAGCAGGATCATTGCGTCCGTGTGGTCACCGTCATCGGCGCGCGTGCCCTCGATGTAGCCGTATTCAAAGTTGTAGAAGACGGCACTCGACAGGACGCGGTCGAGGCGTATCACGCCGGTGTGTTCGTCAAACTCGTACTTGTTGCGGCTGCCCTGGGGGATCTCCACCACAACTTCGACGATCTTTGGAAACCTCTGCTCCGGTTTCTTGACCACGGCCGAAGTCTAGACTCGCTGCGTGGACGTGGAGCAGGCGGTCAATCGGATTCGGGCGATCCGCCACTTCGCTCCGCGGCAGCTGCCTGACGAGGAGCTCCGCGCGATCCTCGACGCCGGGCGTCGCGCCGGCTCGTCGAAGAACCTGCAGCGATGGCAGTTCATCGTTGTTCGCGACCGGGATCGCCTGCACATGCTTGCCACTGTCGGCGAGTCTGCCGCGCACCTCGCGGGCGGCGCCACAGCAGTCGCACTGATCACGCCCGATCCGCACGCTCCTGGCGCGCCACTGTCGATTACCTGGGACTTGGGCCGTGCCGCTCAGAACATGATGCTCGTCGCCTGGAATCGAGGGATTGGTTCCGTGCCCGCCACGGTCCATGACCAGGAGCTGTGCCGTGCCATCCTCGGCTATGCGGCGCACGAGCATTGCCAGTTCATCCTGAACTTTGGCTATCCGGCAGAAAGGCGTCTGGTGGACCGTGCGCCGCGCGCGGGTGGCCGCAGAAGCCTCGATGAAGTTGTGCGTTGGGACCGCTAGTAATGCGCTGGCATATTGGGTACCGTTTCTTGACTGCCCGGGCACAGTTGAAACCGTCACCCACGACAAACATAGGGGAATAGCCAGATGCGCTTGCTCGCCGGCCCTGCCGCGGTCCTCGTTCTCATCTTTGCGACGGCCTGCGGAGGTGGAGGGAGTACCACGCCCACAGACAACGGCGGCGGCGATCTCGGCTCGTTCGTCATCCCCACGGAGCCGCCTCCCACCTCGGCGGCGGGCCAGGCAGCCGCGTCATGCGCGTCGAGTGCGGGAGCCAGCGGTCCCGTGATCAACATCGAGGGAACGCATTCGCTCAATCCGAGCGATGAGACCGTCAAGGTCGGCGACACGATCACGTGGACGGACACGGGCACGGCTACCCATCAGATCTCTTTTGCCACCGGGCCGAAGTGCGGCTTTGTCACGGCCGGGAAGTCCGTGTCGATCACCTTCACCAATCCCGGCACGTTCACGTACATCTGCACGATCCATCCCACTTACATGACGGGCACGATCACGGTCCAGTAGTCCGATCGGCTAACCGACCAAAGTCCGTAGCCAGGCACTCCCAGGTTCGTTAACTTCTTGGCACGCCGCGCCCGAGCGGCGTGCCAAAACGAATGGGAGTAAGCCGTGCGTATTTCAATCCTTTCCGGCCTTGGGGCCGGGTTAGTCCTCGCCGTGGCCACAGCGTGCGGGGGCAGCAGTGCAACTCCGGCGCCGCCGGCCGGTGGCGGTGATGGCAGCGCCGTGAGCTGCCACGCAGGCACCGGGGCCGGCCAGCAAGTCGCGATGGCGAACATCGCCTTCGCCCCAACGACCTCGAGCGTCAGCTCCGGTGGAACCGTGACCTGGACGAACGGTGACCAGGTGGACCACACGGTCACGTTCGACAGTGGACCGGACTGTGGCCATGTTGCCGCCGGCCAGAGCATGACGGTCACCTTCACCGCCGCCGGAACATACGGGTATCACTGCACGATCCACCCGCAGATGAAGGGCACCGTTACCGTCTCGTAATGCCCCTGCGCTGATCATGCAGCGGCAATGCCGCTGATCACAGGCACATCCGGTTGGCAATATCGCCACTGGCGGGAGACCTTCTATCCGCGCGGCGTAGCTCAGGCCAAGTGGCTCGAGTACTACGCCGCGCGGTTTGCAACCGTCGAATCGAACGCTGCGTTCTACCGACTTCCCGAAGCGCAAACCTTCGCGAAATGGGCGGAGCGCACGCCGGAAGACTTCGTGATGGCCGTCAAAGCCAGCCGATATCTGACCCACATTCTCCGCCTGAACCAGCCGGAGGAGCCGGTCAAGCTGCTTGTCGAGCGCGCGTCGCACCTGGGCGGCAAGCTCGGGCCGGTCCTGCTCCAGTTACCGCCATCGCTGCATCTCGAATTAGAGCGGCTCGAGCAGACGCTCGACGCGTTTCCAGGCGACTGGCGCGTGGCGGTCGAGTTCCGCCACAAATCGTGGTTCACCGACGAGGTGCGCCGTGTCCTCGAGCGGCACAACGCGGCCCTGTGTCTCGCTGATCGCCGCGGGCCCGTGACCCCGATCTGGCGCACGGCCGACTGGACCTACCTGCGCTTCCACATCGGCCAATCAACGCCGCGACCTTGCTACGGACGCGAGGCGCTCGAAACCTGGCTGGATCGGCTGCGCGACTGCTGGTCGCCGAACGAGGACGTATACGTCTACTTCAACAACGACCACTTGGCATGTGCGCTGCGCGACGCTCGCGTTTTCGCCATGACCGGTAGCCACCATGGCTGGCGGGCCACACGGATTCCGGATCCGGGCGAAATCCGCTTGGCGGAGTGAACGGGGTGGCTACCTACTCGAGCAGTTCCGACGCGTGGCGTCGATACGCCTCAGCGTGTTCAGCCGGCGGCAGCCCATGGAGCTCTTCGATCAAAGCCTCGAGCTGAGGCGTCAGCACTATCAAATACCGAGCGTCATCGCTCGTGACGTACGTGTGTGCCACGCCTGCGGGCACGAATATCGTCGTTCCTGGTCCGACGACCTCGCGACCGTCGGAAAACCGGAACTCGACCTGGCCCTCGAGGATGTGCCATGCCTCGTCGTCCTCGTGATGGATGTGGAGCTGTGGCGGCCCACTGCCCTGCCACTCCTGCACGCCGAAGACTCGGCCCATCGTCCTGACCGGGCGCGCGTCGTTCGCGCGGGATACAACCGCCCGATCAGCCACGCGCGAAACCCTGCGCCGGTAACGGCGGACAGCGCAGTGGCTTGTCCTCGCGGTAGCCCAGCAGGTAGTCGGCCTGGATCAGCGTGTGAAGCTGGCTCGTGCCTTCGTAGATGACCGCGGCCTTGGAGTTGCGCAGGTAGCGCGCCACGGGATACTCGTCGGAATAGCCGTAGGCGCCGTGCACCTGGATCGCGTCGAGAGCGCTCTGAACGGCGTGGTCCGTGCAGAACCACTTGGCCATGCTCGTCTCGCGCGTGTTGCGCATGCCTCGATTCTTCAGCCACGCAGCCTGGCGGCACAGAAGTCGACCAGCCTCGGTCCCCTGGGCCATCCTCGCGATCATCTGCTTGACGAGCTGGTGCCGGCCGATTTCCTGGCCGAATGTCTCGCGCTCGTGGGCGTACTTCACGCTCGCGTCAAGACATGCCTGCGCGAGACCGACCGCGCCGCTCGCAACAGTGAAGCGGCCCTGGTCGATCGCGCTCATGGCGATCGTGAAACCCTCCCCTTCCTCGCCGACGCGATTCTCGACCGGTACGCGGACATTGTCGAAGACCAGCTCGCCGGTATTGCCGGCCCAGATGCCGAGCTTGCCGTGGATCGAGCCGGTGGTGAAGCCGGGCATCCCGCGCTCCACGATGAACGCCGTGATACCGCGGTGCTTTTGCGCCCGATCGAGCGTGGCGAAGACAAGGAAATGGTCGGCAATGTCGGCCAGCGAAATCCACATCTTTGCGCCGTTGAGCACATATGAATCGCCGTCGCGCCGCGCGGTCGTCGCCAGGTTTGCCGCGTCCGTGCCAACGCCTGGCTCGGTCAAAGCGAACGTCGCCAGCTTCTGGCCCTTCGCCTGGGGTGTGAGGAAGTGCTCCTTCTGGAAGTCGGTGCCCCACTGGAGAAGGGTCAGGGAGTTGAGGCCCACGTGGACGCTCATGACCACGCGGAAGGCAGTGTCGGCGCGCTCGAGCTCCTCGCACAGGATGCCGAAGCTGACGTAATCCATTCCCGCCCCGCCGTATTCCTCGGGCACCGGCGCGCCAAGGAAGCCGAGCTCGGCCATTCGTTCGAATACTTCGCGGTGAATCTCGTGATCGGCGTCCCACGCACGGATGTGCGGCTCGATCTCCGTCGCGGTGAAGTCGCGAACGGTCGACTGGACGAGCTTGTTCTCGTCGGTCAAGGAAAGGTCGATCACGCGGGCAACGCTATCTGACCGTGACCGCGACCTGCTGGACCGCGTTATTGCCCATGCCCTGCGTGTTCCACGGCTGTTCGATGGGCTGCACATTGCCCGCTGCGTCCGTGGCACGGCTCGCGACCAGATGCTCGCCAGGAGATGCCTGCCAGGCGAAACGCCAGCCTTGCCAGGCATGCTCACTCGATGGGGGGTCCAGCTGGGCGTCCGTCCACGAGCCGTCGATGCCCACTTCGACCCGCGCGACCGGTGCTGCGCCACTCCACGCCCGACCCACGATCTCCACGAGGCCCGCATTTGCCAGCCTGCTTCGCGAAAAGAAATCCGGAACGCCCGGAGGGACCATGAGGGCACGCACGCGGATCCGATTCACCGGCGTGCCCGGGTCGCCCTCGCTCTCCTTGTAGAGGTACGTGTCGGCCTGCTGGTAGCCGTTGAACGGCTCAGTTACCGCCTCGATCGATTTCAGCCATTTGACGCTCGTCATGCCGTACCAGCCCGGCACCACCAGGCGAAGAGGAAAGCCATGCTGCGGCTCGAGCGGCCGACCGTTCATCGCGTAGACGAGCATCACTTCGGGCCGTTTCAGCTCTTCGATGGCAAGGCTGCGGGCGTAGTCCTGTTCAACGTCGCCCTGGACGCCGTGATCCGCACCGGCAAAGACGACCTCGACCGCATCGTCCTCCAGGCCCGCTCGTTGCAGCACCGGCCACAAGGAAGTGCCGGTCCAGTCGGCCGTGCCAATCGCCTCGTACAGCCACGGCTGGCTGATCGGGCGCGGCCTGAGACGCGCCCGTCCGTTTCCGGCGCATTCCATCGTCACGCGCTCGGTCCGCGCCGGCAGCGACTCAAGGTCATGGAGCGTCAGGGAGTACGGCCGTTCGACGGCGCCGCCGATCTCGAGGCGCCATGACGCCGGATCAACATACGGAATGTCGAAGTGGACCAGCAGGTAGTGCAGGCCGGTCGGTGTGACGTCGTAGCGCAGCGCCTCGAGCGGCATGCCCCGGTTGCGCGCCGCCAGTTGCAGCTCCTCGAGGCTGAGCGGATCGTCGGGCAGAGTGAGCGGCGTCGTTGGGGCTTCCGACATTCGCGCAATCCTACGGCGCGACTCGGGCGCGTGAGACAAAAGAAAACCGCCGGTCCCCAGAAGACCGGCGGTCGGGAAAGATACGAGATCAGTGCCGGCGGGCGCGCCCCAGCAGCCCGCCTTGTTTGAAGCTAGTTAGCGATTCTTGGCCAGGAACTGCATGACGTCGTCGAGGCGGAACCGTCGATCACCGCGCTTGCATACGCGGTAGAACGGCAGCTCGCCGCGGTCGCCCAGGCGCTTTACGGTGTTGACGTGGAGGTGCAAAAGGCTCGCAACCTCGCTCGCCGTCAGCATCGGGCCCAGCTCGTGGACTCCCATCGAAGCCATTCGTTGTCCTCTGTAGGTGGATGAGTTCGCAGGTACTGCGTCTTGTGCGGTGATGAGTCGAATGCTGTCTTTGAGGCAGGACGCCAGCAAGCCGTACTTTGGACCCGAAACGCCCGTACGGAGGGTGTTGCAGCCAATCAACGCCCGGCTCGCGCCGTGTCACTGGGAGCGTGGCCGGCAGACGTCGGGTGCCGCGGAGTCCTTATGTCTCGCCCGGTGCCGCGCCCGGTCGGTCGATTGCCACCGTGAGTGCCGCCAATGCCAGCCAAGAGCGTCAGCCGGGTTCGCCATGGAATCGGAACCCCAAACGTGACACTTCCAGTGACGCGTCTGGCAGTGACGCGTCTGGCAGTTGCAGTAGGTTTATTCCACGGGAGCATGAACTTCGCCCAAGTCGCGGCGCGCGCCCGGGATTCACTGCCAAGAGGAGACAGCTCGGGCCGATTTGAGTCGACGGGCGCATAAGAGCGATCCCCAGCCCAAACCAGCGTGTTCAGTACGTGGCGGAATAACGCAGCGCATTTACAGTCAGGCGGTGATCCGGCTCGACTCTGTGACCGTGCGCGGCGTCCCCGGCCTGCCCGACACGACCATCATGCTGCAGCCGGTGACTGCTCTGATCGGTCCCCAGGGTGCGGGTAAGTCCCGGCTTCTTCAGGCACTGTCGTGGCTGCTGACGGGTGAGCCGGCCGTTAACGGGACAACGACAGAAGTCCGCGCGCAGCTGGTCGACACGGCGGGAACACGTCGCATCGCGCGGGGACCGGACCTGCTTCCAACAGGGCCGTTGCCGCGCGTGACCTGGCTCCCAGCCCGCGATCGGGTGCCAGCCACAGGCGATGCCATCGCCGCGGAGGCGTTGCTGGAAGAGGTCGCGCGACGGCGGATGTCCGGGGCGGAGGACGAGCTGTTGCTCATCGAAGAGCCAGAGCTGATGCTCACGCCACAGCAGCAGCGACATCTGTATCGGCTTCTGCGCCGCTACGCCGAGCGCAATCAGGTCATCTATTCGACGCGCGCGCCGGCGCTGCTCGACGCCGTCTACTACCACGAGATCGTGCGCCTGGATCGAACCACATCGGGCACTCGCATCCGGCGCGCGCCGCCAGAGCTCCTGAGCGATGAGCAGCGTGTTCGACTGGCGGCCGAGTTCGACCACGAGCGGACGGAGATGTTCTTTGCCACGGCCGTTGTCCTCGTGGAGGGCCAGACGGAGCGCCAATCGTTTCCGCTGATCTTCGAGCGGCTCGGCCACGACATCGACGCACTGGGTATCTCGATCGTCGAGGTCGGAGGCAAGGGCAACATCGCGCTCGTGACGCAGATCCTGTGGGAGCTTTCCATCCCGCACGTCCTGGTATTCGACTCGGATCGCGGCCGGCCCGCCCACCTGGAGAACAACGAGCTACATCGGCTCGCCCGCGGCGCTCCAGTTTTCGAGCTTGAGCCTGACTTCGAAGGCGCCGCGCACATCCACGGCTACGAAGACAAGGTCTTTGACGCGTGGCGCAAGTTCCATGACATCGACGCCAAGAACGTTCCGGCGATCTTCAAGCGCATCGTCGATACGGCAGTCGAGCTTGCCAACGGAGCGGAAGCGCCGGTTTAGGCAACCTCGCGGCGAATGGTGACGGTCGCCAGAAAGGCGAGTCCGATCGCGAGTCCGGCGAGCACGAGGATGTCGAGCTGGACGGTTGGTGACTCAAGTCCACTGCCCTTGATCAGGACCTCGCGCAGGCCCTCGATGCCGTAGGTCATTGGCATCAGGTGGGCGATCGGGGCAAGGATCCCAGGCAGCGAGGCCACCGGCCAGAAGATTCCGGATAGCAGCACCTGGGGCACGATGATCAACGGGATGAACTGGAGGATCTGGAACTCGGTGCGCGCGAACGTCGACAGGAATATGCCGAGATTCACGGCTGAGATGGCGAGCAGCAACGTGATCACAAAGGCCAGCCAGGGCGAGCCCGCGCTGGGCACGCCAAGTCCAAGGTTGATCTCGGGCAGCGGCCCCATGGCCGCCAGATGGATCGTCCCCAGCACGAACAGGAGCACCAGCGCGACCTGCAGGGTGGCGAAGATCCCGAATCCCGCGCTGTAGCCGACAACGATCTCCTGTCGTCTGACCGGCGTAGCCAGCAGCCGTTCGAGGGTGCCACCGACGCGTTCGCGCAGGAACGAGATGCCGGTCAGGATGAAGACAAGGAAGAACACCACGAAGCCGACAAGGGCAGGCGCGAACGCGTCGAAGAACGTGCCGCCCTGGTTATAGATGGTCTGCTGATCGATGATCGGTCCTGCCTGGGCGAAGGCGCCGCTCAGGACCGTTCGCAAGTCACCGACGCGCGCGGCGTCGTCTGCCGGGTTCAGTCCTTGCGTGAGGATGACGACGCGCGGCGTGGCGCCATCGACAGAAACGATCAGGGCGATGTCGATCGAACCATCCTGGACCGCCTGATGGGCCGCGTCGTCCGTCGTGATGTCGTCCCGGAACCCGAAACCAGCGCTCGTCAGGGAGCTCGACAGACGCTGCCGTGCCACTTCACCTAACGCGCCGGCGTCGTTTACGACAGCGACGGTCGATGTCGGCGGCTTCTGGTCACGGATGACCCAACCGAGCAGCGCCATGATCACGATCGGAGCAACAAAAACCAGTGCGAGCGTCCGGTGGTCGCGCCGAAAGAATTCGGCGATGCGCCTCGCGATCGCGAATGTCCTTCGCGCGTTCACGCCGCGCCCTCGCTTGAGGGCTTGCTGTCGCCCAGCTTGAGGAACGCCTGCTCGATATCGCTCGTGCCAACCTGGCGCCGAATCTCCTGTGGTGTCCCGCGCGTGAGCAGCTTGCCGTGGAGCATCAGCAGCAGCTCGTCGCAGCGATCCGCTTCGTCCATGACGTGGCTGCTGACGAGTAACGTCGTGCCTTCGGCCGCCAGCCTCCGGAAGTATTCCCAGAACTGGACACGCAGTGCCGGGTCGATGCCCACGGTCGGCTCGTCGAGGAACAGAACGCTGGGCCTGTGCACGAGCGCGCAGGCCAGCGAGAGTCGTCTGCGCATGCCGCCCGACAACTGCAGTGGAGTTGCATCGCGACGCTCGTAGAGCTCCACGACCTTCAGCGCGTCTTCGAGCGACGTCTTGTCCGACCGACCAGACAGGGCGCCGAAGAAGCGCACGTTTTCCCAGACCGACAGCTCGGCGTAGATGCCGTCGGCCTGAGTCATGTAACCGACGTGGGCCAGGTTCTCACGGTCGGGCATCCTGACGCCGAGTACTCGCGCCTCGCCCGCCGTGGGCTTGGCCAGTCCGGTAAGCAGGCGGATCAAGGTCGTCTTGCCACTGCCGTTCGGCCCGAGCAGGCCGTAGATGCGGCCCGCTTCAAGCTCGAGATCCAGCTCGTCGACGGCGGTGATCTCGCCGAAGCGCTTGGTTAGCTTCGATGCGCTGATCGCGTTGGTCATGCGTTCGCGCTCAGCGCATCGACCGACAGCTCCGTCAGCTGAGCCACTGCTGCCTCGGCGTCCATGGGCAGGTCGGTCAGGCGCTCGATCAGCGGCCGCGACAGGAGATGGAAGAACACCGGGCCAATGAACGCCTGGAGCGCGAGCACCGGGTGGATGGACCGCATCCGTCCGGCCGCCATCTGCTCGTTCATGTACTCGGCAAGAACGGTCAGTGTCGCCGCGAAGCTGCCACGCATGCCACTGATGGCGGTCTCGGAGCCGGACGTGATCTCAAGGAACATCGCGCGCAACAGGCCCAGCCGCGCCCCGGCCGTGCCGACGATCGCCTGCGCGAGAAGAGGCAGCACCACGTCAGGCGGCTCATGGGCATGCTGGGCGACGACGGCGCGCACGCTCTCGAGCGGCGAGTAAGCGTCGATCAGCCCGTCGATCAGCGCCGCCTTGCCCGGGAAGATCCTATAGAGCGTGCCGCGCGAGACTTCGGCGGCGCGCGCCAGCTCATCCATGGAGATGGCCGCGAGCGATTCGCGCACGAGCATGTCCTGCGCGGCGGCGAGGATGCGAGTGCGCGCATCCGGACGAGGTTCGAGGGCGATCGTCTCGAGGAGCTTGCTGCGCGATTCGAAATGTCGATAGAAGGTGGCCCGCGAGATGCCTGCACGCTGGGCGATCTGACCGACCGGCGCGTCCGGATCCGCGGAGAGCTCAGCGCGTGCCGCGGCCACCACCTGGCGCCGGATTGTGGGATCCGCCGTGGCTGAAGCCATGGCGCGAAACTAGATGTGACGTCCTGTCCAGTCAAGTCTCACCGTGTCGCGAACGCGAAGTGGCCGAGCGGCGGCAGCCACAATTCACCAGACCCGCTCGTCATCCGAGAACATCGGGAGAGTGTCGGGAGGGTTCGGTGCGTCAAGTCCGTGCGCGAATAGCGCTTAGCGCAGTGCTCGTGATTGGCTGCGGCCGACTGGGTGGCCTCGATCCGTCCGCGACTCCGGTCGCGGCGACCGCGACCCCGTCCGCGTCGACTCCAGTCGCAACTTTGGTCCCGACGCCTCCAACTGATACACCTGCGCCATCAGCATTGGCGACACCTGCCTTCACTCATACGCCGGGACCGACTGTCGCGCCGTCTCCAACACCCACCGACCCGTCACCGCTGCCGGTGGACACGATCGACCAGCCAACCTCAGCTGACATCGACCATTTCTGGGCTCAGTTTCTCGAGCTTTCCTGCGTGGAGTTCGGCATGGAGGACTACTGGGACTCCGTCGCGCAGATGTCGAAGGACGTCGAGGTCGTCGTCGTTGGGCACCCAGTCGCCGTATCTGTACGCGAAAACCCGGATAGGTGGGGTGAGTTCGCCGTGATCGATGTCGCCATTGATGAGGCGTTGAAGGGGACTCCCGCATCTGCGCAACCGGGAATCATCGAGATCACCGACGAAGGCTCAGGGTCCTGGTGGTCCGACTACCCCGACGGCCATAAGCCCGACGTGCCAATCCCCGCGGTGACGACGCTGCTGTTCCTGCGCAATGAGGCGGCCGCGCAGATCCGCTACGGCTACATCCCCGAACCGGGCGATGAGTACCTGTACTACATGCCTGGCGTTCACCAGAACGTACTGACAGAGCTCGAGGGCAAGGTCTATGTGCCGCAGACCCCGCGGATGCGCCGCTGGTACGGCAACAACTTCTTCCCACTGCCTCTGGAGGGTGTGGCGTGGGAAAAGTTGATCAACGAAGTCACGAGCAGCGCTACCGAGTCGGCCAAGCCGGACGGCATACGAAAGGGAATGCTGGCCGCGTGCTAGCGACGGACGGCTGGTCGCTCGCAGGCTCGGAAGCCTGCGGCGCGCCTCGTCAGAAATTGATTTCTACTTTCTGACTAGGAGGGGCCGGCTTTCGCCGGCCCCTCCTCGCTAATGGGCAAGAATTGGAGCTACGCCGCCGCGGGCACGGCCTCCGGCTCGACCGCGGCCGCCAGCGGCGGGACCTCGGTCGTGCGAATCTTGAGCAGCTTCTTGATCTCGGGGACAACGATCATGACCAGCGAGACAAGCAGACAGATGGCCCACTGCTCGGCTGTCAGGTTGACCGTCTCGAGGATCCGATTGAGGATCCCGAGCTCCGATGTGACGACGGTGAAGACGAACGCGATTCCTGCCGCTTTGAGCAGAGTCGGGTTCTCGAGCGTCTCGGAGCTGAAGATCGAGATGTCCTCGTTCGATGTCTCGAGTGCGAACCAGATGTTCGCCAGTGCGAACACGATGACGCCCATCGTTCGGCCTATTGCGTCACCGTAGACGCCGGTTGCCCACTGGATTGTGGCCAACGTCATGGCCCCCATGACGACGCCGACGATGATCAACCAGGTCATGAGTCGACGCGGCAGGATCGGCATGGTTGGCGAGCGAGGCGCGTCGCTCATGAGATCCGCTCGAGCTTTTCCATAACCCAGGCCAATGGCCAGGGCCACGGTCACCGTGAAGTTGATCCACAGCGTCTGGAGCGGCAGAAACGGCGTTCCGTTGGCGATGAACAGCAGGCTCGCGCCGAGGAAGGTCGCGATGAAGCCGAACAGGCCGGCCATCTGGTACCGGATGTAGCGAACGAGGTTGTCGTAGAGGGCGCGGCCAAGCTCCACGGCACGCACGATCGTGGCGAAGTTGTCGTCGGTCAGGATCATGACGGCCGCTTCCTTCGACACCTCTGTGCCCGTGATGCCCATTGCCACGCCGATATCGGCCTTCTTCAATGCCGGAGCGTCATTCACGCCATCGCCCGTCATCGCGACGACGTGCCCCTTGCGCTTGAGGATGTCGACCAGGTGAACCTTGTCCTCCGGCGCAACTCGGGCGATCACACCAATGCCGTCGATCTCGCGGTCGACGGTCGCGTCGTCCATCGCAGTGAACTCGGCACCCGAGATCGCTCGACCTGTTATGCCCAGTTGGCGCGCGATGGCCTCCGCCGTGACCGCGTGGTCGCCGGTAATCATGCGCACCTGGATGCCGGCCGAATGCGCCTTGGCAATGGCGACCTTGGCCTCCGGCCGCGGCGGGTCGACGATGCCGACGAGGGCCATCAGCGTCAGGTTCTCGATGAGCGGCAGCATGTCGTCCACCGGCTTGAACGTCTTTGGGTCAAAGTCGCGCTGGGCCGTGGCCATGACCCGGAGACCTTGAGCACCCAGGCGCTCGTTCTCCGCCATGTACCTGGACTTGCCGTCGTCGGTGATCTTGGCCGTCGAGCCGTCGGGCTGGATGAACGTCGCGGCCCTGGCGAGAAGCTGGTCCGGAGCGCCCTTCACATACGCTCGGATGACGTCCTTGCCGTTCTCGTCCTTCATCGCATGGAAAGTGGCCATGAACTTGTACGCCGCGTCGAAAGGAACCTCCGCGACGCGTGGGTACTTCTCGCGAGTCAGAACCGGGTCGACGCCTCCCTTGGCCGCGAGGACGACCAGGGCTCCCTCAGTCGGATCGCCAACAAGGTTGCCGTCCTTGGCAACGGCGTCGGCGCACAGGGCCATGGGCATCAGGTAGCGCTCCAGTGGAACGTCGCCGAGGCCCGCTTCGCCCTGGATCTGGCCGATCGGCGAATAGCCCTCACCACTGATCGTGAAATGCTGACCGACGATCGCCATCTGGACAGCGGTCATTTGGTTCAGGGTCAGGGTCCCGGTCTTGTCCGAGTTGATCGCAGACGTGGCGCCGAGCGTTTCAACCGAGCGCAATCGCTTGACGATCGCACCGGCCTTGGCGAGCGTCGTCGTGCCGCCGGCGAGGATCGTCGTGACCACTGCCGGAAGCCCGGTCGGAATTGCGGACACGGCGAAAGCCACGGCCGTCAGGAACAGAGCCTGGAAGGGCTGGTTGCGCGCCAGGCCGAGCGCGATTGAGATGAACAGGGCCACTCCCGCGATGACCAGTATCTGATTGGTCAGGCCGTTGAGCTGCTTGGTCAGTGGCGTGATGTCGGCCTTGGTCTGCTGGAGCATGCCGCTGATGTGGCCCACTTCGGTCGACATGCCGGTCGAAGTCACGAGGAAGGTTGCGGCACCGCGCGTGACCTGTGTATTCATGAACGCCATGTCCACCCGGTCACCAAGGGCGGCATCCTTCGCGACCGGCGCGATTTCCTTGGGCACCGGGGCACTCTCGCCGGTGAGCGCCGACTCATCGATCTCGAGCGTTGCCGCGCGCAGGATGCGCCCGTCGGCAGGGACAAGGTCGCCCGCTTCGATGTTGATCACGTCGCCCGGGACGATGTCCTCCATCGCGACCATCGCGATATCGCCGTCGCGGCGCACCTTGGCCTGGACAACCATCATCTTTTGAAGCGCCGCGACGCTCGCCTCCGCCTTGCCCTCCTGGTTCAGGCCCAAGAAGGCGTTGAGCAGCGTGAGCAGGATCAGCACTATGCCAGTCGCGAACTGGCCAGGCAGGAACAGGCAGATCACGCCGGCGACGAGCAGAACGATCTGCATCGGGTCGGCGTACTGGCGCAGGAACCTGCGCCAGGTGGGCTCTTTTGGCGCCTCGGCGAACTTGTTCTTGCCGTACTTGTGCTGCCGGCTGAGGACTTCCACGCTGGTCAGCCCGGAAGCCTGATCGACGCCCTGTTGCTTGAGCGCCTCTTCGCCAGACAGCGCCCACCACGCTGTTCCTGGCGCTGCAGCCTCCATTGCCCCTGATTGCTGGGTCATCTGCCCGTCGCCTCCTCTCGGGCCCGGCTCATCACGTGCCGAGCAAAACGCCGACCGACATTACGAGCATGCACAGTACGGCAAGGATGATCAGTAGTGGCCACACGAACTTCAGCCACGTCCCATAGCCCACCTTGGCAATCGCCAATCCTCCCATGACCACGGCCGAAGTCGGCGTGACCAGGTTGACGAGGCCGTTGCCCGTCTGGAACGCGGTGACGACGAGCTGGGCCGGAACGTTCGCGAATGACGCGAGTGGGGCCATGATTGGCATCGCCACGGTCGCCAATCCCGACGATGACGGGATCAGGAACGACAGCGGCAGGAAAAGGATGTACATCAGGTTGATGAACGCGACGCCGCCAAGGCCTGATACGGCCTGTTCGGCGGCATTCAGCACGGTGTCGGTTATCTGACCGTTGGTCATGATCACGGTCACGCCCCGGGCGATGCCGATGATCAGCGCCACACCGAGCAGGTCGCGCGCGCCGTTGACGAAGGCGTCGACGAACTCACCTTCGCGCATTCGCCCGGCGAGGCCGATGAGGATTGCGAAGAACAGGAACGAGGCGGTCATCTCGGGGAACCACCAGAACAGGGTTGGCAGTCGTTCGATGCCGAGTTCTGACCACGGAACAACACCAATGATCATCGCGACGAAGGCGCCGAAGAACAGAACCAGCACGATCTTCTGGCTGGTCGTCATCGTGGGTGACATCTCGTCGCCGTTCGCCGGCGTGGTCTTGAAGCTTGCGTTCACCTTCTCGCGCTGTGAACCGAGCATCGAGGTTTCAGGCTGCGCCTTGACCCTGGCTGCGTAGCGCATCACCCACCAGGTGCCTATGACGACGCCCACGACGAGGATGACGACGCGGCCGATCAGGCCCTGATCGATGCCCACGCCGGCAAAGCCGGACGCGATGCCGGTGGCGAACGGGTTGACCGTCGAGCCAATGACGCCGATGCCGCAGCCGAGCAACAGGATGGACGCTCCGACAAGCGAGTCGTAGCCCGCGGCGACCATCACCGTGATCACAAGGACATAGAAGGCCAGGCTCTCCTCGGCCATTCCGTAGCTCGTGCCCCCCAGCGCGAACAGGAACATGAGGATTGGGATCAACAGACGTTCGCGCCCGCGCAGCCGATCGACGACCCTGGCGATGCCGTTCTGGATCGCGCCGGTCTTCATCGTCACGCCCAGGAAGCCACCGATGACCAGGATGAACAGCGCTACGTCGATGGCACCGAAGAGCTCACCGGAGTTGTAATAGGAGATCGATCCGTCCTCGCCGGTGATGCCGTAGAGGCCGTTGATCGGCGCTGTCAGTGAATCGATGACGATGCGTGCCGGGTTCTGCGGGACGGAGTGATACGTGCCGGGGATCGGCGTTCCGTCAGGGTTGTAGTCGTACCGTCCGGCAGGGATGATCCACGTCGCCAGCGCGACGACGACGATCAGCAGGAACAGGATCGTGTACGCGGACGGCAGGCTGAAGCCGCGCTTGGTGGGCTCCGCTGGTTCCTCCGCATCGATCGCGGGAGCTGCCGCCGTCATGACTGAATGTCCTCCTCTCCCCCTCAGGCCGGTGCCGATTCCGGCGCGGCTTCAGTGGGTGTTTGCGTATTTATGCGTTCGATCCGGAAGCCCGTGAAGCCGTAGACAAGGGCAATGAGCGGGCTCAACAGGTTGAAGAAGCAATACGGCAGATAGCTGATCGTGGGCACCCCGAGAACGCCGGCCATGTACGCGCCGCAGCTGTTCCAGGGAACCAGCGGACTGGTCACGGTGCCCGCGTCCTCGACTGTCCGCGAGAGCACGCGCGGCGCGATGCCGCGCCTGGCAAACTCGAGCCGATACACCCGGCTGGGCATCACGATCGCCACGTACTGGTCGCCGGCCAGGAGGTTCAGGCCGATGGCGGTGAAGACGACTGATGCGATCAGCGCGCCGGTCGACTTGGCGCGCTCGACGAGCGGCTCGATGATCCGGCCCAGGAAGCCAGCACGCTCGACGATCGAGGCGTAGGACAGCGCGCCAAGGATCAGCCAGATCGTGGTCAGCATCGAGGACATCCCGCCGCGCGAGAAGAGTGAGTCGATCTGCTCGACGCCCGTATTCGAGACGAAGCCATTCGCCATCGCCGAGTAAAGCGCCTTGACATTGGTCGTCAGGCTGGCGGCCTCGCCCATGAACGCCTGCACTGCCTGTGGCTGAGTGAACCACGCCAGGATCCCGGCGAAAAGTGCGCAGCTGAAGATCGACAGGAAGGGCGGGAAGCGCCGCACGGAGAACACGATGAGCAGTACCAGGGGCAGCAGGTTGAGGGGCGTGATGTTGAACTCAGCCGCGAGAGTCTGTTGCGCCTGTGCCGGATCAAAGCCCGTGGACGCTGGCGGCGTCGCGAATCCGAGAATGGCGAAGCCCGCCAGCGTCAGGATGATCGCCGGCCCGGACGACCAGATCATCGCCGCGACGTGCTCGTTGACAGTTACGCCACCGACCATCGACGGCACGAGCACCGTCGTTTCCGACAGCGGCGTCATCTTGTCACCGAAGTAGGCGCCGCAGATCACGGCCCCCGCCGCGATCACCGGGTTCGCTCCTAGCAGCGGCGCCAGCGCGACGAACGCCACGCCGAGCGTTGCGGCCGTGGTCCAGGAACTGCCGATCACGAGCCCGACCAGCCCGCAAATGACGACCGTGGACAGGTAGAACCACGCCTCGGTCAGGATGCCCAGGCCGTAGTAAACGACCGTGGGAATGGTCCCCGCCATATTCCATGTGCCGATAAGGGCGCCAACCGCGAGCAGGATGAAGATCGCCGACATGGCACTCGAGATGCCGCCGACGACGGCATCGCTGATCTGCGCAACGCGTAGCCCGAGGCGCATGGCCAACAGCCCGGCGAGGACAGCGCTGGTGAAGAGCGCGACCTGAAGCGGGCCGCCCGTCGCGTCGGTGCCAAAGAGGAGGACCGTCGTCGAGATGAGGACGACGAGAAAGGCGATGGCCAGCAGGGACATCGCCAGCGACGGGCGACGAATGCCAGTGGGTGTTTGTCCCTCCAGCACGGCGTCGGGTGGAGGCTCACCAGCCATTGACACTAGCCGACCACCACCTGGGTGCCCATGTCACCGGCAACGACACCGCGCAGCTGAGCCAGCGTCCCAATCGCCGCACGCTTGCCGGTCTTCTCGACAAATGCGACCGCGGCCTCGACCTTCGGTCCCATCGATCCAGCCGGCAGCTTGAGCGCCCGGACGTCGTTGGGCGTGGTGTGCCCGATCGCTTTCTGATCCGGGGTCCCGAAATCTGTGTATACGGCATCGACGTCCGTGGCCATCACGAAGAGATCGGCGGCCAGCTCCTCCGCGAGTAGCGCGCTGGCCCGGTCCTTGTCGATCACGACCTCTGCACCGACCAACCTCTTGGTGCCCGGTTCATACATCGTCGGAATGCCACCGCCTCCGGTGCACACGACAACTGCGCCCTTCTCGAGCAACCAGCTGATCGGTTTGATCTCGAAGATGCGCTTGGGCGCAGGCGATGCGACGACTCGGCGCCATTTGTTTCCGTCGGGCTTGATGGCCCAACCTTTGTCCCTGGCCAGAGCCTCGGCTTCCGCCCGGTCGTAGACGGGCCCGATGAACTTGGTGGGATCCTTGAACGCAGGGTCTTCTGGATCGACCTCGATCATCGTCAGGATGCTGGCGAACGGCCGCTCGAACGGCAGCAGGTTGCCCAGCTCCTGTTCGATCATGTAACCGATCATCCCTTCCGTTTCGGCACCAAGAACGTCGAGCGGATACGGCTCGACGGCCGCATAGGCCGACGACTGCAGAGCGAGCAGACCAACTTGCGGGCCGTTGCCATGCGAGATGACCAGCTCGTTTCCTTCGGCGACGGGTGCCAGCTGCTCGGCCGCCGTGCGCACGTTGGCGCGCTGCATCTCCGCCGTCATCGGCTGGCCGCGCTGGAGCAGGGCATTGCCGCCCAGCGCGACCACGATCCTCATCTGATGTCGATCCTTACGACATCGTGGCGACGAGGATCGCCTTGATCGTGTGCATCCGGTTTTCCGCCTGGTCGAAGACGATCGACTGGGGAGACTCGAATACCTCCTCGGTGACCTCCATCTCCGTTACCCCGTACTCGTCGAACATCTCCTTGCCGACCTTTGTCTCCGTGTTGTGGAATGCCGGCAGGCAGTGCATGAACTTGGTATCGGGATTGCCTGTGGCCGCCATCGCCGCGGCGTTGATCTGGTAGGGCTTGAGCTCCTTGATGCGCTCCGCCCAAACATCGTGGGGCTCGCCCATCGAGACCCAGACGTCCGTGTACAGGAAGTCGGCGCCCTTGACGCCCTCTTCCACGGACTCAGTCAGCGTGACCGTCGCGCCGCTTGTCCGCGCGATGTCATTGGCCTTATCGACCAGCTCCTGGTGCGGCCAGCGCATGCGCGGCGCGACGAGGCGCACGTCCATGCCCAGCATCGCCCCCGCGATCATCAGCGAGTTGCCCATGTTGTTGGCCGCGTCCCCCAGGAAGGCGAAGGCGATCTGGTTCAGCGGCTTCCGGCTGTGCTCGCGCATGGTCAGCATGTCGGCCAGGATCTGCGTCGGGTGGAACTCGTCCGTCAGGCCATTGAAGACCGGCACGCCCGCGTAATCGGCCAGTGTCTGGACCAGGTCCTGGTCAAAACCGCGGTACTCGATGCCGTCGTACAGTCGGCCGAGCACGCGCGCGGTGTCCTTGATCGACTCCTTGTGGCCCATCTGCGACGACTGCGGGTCGAGATAGGTCACGTGCGCGCCCTGATCGTAGGCCGCGACTTCGAACGAGCAGCGCGTGCGCGTCGAGGTCTTCTCGAAGATCAGGCAGATCTCCTTCTGGCGGAGCATCTCCTTCTCCGTCCCATCCTTCTTGGCTGCCTTCAGGTTGGCCGCCAGGTCGAGCAGGTAGAGAAGCTCCTCGCTGGTGAAGTCGAGCTCCTTGAGGAAGTTACGACCCTTGAGTGATGGGGCTGACATCATCGTTGCGGTCACGTCGTTTCCTCCTTAGATCGGGTCGCGCAGCAGTGGGCAGGTCATGCAATGGCCGCCACCGCGGCCCTTGCCGATCTCCGACCCGTCGAGCTCGAGAACCTCGATGCCCGCATTGCGCAGCTTTGCGTTCGTGAATTCGTTCTTCGAGTACGCGACGACGACGCCAGGCGCCAGGGCAACGACGTTGTTGCCGTCATCCCACTGCTCGCGCTCCTGCTGCGCTTCGTCGCCTCCGGTTCCGACGATGCGCAACTCCTTGACTCCAAGCGCGTTGGCGATGGCGCCGACAAACGAGTCCTCCTTCGTCACCTCGAGCTCGCCTTCCTTGTCGGCGGGTCGAAGAGAGAAGGCGCCGATGTTGTCGACGACCTTGTGGTACGCCGTCGCCGCGTCGCGGTCCACCAGCGTGAACACCGTGTCCAGGTGCATGTGGGCGCGATCCTTGGTCATTACCGCGGCGATGACGCGATCCGCCGCGCCCTTGTCGAACATCGAGAGCGCGATCTTCTCGATCATCTGGCCGGTGGTGCGTTCGCTCATGCCAATCGCGACGGTCCGATTGCCGATGGGCATGATGTCGCCGCCCTCAGAACTGACTGTCCCGAAGTCCTCGCCCTCCTGGTCGCGCGAGTACCAGAACTCGAAGTCGGCATTCTTGAACATGGGTGCGAAGCGATAGATCGCCTCGAGATTGAGCGCCTCGAGCCGTCGCGCCGGCCAGTACATGGGGTTGACGACTACGCCGTTGTACAGCCACGCGGATGGGTCGCGGGTGAAGTAGCTATTCGGCAGCGGGCGGAGAATGAAGTCCTCATCCTCCATGGCGGACACGACCAGCGAGCCGCGCTGGATGAGCCCGCTCCCAACCTCAGGGTGCCGATTGTGCAGGATGTTGAGGCCCTCGCGAACTGTCAGGCCGCCGATCAGGTGGTCCGCGAGCGTGACCGAGTCGACCTCGTCGAGGTAGGCACGGATCTCGTCCGACATACCAGGTCCGACTGTGTCCGCTGTGACTGCGCGATCGAGGACCCATTTCCGGCCATCCGGATCGTCGAGGGCCTGGGCGAGGAGCTCTTCCTCGAGGAAGACCTCGATGCCGCGGCTCTTGAGCAGCTGCTGAAAAGCCACATGCTGTTCCTCGGCGCGCTTGACCCACAGGACGTCGTCGAAAAGCAGCTCGTCGTGGTTGAGCGGTGTCAGGCGCTTGAGCTCCAGGTCTGGCTTGTGGACCATGACCTTGCGCAGCGTTCCTACCTCTGAGTACGTGCCGAACTGAGCGCCTACTGACGTCTGGGGCGCGGCTACAGCAGTCATCTAGGCGTTCCTCCTCGTCTGGACCGGACAGTGACGCGGACTTCGGCTGGCGCCCGTGACTGGCGACCCACTCTCAAGTACGAGAAAAGGAGACCGTGCCCGCACGCGTGCAACATCATCCCCAC
>DATBFJ010000009.1:0-3934 GCA_036558545.1 Candidatus Limnocylindrales bacterium
GTTTGCCTCGCTGACCGCCACAGCCGCCGCAAACTGTGCGTCGAGCACGGTCTTGCTGTTGGCGACTTTCTCCCAGCGCACTTCGAAGCCGTCGGCTTGTGGCAAATCAGGCTGCTCGTCAGTGACGTACTGAATTACAAACTCGTCGGTCTCGTTGTCGTACCAGAGGCCACCGTACGTGTTTGGATCGGCCTCGATTGCCTTGACGATGGTCTGATGCGCGCGCATCTCCATCGCAAAGAACGCGGGTGATGTGTGATCAAGCTTGGCCGCAGTAACGGGTATTGCCGGGACCGACAGCGCGAGCATAACGCAGCATGCTGCCGCGATCGTTCGAAACTTCATCGGTCTCCCCTGCTTTGGAACTGTCCTCAATCACGAGTAATGGCTGGCGAGGAAGGATTCGAACCTTCAACCCCCTGATCCAGAGTCAGGTGCTCTACCGTTGAGCCACTCGCCAGCGAGATGCCAAGTTTAGCGAAGAGCGCATGGGCGGCCGACTAACCGCCTTGCGAACCACCTCGGGCGATGTTCGCGAGCGAGGCACGTCGTTGGATCTCGACATCGTCGATCGTTGCCAGGAGCTCTGCGCCGCGGGTGGCGCGATCGATCGCACCGCCCATCTCGATCGCGTGCACGGCGAGACCGCTCGTCTGCAGCGCGGTAAGCATCAGCGTCGTCGCCTGGCGCATCGCCCGAAGGACTTGTTCGTTGCTTTTCGCCAGACGATCGACTGCCGCGTGGGCCTGGGTTGCCACGGCCAGCTGCAACAGAAGGTCGCGGCGACGCTGGCGCACCACGTAGAGGAGATCTGTCTCTGCCGCCTGGGCCGTGAGCTCTTCATCGAGGCGGGCCAGCAATGTCGTGAAGCGGTCCAGGGTGCGCATCTGCAGGTGTAGCGCCTTCGCTTCCTGGGTTAGCAGCGCGTTGTCTGCGGAGATGGTCGACACGTTGTCCTGCAGTTCCTGGGTTAAGGCCCGGATGTCGTCCTGATGAGCTTCGATTCGCTGAGCGAGACCGGCGATATCCGATTGGCTTCTCGCAGTGCCCAAGCGAGACAGGTCTGCGGCGAGGAGCTTGATTTCGCGCAGGTGCCTGGCGAGTGGTGCCCCATCTGACAGGATCGACTCGATCTCCCGCACCGGTTGTTCGGTGAAACGAGCGGCAATCGCCGCAGTGGCGCGGATCTCGCGTTCGCCCAGGCCGTCGATACTTCGAATGATCCGGGCGAACGCGGCGGAGCCCGGAGGCGCCTGGGCGACCAGGTCGACAACTCGTCGTGCGTTGGTTTCCGCCCAGGCGTTGGTCTCCGTTGCGGGGTCAGTCAGCTGATTTCTTCTCGGCTGGTTTTGCCGGGGCGGCAGCTGCCGCTGGTGCCTTCGCCTCGTCCGAGTGCGTCGCCGCCGGAATGGCCGCTACCTTTTCGGAATGCGCCTCGGAGGCCCCGTTCGTGCTGGGTGCGTGGCCGTTGACACTTGCCGGCTTCGGCATGAGCGCCTCCCGGGCCATGCCCGAAAGCGCGCCCGCCTGCTGGATGATCTGGGCAAGAGCGCCCGTCACACCCTCCGCGCCGTTCAGTACGGTGAACGATCCGACGTGCTCGAACGGTGACGCGGCCGCCTCGACGATTGCCGGCAGGTTCTCTGCGATCTGCTGGGCGATGACCGCCTCCTGGTTCTGGCTCAGCGCCGCAGCGCGTCGCTCGATGCCCGCCGCTTCGGCCTCCATCCGCGCGCGCACCGCGTCCGCTTCAGCCATCCCGCGCGCGCGGATCGCGTCAGCCTCAGCCTGGCCGTTGAGTCGCGTTGCCGCGGCCTGTGCCTCCGCCTGGATCTTGGTCGCGGCCGCCTGGGCCTCAGCCTCGAGGCGCAGCTTCTGCGCCGCGGCCTCGGCCTGGCGGATTGTCACGTCGCGGCCCGCCGCAGCGAGCGTCGTTTGCTTGTACGCCTCAGCGTCGGCGGGCTTGCGCACGTCGACCTGGAGCTGCTGTTCCTTTTGCTCGGCCTGCAGCTCGGCGACCTTGGTCTCCTGCTCGACGACCGCTTGTCGGGAGGTTGCCTGGGCCAGCGGACCTTGCTGGGCCGCCTCCTGGTTGGCGCGGTCTATTTCCGCCTGGAACCCCGCCTTTTTGATCTCGGTGTCGCGTGTCGACGCGGCGATCTTGGCGGCCGCGTCCTGCTCGGCGGCCACCGCCTCGCGGTTGGCATTGGCCTGCGCAATGCGCGCGTTCTGTTCGACCTCTGCCTGGTGCGGGACCGACAGGTTCTCGATGTAGTTGCTCGGGCTCGTGATCGCCTGGATCTGGAAGCTGTCGATCACAAGGCCGAACGACTCCATCTCCTGGCTGCAGCGATCGCGAACCTGCTGGGCGAACTTGTCCTGGTCGCTGATCATCTCCTCGACGGTCATCGAGCCCGCTATGCCACGCAGGTGACCGACAAAGACGTTCTGCACCTTCGACTCGAGCTCTGCTGCCGGCCGATCCAGGAAGCGTCGCGCCGCGTTCGCGATGGACGGATAGTCGTCGCCGACCTTGTAGACGACCACGCCACGCAGGTCGAGCTTGATCTTCTGCTGGCTGACGCACGGTACCGTGATCTCACTTTCGTGCGCCTCGAGGGATAACGTGCGGACCTTGGTCAACCCAGGAATGACGAGGACGCCCTTGCCGGTGACGATCCGGAAGCCCTTGCCGCCACCCTCCATCGTGCCGCCGCTGCGCAGGCCCGAGATGATCAGAGCCTCGTCAGGCTCGGCGATGCGCCAGCTGACGCGGAACAGGAAAACAATCGCCGCAACGACCACCACGATGGAAATCAGGGCGATCACCAGAACGTCGAACATTCAGGACAACCTCAGTGAATCGGTCGGCTCGACCTCCACCGTACGACCGCCCAGTGAGCCGACGACGACGACCTGGGTGTGCTTGCTGATCGTGGCCGAGGCATCCGCTGCGCGCGCGAGGAAGCGCTCCGTGCCCTGGCGTACCTCGATCAGAACTTCGCCTAGATGGCCGGGAGTTATGTCCGCCGTGACGCGACCCATCTTGCCGACGACGTCGAGCGCCACGAACCCCTCGCCTCCAACCACTTAGTAACGGACGCGAATCGTAGCAGCACGGTTTCCAGGCTCCTTCTGGAGCTCAGGACGCGGCCTGTGCCTGGACCTTCGCCCAGGTGTCCTTGAGCGTCAGCGTTCTGTTGAAGACAGGCTTGCCGGGCGCCGTGTCGGTATCGGGAGCGAAGTAGCCCAGGCGCTCGAACTGATAGGTCGTCCCGACCTCCGCATTGGCAAGCGAAGCCTCGACGTAGGCATTCGCTACGACCTTCTCCGAGTCAGGATTAAGGTCGTCCAGCAGATCGCCATCGGCGCCCGGAATGGGTGTCGTGAACAGGTGGTCGTAGAGCCGAACCTCCGCGCGGACGGCGTGCGCGATCGACAACCAGTGCAGCGTCGCCTTCGGCTTACGGCCATCGGGAGAGTCGCCGCCACGCGTCGCTGGGTCGTATGTGCAGCGCAGCTCGGCGATGTTGCCGGCGTCATCCTTGACGACCGACTGGCATGTCACGAAATATGCGCCGCGCAACCGCACTTCGCGACCGGGCGCCAGTCGGAAGAACTTGGGCGCCGGCTCCTCCATGAAGTCCTCGCGCTCGATCCACAGTTCGCGTGAAAACTCGACCGCGCGGTTGCCTGCCTCGGGATCCTCGGGGTTGTTCGGCGCAAAGACCTTTTCCGTCTGGCCTTCGGGATAGTTCTCGATAACGAGCTTGATCGGGTCGAGGACGCCGAAGCGGCGCGGCGCGATGCGGTTGAGGACGTTGCGCGCCGCGTAGTCGAGCTGCTCGATTTCGACCATGTTCTCCGACTTGGCCACACCGACGGAGGCGACGAAATCGCGGATGCCCTCGGCCGGAAAGCCGCGCCGACGCAG
>DATBFJ010000010.1:0-32217 GCA_036558545.1 Candidatus Limnocylindrales bacterium
ACGAAGGACGCGGCCGACGAAGCGGCAC
Organism: Candidatus Limnocylindrales bacterium; assembly: GCA_036558545.1. GTDB lineage: Bacteria > Chloroflexota > Limnocylindria > Limnocylindrales > CSP1-4 > JALYGJ01. The sequence continues at coordinate 29 of DATBFJ010000010.1, forward strand.
GCCTTGTCAAGGTCGAATTCGAGGAGCTGCCGGCGGTCGTCACAATTGCCGATGCCCTCGCGGACGGCGCGCCGCGCGTCCAGGACGAAGTGGCCGGTAACGTGCTCCGCGAGCACGACATTGCATGGGGCGATGTCGATGCAGCCAAAGCGGACCTCGTCGTCGAGAACACTTACCGCTTCCCCATGGTCACGCACTTCGCCATCGAGCCGCACGCGTTCATCGCGGCACCGGACGGTGATGGCGTCGCGGTCTGGTCATCGATTCAGCATCCGTACTGGCTGCAACGGATCCTGGCGCGTGTACTTGGCCTGCCTTTGGCCAAGGTCCGTGTCCACGCGCCAGACCCCGGCGGGGCGTTCGGCGGCAAGCAGCATGCCAAGTACGAACCGGCACTCGCTTTGATGGCTCTCAAATTGGGCCGTCCAGTCAGGTTGACACTGAGCCTCGAGGAGAGCTTCCTGGCGGCTCGCAGGACGGAGACCGAGATTACGGTTCGCACGGGGGTCAACAAGGACGGAGCCTTTGCCTTTCAGGACGTCGATGCGAACTACCTGATTGGCGCGTACGCCGACATCGCCGACCGTGTCGTAGGCAAGGGCTCGTACATCGGCAACGGCCCGTACAACTGGCCGTCGGCCCGCATTACCGCCCGCAGCGTCCTCTCGCACACAGTTCCGTCGACCGCCTTCCGCGGTTTCGGCAACCCCCAGATCAACTGGGCGGTCGAGTCGAATATCAACGAGGCCGCCGTGCTCCTTGGCATTGATCCACTCGAGATTCGGCTGCGCAACCTGGCGACCTTCGGCGATAAGTTCATTCCATTCGACACGGCGTGCGACGGCCGTTGGTCGGAGAGCGTGCACAAGGCCGCAGAGCTGATCAAGTGGGACAGTCCGAAGCCGGCCGGCAGAGGTCGTGGCATCGCGCTTGGCATCAAGTCGGGCCCGACCACCGGTCTGTCGTTCTCCCTCGTCCGCCTGCTGGCCGACGCCAGCGCAGTCGTCTACTGCGGCACGAGCGACATGGGCCAGGGGGCGCGGACGATCTTCGCTCAGATGTGCGCGACAGAGCTGGGCATCCCCATCGAGCGCGTCACGGTCGTCTCCGGCGACACCGCGCTGGTGCCCTACGACCAGCAGACCTCAGCGTCCAGATCCACGGTGGTGATGGGCAACGCTGTCGTGTCGGCCGCGCGCCAGGTCATGGCCCGGCTGCGCGAGTCGGCGGGCGGCGCACAGGGCACGACGGAGGAACTCGTCGCCATCGCGTTGGGGCGGATGGGTGGCGAGATCAGTGCGATGGGCGAGGGAAGGAAGGAGGCGGATCCCGACCACCCTCTTGGAGGGTCGGCGGCGTTCTTCGAGTTCAATGCCACGGCCGTTGAGCTCAGCGTTGACGAAGAGACGGGCGACATCACCATTCACCGCCACGTCACCGTTTCCGATGTCGGCCGATCGATCAACCCGCTGCAGGTCCAGATGCAGGATGAGGGTGCCGCGATCATGGGCCTCGGCCACACGCTGATGGAGCACTTCATCTTCGACGAGGCCGGGCGTGTCAGGAACCTCGGCGCCATCGACTACCGCATCCCAACCTCGATGGACCTGCCGGCAGAGATGCTCAGCGACACGGTCGAGAACGCGGATGGGCCGGGACCATATGGCGCCAAGGGCATGTCTGAAGGAGCGCTGCTGCCCGTCGCGTCGGCCGTAGCTGCCGCCGTACGCGACGCGACCGGCGTCGTGATTCGTGACCTACCCCTTTCACCGGAACGCGTTTGGAGCGCTCTGCGCGAGAGAGATCACAATTAGGCCGAGTGACATCGCGAGCTACGACTGATACCCGCGGCCCGGCCATCTCGGTCAGCCATCTGACCAAGCGCTTCGGCGATCGTGTGGCCTTCGACGACGTTTCATTCGAAATTGCCTATGGCGAAGTGTTCGGTTTCCTCGGACCGAACGGTGCGGGCAAGACAACGACCGTGCGCACCCTGGGCACTCTCCTCGCACCAACTGCGGGAAGTGCCACCGTCGCCGGCCTGCCCCTTACTCCCCACAACGGCGTCGAGATCCGGCGCCGGATTGCGATCATGCCCGAGTCGCCCGGTCTCTATCAGCGGCTCAGCGTACGGGAGAACCTCGACTGCTTCGCCGATCTTTATGGGATCGATGAACCTCGCGACCGGATCAAGAACGCGCTCGAATCGGTCGGTCTCAGCGACCGGGTAAACGATCGCTGCGGAGAGTTGTCCAAAGGATTGCGCCAGCGCGTTGCATTGGCCCGGGCGCTGCTCAGCGACCCCGAGGTCCTCTTTCTCGACGAGCCAACTTCGGGACTCGATCCCGTGGCCGCGCGCGACGTGCACGACCTCATCGGCCAGCTGCGCGAGCGCGGCGTCACCATCTTCCTGACCACGCATCGGCTTGAAGAGGCACAGCGTCTGTGCGATCGGGTTGCCATTCTCAACACGACACTGCTGAGCATTGGACGGCCCGACGATCTGCGCGACAAGCTGTTTGCACAGACGCTCAAGGTGGTCACGACAGAGCCCCTGGCGGAGCCGGGAGCCGTATTCGCGAAGATCGCCGACGTCACGAAATGGCAGCAGGAGGCCGGTTCGACTTACCTCCTGACGGTGCGCGACTCCCGCGCCACAGCTCCAGTCGTTACTCGCGCGCTCCTCGCGGCGGGGGCCGACGTCGTGTCGATCTCGGAACAGGAGCACTCACTCGAGGACGTGTACCTGCAGCTCGTCGATGAGGCGAACGGGCAATGAAGCTCAACGTGCGTCGCGTCCGGGCCATCATGCTCAAGGAGCTGCGCGATTACTCGCGCAATCGCCCCATCATCTGGGCGATGTTCCTGTTTCCGGTGATCTTCACGGTTCAGCCGCTCATATCCATATTCGCTGCGACAGGTCTGACCGCGGCAGCCCTGTCCGGCCGGCACGAGCTGTTGTTCATGCTCGGCGTGCCCATCCTCGTGCCTGCGACGCTGGCTGCGTATGCCGTCGCCGGCGAAAGGTTGCAGGAGACGCTGGAGCCGGTTCTCGAGACGCCGATCACTCGCGAGGAGTTTCTGGTGGGCAAGGCGCTCGCGGTCTTCGTGCCAAGCGTCATCATTTCGTACATCGTCTTTGCTGTGTACATCGTCGTCGTGTCGCTGGCCAAGCCGGACATCGCTCCCGGCCTGTTTGGCGCGGACGACATCATCGTCCAGATCGTGTTCACTCCGCTATTGGCAGCTTTCTCCATCTGGGTGGGCATCGCCATCTCCACGCGCGCCGGCGACCCGCGCACGGCGCAGCAGCTGAGCGTTCTCAGCAGTCTGCCGGTTTTCTTCATCGCGATCTTGTTGGCGTTCAACGTCATCGCGCCGTCGCTCGAGTTGGCGATTTTTCTTGGCGCGCTGCTGCTGATCGCCGACATCGTCGGCTGGCGCCTCATCGTGCCGCTGTTTGATCGGGAGCGACTGATCTCAGGGGCACATTGACCGACACCATCTCGGCCGACGGGCGCCCCATCGAGATCACCCACGCGGACCGGGTGATGTTCCCCGACGACGGCATCACGAAGGGTGAGGTCGTCGAGCACTACGCGCGCGTCGCGCCATTTGCCCTGCCGCACTTGCGTGGCAGGCCGGTGAGCATGCAGCGCGTCCGCGACAACATCTACGCCCAGGTCTTCTACCAGAAGGACGCACCGCCACATTTTCCGGACTGGATTCATCGCGTGGTCGTGCCCAAAGCGGGTGGCACCGTGACTCATGCGATATGCGACGACGCAGCGAGCCTTGTCTATCTCGCCAACCAGGGCTGCATCACTCCTCATGTCTGGCTCAGTCGCGTGCCCAACCTGCAGCTGCCCGACCGAATGATCATCGACCTCGATCCGGGCGACGGCGGTGTCAGCGACGCACGCTTTGCCGCGACCCTCGCGCGAGACGTGCTGACACGGGCCAAGCTCACGCCGTACCTCATGGCCACCGGCTCTCGTGGATATCACGTTGTGGTGCCGATCAAGCCGCAGGCGGACTTCGACGAAGTCCGAGCAGTGGCATTCGGCCTGTCCGAGGCGATGGCACAACGGGCGCCGGACCGGCTCACGACCGAGTTCTACAAGGAGAAGCGGGGAGGGCGGCTGTTTCTCGACTGCAACCGCAACGCATGGGCGCAGACCGCCGTGCCGCCCTATTCCGTACGGCCCAAGCCTGGGGCTCCGGTCGCAGTCCCGATCACCTGGGATGAGCTCGACTCGATCGCTCCGGACCAGTTCAACGTTCGAACGATTGCCGACCGACTTAACGCCTCACCCGATCCATGGCCCGGATTTGCCCGGGCCGCACGGGCCCTCGACACCGCGAGACGAGCGCTCCTGAGACGTCAAACGTCGTAGTCAGAGCACGTTGTGGGGACTTCGCGCGATTTCCGGGAGTCGTAGTAGTACCAGTCGATCCTGCCGGTGACACTACCCAGAACGCCGGTCCCGTTGGCCTTGTACCAGATCAATTTTGCCTTGGCTCGATACTCGGCAGAGGCGTCGGCGCCGATTTGGAATGGCACGATGACCTTCACGCCTTCCCATGCGTTGAAGGGCGCGTTGTGGGTCGAATCCGTTGAAGCCGTGAACGTGGGACTGGTGTAACGGTTTTCCCACGGTCCGGGGCCTCCAAAGCCGATTTCCCGCCGCTGGATCGTAAATTGCCAGCCGACCTTCTCGGTGCCCATGCCTGGCACTGCCTTCATTCGCGGTGGTCCAACGTGAATGTGCTTCAGCTTCCAAGCCTGGTTTGCTGACGAATAGTCGTAAGTGCAAAGCCCTCCCGGGAAGGCCTGCGAATCGAGCACTTTGTGCGCGCCTACCGTGCCGGTGGTGTTGAGCTTGGTAAATCCGAGCGCAGGCTGGGCGATGGACAGCAAGCCGACAAGCGATCCCGCCAGGATGAAGAGAATCCGTTTTCGCCGAAACATACGTTGCCTCCAATCAGCGGCTGAAGCGACTGTGCGCCTTACCGACTGTGATTGAAAGTGGGTTTTCCCTCGATTTCGAGGACCCACCTACGATGCCCGGATGAGCGATCCGATCAAGACCACTCAGTTCCTGAACCAGGCACGGGACTGGCGCATCGTCAGCGACGGTGCGTGCGCTTTCTTCGAGACTGACTCCCTGAGCGACGCCGCGGCCTTCATCGAGGCACTGGCAAAGATTCCGAACCTGTCGGAGCACCAATACGGCATCGACCTCCGCCAGCGTGGCGTGACCGTCCGCCTGGTCACGCTGCGTGACGACTTCATGGGCATGACAGATCGTGATCTGGAGCTCGCCCAACAGATCTCTGTGGTCGCGCGGGAACAGGGCCTCAAGTCGGATCCTTCGCGCGTCCAGAGCCTGCTGATCGTGCCGGGCGCTCCGAACATCAAGGACGTGACGCCGTTCTGGCAGGCAGTGCTGGGCTACGTGCCGCGGCCGGATTCACCCGAGGAAGACCTCGTCGATCCGTACGATCGTGGCAATGCTTTCTGGTTCGAGACGATGGAGGAGACCCGGCCGGGCGGCCTGGGGGCGATCCACATTGGCATGTGGGTGCCGATAGAAGAGGCGAAGGCGCGTGTCGACGCTGCGCTGGCGGCCGGCGGCCATCTTGTCCGCGACGACTACGCGCCGGCCTGGTGGACGCTCGCCGACAAGTACGGCAACGAGGTCGATGTGGGCACGATCGCCTATCGCGACGGAGAGCCGCCGCCGGAGTATTAGCGATTACTCGTTGCCGATGGGCTGAACTATCGGCACACGATCCGCGAATCGAAGGTGTGAGGCATAGCCGGCGGCACGTGCGGCCGCCACGACCTGGTCGTGGGCGTGCGCGGCGAGCTCAGGCATGTGCCCGTCAGAGGCGAGGGTGATCGGCACGCCCGCGCCGCAGAAGGCAGCGAGCAGAGCCGGCGCGGGCGTGATCTCTGCGACGGGATGCCGAAGAGTCGAAGACGAGACCTCGACGGCCACTCCGGACCAGGCAGCCGCGGCCACGACCGGTGCGTACAGCTCATCGAGGACCTCGTTCGCGGGTTTGTAGCCCCACTTCTTGATCACGTCGGTGTGCGCCAGGACATCCACGAACCGAGCGCTCGCCAGCTGTGTCTCGAGGGCGAAATAGTCGCGATACGTCTTCTCGACGCCGCGCCGCGCGAACTCATCGGGTGCACCGGCGCGCGTGAACTCCCATCCGCCCAGCCAATGAACCGACCCGATCAAGAAGTCCCATGGATATGGTGCCAGTAGGTCGAGCACGCGCTCCTCGGTGCCTGGCTCAAAGTCGACTTCGAGCCCGAGCTTGACCGGCAACCCGCGCGCTTTCGCACCAAGAACCACGTCAACGTAGCGCTCGAGTGACAGGTTCCTCTCGGCCGTGATCACGTGGGCCATCTCCACGCGGACGTGATCGGGAACCGAATGATCCGACTCCCACCAGTGCCCGAGCACCGCCTCCGACTCCACGCAGCGATACAGATGCTCCGTGAAGCCGAGCTCTGTCACACCGCGTGACAACGCCACATCGACGTACTGATCGATGTAGCCCGGTGGGTAAACACCGGCGGGTGGCGCGCCGGGCCAATCGCCGTGAGGGTGAAGGTGGAGGTGGTAGTCGGACATCGCTCTGAAGTCTATTGACAACCGTTCAACAATTCGCAACCATTCAAAAAGATATGAACGCTGGCTCCATGTCCGTCCCTGCGGACGAGTTCGTGATCGGTGATCTCGAGACCCTGCGCGCGCTCACTGACCGCCAGCGCCTTCAGATCATGGAGGCGTTCGCCCGGCACGGCGGAGCTCCACGGACGGTCAAAGAGGTAGCCCGCGAGCTCGCCGAGTCGCCGACGAAGCTTTACTACCACGTCAACATGCTCGAGGAGCATGGCCTGTTGGTGGTGGCCGAGAGCCGCATCGTTTCGGGCATCGTCGAAAAGCGCTACACACCATCGGCGCGCAGCTTTCGCGTCGATCGAGAGCTGCTCAGCGCGGCATCGACGGGTACTGCCGACGCGGCCGGCGAGGTTGGCGACGCGATCGGCAACGTCCTCGACTCTGCCGGCGATGCATTGCGCTCGGCGATCGCTTCTGGCCGGTTCAAGCCTGGCGACGGCAACAACCTCGTGTCGCACGGGACGATGCGGCTGACGGCGGAGCAAGCCGAGCGAGTTCGATTGCTGCTCAAGGAAATTGTCGAGACGGACGATTCGACGGACGAAGGCGCGGCCGACTATGCCCTGACCATTGCCTTCCACCCGTCTCCCGGAGCCAGTGGGCAATGACTTCGGCCAATCCGGCTGTCGAAAAGCCCGCCGTGCTGGGCATCCGCGGCGTCCTTCGCATTCCGGATTACCGGCGCATCGCCGCGGCCCAATTTGTGTCCGATTTCGGCGATGCGCTGACCAACCTCGCCGTTCTGTTGCTGGTCAACCAATTGACCGGTTCGGTGGCAGCACTGGCCTTGATGGCGATCGTGCTGGCCGTCCCGCCGCTGACCATCGGCATCGTCGCGGGTGCCTGGGTGGATCGCCTCGAACCGCGCAAGATCATGCTCGTCGCGGACGCGCTCCGAGCGTTGCTCGTGCTTGGCCTGGTCGTCGTCCACACCGCGGACCAGGTGTGGATCCTGTACGTGCTTGGCCTGGCTGAAGCGAGCGTTGGAACATTCTTCACACCTGCCCGCACGACGCTCGTTTCGGTTGTCGTGCCGCAGAACGGACTGTTCGCGGCGAACTCGCTGACCCAGACCGGCCGCCTTTTCGCAACTGTTCTTGGTTCGGCGGCAGCCGGCGTGTTGATCTCGATCACGGGCAACTCGTGGCCAGCGTTTGTAACGGACTCGTTGACGTTCGCGCTGTCTTTCGTCTTCGTGCTGGGAGTACGCACGCGGCTGCGCGGCCACGAGCTCGAGGCTGCCGAGGCTCAGACGGGCGGCAGCTCTATCCTCAGCGAGGTTCGCGCGGGCCTCTCAGTCGTATCGGGCTCGCCGACCCTGATCGCGACGATCGTTGCCGCGTGCGCGGTGATGCTCGGCGTTGGCGCGGTGAACGTGCTGTTCGTGCCGTTGCTGATCAATGACCTGCAGGTCTCGCCTGCGTTCTTCGGTCTGGTGGATGGCGCGCAGACGGTCGGCATGGTCGTCGCCACCGTGTTCCTTACTGCGCGCCTGGCCGGCTACCAGACGAGTCGCGTTCTCGTGGTTGGCATGCTCGCGCTGGCCGGTTTCACCGCGGCGCTCGCTGGCGTGGGCTCTATCTGGCACGTCGTGTTTCTGCTGTTCCTCGCGGGCGTCATCGTGACTCCCGTGCAGGCGTCCTTCTCGACACTCGTGCAGACAGCCGCGGCGCGCGACATCCGCGGCCGGGTCGCGTCGTTGATGGGTTCGGCAACGTCCGGCGCTAGCGTGCTATCGATGGCATTCGCCGGCATCGCCGGGGACCTGCTCGGAGCGCGGACGGTGTTCGTGTTGTGCGCCGCAGTCATCGCCACGGGCGCCGTGATATCGATGGCCCTCTTCCGCAGGGCACCGGGCGCAGCATCCGCGAGCGAGGTGACCGGGCTCGTAGGCGTCCCGCGCTGAGCGGCCAGCGGTGTCTGAGTGGACCGACTGGCCTTTGTTCGGCGGTTCGCGACACGGTGGGCCACGAATGTGCGATGAGACCGAGCTGAATGGCTCGTGCGCCACTGGGAGTGTCGCCCAGACGATGTTTGTCGCGGGCTTTGCAGTCGCGCCCGTGCGCCGCACATTGGGGCCGCTTCTTGCCATTCCCAGTGACACGGGGTTCGGCGGCCAGAGCAGCCGTTCAGGACGCGGCGTTCACGAACGCCTCGAGTCGCGCCGCCTCCTGATCGAGGTCGCGCTGCTGTGACGCCGTCAGTGCCTCAAACGGCAATGTAACGACTCGCTTCTTCTCCACTCTCCACGTTCCAGCGACGAAGCCGTCGATGAGGAACGTCGACGCAACATCGCCGTTCTGCTTGATTACGATCCGCCGATATGGCTCGGGCAGGACGCGGCTTCGATCGGCATAGGCCAGGAGAACGTTGTCCCACTTGGGCAGGAAACGAATGGGCGCGGGCACACCCTCGGCCGGTAGCGGGCCTTCCTCGACGTCGATCAGGGCTCGCCCGCGCTCATCGCGGTAACGGCGCAGCGGCTCCAGGCGGTCCAGCGCGGGCTTGATCTGGGGCATGCGCATCATGGCCCACTGATCGATATCGCGATTTGACACCGGTCCAAACGCGGCAATGAAGCGACGCAGGATCTCCACTCGTGCGGTCAACGGATCTACTTCTTCGGGTTCGGCAACCGCGCTGAAGCGGCCTTCTGGTCGACCGTTCCAGAGCGCCGTCTCGTGGTGGTGGAGGATGTGCGCTCGCTGACGGGCTCCGCGCCATGCGATCCGGGCCTCCCAGCCCGTCAGTCCGTATTCGCGCTCGACGAGCTGCAACGCCTGTGCGTTGGTGATCGGCCCATGCAAGGCCAGCTCGCGCACACCGGGCGCGACGAGCACCGATCCCGACCACGCCTCCATGTGCTCGGACTCGCTCAGCATCGAGCGCATCAAGCCGTAGTCGCGCTTCGACACCAGATGGAGCGTCATGCGCATCAGGTTCGCCTTGAGCACGTTGCCCGTAATCAGCTCGCGCTCCAAATCCGCCCGCGCAAAGTCGGTGGTCCGCGTCCAGATCCCGATGTACGGCGACTGTGGCCACTGTGCCTGCATGCCCACGAGGTGCTCGATTACCTCGATCGGGGAGAGTGGCTCGCGCTCCAGCAGAAGCTGTCGCGCGAGCGTCGCGCGATTGAGCTCGCGCAGGGTCAGGACGCGTTGGCTCACGCCGTCAATTCGAGTCGCCTCGGAAGATCCACTGCACGCCATACCTGTCGAACAGCTGTCCGTAGATGCCGAACGGCATTGGGTGAAGTTCCTGGAAATGCTCGCGGTCTGCGTCTCGAGCAAGTTTGTCGAACGCGGCCGTCAGTTGGTCAAGGTCGGCGCTTTCTACGAATACGGCGGACATGTTGCCCATGACCGGATCGAACTCCGGGGACGCCATCCAGTCGGTGGCTGAGATCGCAAGACCGCCGCTTTTCAAATGGGCGTTGATGACCCGGTCATGTTTCTCGGGCGGAAACATCTCCTTCATGGGAGTCTCGCTGAGCTTGGTCAGGGTGAGGTCTCCTCCCAGACACTGCTGGTAGAAGGTCATCGCCTCCGCACAGTTGCCGTCAAAGAGCAGAAACGGAGTGGCGCTCAGCACGGTATCCACCAACCTTTCAGTGCCCGCTACGCTCTTTCGTGGGCACGGTTCGAGCCAAGGGCCCCGCAGCCGCGAACTATTCGGCGTTGGCCGAGAGCTTGTCCCAGAGGATGCCGGCGTTGTGGCTCTGGATGTAATCCATCATGTATTCCTGCCCGATGTCCACCGGGTAGCGATCGCGCATGTGGACCTGCTTGATCGTTTCCTCACGGGACAGGCCCCTGGCGACTGCATCGGCAACGCGTGCCTTCCACTCGAGCAGCACGGCCTTCTGGGTCTGCAAATACTTGAGATCGGTGACCGCGCCGTGGCCCGGGATGACCTTGTCGACGTCGAGCCTCGAAATCGTGTTCAGAGCGTCGATCCATTGGTCGACGTCTGACGCCATGACCCACGTCTGGACATCGTTGAACACCGTGTCACCGGTGAACACGACGCGTTCCTCGGGCACATAGACAGCGATCTGGCCGGGCGTGTGGCCGGGTGTCCAAATCAGGTGAAACGTGTGGTCACCGACGTGCAATGTGACGTTGCCGGTAAACGTGATCTGGGCTCGGTTGGGGTCCTCGAAGTAGACCTCGCGGCTGGGCATCATTGACTGACCGTCCGGGTCCGACATCTGCGTTCCTTCGGCGGCGTAGTCAAATGGGTCGAGGAGCGGCGTCGACACCATGAAGTTGTCGGCCAGCGCCTGGTGGTGAATGACCTTGCCCGGGATGCCCTTGAAGTAGTAGTTGCCAAAGATGTGGTCGACGTGATGCTCCGTGTTGATCACGTACTGGATCGGGCCGTGACTCTCAGCCTCCTGACGCATCGCGACGGCCTTCGAGGGCATCTGCGGCGTGTCAACGACGACCGGCCCTTCGCTGGTCAGCACGTAGCTCGGGTTGCAGCCGCGGATGGTGACGTCAGTGAATACGTTCGGTGTTACCGCTTCGAAACTCATTGGGTCGCCGTCAGGCCTCCATCCAGGGTCAGAATTTGTCCGGTCACGAATGACGAGGCGTCGGAGCAGAAGAACAGGACCGCGCCGACGAGATCATCGGTGTCGGCGATGCGCCGAAGTGGAATGCGGCCGACCAGGTTGTTGTAGAAGGTCTCATCGGCCAGCAGAGTCTCGACCTGCGGCGTCCGAACGAAGGTCGGCGCGATCGCGTTGACGGTGATGCCGTGCTTGGCCCATTCGGTCGCCTGCTGGCGGGTTATTGCGTTGATCGCGCCCTTGGCGGCCACGTACGCGATGTAACCGGCGTTAATACCGAGCTGACCGCGCACGCTCGAGATGTGCAGGACGCGGCCGCCGTTGCCGGCTTTGATCATCTGGCGAGCGGCTGCCTGGGTAACCAGCAGGTCACTGCGCAGGTTGAGATCCATGATCCGGTCCCACTCATTTTCCGGATATTCCTCGGCCGGATAGAGGGCTGTTCCGGCGCCGCCGCCGACCGCGTTGATCACGATGTCGAGGCGGCCAAAGTGGTCGGCGGCGTGCTGGACGGCGGAGTCGACTTCGGCCTGCTTGGTGACGTCCGCCGACAAGAGAAGAGCCTCCGACCCGACGCTTCGGATCTGCTGCTGCAGCTCTGTCGCGCTCTCGGCACTGCGTCCCAGCACGGCGATGGTTGCCCCACTCCGAGCGAGGGCGAGCGATAGCCGGCTACCGATTGCGCCGGTGCCGCCCGACACAACCGCCACCTTGCCGTCGACGCGGAATCGCGCGAGCTCGTCGGTGGGCGTTTGGGTCACGCTGGCCAGAATAATCGATGATCGAGCGCTTCCTGGACTTTGCGTTGAACCTTTTGTCGACTGCGACCATCTCTACTTGCCGAAGCGCCCGTACGGGCGCCGCGAGAGGGATAAGCGGTGCGGACGAGGTTGGTCGAGCAGGCGATGCAAGGCGACGAGCAAGCCTTCGCCGATCTGGTCGACCTTGACGGAGGTCGGTGCTACGCGATCGCATACCGCATAACGCGGAGCGTCGAGCAGGCGCAGGATGCCGTTCAGCAGGCGTTCCTCTTCGCATGGCGGGAACTTCCGCGGTTGCGCGATCCCGAGCGCTTCGAAGTCTGGCTCCACCGACTCGTGGTCAATGCCTGCTACGAGGAGCTACGCCGGTACCGGCGTTGGACCCAGAACGTTCGCGCTTTGCCGGTCGACGGACCGGCCGTAAGCGACGAGGCAGTCTCGATCGGCGACCGCGATGCACTGGAGCGCGCCTTCCGGAAGCTGACTCCCGAACATCGCGCCGTCGTCGTTCTCCATCACCACGCGGGTATGCCGCTCGCTGACATCGCCGAAATCGCCGGCGTCCCGATCGGCACCGTCAAATCACGTCTCCATTACGCGACGAGGATCCTGCGCGACGCGCTCGCAGACGACGACTCTGTAAGCAGAAAGGTGCGATCGGCATGAATCAGAGACACGACGCCGATCGAGTTCTCGCAGCCTGGCTGGACGATGGTCCGACCGCGCTGCCCTCGACAACCCGTCGGGCAATCCTCACCGCGCTGCCAACGATCACCCAAAGGCGCCGAAATGCGGCGCGGTGGAGGTTTGTAGCCATGGGCAAATTTGCGAGCATCACATTAGTAATCGGCGCGACCGTCGCCGTGATCCTGGGCGGGCTGTATTTCATGAGCTCACCACGCGGCGTGGGATCACCGTCGCCATCACCTACGGTGGCGCCGGCAATTCCAACCTCTGCGCCGCTCGGCACACCTACGGTCTTCAAGTCGACGACCTACGGATACCAAATAACGCTGCCGCCGTCTTGGACTGCCGTACCGGCGGCCGGGAGGTGGGACGGTGCTGCCGTACCCTTCTCACAGGATCCAGACGCCGACAACTTCTACTTCGTTGGATCAGGACCGGCACTGGCCTCACTGGCATACGCCGCGCCAACCACGGACGACCTGGCTGCCTTCACGTCCCACGAGGTTACGATGAGCACCAACTACTGCGGAAACCCGGACTCGATCCAGCCCGTGAGAATCGGCAGCGAATCGGGCAACCTGGTCACGCAGGGGCACTGTGGGATTCTGGTCTATGCGGCCGTAACCGTTCACAACGGAACCGGTTACTACTTCGTCTTCAGAGATCCGTCGGTTTCGGCGGCGTCAAACGCAGCAGACTCGGCGGTCTTCCAACAGCTCCTCGATAGCGTCGTTTTCCGCAACTGAGCTCTCGCTAAGTTGCACCGGTGAGCCGCTACGTGCAAGTGCACGGAGCGGCTGCCGCATTTCTGCGACCCCGACGACGATGACCTCGCGCCGTGCCTTCCTTGAGGTCCAGTCGTGCTGCATGACTGCGCTAGTCGGGTACGGCGAACGCGCTAATCATCGCGGCTGACTCGGGCGAGTCATGCATGGCGACTGACGTAGTCTGGCTGTGCGACTGCGCGAGTCACGCCGCACGCACGGGCCTCCCTGGACAGGTCCGCGAGCAGTCGATTTTGGGCGTTGACCGGCGTGACAGTAAGCGTTTACTGTTGCCCGCGGGACGGTTTCCCTGGCGAGCGGGATAGGGCAGTCCCAACGAGCCGCAGGAGGACATCTTGGCCGCCGAACCAGCTGATGTTCTGATCATCGGCGCAGGCGCTTCTGGTGGTGTTGTCGGCAAACGGCTTGCCGAGGCCGGATTCAAGGTCGTGTGCCTCGAGCAGGGTGATTGGCACAACCGCGACGACTACCCGGGCAACAAGCTTGACTGGGAGCTGCACCAGCGCAAGAACTGGGCAACGTCACCGAACATTCGCGACCTGCCCCAGGACTACCCGATCGTCGAGGACGACACTCCGGTCAGCCCGCTCATGTACAACGCCGTCGGCGGGTCGACGCTGATCTTCGCCGGAGCGTGGCCGCGAGCATTGCCCAGCGACTTCCGCGTTCGGTCGCTTGATGGCATCGCCGACGATTGGCCGATCGACTACTTCGAGCTACTGCCATATTTCTATCGAACGGACCGCGACTTTGGCGTGTCCGCACTGCCAGGTAATCCCGGTTATCCGCAGGACACAGAAGACGCGCCCATGCCGCCGTTGCCCATCGGCAGTGCCGGGCTGAAGCTGGCCCGCGCGCACACGAAGCTCGGCTGGCACTGGTGGCCGGAGTTCAATTCGATCAACTCGACGCCGTACGACGGCCGGCGCCCATGCGTCCAGCGCTCGACATGCCAGTCGGGTTGCAACGAGGGCGCCAAGGCCTCGACCGACCAGACCCATTGGCCCAAGGCCATCGCCAGGGGTGCTCGACTCGTGACTGGCGCCCGTGTTCGACGCATCGAAACGAACGCCGAGGGCCTGGCCACGGGCGCAACCTGGATCGACCGCGACGGCAACGAGCATTTTGAGCCGGCACGCGTCGTGGTCCTGGCCGCGAACGCCATCGGAACTCCCCGTTTGCTTCTCCTCTCGGCCAGCCCGGCTCACCCAGACGGGCTGGCCAACTCCTCCGGCCTCGTAGGCAAACGGCTGATGATGCATCCCTTCGCGAATGTCGCCGGCCTTTTCGAAGAGCCGCTGATGAGCTGGCAGGGCCAGTTCGGCGATCTGATCGAGTCGCTCGAGTTCTACGAGACCGACGAGAAGCGCGGCTTCGTCCGCGGCGCCCGGTGGGGCCTGGCCCCCACGGGCGGCCCGGTCAATGCGGCGCTGCCGGCGCGCGCCGGCGAGCAGATCTGGGGACCAGACCACCATTTGCACCTGAAGGAAGTTCTCGGCCACGGCGCCAACTGGGGCCTCTTCGCCGAGGACCTGCCCGACGCGGCCAACCACATCTCACTGTCGACAACGGTCACCGACGGCGACGGCATTCCCGCGCCAGAGGTGCACTACACAATGGCCGACAACGCACGGCGCATGCTCGACTTTCATATCGAGCGGGCCAAGGAGTCGATGGACGCCGCAGGCGCCTACAAGATCGAGGTCGATCGGCTGATGCGCTACTCCGGCTGGCACCTGCTGGGTACGGCACGCATGGGCGACGATCCCAAGTCTTCCGTGCTCGACAAATGGAATCGCGCCCACGACGTGCCTAACCTGTACGTCGTCGACGGCTCGTGCTTCGTCACGTCGAGCGGCGTGAACCCCACGTCGACCATCGTCGCGATCGCGCTGCGCGCCGCCGACCACATGGTCGAGACGCGCTTCAATCAGCAGGTACCCAATTAGTGGCGGAGCTGGACGTGTCCGAGCGAGCGACGTTCGCGGCTGTTGCCGATCGACTGATTCCGGCCGCGCACGGAATGCCGTCCGCCGCAGAAGTGGACAACGAAGACCGAATCGCGTTCGTCCTGCGTGCGCGGCCGGACCTCGTCGCCCCCCTGAAGGCCGCCCTTCGCCCTGATCTGGGCAGCGACGTCCAGGGTCGGCTGGATGCGCTGGCCGACGAGCCCGACAATCTCGCGGCACTGCAGCTGACGATCGTTGCCGGCTACTACACGGACAAGAGGGTTCGCGATTTGATCGGTTATCCGGGTCAGATGGCGATCGAGGTCAAGTCCTGGCTGGTTCCGGAATATCTCGAAGAGGGCCACATCGACGCCGTCTTGTCGCGTGGGCCAGTGTGGCGCGACCCAGGTACGGGCAAGCGCGCGACGGAGCAGAACGTGCCGCGCACGTACGCGGAACGCTTCACGAACCCGGCCGGCCAGGCCGAAGGAGGCAGCAATGGCCGTGATAGCGCCTGAGGCGAAGGCAAGGGGCAAGGACGAGAGCTGGCTCGACCCGTTCCTCGCTGGCTGGAATAGCGGCACGGGCGCCGAGCGCGAGGTGCGCGAGCCCGCCACGGGCCGCCATCTATTGACGGTCCGCGAGTCGACGCCTGGTGACGTCGCACAGGCAGCCGCGGCCGCGGCCAAAGCGCAGCCCGGCTGGGCCGCCGCGAGCTACCAGGATCGAGCGGCGGTGCTGCGCCGTGCCGCTGACATCTACGAGGCGCACCGGCCCGAGTTCGGAACGTGGACGCAGCGCGAAACCGGCGCTCATCGCAACAAGATGCACCACGAACAGAACTTCACGGCAAGCGAGGCCCTGGCGGCCGCGGCAATGCCCTGGCAGCCGTATGGCTCGCTCGTGCCCACGGTTCAGCAAGAGCGCCTGAGCATGGTCCGCCGCGTACCGGTGGGCGTTGTCGGCGCGATCACGCCGTGGAACTCACCGAGCGTGCTGGGCATGCGCGTGGTTGCTCCGGCACTTGCGCTGGGCAACGCCGTGATCCTCAAGCCGGACCCCCAGACGCCGGTCTGTGGCGGCGCGGTCTTTGCCGCCGTCTTCAAGGAGGCCGGCCTGCCCGAAGGACTGCTTCAGATCGTCATCGGCGACGCGGAAACGGGCCAGGCGCTGATTACCGATCCAAATGTCGACATGGTCAGCTTCACCGGGTCGACTGAGGTGGGCCGGATCATCGGCGCCGAAGCCGGTCGTCTGCTCAAGAAGGTCAGCCTGGAGCTGGGCGGCAACAACCCGTTGATCGTGCTCGACGACGCAGATCTGGCCGCCGCGGCGAGCGCGGGTGCGTACTCCGCCTTCCAGTTCCAGGGTCAGGTCTGCTTCGCCACGGGACGCCACATCGTCCACGAGTCTGTCGCCGACGAGTACGTGGACCTGCTCGCGCAGAAGGCGCGCAGGTTGCGTACCGGCGACCCGTACCGCGAGGACGTGGAGCTCGGTCCGATCGTCAACGAGCAGCAGATCAAGCGCGTCGATTCGATTGTTCGCCGCTCAGTCGATTCGGGCGGTGCGCGGCTCGTCGAGGGCGGGACATACGAAGGGCTCTTCTACCGACCGACAGTTTTGGCGGACGTCAAATTGGACGCACCAGCGTGGACCGACGAGATCTTTGGACCCGTAGCGCCGGTCGTCACGTTTGCCAGCGATGACGAGGCCGTCGAGCTGGCAAATTCGTCAGAGTACGGACTGGCAGCGGGCGTCTATTCCAGGTCGATCTCGCGCGGCCTCGCAATCGCGAACCGGATTCGCGCGGGCATGGTCCACGTCAACGACCAGAGCATCAACGACGAGGCCACGATCCCGTTCGGCGGAATGGGCATCAGCGGCAACGGCGGTCGCTTTGGCGCCGAGGCCAATCTCGAGGCATTCACCCAGTGGCAATGGCTCACCGTCCGTGACGACGCGAAGTCGTTCGGGCCGCTGTACTAGGGCGCCGATTTGACCTCGATCACTGAGGTCGCACGATTGGCGGGCGTCTCGATCGCCACCGCCTCGCGCGTCGTTTCAGAGGCCGACTATCCGGTTTCGGCACGCACGCGCGAGCGCGTGCTTACTGCGGCCAAGGAGCTCGACTACGTTCCAAATGCCCTTGCCCGTGGTCTGCTCAAGAGCCAGATCCCCGTTGTCGGCGTGATCGTGCACGACATCACCGACCCGTATTTCGCCGAGGTCGTGCGCGGAGTTGAGGATGCTGCCGAATCGGGCGGCTATCTCGTGATCACCTGCTCGAGCGAGCGAGACGGCGCGCGCGAGGCGTCATACGTGCGGCTGCTGCGCTCGATGCGCGCGGCAGGTGTCATCTTCGCCGGCTCCGGGCTCGACGACCCGGCCTCTGTCGAGGAGCTGCCGCGCCACGTGGCTGCCCTGCGCGCGTCCGGCGCCGCGGTCGTCCACCTCTCGCCGCACGCTCAAGGTGAACCGGAGATCAGCGTCGACAACCGCAATGGCATCGCGTCCATGGTCGCGGCGCTGGTTGAGTTGGGCCACAGCCGGATCGCATTTCTGGCCGGGCCATCATCGCTGTACGTGGCGCGCGAGCGCCTCGCCGGATACAGGCACGGACTCGCCGAAGCGGGAATTCCCGCCGACGAGAGGCTCATCGTGGGCACCGGCTTTTCCGCCGAGGCGGGCGCTCGCGCGATCGACGACATTCTTGATGCGCATCTCGAACCAGGCACCGCCTTCAGCGCGATCCTGTGCGCCAACGACCTGCTCGCGCTTGGAGCGCTGCAGCGCCTTCATGAGCACGGAATCGATGTTCCCGCGGACGTGTCGGTTGCCGGTTTCGACGACATACCGGTCGCAGCAATGACCGCGCCTTCGCTGTCAACCGTGCGACTGCCGTTACGCGAGATGGGCAAACGCGGCTTCGAGGCGGCCATCCGAGCGCTCGAAGGCGAGCAGGTAATGCCGGAGACCCTGCCAACAGAAGTCGTCATGCGCGACTCAACTGGGAGACGCCAATGAACCAGCTCAACCTGCGCGGAATCATCCCGGCGTGCGTCGTCACCTTCGACGCCGATGGCAACTTCGACGAGGCGCAGTACCGCCGCTACCTGCAGTGGCTACTGCCTCAGGGTCCGGTGGCCCTTGCGATCAACGCCGATACGGGCGAAGGCCCACACCTGTGGCCCGAGGAGCGCGAGCGCGTGCTCAAGGTCGCCGTCGACGAGGCGGGAGACGTACCGGTGATTGCCGGACTGTCCGCGATGTTCACGGCGCAGGGCATCGACGAGGGCAAGCGCGCCCGCGACGCGGGCGCGCGCGGCCTGCTGATGTTCCCGATCCCGGCCTACCAGGGCCTGCCTCTCGACCCCGCCGTTCCCGTCGGCTATCACGAGGCAATCGCCCAGGGCGTCGGTTTGCCGATGGTCGCATTCCAGCTTCAGCCCGCCCTGGGCGGCGTGATCTTCAGCGAGGACACGCTCAAGCAGATTGCCGCGATCGACAACGTCGTGGCGATAAAGGAAGCCAGCTTCGACGCGCGCCTGTACCTGCAACTGCGGCGCATGCTCGAGAAGCTGCCGCGCAAGATCGATCTGCTAACCGGCGACGACAATTTCATCTTCGAGTCCTTCGTCATGGGCGCCGAGGGTGCCCTGATTGGCTTCGGCACACTTGCCACTGCCGAGCAGGTCGAGATGGTCGCGCTGACCAGGCAGGGTCGCTGGGACGAGGCGCGCGCGATCTGGGAGCGCATCCTGCCGTTGGAGGAGCTCGTCTACGGACCACCGGTGCGCGATTACCGCGCCCGGACCAAGGTCGCGCTCAAGGAGCTCGGCGTCATCCAGAACACGAGCATGCGCCCGCCCCTCCAGCCCATTGCGGCCGGCGCAGCCACGGGAATCCGCGAAGCCCTCGTGGCCGCCGGCCTGTGCTGATGGGCGACGCCCTGGCGAACCGCGTGGTGCTCGTCACGGGCAGCAGCCGGGGCATCGGTGCGGCCGTGGCCACCAAGGCCGGTGCCCAGGGCGCGCGGGTTGCCGTCCACTACAAGACTTTTGCCGCGGGAGCCGACGGAACCGCGAATCGCATCCGCGCAGCGGGAGGCGAGGCGGAGGTCTTCTGCGCGGACGTTTCAGTCGGTGCCCACGCGGAACGCCTGGTCGCAGAAGTGATCGCGAGGTTCGGGCGGCTCGATGGCCTCGTAAACAACGCTGGCAACACCCAGGTTGGGCCG
The DNA here is from genome assembly GCA_036558545.1 of Candidatus Limnocylindrales bacterium. GTDB lineage: Bacteria > Chloroflexota > Limnocylindria > Limnocylindrales > CSP1-4 > JALYGJ01. Next base: position 19,728 of record DATBFJ010000010.1, read on the forward strand.
TTCCTGGCGATCGAACCCGCGACCTGGGATGAGGTCATTGCGACAGATCTCTCCGCATCGTTCCACACATGTCGCGCGGCGATCCCGCAGATGCTCGCGCAGGGCGGTGGCACGATCGTCAATGTCGCTTCACGGCTGGCCCAGATGGGCGTCACTGAGACGGCCGCGTACAGCGCGGCCAAGTCCGGCCTCGTTGGTCTCACGCGTGCACTGGCCAGGGAGTTCGGCACGCGCGGAATTCGGGTCAATGCCGTCGCGCCGTTCGTGACGATCACCGACATGACGACCGATCTGGTCGACAGCGAAGCGGGCAGGGACAGGCTGCGCGACGCGGCCTTGGGACGCTATGGGCGGGCGGACGAAGTGGCCGACACGGTCATCTTCCTGCTCAGTGACGCAGCCGCTCTCTACACGGGCCAGACGCTCAACCCGAATGCCGGGGCGTACATGCCGTGAAGGTCATCAGCGTTCGCGAAGCGGTGGAGCTGCTCAAGGACGGGCAGACGTTCGTCGTCGGTGGCTCGGGTGCAGGCCATGCCCTGCCGCAGCGCTTCATCGACGAGCTCGAAACGGTGTTCAAGGAAACTGGCCATCCGCGCGATTTGACGTCCGTGCGCGTGGTCGGCACCGGCGATTTCGCCGATCGCGGCTTCAGCCAGCTGGCCCTTGCCGGAATGCACAGACGGACGATTGGTTCGAACATCGGCAACGAACCCAGGCTTGGCACGATGGTCGAGAACAACGAGCTCGAGGCGTACTCGTTCCCGCAGGGCGTGTTGAGCCAGCTGATGGGCGAGATTGCCGCGGGACGCCCTGGTCTCGTCACGCACGTAGGCCTGGGCACTTACGTCGATCCGCGTCAAACCGGCGGCAAGCAGAACAGCCGCACCACACAGGACCTGGTCGAGGTCGTGACGCTGCGCGGCAAGGAGTGGCTCATGTACCACTCGTTCCCGATCGACGTTGCCGTGATTCGAGGATCAACTGCCGACGAAGACGGCTCGATCACGATGGAGAGCGAGGCGATCCAGGCCGAGATGCTCGACATGGCCATGGCCGCGCGGAACAGTGGCGGGATCGTCATCGCCCAGGTCCGCCAGCTCGCGCGCCTGGGATCTCTTCCCCAAAGGGACGTCAAGGTGCCCGGCGCGCTCGTCGACTACGTCTACGTCGATCCTGACCAGTGGCAGACGTACATCACCCGCGACTCGCCCTACTACGCCGGCAAGATGCGCAAGCCACTGGTGTCCGAGCCGCCCCTGCCACTCGACGTGCGCAAGATCATCGCTCGTCGTTCGCTGCTCGAATTCGGCCCTGGCAGCATCTGCAACCTCGGGTTTGGCATCTCCCAGTTGATCGGCCGCGTCGCCTGGGAAGAGGGAGTGACCGACCAGCTCGTGCTCACCGTCGAGCAGGGCATATTCGGCGGCGCGCCGGTCGCCGGAAACGAGGGCGGGGCTGGCTTCAACTACCAGGCGATGATCGACCAGCCGTACATGTTCCGCTTCTATGACGGCGGGGGCCTGGACGTGGCGTCGCTCTCCTTTGCCGAGGTCGATGCCGACGGCAACGTCAACGTCCACTCCTTTGAAGGCAGGATCCGAGGCCCGGGCGGGTTTCCCAACATCAGTGCCAGGACACCCAAGATCAACTTCGTCGGCACGCTCACTGCGCAGGGCCTGGAGCTGGCCATCGACCAATCAGGCGTTCGCGTTACGAGTGAGGGCACCTTGTCCAAGTTCGTGCCGCACGTTCGGCAGATCTCGTTCAACGGCAAGCTTGCGCGCGAGCGGGGGCAGCAAGTCCGCTACATCACGGACAGGGCCGTGTTCGAGCTGCGGCCGGAGGGCGTGACGCTGATCGAGCTCGCGCCGGGCATCGACCTTGAACGAGACGTCATGGCGCAGATGGGTTTCAAGCCGCTCGTCGCCGACGACTGCCGGACGACCGATCTGCGCGTCTACGCGAGTGGGCCGATGGGTCTCGCCGCGGACTTCGCGAAGTGAGCCTTGTCGATCTGCGTTTGCAGACGGTCGCACTTCTGACTTTGAACAATCCGCCGCTCAACATCGTCACCGACGAGTTGATCGACGACCTGGAGAGCGCGCTGCAACAGCTCGAACAGTGCACCCCCAGCGACGTCCGAGCATTGATTGTCACAGGCTCAGGCAACCGAGCCTTCTCGGTTGGCTCGAACGTGAAGAACTTCGAGGCACATCGCGGGACGTCCGGCAGAGCTCATTTCGAACGCGAGTCGCGCATCGGCAGCCGTCTCGCCGGATTGCCGATGCCAGCCATCGCGGCACTGGAGCACGATGCTCTTGGTGGTGGGCTCGAACTCGCCCTGTGTTGCGACCTTCGGGTGGCATCGGAAGCAGCGAACTTCGGCATGCCTGAGGTTCGTTTGGCGGTGACGCCTGGGACCGGTGGCACGCAGCGGCTGCCGCGCATCGTGGGCCTCGGTCGTGCGATGGAGCTGCTTGTGACAGGACGCGTCATCACCGCGAAAGAGGCACATCGGATCGGCTTGGTCAACGAGGTGGTCCCGGCTGGAGCGGCCGTGGCTCGGGCGAAAGAGATCGGTGCGGAGATCGCAGAGCGAGGTCCGCTCGCGGTGCGAGAGGTCAAAACGCTCGTCAACCGCGCGTTCGATTGGCGCTTCGACGTGGGCATGCTCGCCGAGGTTGAAGCATCAGAGCGCATCTTTGGGACCGAGGACATGCGTGAGGGAGCGCGTTCCTTCGTCGAGAAGCGTCACCCCAAATTCAAAGGCACGTGAAGGAGAGGGGCTTGGCATGGGCGAAGTAGGTCGGTTCGGGGTGTTCTTGCCCTCGTACGTGTGGCAGGGCGATGGACCAGAGCGAGCGCGCGGTATCAAGGAGTTCGCGCGTGCCGTCGAAGACATGGGCTTTGACTCGCTCTTCGTGACCGACCACCTGATCGCCGCCAAGCGGTTCTATTCGGTGTCGTTTCTGGAGCCACTGACGGCCCTGGCAGTGGCGGCGGGGGCCACGTCGCGTGTACGACTCGGCACTTCGATCCTGATCATGCCACTGCGCCACCCGGTGATGCTCGCCAAGGAGCTCGCCACGCTCCAGTTTCTGAGCGAGAACCGGGTCATCCTGGGGGCAGGCGTGGGCTGGAACGAATTCGAGTACGCGGCGCTGGGCGTGCGCAAGGCCGAGCGAGGCAAGCGCACCGACGAGATGCTCGACATCATGATTCCTCTGCTCGAGGGCGAGACCGTCACCTACCACGGCGAGTTCTACTCGATCGACGACCTGTCCATCGAGCCACGCTCTGCGCAGAGGCCTGAGATCTGGATTGGCGGCGGATCGCAGCTCGCGGACCCCAAGTCGCCCGACCTGCCGAAATTCGTGGAATCCGTGAAGGCACGCGTACTCCGGACGGATGGCTGGATTCCGCGTCCCACATGTCCGCCAGAGGAAATCGCACGCGACTGGCGCGAGCTCCAGGACTACTACCGCGAGCACGCCAAGGACCCCAGGGAGTGCGTGGTCGCGCATGAGAACTTCATGCACATCGTGCTGACCAACGATCCCGAGAAGGCCCGCCGCGAGCAGCACGAGGCGTTCCTACGCGTGATGAGCAACGAGCGTGGGCCTAGGTACCTCGAGACGGTCTACCTGTTTGGAACGCCCGATGAGATCACCACCTCGCTCCAGCGGCGCGTGGATGCCGGCGTCGAATACTTCATGCTCCACACCATGACGCCCGACCCGGCGCAGCTGCAGAGCTGGATCGACGAGATCATCGCGAACGTCAAATTCCCTGACACCGCCGGCCCGGTGCGAAGGATGGCCGCGGCAGCCGCGTGACCAGGCGCGTCGCGCTGCTCGGGAAGCCACTCCGGCGGCGTCATTCGGTCGTCATGCACAACGCGGCCTTCGCCGCCGCCGGCATAGACGGCCGTTATGAGCTGATGGAGATCGACGAGGCTAACGTCCCGGCATTTGTCGCTACGGCCCGTGGCGAGGAGTTCCTGGGCCTCGGCGTGACGGCACCCTATAAGCCGCTCGTCGCTTCGCTGGTCGACGAGGTCGAGCCGGACGCTCACGAGATCGGTGCGGTCAACAACGTTGTGCGCGCGGACGACGGTAGGCTCGTCGGTTTCAACACCGACGCGCCCGGCTTTCGTGCCGGCGCCGAGCTGGCCATGGGCCGCCCGCTTGCGGGCGGGCGCGTGGCAGTTGCCGGCGCCGGCGGCGTCGCTCGCGCGATCGTCCACGCTTGTACGGGCGCCGGCGTGGCATCACTCGTTGTTGGCAATCGAGCCGTGCCGCGCGTCATCGGCGGCATCGAGGTGGTGGCGCTCGATTCGGACGAGTTCCTTGCCGCTGTCCGCGAGGCGGACCTTGCCGTCAACGCCACGACCGTCGGCATGACCCAACCCGGCGTCACGATCCCGGTGGACTTGCTGCCCGGATATGCCACTGTCTTCGACTGTGTCTACGTTCCGGCTGAGACGCCGCTTCTCGCGGCCGCTCGCGCTTGCGGCCTGCGCGCCGCGAACGGCTCAGAGATGTTGATCGCGCAGGCCGCAATCGCCTTCGAGCGCTGGACGGGCGTGAGCGGCATGGCCGGCGTAATGCGCGAAGCGGTCGCGCCACTTCTGGCCGATCCGCACGCGCAGGCCTGATCGTGGAGCTCGCAATTCGCGGCAGAGATCGACGACCGGTCCAAATCGGCGCCATCTACACAATCGGCATGAACTACGACGATCCCGCGAATCCTGCCGCGCCCCGGCCCGAACGCCCGCTTGTTTACGGCAAGGCATCGACCGCGCTGACCGGCGACCGGACTACCATCCGCTGGAACAGGGCACTGACGGCGAACGTCGACGGCGAGTGCGAGCTCGGCGTCGTGATGGCCGACGACCAGCACATCCTGGGTTACACGATCGTCAACGACGTCACTTCGCAAGATTCCTGGCTAGATGGCGACCAATGGCTGCTGGGCAAGTCCTTTCCGGGGTTCTGCCCCGTTGGCCCGTGGATCGTCCCGGCAGACGAACTGGACGTGGCAGACCTCGCACTCTCGTTCACCGTCAATGGCGTGGCCGTCCAGGGCGGCCGAACGAGCCAAATGCGATTCGATGTGCATCAAATCGTGGAATACCTGGGTCAGCACATAGCGCTGCGGGAGGGCGACCTGATCGCGACAGGCACACCCGTGCGGATCGGTGCCGACGCCCATCGCCACCTCCAGGCTGGCGACACAATGACGTGCTGGATAGAGGGAATCGGCGAGCTGACCAACACCGTCGAGTAGACCCATCGAGGGAGTTCGAATGAAGCCAAAGACTGTCTTTCTCGGCGAGATGACAAACCCGGAGATCGAGGCGCACCTCGCTGCTGCCGGAACGAATCCTGTGGTGTTGATCCCGATCGGGTCGACCGAACAGCACGGACCGCACGGGCCCCTCCTGACCGACACGTTCATTCCCACCGAGGTGTGTCGTCGCGTTGCTGGCGAGATTGGCGCCTTGGTCGCACCAAGTGTTCCGTACGGTCTGTCGTATCCGCACAAGGGATTCACCGGCGTCGTGTACCTGCGCATGTCGACCTTTGCCGCGCTCATTGAAGACCTTTGTGCCCAGTTCGCGACGATGGGCTTCAAGCGGATCGTGTTTGTCAACGGTCACTACGACAACACCTACGCCATCGCCTACGCGTGCGCGTCTGCCGGCGAGAGCCTTCCGATGGGCGCGCGTGCCTACGTCATCAACTACTGGGACGGTATGCCGCCTGAGGTAGCCGCTCAATTCATGAGCATGGAACAGGGGTTGCACGCCAACAAGGCTGAGGTTTCGGGCGTAATGGCGATAAATCCCGACTATGTCGATATGGCGCATGCGACGGCGGAGATGCCGCCGTTCCCCGAGGTCGGCAACGTCGGCGCTGTCCACACGGCATTCTTCTTCTCGTCGCCCGGATCGGTCTACCGCGCGACGCGCTCAGGCGCGTGGGGCGACGCACGAGAATCCAGCGCCGAGTTCGGCGAGCAGTACCTGGCCGCTGTCACCGCGGGCACCGTTCGCCTGCTCGATGACATCGAGCGCACTCAAGCGGCCATGCCCGACCGCTAGGGGTTGTGCGCCTGGCGGCAGATTTGGTGGCGCATCCACCCACGCTGACTGCGCCAGTCACCCACGCCGACTGCGCTAGTCACCCCCGCTGACTGCGCCAGTCACCCCCGCTGACTGCGCCAGTCACCCACGCTGACTGCGCCAGTCACGCAGCGCGGATGATCCTCACCTGAATGCTCCCGTGCGCGACTGTCTAGTCCAAAAAGCGTCAGATAAGCGCCACCAAGTTCAATTCGCGCATGGCGACCTGGAATGAGAACGCGGACCCGTTCGCCGAGGCAGCGCGCATGGGTGCCCTCCGCCTGGAACAAGCGCGTGAGGTGCGCCGACGACAGGCCGAGATGGCAGATCCGATGGGAGCCGCGGAAACGGCGGGGATCGGCTTACTGGGCCGCTATCTGCGACGGTCGCGGCTGCTGGCGGACCTGACTCAGCAGCAGCTGGCGGACAAGGCTGGCGTGTCGCAGAGCATGGTGTCGCGCGCTGAACGCGGACTCGCTCCCTCGATGGCGGTCGTGCGGCTCGTCAGAATGCTTCAACCGCTAGCGAGGCTCTTCCCCTTTGGCGTTTGCCCGCACGATCACAACTGCCCATGGCAGCCGGTCAAGCCAGTTGAAGAGTCGATCAGCGATCCAACCGCCTATGTCGAATACATGCTGAAGGTCGCAGGCAGGTGAACTACTCGAGCCACTTGCCGGCACGCATCACTCGGCTGACGCTCAGGTCCGGAGCGAGCTCGACGAGGTCAGCGCGCTGCGTGGGAGCGAGGCGTCCTCGATCCATCACGCCCAGCAGGGCGAGGGGGTTGCGCGACGCGGCGGCCACGGCCGCCGGAAGAGAGGTGCCTGATTCGACGAGGTTGCGCACGGCCACATCGAGCGATAACACCGAGCCTGCGAGGGTCGAGGTGCCGGCAAGCGTCACCCTGTCGCCGACGACCTCAACCTCGAGGGTGCCGATCCTGCCGCGGCCGTCGCCGGTCCCGGCCAAGGCGATCGCGTCGCTGACCAGAAGGAGCCGATCAACACCCTTGAGCCTGTTGATCAGCGGCCACAGCGCTCGATCGACGTGGACTCCGTCGGCGATGAGCTCGGTATAAACATCGTCGTCGAGGAGGGCCGCAACGGCCACGCCGGGTTCGCGATGGTCGATGCCTGTCATCGCATTGAAAAGGTGGGTCGTCGACGTAGCACCGGCCGAATAACCTCGACGAGCCTCCTCGAAGGTTGCGGCCGAGTGGCCGACGGATACCGACACACCGCGCTCTCGCAGCCATTCGATCAACCCGAGGGCACCCGGAAGCTCTGGTGCGATTGTCATCAGTCGCAGACTTTCCAGGAGACTCGAGAGCCGGTCGCGTCCGACCTCCGCGGGCACCTGTAGGAAGTCGGGGTTGTGTGCGCCACGCTTGGTCGGTGCCAGGAACGGGCCCTCGAGGTTGAACCCGAGGGGTTGTGCGCCGTCATCGGGCGCATGAGGTGCCCATGCTCTGATCTCGTCCGCAAAATCCGAGAGCCGATCGATAGGGGACGTGACGGCCGTCGGCAGAAACGACGTGACCCCATGGCGCAGCAGCGCGCGAGACATCCCGTCGAGTGCCGTCGCATCGCCCATCGCGCTGTGGCCGCCCCAACCGTGGACATGAACGTCGACAAAGCCCGGCGCGACGTATGGAGCGCCAGGGGGTAGGGAGGCCTCCAGGTCGATGCCAGCGATCGCGTCGCCTTCCACCACGATTGCACCGGGTGTTACGCGGTCGTCGAGGACCAGCTGGCCGAGAATACGCTCGGTCACACGGTTACCTCTGCGCCGTGTATGGCTGCGCCAATCGCACCGGCCCACACGCCCAGTTGCGCCGGCACGATATCGACCCGATCGAGAGAGGTGACGTGAACGCGGCGGCGCAACTCTGCCTGGATTGGCGGCAGCAGCAAATCGAGCGCCGCCGCGACTCCGCCACCTATGACGACGCGGTCGGGCGTGATGCCCACGACCATGTTCGAGATGCCGATGCCCAGGTATCGGCCGATGTCGTTCACGCCACGCATCGCACGCTCGTCACCAGCGCGCGCGCGCTCGAACGCTTCTTCGGCAGTTTCAGTACCGCACGCCGCGGCGATCTGATCCGCGCGCGCGAACGCCTCTACGCAACCGCGGTTGCCACATGCGCACCACGGCCCATCCGGATCAATCGTCTGGTGGCCGAACTCCCCGCCGGTGCCGTCGTGGCCCTGGTGGACCCTGCCATCGATGGCCATGACGCCGCCCACACCGGTACCTAGGGTCAGTCCGACCATCGACGACGCACCTCGACCCGCGCCCAAACGGAGCTCAGCCAGGCCGAACGCGCGCGCGTCATTGATCAGGTGAGTCGGCAGTCTCAGCGCCCTGCTCACCTCTGACGCCATGGGCTTGCCCTTCCAGTCGCCCGGCAGGTTGATGAGCAGGCGGGTCGTCCCATCGGACGGGTTGTACAGGCCTGGAACGCCGATGCCCACCGAGGTCACGCCCGGTGAGCGGACGATGGCCGTCGCGCCGACACCCGCCAGGCGCTCAATGACCGCGTCGGGTCCGCGCGCCGCGAGAGTCGGCACCTCGCCCTGATCGACGATCATCCAATCGTCGCCCGATTGCTCAGCGACGACCCATTTCACGTTCGTGCCGCCCAGGTCGAGACCGAGGTGGCGAGTCGTGGCGCCTGGCTGTCCGCCCACGGCGCGGATGCTAGGACTCGCCGGTGACGCGCGTGTAGGCCGCCGCGACGAGGACCACGATCGAGCCGAAGACGATCTGGCGCCACGGCTCCGGGAGGGCGATGCTCAGCACACCGGTGAGCACCGTCAGGATCAACGCGCCCACGATAGTGCCGCCATAGCCGCCGCGGCCGCCGAGGATCGACGTTCCGCCGATGACGGCGGCCGCGACTGACGGCAACAGGTACGACTGAACAAGTGTCACGCTCGCCGTGTTCGAGAGGCCAGACTGGAGCAATCCAGCGATCGCGGCGAGAAGGGCGCTGATCACGTACAGCACGACGATCACCTGCCACGAGCGAACGCCCGACAGCCGCGCGGCGACCGGGTTGTCGCCAATGGCATACAGCATTCGCCCGTAACCGGTCCGTCTCAGCATCAGGATCAGGACGACGGCGACAGGCACGAAGATGAGCAGGTTGTTGGGGATGATGTCTCCGGTCAGGCCGACGCCCACGGTGCGAATCTCCTGTGGGACCCCCGAACCTGTCTGGACGCTCTGCAGCTGCCAGACATTGGCGAAGCCGAAGACGATCAGGCCCATTCCCAGCGTCATGATCAGCGGGTGCACGCGGAAGATGCCAATGCCAATGCCGTTGACCAGGCCGGCCAGCGCCGAGGCCGCGAGTGCCACGACTACGCCAAACACCCAGCCTCCGGGCTGATGCACAAAGGTGGCCGTAACGAAGCCGGCCATCGACGCCACGTAGCCAACCGAAAGGTCGATGCCGCCAGTGAGCATCGTCAGCGTCTGACAGCCCGCCAAAATGGCGAGGATCGCGGCCTGCCTGACCGTTATCGCTGCCCACCCCGTGCTGACCGTTCCTGGTCGCGCGAGCTCAACGACGACAACAAGCACGATCAGCAGAACGATCAGCGGCACGAGCGGGTAGTCGCGCATCACGTTGCGCCACATTGCCGGCTGGCGTGCCGGCCGCTGGTCGGCAGGCGCGGCTGCGGCGGTCATGTCCGACTCCTGCGCATCTGGATGAAGCTGCCGGCCATGAGCACGCCGATCAGGATCACGCCCTGGGCCACGAGGCCATAGTTGGAGTCGATCCTCATATACGTCATCGCGTCGCGGATGAGCTGCAGAGCTACAACAGCGAGGATTGGCCCAATGACACCGCCTACTCCGCCCGCGAGGCTGACGCCGCCGAGGACGACGGCCGCGATGGCAATCAACACGTACGTTGGTTCAGGCACAGGCGTCCCGATGCCCGTGCTGGCCGTCAGCGAAAGGCCGGCGAAAGCGGCGATGAGACCCGCGACGGTGTACGAGAAGATCTTTGTCCGACTCACCGGGACGCCACTGCGAAAGGCGGCGAGCTGGTTGCTTCCGATCGCGTACATCGAGAGACCCGCCCGCGTCCGTCGTACAGGGATCCAGATGATGGCAACGAGGACAAGAAGCAGCACGGCGGCCTTGGGTATGAATTCGACTCCGAGCTGACCCACGACGAGATCCTTTAGCCACTGTGCCGAAGAGCCGCCGGGGGCCGGTGCCACGAGCAGCGCAAAGCCCGCCCAGACAAAGGAAGTCGCAAGGGTAACGATGATGTCGGGGACCTTGGTGATGACGACGAGCGCCCCATTTACCGCACCGAGCAGCAAGCCGACGAGCAGCACCAGGATCACGACGCCGACCGAGACCGCGTCGCCCGGGTTGTTCTTCATCAAGATGGCCGCGATGCAGCTGGTCAAAGCCATCTGCGAGCTGATCGACAGGTCGATGCCGCCCGAGATGACGACAACGGCCTGAGCCACCGCCGCGAGCGCCAGGGGAAGAATCGACGTCGCGGTCGATTGCGCGCTGACGAAGCTGTAGGCGGGATTCAGGTACTTGACCACGACGAAGAGCACGACAAGCAGCGCCAACAGGCCCAGGGTCCAGGCGTTCTTGCGCACGCCGCTGGCCACAGCATCACTCACGGCGGAGCGGGGCTGCTCGACCGGTGTCGCAGCCGCGCTCACTGCTGGCTCAGCGTCGACTGTGCTTCGTTGATCGCGGCCTCGACCGCGGCCTTACCCTCCGACGTCGACGCGACGACTTCCTCGGGCAATGCTGATCCCGGCTTGAGGTTGTGTGCCGCGCGCAAGAGGGCAGCTTCATCCGCGTCCGCGGCGGGCATCTGCGCGACGACTTCGCCGCCAAAGATGACCACCGCGCGGTCGCACGCCAATTGAATCTCTTTGAGCTCGGACGTGTACAGCAGGATCGCCACGCCGGCTGCGGCGAGGTCGCGGAGGAGCACGTAGATCTGGCTCTTGGTCCCGATGTCAATGCCCCGCGTGGGATCGAAGCAGAGCATCGTATTGACGCCATCCGCAACCCAGCGCGCGATCGTCACCTTCTGCTGATTGCCGCCCGACAGGCGGCGCACCTCTGCCCCGGCCCTGGCATCGATTTGAAGCGTGCTGACGCCCTTGTCGACCTTCTTCTTCTCCCGGCCGAGGTTGATCCAGCCCCAGTGCCGGATACGCGCCGACGAGGGAAGCGAGATGTTCTCGCGCACCGACCGCTGCATCAGCAGTGCTTCTGCTCGATCGGCCGCGATATAGACCATGCCGATGCGGATGGCATCTGCCGGATGGCGGAACGAGACGCTCTTACCGTCGACCGTGAATGTGCCGCCGCTGGGTCGCTCAGATCCGGAAAGGACGTCGAACAGCTCGTCCTGGCCCTGTCCCTCGAGCGCAACGACGCCCAGGACTTCGCCCGGATAAAGGTCGAATGTCGCGTCCTTCAAGCGCCCAGCCGCGCTGAGGTTCTGAACGCTTATGCGCGGGGTTTGGCCCGTGCGATCGCGATTCGTCGCCGCGTCATGATCACGAGCCGCGAGCGTGGTCGCATTCTCCCCGAGCATGAGCTCGACGATCCTCTCCTCTGAGCCAGCGGTGACGTCGACCACTCCGACCGTTTCGCCGTTGCGCAGCACCGTCGCCCGGTTGCAGATCGCGGCGATCTCGATCATGCGGTGGGAAATGAAGATCACCGACCTGTCGCTGCCCAGTTGTTGGACCACCTGGAGCACTCGCTCGGACAGGTTGGCGGGTAGCGCGGCGGTCATCTCGTCGAGCAGCAGGATGTCCGGCTCGATTGCCAGCGCGCGTGCCAGATCGACGATACGCAGCGTCGCCAGGGGCAGCCGGCGGGCGAGGCTCGACAGGTTCAGGTTCTCGAGGCCAAGCTCATTGAGCCAGTGGCGGAACCCTTCGACGGGCGTATCCGTGAGACGAAGGTTCTCCCGGATGTCGAGGTCCGGAATCACAGCGGGCTCCTGGTAGACCGACACAAGGCCGTTTCGTCGAGCCTCAGCGGGCGAATGCGAGATCCGCTCCTGGCCGCGAATGGCGATGCGGCCGCGATCCGGCATAACGGCACCGGTGAGAATCTTGACGAGGGTGCTCTTACCAGCGCCGTTCGCGCCCATCAGCGCGTGGACCTCGCCGGGATTGACCGAAAGTGAGGCGCGGCTCAACGCCACGACGGCGCCGTACGTCTTGGAGACGTCAGTCGCCTCGAGCAGCAGATCCGTGGAGGTTGGGGCGGCGGCGGCCGTCAAAGTCATCCGTTACCCGTTATCTGAAAGAAATGGGCGGTCGAGCCGGCTCAGCCGGCTCGACC
>DATBFJ010000011.1:0-6158 GCA_036558545.1 Candidatus Limnocylindrales bacterium
GCAAGAGCGATGTGTTGCTTGAGTGTCGGGCTCCACGTTCCGCTCGTGGCGCGGCCAACCTGGCGCGATCCCACGTACACCGGCCGCTGTTCGCGCCAGGTGTGGGCCGAAACGGCGACTGGAAGGTCCTGCGCCTCATAAAGGGTCTCGATCGACGGGTAGTCGACGTTCAGGCCCACGAGCCGGCGCGTGGGTCCGCCGCTCGCAGTTTCGCGCTCGAGAGCGCGCCGGCCCACGAAATCCGCCGACTTGTCGAAGTTGACCAATCGGCCCAAGCCAATCTCGAATGGCGAGTAGTTCTGAGCCGGTATCAACGCGTGCTTGGCGGACGTGTAGTCGACTTCGATGAGTATCAAACCAGCTTCCAGGCGCGACATGTCAAGAGCAAGCATTCCGGCAGGACGAATCGCGAAGGGACGGCCACATTCGAAAAGTCGATCCCAGACCTTGGTCGCCTGCCCCGCATCGAACCAGATTTCGTAGCCAAGATCTCCGGTGTAGCCCGTTCTGCTGACATCTACGGCGACCGTTCCCAAGCGCGCCTTGCGCCGGTGATAGAAGCGCAGGTCCGTCCAGTCGGTGCCGGTGGCCGCTGACAGTACATCGCGGGCCAGTGGGCCCTGGAGCGCAATGGAGCCTGTCCGTTCGCTGATGTCGTCGATTTCAACCTCGAGACCGCGAGCGTTTTGTCCGAACCAGCGCAGGTGCGGCTCGGCACTGGTCCAGCGGAATGTGTCGTCGTCGAGGCGCGCGACCGTGCCATCGTCGATGACCTTGCCGTGCTCGTCGCACCATGGTGTGTACACGACCTGACCGGGTTTGATCTTGGTCGCGTCGCGGGTGATGACCCGGTCGATCAGGCGCGCCGCGTCGCGACCGCTGATGCGGTACTTGTAGAGCGGCGAGACGTCGATCAGCACCGCCGCGTGGCGGATGCCCACGTACTCGTGGATATGCAGGTAGTCGTACTGGCTCGCCGCAAGGTAGCCCGACCAATCGCGCCATTCGCGCTTCCGGTTGAGCGCCGCCGTCCTCTTGTCGAGCGGCGACCCCACGCTCATTGGTCTCGCCCCCAGTTGTCAGCTGGCGTTCGATGGCCCTCGATCTCTTCCCAGGCGTCCCACTCGTCGACGACCAGCCCATCGTCGTTGAAGCGCAGCACGCTCGTACCGGCGAGGGTGATGTACCTGTCGCCCTCCATGTACGTTGCCCACCACTGGACTGCGGCCCGGTGGCCGTCGACGATCGGCTCCCCGAAACGAGACGAAACCTGTCTCTCCTCCGCCAGTACGCGGTTGAGGTAGACGCGGGCTCCCTCCGGTCCAATGTTCGGTTCACGGAACGGGCTGACGAGGTACTCCGCGTCGGGCGCATAGAGCGCGACAATTGGCTCGACCTCGTTCGCGTTCCACGAACGCTGCCACGTGTCAGCCCAGCGCTGCGCCGCTGCTCGAGTGTCCACCGCGGCGATGGTAGCGGCCGCATCGAGGTCGCTGGTACCCGCCCACCCTGCCCATACTTGCGCCGGCACCGCCTTAACGGGCAACGCCGCAGGTGCGCCCGGACGAAGCGTCTGTACGACAGGCTTGGGGGACAAAGTCGTCCGATGTCCATGCCCAGTTGAGTCGCCAACAGGCTCAAGATGTCCGCCTTGACCTCGGTCTGCCGGAGCAGCCGTGGCAGATCGAATTAAGAAGTTGGCCACGCAGGTAGGGGCGCTTCGTGCCCGGACCACCTCATCGGTAGTCTTAACTCCATGGCAGGCGGGAGAGGGGGTCAGTCGTACGACGCCGTGATCATCGGTGGCGGCCATAACGGGCTGACCTGCGCCGCGTACCTCGCGCGTGCGGGGTTACGCGTTGTCGTCCTCGAGCGGCGCCACATCCTTGGTGGCGCCACAGTCACGGAGGAGATCGTCCCGGGCTTCAAGTTCAGCGTCGCGTCGTATGTCGTGTCGCTGCTTCGGCCGGAGATCATCCGCGAGCTCGATTTGGTGCGTCACGGCCTCGCCGTCCTGCCCGTTGACGGGACCCTGACGCCGACCGACGACGGCGGCTACCTGTGGCGCGTCGACGACCACGGCGTGACCCTTCGCGAGATTCGGCGCCACTCGAAGCGTGATGCCGAGGCATACGAGGAATACGCGTTGCTGATGGCCGAGATGGCGCGCTTCGTCAAGCCGTTGCTCGGCGAGTCTGCGCCGTCCCTCGGCGGCTTGCGCGACCCGCGCGGCTTGCTCGGCTTGGCGGGATTCGCGCAGAGGTTTGCGGCACTGCCCGAGCCGCAGCAGACGGCGTTCATCCAGCTGTTGACGATGAGCTCCGCGGACTTCGTCTCGCAGTGGTTTGAGTACGAGCCGCTGCGGGCGACGCTTTCTGCTTCAGGAATCATCGGCACGTTTCTCTCGCCGCGGACGCCTGGCTCTGCGTACATCCTGCTGCACCACTACATGGGCGAAGTCGACGGCGAGTACAGGGCGTGGGGCCTTCCGGTGGGCGGCACTGGTGCCATATCCGGAGCGATCGCCGCAGCGGCGGTCGAAGCGGGCGCCGAGCTGCGCACGTCGGCGCCCGTGGCGCGGATCACGACGAGGGGAGGCAGGGCAGCGGGCGTCGTGCTCGAGTCGGGCGAAGAGATTCGAGCGAGCGTGGTTGTTTCCAACGCCGACGTTCGGACAACGCTAGGCACGCTCCTCGAGCCTGGGACTCTCAGCGCGCAGCAGGACGCCGAGATGCGCGGCTACAAGTTCCGTGGATCCTCGGGCAAGGTCAACTTCGCTCTCTCAGGACTGCCGACTTTCAGTTGTCTGCCCGCCGGGACGACCGATGTTTACCGCGGAATGGTCTCGATCTCGCCCTCGATCGACTACCTCGAGCGAGCCTACGACGACGCGGTCGACGGCCGATTTTCACGGTCGCCGTACATCGACGTTGGGTTTCCCTCGGCGATCGATCCATCCGTCGCTCCGCCTGGAAAGCACGTCATGGCGTGTTTTGTGCAGTACGCGCCGTATGAGCTGGCGGAGGGGACGTGGGACGACCAGCGTGAGGCGTTTGGCGACACGGTCCTGGCCACGATCGCCAGGTACGCGCCTGACCTGCCGGGCCTGATCGTCGGGCGACAGGTGCTGACGCCGATCGACATCGAGCGCACGTTCGGACTGACCGAGGGCAACATCTTCCAGGGCGAGCTGTTGCTCGAGCAGCTGTTCAGTGGCCGACCCATGTTGGGCTCCGGCTACGCAACGCCGGTACGCGATTTGTGGCTGTGCGGATCCTCGACCCATCCCGGCGGAGCGATCTCCGGCGCGCCCGGGCGTAACGCGGCCGTCGCGGTATTGCGCGCCCGGCGCGGCAGTCCACCAAGGGTCGCAGAGGCGGCCGCGTGAAGTACGACGCGATCGTGATAGGCGCTGGGCACAACGGCCTCGTGTGTGCCGCATACCTGGGTCGTGCCGGCCTGCGCACGCTCGTGCTTGAGGCGCGAGAGGCGGTAGGCGGTATGGCCGATCTGGCCCTGACGGTTGGTCGCCTCTCGCCGACAGTGGCCCGCGAACTCGGGTTGCGTCGGCACGGGCTGCGACTCGTCCAACCCGAGGTGCGCGTGTTTGCGCCGCAGCCGGATGGTCGTGGACTGACCCTGTGGGGCGACGCCGCGCTGACTGCGCGCGAGCTGGCCGATAACCCGCTCGTCGAGGGCGAGGACGCGGATCGCTATGCCACGGTCGATGGTGAGCTGCGGGCGATCGCCCGGTCGCTTGGTCCGGTGCTGTCGCGAATACCACCGGATTTCTCGTGGACCACGACGCGTGCCGCGATGCGTGCTGCCGCGGGGGTGGCACGCAGCGACGAACGGCTGTGGCACTTCATGCCAATGGCCGTGCGTGACCTGCTCGAGGGATGGTTTGAGTCTGATGCGCTGCGAGCGGCTGTTGCGGCTCGGGGCTTGCTTTACACAGCCCTGGGTCCACGGATGCCCGGGACGTCGGGCGTGCTGCTGACGGACGCGGCGAGCAGCAACAGCGGCCTTGCCGGCCAGTCGGTATTTGCGCGCGGCGGTCCGGCAGCGGTTTCGGCGGCGCTCGCTGATGCCGTCCGCGAAGATGGCGGAGAGATCAGGACCGCCGCGCGCGTCATTCACGTCAAACGCACCGGTGACCGGACGACCGGTGTCGTCCTGGAGGGCGGCGAGGAAGTGGACGCGAATGTCGTCGTCTCGAATCTCGATCCGAAGACGACCCTGCTCGACCTGCTCGAGCCTGAGGCCATTGGCCCGAGGTTGTCGTGGCGCGCGGCAAACATCCGCCAAGCCGGGGCCACTGCGTCGGTGACCTTCACACTTCGCGCACTGCCGGTATTCCCCGCCGCATATGACGACGGGCGTCGGCTGCGTGGTCGCATCCTGATCGCACCGTCGACGCGCTATCTCGATCTGGCGATGAGACCTTCGCGCTACGGCGCGAGCGCCGAGCAGCCGCTGCTGGAAATGACAATCCCGTCGCTCGTCGACGAGAGTCAACTGCCCAGCGGCGCAGGACAAGTCGCCCGTGTAGTCGCACAGGCCACCGCATTCGAAGCGGATGCGAAAGCGATCGGCGATGTCGTTACGCGCACACTCGACCAATTCGCGCCGGGGTTCGCCGAGCTCGTGACGGATCGCAAGGTGTTCACGCCGCGCGACATCCAGCGCGAGTACGGGGCAGCGGGCGGCCATCCTATGCACGCCGAGGTCGCGCTCGATCAATGGTTCGAGTGGCGGCCGATGCACGGCCTCGGCGGCTATCGGATGCCGCTCGACGGCTTGTACCTGTGCGGCAGCGGCGCTCATCCAGGTGGCGGAGTGACCGGCGCACCTGGTCGTCTTGCCGCCGCGCGCATAGTCGGTGACCTCAAGAAGGGCCGTCTTAAAGTAGCCGCGTGATCTGCTCGACCTGCGGCACGGAGAACAAGCCCGGCGCCAAGTTCTGCAACGAGTGTGGTGTTGCTCTTGAGAGCGGCTGCCCCAATTGCGGCGCCGTGAACAAGCCGGGGGCCAAGTTCTGCAACGAGTGCGGTACAACGCTGGCGGATCTCGCACCCTCGGGCCGTGTCGCCGTCCGAACCGAGGCCTCAGGATCGGAACGACGACTGGTCACGGTGCTTTTTGCCGATTTAGTCGGTTTCACGCCGTTTGCCGAAGGGCGCGATGCAGAGGATGTGCGCGAGACTCTGTCGCACTACTTCGACCTGTGCAGCGATGTCGTCGGGCGTTACGGCGGCACGATCGAGAAGTTCATCGGTGATGCCGTAATGGCCGTCTGGGGCGCGCCCGCCGCATTTGAAGACGACGCGGAGCGCGCCGTGCGCGCCGCCCTGGACCTGATCGAGGCGGTGCCATCAATCGCCACCGGAGTTCAGGCGCGAGCCGCCGTCCTGACTGGCGAAGCGGCCGTAACACTCGGTGCCACAAACCAGGGTCTTGTCGCAGGTGATCTGGTCAACACTGCATCCCGTCTTCAGTCGGTGGCTTCTGCAGGAACCGTGCTCGTCGGCGAATCGACGATGCGCGCGTCGTCAGATGCCGTTGTCTATGAGGTCGCCGGCGAGCAGTCGCTTAAAGGAAAGCAGGCACCGGTCCCGGCGTGGCGCGCTGTTCGCGTTGTCGCAGAGCGTGGCGGGCGTAACCGGAGCGAGCAGCTGGAAGCGCCGTTCGTCGGCCGCGCCGACGAGCTTCGTCTTCTGAAAGACCTCTTCCACACAACCGGCCGAGAGCAAAGGATCCGCCTCGTCAGCGTGATCGGCCCAGCGGGCATCGGAAAATCACGACTTGCCTGGGAGTTCCTCAAGTACGTCGACGGACTGGTAGAGACCACTTACTGGCATGACGGCCGATCGCCGGCGTACGGCGAAGGCATAAGCTTCTGGGCGCTCGGCGAAATGATTCGCGGCCGTGCGGCCCTGGTGGAGACCGACGACGAGCCGACGACACGCCAGAAAATCCGGGAATCGGTTGCACTGTGGGTTACGGATACCGATGAACGGACGTGGATTGAACGTGCGTTGCTCGCTTTGCTGGGCGTCGAGGCGAGTCTGCCGCCCGAAGAGATGTTCGCGGCCTGGCGGACGTTCTTCGAGCGGATCAGCGACCACGGCACCGTGACGCTTGTGTTCGAGGATATG
>DATBFJ010000012.1:0-3741 GCA_036558545.1 Candidatus Limnocylindrales bacterium
CACTACCCCTGCCCTGTGCCGGGATCCCGCGGTCGCGGCAGAACTGCATGATGTCCCAGCAGATCAGGAAGAACTCGGCCAGGCCGGTGCGCTCGATTACCTCCATCTCGTGGGCGAGCTGCTTCACCACGGACGGCTTGAGTGGGTGATAGCGCGCCCGCATACCCGCATGGCACAGCGTCTCGAGGTACGAAAACGGTGTCTCACCGGCGGGCACCGGAAAGCCCGGAAATCGGTACTGCTCGAAGTCGAAATCGACAGAGCAGGAGGCACCGATTGCCACCGACGCTTCGATTCCCTGCGCCCACGCCTGCGCCACCCGCTCGCCCAACGCACCACTCGCCGGCGGCAGCGCCGCGACATCAACAAAGCCTTTGAGGTAGTACTCGCCGTTCGGCCGGCGCAGATGGCCGCTCTCCTCGAGCGGCTGGCCGTGGCGGATGCACACGAGTACGTCCTGCAGCTCACGATCGGCCGGCATCGCGTAGTGCGCGTCGTTGGTCACGACGAGCGGCAAGCTCAACTCGTCTGCCAGGCGCACAGTTTCAGTCACGAGCCAGTCGTCGTCCGCAAGCAGGTGATGCTGCAGCTCGAGATAGAACGAGCCGGGGAAGACGGCCGCCAGGCGGCGCGCGGCGTCCTCCGCCCCTGTCCGGTCGCCGGCCAGTAGCCGCCGCGCGATCTCGCCGTGGCGACAACCCGACAGCGCGATCAGGCCCTGCGTCTCAGCCTTCAGCCGTTCATGGGTGAAGCGCGGCGCGCCCTTCGTCCCGGCCAGCTGGGCATTGCTCGCCAGACGGCACAGGCTGCGATAGCCGGACATGTCGCGCGCGAGCAGGACGAGATGCGGACCGAGCTCGCGCGCCCTGACCCCGCGCATGTCCTCGCGGCGCGGTTCGCGGTGACCAGGCGGCCGCAGCCGCTCAGGTACAGGCCGCGCGACGCGACCGTCGACCTGCGGCTCCGACTGAAGAACTTCAGCCGCATCGACTCGCTTGCGCCTGCGCCGCGGCACGACGATGCCGTCCGCATCGGGAGCGATAGGGTCGAGTAGCTCGACCTCCATGCCCACGATGGCGTTCAAGCCCGCCTCGTGGGCCGTGCTGGCAAATCGGACGGCTCCATATAGACCCTGGTGGTCAGTCAGCGCCAGGCCGGTCAACTCCAGCTCGAGCGCACGCTCCACCAGGTCCTCGACGCTCGACGCGCCATCGAGGAACGAGAAGTTGGAGTGGCAGTGCAGCTCAGCAAAGGTACCTGGCACAAGTCGATAATAGAACGTTTGTTCTAGATTCCAAGACCCGGCCGAGTGCGCGGCAGCGACCCACGCCAAGCGCAAATTGCTGCCACGATTAGCGGGCATGCCCGCACCAATGTCCGTCACCTTTTTCGGGCACGGCTGAAATGACGCCGGCTCGGCTCGCCGCTCTCGTGATCTCGTTCGTGTTGTTAATCGGTGCCGTGTGGCTTGTTTTTGTCGGCGTGCCCAATTCGCCCCCACCGACCGTGCCACCCGTGGCAGGGCTCCCATCCGCAGGCCCGAGTGGGCAAGCTACCTCGTCCAGCAATCCGCAGTCATCGGAGGGTTCCCGATCGCCAGAGACCAGTCCAGGAGCAAACGCATCGGCGGAGCCAACGCCGGCCGATCCATTGCTCAAGAACGTGCCGGCCCATAGCGTCGACCCGGCGCAACTGACCGGCTACATCTGGCCAGTCGATCACGCGCTGATCACGACGCGCTTCGCGCCCGAGCTCCCGTCCGACGGCGGCTTCGTCGTCATCGACGGCACCCCATATCACGACGGCGTCGATCTGGCGACGCACTGCGATGACAAGGTCATGGCCGCCCACGACGGCATTGTTCTGTATGCCGGACGTAACTTCGACCCGTACCTCGGCTATCAGGGGAACGCCCAGGCCATCTACGATCGACTTCAGAAACTTGGGCGCACGAACGAGCAACCGATAGTCGTTGTCATCGACGACGGCGACGGCTATCGGAGCGAGTACGTGCATCTGAATCAAGCCAACGTCGAAGCGGGACAGGCTGTGAAAGCGGGGGATGTCATTGGCCTCGAAGGAGCCACTGGTTTCGCGACCGGTTGCCACCTCCATTTCACGTTGATCCGCATGGACGGCGACTGGCAGCAGGTTGTGCCATATCTGCTCAAGTACGGCTATCCCGGCCTCGTTCGCGAGCGAGTGAACCCGCTCGACGTATTGCCCTGGGGAGACCCGAACGCGCCGCAACGCCTTCAGGACAAGGTCAACCCACCTTCGCCAAACGCAAGTTCCGAGCCAACCGAACCGACAAGCGGCCCTTCTCCAGCGCCCGGAGATTCAGGCAACCCGACTCCGTCGACGCCGCCACCGAACTAACCCGGGGAGGGTTTTTGAAAATGTCTTCTGGATCCGTTCCAGCTGGACGCGTTGTCCGTCACACGCCCAGGGCGCTGGTCGTCCCACTGACGATGCAGACGGTCCGTGCCGCGTATCCGTTGATCCGTGCCCTGTTTCTGGCCACCATCGTGACACTGCTGATCATGGTTGGCCTGCCCCAGCTGCTCGCCGCCGCCGCTGCCGCTTCGTAACCGCGCGCGCCAATTATTCTTGGCCTGATGCGGCCGCCTCGGAGACAGATACTTTTCGCCGCGCTGCTTGTCGTCGCGCTGGCCAGCCTGGTGGTTGCGCTTGTCGTTTTGACCATTCCGCCAGGCGGTCCACCAACTCTTCACTGACGGCTACGCGGGCCGTCACAGGCCCGTTGGTCGCCTCGTCTTTGAGGTTTGACAACGCGGTCACGCTAACGATCGGCTCCTCCTCTCCCGACCGACGCGACGCGTTCCTCTCTTCTCGGCCCCGGTGCAGCCGGGGCCGAGGTGTGTCAGTCGTAGACGCGCTCGAGATGCCACGTCCCATCCACACGATCGAGGTACACGAGTGCGAGC
This sequence comes from Candidatus Limnocylindrales bacterium, assembly GCA_036558545.1. GTDB lineage: Bacteria > Chloroflexota > Limnocylindria > Limnocylindrales > CSP1-4 > JALYGJ01. The sequence goes on from DATBFJ010000012.1 coordinate 2,949, forward strand.
ACGTGCTCACCGACGAGCTTGTAGTAGTCCCGACTGACCGGTCTGCGCCACCACGCTTCCTCGATACGCCAGCGATTGCACACCTCGACTGACTCCGTTGCGCCGTCCCAGCGGAGGCGCGCCGGCTGGCCACGCGCGTCGATATCGACGTCGATCAACGGGTGATGGCCGAGCAACCGGGTCATTGGTTCGTGGCCGGCACGAACTCGGTTCGTGTCTCGGGCACGATCGCTTCAGGGTCCAGGGTCCTGGCTCTCAGCACACGATCTGCCCCGAACCTGAGGGCAAGCCCGACGAGCTGCCAATCGAGCCGCCCCGCCCGGGCGAGCTGTGGCGTGAACAGACCCAGCTGCTGACCGGCTTCGACCTGCTCGCCACGCAGTTCGAGCACCAGTCTTGTGACGGGTGCCGATGGCGGTGCCCCGACGAGCCTGGCAAAGAGCAGCCGTTCGAGCAGCTCCGGTGCGGCGGCTGGTTCGGGCAGCTGCTGTTCGAGCACGACCGGGCCAAGCCGTGCGGGCTCGAGCTCGAGTGTCATCACTGCCCTCGTCGCGCCCGCGCCACGCGCGGCGAGCTGCTCGCACAACGCGCCGCACAGGCTGTGGAGCATGAAGCGCAGCGGGTCGAGCGTGTCGACCGGCGGGTCGAGCTCCGCTTCGGCGCGCAGGTGCTGTATCGGCTTCCTTGGCCGCAGCGGCCTGCCGTCCATGCCCCTGGCAAGTTGGTGGAGCAACTCGCCATGCGCGCCGAAGCGCGCCACAACCGCACTCGCGGGCAGTGCCGCGAACTCGCC
>DATBFJ010000013.1:0-24839 GCA_036558545.1 Candidatus Limnocylindrales bacterium
CGAAGGGCTAATCCGTACCCCACTTCGTACCCCCGACGGAGACGCTTCTCGTGGTACCTGAACGGTCTCCGTAGACGTATTCGACGCTCAGAACCGGACGCCGAGCGTGATCGGGACGAACTCTGGATCAGGGGGTTGAAGGTTCGAATCCTTCCTCGCCAGCCATTCATTGCTCTATTCGTCGGCGTCAGACGAGATGAAGTGCGCGAAGCGGCGCACCTGTCTCAGGGCGTAGAACAGGACCCCGATGAACAGCACCGCGCCAATCCCAGGTAGCGGACCGAGCGAGTTGCCCACGCTGGGCTGAAGCAGCATGACGGCCACGATCGCCAGGCCGATGAGCGCTCCGGCAAGGATCATGCCCACGGTCAGCATCCCGCCGATCTTGTTGAGCGAGCCGAACTGCTCGTCCAAATCTGATGTGTCGACCTTGATCGTGAGCTGACCCTTGCCTACCTGGTCGAGCCACGACCAGAGCCCCGCCTCCAGCGTCGGCAGGCGCTGGAGCAGCTGGCGCCCGACGCGCAGGGCCTGCTTACGCACTTCCGCCTCGACGTTCTCCGTCGACAGCCGCTCGATCATCGCCTCGCGCGACTCGTCGATCGCCGCCTGTGCGACGTCCACGTTCGGCGACAGCCTGCGCGCCGTTTCGTCGGACTGGATCAGCGCCTTGAGCGCGATCGTCAGCTGGTTGTTCAGGCGGAGGCCGCTGTCGTACACGACAGAAATGACGGCATTCAAGCCGGACGCAAGCGTCGCGCCCTCGTCGTATTCGAGATAGCGCCGCAGCGTCCGCTCCATCGCGCTCCGATATGCAGGCTCGTCGAAACCGGGCGTTCGCGTGCTCAGGGCGAGCATGGTCGAAGCCACACCCTCGAAATCCTTGTTGGTGACTGAGAAGATCAGGTCGACAAGGTTGATGCGCTGGGCGCTCGTGAGCTGCCCGACCATGCCGAGGTCGATCAGCACAATGCGGCCAGTCGAGGGCTCGACAAGGATGTTGCCCGGATGCGGATCGCCATGGAAGAAGCCGTCAATGAGGATCTGCTTGATCAGCGAACGGACGAACAGATTGCCGACTTTCTCCAGGTCCACGCCGGCGTCGTGCAGTGCCTCCGTGTCGGAGATCTTGATGCCGGTCACGAACTCCTCTGTCAGCACACGCGCGGAGCTGTATTCGGGATATGTCGCAGGGATGTGGATGTCCGGGAATTTGGCGAGGACGCCTGTCAGGCGCCGACCGTTGTACGCCTCATTGCCGTAGTCGAGCTCGTCAATGACGCTCGATGCGAACTCGTGGACGATGCCCACCAGGTCGAGCTTCCTCGCGACCGCAAGGCGCCGGCTGCCGACGCGCGCGATCTCCTGGATGACGCCCAAGTCCGCCTTGGTCAGCGCGACGATGGCAGGACGCTGGATCTTGACCGCGACCGGAGTGCCGTCGGGCAGCGTCGCCTTATGAATCTGGGCAGTGGAGGCCGCAGCGAATGCCTCCTTTTCGAAGGTCGCAAACAACTCCTCGGGCGGCTTGCCAAGCTCATCGATCACGACCTGGCGAGCCTGTGCATAGGGCACGGGCTTCACGTCGCTCTGCAGCTTGGACAGCTCGGCCTCCCATTCCGGCGGCAATGCATCGCCGCGGCTGGCAACGATCTGGCCGAGCTTGACGTACGTCGGACCGAGTTGCTGGAGCATCGTCCTTACCTTTTCGGGCGCCGACATGCGCGCGGTCGGGTTCTTCTCCCCGAGCAGCACGCGCTGGCCCCAGCCGCGGATCGACGACACGGACGTGCCCTCGAAGACGATGTCGATGCCGTAGCCGTAGAGCGTGTCGTAGACCTGCTGCAAGCGGAGGTTTTCGATGAACGCGCTGCGTCGCGGTGTGGGCAGGGCATCGAGGTAACGCCAGATGCGCTCGCTGAAGTCGTCGGGTTTGGGCGGCCGAGCCAGGCCGAGCAGAGCGCCCGCGAGCATGCGCAGCGCCCCGACGATCAATGCCGCGAGCAGGATCCACAGCCACGCCGGATCGGCGACCTGCAGGGTGATCGGCGACAACCACGTCGCCAGCGACAGCACGATCGCGACGACGACGATCTGGAACGTGCCCAGCGTCCAAAGCAACAGCCGGCCGGTCAGCAGCACGAGCAGTGGCCGCATCAGTGCGTACAGGATCGTCAGGCTGGCGCCGGTGATGACGAGCTGAACGATGGCCCACGACGACCAGTCGACGTGAATGATCGGTGCCGGTGTCGTGCTGCCGAACGGGAAGGGTTGGGCGACCTGGAGGCGCGAAAGGAACCAGAAAGTCGCCAGGATGACGAGCGAATCTATGACTACCTGGACGACGAATCGGCGCAAGTGCCTAACTCCATCCACGCGTTGACGGCGGATTGCCCCTCGCAGCGAAATTATCGGCGCGGGGTCATTCCGGAATTCGGACGATTCGGGTGATCTAGGCGGCGGCGCCCTCGATCGCGGCCACGTCCGCGGTAGTGCGAATGCGCGGGATCGCGGAGACGACGAGCAGCAGGATCGAGAGGGCCATTCCGGCCCAGCCGATGAATATGCCGCCGCGGACGCCAATAACGTCAGCGACTCCTGCGGCCAGCAACGCGCCGAGCGGGTAGGCGATGCCGTGCGAGAAGACCTCGAGCGTGGCGTTAACTCGGCCAAGGATCGAATCGGGGATGACGCCCTGGATGAGCGACAGCTCGGCGACGCTCTCGACCGTCTGCAGGCCGTCGCCGATCAGTTGCGGCAGGAAAACCATCAGGGTTGCAAGCGCGATCGGCCCGCCGGCGAGGGGCGTCAGGATGCCGATCGCGGAGGCGCCAGCCGCTGCCCAGATGATCGCCGGACCAAAGCCAATGCGGTTGATCGTGCGCTGGGCGAAGAACGAGCCGATCAGGGCGCCGACACCGCCCGCGGACACGACTACGCCAAGCCAGAAGGGCTCGAGATGCAGCTCCTCGATCAGGTAGATCGTGTACAGGACGCCGTAGAACGAGCCCGCGACGTGGGCAATCACTGACCGCAAGGTGAGCGGCACGAGCACCGGGTGCCGGCGCACGAGCGTCAGCCCCTCGACGATCTCACGGCGGATGTGAGCCTGTTCGACGCGCTCCGGGCGCGCCGGTTCGGGCTGGCGAATGAGCCACAACGAGACTGAGGAGACAACATACGACGCGGCGTCGACCAGGATCGCGAATGGCGCGCCGATCAGTTGCACCAGCGCGCCGCCGAGACCCGGGCCACCGATCTCGGCGAGCGAGGAGCTGGCAGCGAGCTTGCTGTTGCCCTCGACGACACGGTCGACACCGATCAGCGACGGCACGTACGCGGGATACGCCGCGTCGAACATCACGCCCAGACAGCCCTCGATGAAGACGACGACGTAGAGCTGCTCAAGTCGCAGAACGTTGGCCACGTACGCAACCGGGATAGAGAACAACAAGAGGGCGCGACAGATGTCGGCGACGATGAGCACGGGGCGTCGACGAACCCGATCGACCCAGGCGCCGGCGAAGAAGCCGACCAACAGGACCGCGAGGCTCTGCGCGACGATGATCAGCGCCATCTCGAAGGGACCGGCGCCCAGCACGAGCACGGCCAACAGCGGCACCGCCGTGCGAGTGACGACGGAGCCGAGGCGCGAGATGGTCTGCCCCGTCCACAGCTTCATGAAGTCGCCGTGGCGCCAGAGCGAAGGTGTAGCGATCAAGCGGCGAAGCATATCTGCGCACAACGGTCCCAAGTTGCGCGATCGGCGACACTGCGCCCGTGGAAGCGAGGGAGGTCGCTGCACCACCGGCCGGTGGTGGACAACGACTCGAAGAAGGGCGCCGCTTCTGGGCGCAGCTTCGTGACGTCGTTGGCAAGGCCGTGGTCGTCAGTGACGACTCGCTGCGGCTGCTGGCCGTTGCCCTGCTGGCGCACGGCCATGCCCTCGTCGAGGACGTGCCAGGTGTCGGCAAGACACTCCTGACGCGATCCTTTTCGCGCGCACTCGGCCTCACCTTTTCGCGCGTCCAGGGCACACCCGACCTGTTGCCCAGCGATGTGCTTGGCGCGAGCCTGCTCGAGGGCGATCACTTCCGCTTCGTGCCCGGCCCGGTGTTCACCAATGTCCTGCTCGTGGACGAGATCAACCGTGCCACGCCCCGGACGCAGAGCGCGCTGCTCGAGGCGATGCAGGAGGAGCAGGTATCGATCGAGGGCGAGACGCGGCCACTGCCCGATCCGTTCCTGGTCCTGGCGACCCAGAACCCGATCGAGCTCGAGGGCACGTTTGCGCTGCCCGAGGCGCAGCTCGACAGGTTCCTGGTGCGCCTGACGCTGGGCTACCCGGGCGCGGCGGACGAAGGGCGCATCGCGAGCCGCTTCCGGACGTCGGCAGACCCGCTCAGCGCGGTCGAGCCCATCGTCGCTGGGCCGACGCTGCTCGCGATGCGCGAGACGGTCCGCACGATCAACGTCGCCGACGAGGTCCAGGAGTACGTTGTCCGGCTCGTGCGCACGACGCGCGAGCGCAAGGAGGTGCGCATCGGCGGCAGCCCGCGCGCGTCAGTGGCGCTGTACCGCGCGGCCCAGGCCTATGCCTACCTCGACGGCCGCGGCTTCGTCCTGCCGGACGATGTCAAGGCGGTGGCACCTGCGGTGCTCAATCACCGGGTGATCCTCGACCTTGACTACGCGCTGCGCGGCTCGAACACGAGCGAGATCGTCGGCAAGGTCATCGAGTCAGTGGCGGCGCCTCCCCTGCCGCGATGATCGGCCTGGGCGCCGGCCTGGTCCTGATCGTCTTTGGTGCGCTCCTTCGTGCTCCGGGCCTTATCGCCGTAGGCGTGATCGTCATCCTGATCTGGTTCCTGCGAACCCTGTGGACGCGCTTTGGCCTGCGCGGGGTGACGTATGAGCGGAAACTCGGTGCCGTCCGTGCCCTCGTGGGTGAGGAGATTCCGCTCGAGCTGACCGTGCGCAATCGGAAGCTCCTTCCGCTGCCGTGGCTCGAGGTAGAGGACTTTGTCAGCGAAGGCGCCCAGTTCACCGACCGACCGCTGGAGCCCTCCGATCAACCGGGTTTCGCGATCCTGCGGACGACCTGGACGCTTGGCTGGTTCCAACGCGTGACGCGTCGAATCAACGTCGTCGCGGAGCGGCGCGGCATCTACGACTTCAGCACGGTCAGGATCCGCGTGGCCGACCTGTTCGCACCCGACAAGGTCGACGAAGAGCACGTCGACAAGATGCGCTACCGGATAGTCCCAAGGTATGTGCCTGTCCGTGCCGGCGCGCCGATGAGCCAGCTGCCCGGATCGGCCCGTGTGCCGCGCGGGCTGTTCGAGGACGCGGCCCTTTTTGCCGGCGTGCGGCCGTATCAGCCAGGCGATGCACTGCGACGCATCCACTGGAAGGCAACTGCGCGGCTCGGCCAGCCGGTCAGCCGTCGTTACGACCCGGTCTACGAACGAGACGTGGTCATCGCCCTCGACGTGCAGACAATTCCCGGCCCGTTCTGGATGATGCAGTACGAGGACGACATCCTCGAGAGCTTGTGCGTTGCGGCAATGTCCCTGGCGCGCAGCCTGATCGTCGGTGGCGTGGCGTGCGGTCTGGCGGTCAACGCCTACCAGCAGGAAGCAATCTCGCGCTCGGTGCACATCTCGCCGAGCTCGGCGCACTCGCAGATCTCCGTGATCGCCGACCAGCTGGCAGATCTGAGCCGCTGGCCGTCATTGCCGTTCGCGACGCTGCTTCATGGCATGGGAAGACGCATCCCACCCACCACGAGCGTCGTCGCACTGACCGCGATCGACTCGGACGACGTCGTGTACGTCCTGAATCGAATGGCACGGTCCGGACGTCACGTACAACTGGCCGCAATCGGACGCCACGCCAGCGACACCGTGGCACGCGCTGGAGCGCTTGGAGTACCGGCCGCCGTCTATCGCCTCGAGCCCAACTGGAGGACAGCCGATGCGCTCAAGATGGCCGGCTGAGACGGTAGTCCTGTGGCTTGCCACGGCAACGCTCGAGGCCGCCTGGATAACGCTGGCGAACCTCATTGGGCAGTGGTTCAAGCACACCGAACACGTCGATCTGACCATCGTTCATTTCTTTCTGGCGGTGCTGCTTGGCATGGTCCTGGGGCGAACCTTCCGGAATTTGCCGCAGAACAGGTACGCGGTGATCTTGACCGTGGGCGCGGTGGGCTGCGCGATGGTCGGCGCCGTGATCTCCGGTGCACCGACCTCTGACGTCGGCGCGTTCGTTCGAACGGCGATCCTCGATCCGGGAGCGTGGCTGATGGGGTTTGCCGTGCTGCGCGGGGTGTTCCAGGCGGACCCGGGAAGCGGCTACGAGACGGAGCGCGTCTTCACCCTGGGCATCCCGGCACTCGTTGCGTTCTGGCTTCTCGCAACCGTTTCCGGACTGCCCGACAACCGCGATTTCGCCGTACAGGCATTCGCCAGCACGCTCAGCTTCATCAGTGCCGGGCTGCTGGCGCTTGGGCTTGGTCGGCTGAAGGACCTCGACGTCGATTCGGTTGACCGCGGTGCGCGACGCCGCTGGCTGCTGCTCGTCGGCGGAATCGTCGGCGTCGTGCTCGTGGTAGGGCTGCCAATGGCAGCCGTTCTCGGCCTGCCCGTGACAGCGGTCGTCGTGGGCGTGCTCGGCCCGGTTGCTCCGCTGCTGATAGCCCTTTTCGGCCTGATGAGCATCCCGATCTTCTGGTTACTCGACTTCTTCGCTGGGCTGCTCCGGCCACGCGAAGTGCCAATTCCTTCGTTCAACGTGCCATCGCCGATCGGTAGCGGTCCGCCCCCGCTGTTCGAACCGCCCACGGGTCCGCCGCCAGACCTGACGTGGCTGCTGATTGCGCTCGTGCTGGTTGGCGCCTTCATCCTGCTGCGCTTGGTGGCGCTGTTCCTGTCGCCTCCAACAGTCAGCGACCAGAAGGACGATGAGTACGAGCGCCGCTACTCGGAGCCGATCGTCGTGCCATCGCTTCCTTCGTTGCCCCACCTGCGGCTGCGGGCCCGGCGGCCGACACCACGCACGGCACGCGAGGCCTACGTCTTGTCAGTGGCCGCGCTCGGCCGAGGCGACCTGGGCCGCCGGGCCGAGGAGACTCCGCGCGAGCATGCGTCGCGCGTAGTTGGCTCAGACGTTGGTCGCGATATCGGACGTTTGGCCGCCGACTATCAGCTCGACGTTTTCGCAGGCCTGCGCATCACTGCCACAGAAACTCGGCGCGCCATCGAGCGCTGGCGGCGAGTGGTGACCCGGTCTCGCCGGAGGCGTTGATCCGACTAGGATGCCGACTATGTATCAGCCCGGGCACGGCAAGTTCGTCGTCGAGGCACCGGCTGAGTTGCTCGCCAAGCTGGCGGCCTCATTCCCGGCGACTCTCGTCACGACCACTGACGACGGGTCGTTGCGAACCTCGATCCTGCCGTTGTTGTTTGATGCTCGGTCAGGCGAGCACGGAATATTGCGCGGCCACCTCGCGCGCCCGAACGAGCAATGGCGTGATGCGCGCCCGGGCGCCGAAGCGATCGCCATATTCAACGGCCCTGACGCCTACATCACGCCAAGCTGGTACGAGGAGAAGCGGCGCACGGGGCGCGTCGTGCCCACGTGGAACTACACGACCGTCGTGGCGCACGGCCTTCTGATCGCTCACGACGACACCGACTGGCTCCTCGACCACGTCCGCCAGATGGTCAAGGCTCACGAGTCGACCCGCCCCGACCCTTGGTCGGTGGACGACGCGCCCGAGCGCTACGTCGCCGGCCAGGCCAAGGGCATCGTGGGCCTGGAGCTCGTGATAAGTCGGATCGACGCCAAGCGCAAGCTCACCCAGAACCGTTCGCGCGACGACATCGAAGGAGCGATCGAGGGGTTGAAGCATGGATCGCCGCGCGAGCAGGCCGTCGCAATTGACATGCGCGAGGCCACCCATGACGACTAAGGTGTTGCGCACACCAGTGCCTGATATCAGCCTGACGTGACAGCTTTGTTAAAACTTTAGCGAGGGAAAAGTGACGGCCGCAGACGAGACCGCCTCGATTCCACAGTCAGGGACGACCGCCCAGCCCGCCGAGACAGCCGAGGCGACCGCGACAACGGCCGGAGCCGAGGCCGCGCACGCGAATGTCCGCTACCGGCCCATGCAGCTGCCGAGCGCGCCATTTTGGTTGACGCTGATCGCGGCCGTGGTCTTTGCCTCGATCATCGCGGCCACGTGGTCCGTCGTGTTCCTTTTCGCGGTTGGCCTGGCGCTCTTCGCCATCTTTGTGCCCGTCGTCAACTGGATGACGAGGCGTGGTGTTCCGCGCGCTCTCGCGTCACTGGCGATGGTTGCGATGCTGGTCGTGGCCGCGATCCTCGTCGGGCTGTTCGCCATTGCGGTCTTCTTCAACCAATTGCTTCCCTTCCTGGCTTCCATTCCCGACACGCTCGCGCAGGTTCAAGCAAAGGCACCCGACTGGCTGGCCAGTGCCATCCAGGGGCTGCTCGACGCCATCCACAACGCCAGCGCGAACATCGACCCGACGACCATCGCGCTGGGCTTCCTGTCTGGCATCCTGGGACTCGTCGGCACGGCGCTCGCTCTGACCATGCTGCCGTTCTTCATCTTTTACCTGCTGGTTGATCAGCCGCGCATGTCCAGGGTTACGCGGGAGACCATTCCGGTGCCGTGGCGGCCGTACGTCAAGCAGGCGGTCAACATCTTCGTCAACGACTTCGCCAACTATTTCAAGGCAGAGGTCATCGTCGGCAGCATCCAGGGTGTTGCCGTCACCATCGGCTGCTTCGTCATCGGCCTGATCGTGGGGCCGCCGTTCCAGGGCTTTGCCCTGTTGCTCGGCGTTATCGCCGGCGTGATGGAGCTCCTGCCCCAGATCGGCCCGATCATCTCGCTGATCCCGGCCTTGCTGCTGGCCCTCGCCACCTCGCCGATGGCGGTCGTCCTCGTCGGCGGCTTCTACCTGGTGGTGTTCATCATCGAAGCCAACGTCCTGGTTCCGAAGATCGAGGGCGAGGTGATCTCATTCAGCCCGGCGACGGTGATCTTCCTGGTCACGGTGGGCATTGCCCTTGGCGGCATCATCGGCGGGATCCTCGCCCTGCCCGTCGCGGCGATCATCCGCGATCTGTTCGGCTTCATCTTCCGCCAGGTCGAGCAGGACAGCATCATCGAGGAACCGGCCGGAACGTAGCCCGTTACGGGTGACGCCCGCGTAATGCCGCGACATGACAGTTTTGCCGTGGAAACAAGTCGGCGGGACGTGATGCTTGAACGCTGAGCCCCAGTCGACCTCGAGCGGGCCCAGCCTGGGTCGAGGGCTGATCATCGCCGCCGCGGTGGCCATCGTGCTCATCGGCATGCGCTTCGGCTCTTATCTCGTCGTGCTCGTCGTGTTCTCGGCGCTGGTGACGCTCCTCCTGGCGCCGCTTCAGCAGCGCCTCCTGGCGCGCGGCATGCGCACGTCGGTCGCACTCAGCCTGTGCATAGGAACGTACGTCGTCGTGCTCGGGGTCGCGGCGGTCATCGTGATCATCGGCGTGGCCGATTTCGTCAACAACCTGCCCAGCTACCGGAATGCCATCGAGGTGGCGATGGACAAGCTCTTCGGTCCCAGCGAGCTCGCCCAGCAGCTCGTCGGCGTAATCGCCGACGTTGCGCAGTCGCTCGTGTCGACGATTGGGTCGGGCGTGGTGGTCATCGGCTACAGCGTCATCGTCGTTGCGTATTTCCTCGTCGAGGCGCGCCGCGGCCGGAAGCGGTTGTTGTGGGCGGCGCGCGGCAACGATGAAGTCGTGGATAGATCGCTCGAGATGACGCACCGAATGCAGTCTTTCGTGGTGGCACGCACGGTCCTTGGCCTGGTGGCAGCCGTTGTTGAGACCGTGGTCCTCATCGTTCTCGGCATTCCTTCAGCGCTGCTGTGGGGCGTGCTGAGCTTCCTGATGAGCTTCGTCCCGAACATCGGCTTCATCGTCGCGCTCATCCCGCCGGCGGTGCTGGCGCTGGGCCTGTACGGCCCCTTGATGGCCCTGGCCGTCGTCGTCGCCTACAGCATCACCAATTTCGCTGTCGACTACATCCTCCAGCCGCGCTACATCGGAACGAGCGTGAACATGTCGGCGCTGATCGTTACCTTGTCGATCGTCTTCTGGGGACTCATCCTTGGGCCCGCCGGGGCCCTGCTGGCCATCCCGCTGACGATCGCCGCGATCGCTTTGGCGGACAGCTTCCCGGATTCGCGGCCCTTCGCCCGGCTGCTCGTTGACGATGTCGAGCCGACCACCGATTGACCATCAAGAAGCCCACCAGGAGTCGGCCCCGGTCATCCGACTAGCCGTCCGACTCGCTGCGGTGATGCTCGCCTCCGGCGCACAGACCGACGACATCGAGGATGCAATCTCGACCGTTTGCGTCGCCTACGGTGTCACCAACGTCCAATCGGCCGTGACCTTCTCCACGATCAATGTTTCGCATGACGAGCCGCGCGCTCGTCGTCCGACAACGCTCGTGCGCATCGTTCGCGAGCGCAGGAACGACTTCGCCCACCTCGCGCAGGCCGCGGCGTTCGTGGACGCGGTCGAGCGAAACGAGCTGAGCCTTGATCAAGCGGAAGTCGCTGTCAGCGACCTTGAGCAGCCGACCTGGCCGTATCCGCGCCTGATCAGGTATCTGGCCCCACCGTTGTCGGCGACAGGCTCGACGCTCGTCTTCGGCGGCAGCGCGCTGGATGCTATTGCGACCCTTGGGATAGCGCTTGCCGTCCAGCCCGTGTTGGCGCAGATGGACCGCTCCACCCTGCCGCCTTTTTTTCGCTCCGTCTTCGGCGCGGCAGCATCGACTTTGTTAGTGGCCCTTCTGGTGGGTCTGGATCTGCCGGTGACCGGCGGCCTCGTCCTCACCGGCAGCCTGCTCGGCCTGCTGCCCGGCTATGCGCTCGTGTCGGGGTTCCGCGACCTGATCGACCAATCGATCATTTCCGGTACGGCCCGACTGGCCGAAGCGCTCCTCCTCGGCGCGGGGGTTGCCGGAGGTACGGCGCTCGGGATCGCCCTGGCCGAAAACGTCGGCGTCAGGCTGTCGCTCATCACCACCGGTCTCGTCGACTGGAGCCAGGGCGTCTCGATCCTGGCGGCCGTACTCGCCGTCGGTGCGTTCGCCGTCAGGCTGGGCGTGCCGCGCAAATACGTCTGGCAGAGCGCGTTGCTGGGCGCCTTCGCGTGGATCGTCTATCTCGCGGTCGCGGGCGGCGGCCGCGACATTCAGTCATCTCTGGCTACCTTCGCGGCCGCCCTGCTCGTCGGCACTCTGGGGCGCATCCTCGCTCGGGGGCAACGCGCGCCATCGGCGTTGTGGGTCGTGCCCGCGATCCTGCCCCTGCTGCCCGGGCTCCAGATCGTGCTGGCCCTGCTCGCTCCCACGGACCAGGAGCGCGTCGCGGGTATGGTCGCGGCCGCGACCACGGCCTTCACCCTGGGCGTTGGCGTGGGCATGGGCGACATCATCGTTGCGACGCTGCTCAACGTTCGCGACCGGGTCGTGGGACCGGCCGTGGGGGCAGCTGCGCATGCTGCGGACGACTTCATAGTCGCTCCCGTCGAGCGCGCCGTGGGCCACTCACGGGAGAAGCGCGTCTAGGCGCGATGGCGGCCGCGTCGTACGAAGTGCATGACGCGAGGATGCCCGTCTGTTCTACCTTTGGCACCAGAGGGCGCGACGTGCGCTCCTGGTGAGGGGCGATGAGGACGATGAGGGTTAACTCTGTGCTGTTGCGATCGATGCTCGCGGTCGGGCTTCTCGCGGTGCTGCTCGGCGCGTGCAACCAGGCGCCGGCGGGCGCCTCGCCTACGCCGCCATTGAGCCCACTGGCCAACACCGATTGGACCCTGACGCAGATCGCCGGTCGAGATCTGCCGGCGGGCACCAACATCACGCTGTTGTTCGGCATCTTCAATGCGTCCGGCTTTTCGGGCTGCAACCAGTACAACGTGGGCTATCGAACCCTGGACACGGGTCTGCTGTTCGGCGCTGTCTCGAGCACGCGCGCCTCATGCGGCCAGACTCTCGATACGTTCGAAGTTGGTTACTACTCATCGCTGGACAGCGTCACGCACTGGGCCGTCGCAAACGACACGCTGACCCTGACCAAGGCGACCGCTGAGACCATCCTCGTTTATCAGCGCATGGCGCCCGCCACCGTCCAGGGCGCCTGGACGGTCACCATGGTCAACAATGGCCAGGGCGCGGTCACGACTATTCCTGCGGGCGTTTCGGCGAACGTGAGCTTCAACGGCGATGGAACGGTCCAGGGCTTTGGCGGCTGCAACAACTTCAACGGCGGATACAGCACCGGAGCGCTCGACTCGATCGCGATCGGGCCGCTGATGTCAACGATGAAGGCCTGCGGCGACCCGGCCGATTCATTCGAACGGCAGCTCCTGACGGCCCTGGGCAATTCGACCAAGTGGGACGTCACGAGCGGCACACTCGACCTGCGCGATGCCAGTGGCGCGCAGCAGGTCGAGGCGACAACGGCCGTTCACTAGCCCGGCTAACCGTTCAGGAAGGAGGAAGGGACAGTGCTTACTGCGGCAGTGGCGGCGGAGGAGCTGCACAGGCGTTGGGGCTGGATCTTCGGCGCCGGGGTCGTGCTCGCGATCCTCGGTGTCCTGGCATTGATGAATGCCGTGAGCGCGACGCTGATCACCACGGTCATCGTCGGCTTCCTGCTCATCGTCGCGGGCGTGGTTGACATCTTCGCCTCGCTGACCGGCGGAGCCGAGTCGGGTGGCTGGCGCATCCTGCGCTTCGTCCTCGGCATTCTGTACATCGTCGTCGGCCTTGACCTCGTCGCTCAGCCTGCGCTTGGTGCGATCACTCTCATCTTTGTTGTCGGATTGCTGCTCGCCTTCGACGGGATCATGAAGCTGATCGCCGCGTTCACCACCCCGGGCAATCGGCTTCTGCTGATCGTCATCGGCGTCATCGACATCCTGCTCGGCGCGTGGGCCATCAGCAACATCCCGATGTCCGCACCGGCAATCGGTTTCTTTGTTGGCTTCATGCTGATTTTTGCCGGGATCAACTGGATGGTCATCGGCTGGAGTGCCAAGTCGGGCGCCCTGCCCTGACGCTGGCCTGACCTGACCGAAGAATGCGCAAGGGCGGGCTGATCCATAACGTCTTTGTGGGCCTGCTCGTCCTGCTTGCGGCGCTGGCGTTCACAGCGACCGCAATTGCCGGGTGGACGCACCAGACGGCGCTTGTAACAGACCGCTTCGTCAGCGTCATAACGACTGCCACAGCTGATCCGGAGGTCGTCGATTCTCTCGGAACGCGCGTCGCCGACCAGGTGGTCGACAGGCTCGGCCTGGAACAACGGCTGACGAACCTCCTGCCACCCGCGCTCGATCGGCTTGCCGAACCCCTGACCGAGGCGGTTCATGATCGGATCGCCACGGCAACACAGAACCTGCTCGGCAGTCCCGGCTTTCAGCAACACTGGACGAATGCGCTGACGCGGCTGCACGCTGGTTTCCTGAACGTCGTCAACGGTAACTCGCAGTACTTCACGACGACCAACGGCAAGCTCACCCTGGATCTGCTGGCGGTCATGAATGCGGTGGTCACCGAGCTTCAGCAAGACGGCGTTCTACCGACGGCGTCTGACTTCCCGCAGTTCTCGGATACGGCAGACCGATCGGATTACCTCAGCCGCCTGGGAACCTACTTGCAGGCGCAACTGCCACCCGATTTCGGTCAGGTGCCGATTGCCGACGAGGCTTCGGTGCAGACCATCGGCAACGCCCTGCACCTGTTTGATCAGGCACTGGTCGGGATGGCGCTTTTGACGATCGTGCTCGTGCTCGCCGCCATCCTGTTTGCTCACAGAACCTGGAATGCGGTCGCCTGGCTCGGGACGACGATCGTCGTAATGCTCGGTTTGATCCTGCTCGGGCTATTCGGCATCGAGGGCCTGTCGGGCGACGTCGTGGCGAACCCGGATAGTCCGGTCCTGGTCGCGGCGCTGGTTGGCGCGCTCGCGGGTTCTCTGGCGACCTGGCTGGGAGTGATCGCGTTCGCGATCTTGATCATTACCATTCCGGCCGCCTTCATGGCCCGTCGAGTTGGTCGTGAGTCTGCCGCCAAAGCACGGATGCCAGCCGGAGCATGAGCCTGATTCAGCGTCTTGTGTCGTTCTATCAGCTACAGATCGAGGTTCTGTGGAAGTGGCGGCCTGGCCGTCGAGCGTTGATCAAGCGCGCGATCGTGTCGCTCATATGCGGCACGATCGCGCTGCTGCTGACGGTGGTGATCATGCCCGGCATCAAGGCCACGAGCCTTTGGACGATCGTCGTCGCCGTCATCGTCCTGGCCCTGTTCAACGCCCTGGTGCGCCCGGTCGTCCTGGCGCTGTTCGCCGGTGTATCAACCATCGCGGTGATCATCGCGACGCTCGTGATGCAGGTCGTGTCGTTCCTGTTCATCGAGTGGCTGCTGCCCGATTTCCAGGTCACCGGCGTCATCGCGGCGTTCCTCGGACCGTTCGTCTTTGCCCTGTTCAACACGCTGTTTGCGGCGATCCTCAATGCCGACAGCGGCGAGACCTTTTACGGCGCGCTGGTTGCCCAGCTGGCGCGGCGCAGGCCGGACGCCATCGTCACCGACAAGCCCGGGCTGGTGATCGTGCAGATCGATGGCCTGGCACAACCCATCCTGGCGCAGCAGGTTCGTGCCGGACGGGTGCCGTTCATCTCGCACTGGATTCGCTCGGGTCAGATGAAGCTCGACAGATGGACTGCCCTGCTGCCCTCGCAGACTTCCGCCAGCCAGGCCGGCATCCTGCACGGCAACAACAGCTTCATCCCGGCCTTCCGATGGTGGGAGAAGGACACGCAGAGGATGCTCGTGTCGAACCACCCGGACGACGCGACGGAGATCGTGCGCCGTGCCTCGAATGGCGAAGGGTTGTTGTCAAACGACGGCGCCAGCGTCGGCAACCTGGTGTCCGGCGACGCGACGCGTTCGTACATCACGATGGCCACGATCAAGGATCCATCACAGGGCCTGGGCCAGAGTCGCGCCTGGTACTCGTTCTTCGTCAGTCCCGACAAGTACCTTCGCGCCGGAGTGCTGACGGTTGGCGAAATCATCAAGGAATACGTCCAGGCGATCAGCGCGGAACGGCGAGGAGTCGAACCGTCGATGCATCGCGGTATGCCATATCCGATCGCGCGGGCTGCCACGAACGTGATCCTCCGTTCGCTCGCCACCTCGCTGGTCATGGAAGAGATGTATCGCGGCACGCCGGTGATCTACGTCGACTACACCGACTATGACGAGATCGCCCATCACTCGGGCCCCGAACGCAGCGAAACGCTCGACGCCCTCGACGGTGTGGACGCAACGGTTCGCGCCCTGGTCAAGGCAACGGACGACACGCCACGTCCCTATCGATTCGTGCTGTTAGGTGACCACGGACAAAGCCTTGGAGCCACGTTCAAGCAGCGCTATGGCGTATCCCTGCACGAGTACATATCGCAGCTGATGGGCGGGTCAGTCGATGTCGCCGCGGCGACGGGACGTGTCGAGGAATGGGGTGCGCTCAACGCAGTGGCAACGGAGGCATCCCGGGCATCGGGCACGACCGGTGCGCTGACCCGTGCCGCACTGGGCAGTCGTACCCAGGGCGGGGCCATCGACCTGGCGCCCAAAAAAGAGGAGGTCAAGACGGAGGACGCCACGGAGCCTCCCGAGCTGGTCGTCTGCGCCAGCGGCAACCTGGCCCTTATCTATTTCCCGCGACTGCCGGGCCGGGTAAGCCTCGAAACAATCGAGAAGGCGTGGCCGGGCTTGCTCAACAAGCTCAGCCATCACGAGGGCGTGGGCCTGATCATGGGTCGCTCCGAGACGGCCGGGACGGTCGCGATGGGACGGGACGGCAACAACTACCTGGACAGCGCCAAGGTGGACGGCGAGGATCCGGTCGCCCAGTTCGGCGAGCACGCCGTCGCCGGCCTCAAGCGGGTCGACGGGATGGAGCATTGCCCCGACCTGGTGGCCATCAGTCTGCTGGATCCCAGCACCGGCGAAGTTGCCGCGTTCGAGGAGCTGATCGGCTCCCATGGCGGCCTGGGAGGTCCGCAGACGGAGCCCTTCATTCTTCACCCTTCGGACTGGGCGATCGACGAGCCGATCGTCGGAGCTGAGAACGTCTATCGCCAGATCAGGCGCTGGCTGTCCGGCATGGGCATCGAGCTCGGCTCGCCGGCCAAGGCCGGCGAGCCGGCGGAGACTGCCTAGCAAACGCGTTATCTGGCCGGAGCTGTCATCCGGCCTCCAGATGCCCGTCCGAAACGTCTCTTACACCCCGGCCGTAATCGTTTTACGCGCAGGGTGCAATGTGCGGACCAGACTTTCGGGACCTACATGAGGACTTACATGGGGGTGCGGACATGCACACGCGCAAGCTGACCGACCGGATCACCTGAAAGTTGAGGGGGGCCGCAACGATGATGACGGTGAGGCTCATCGTCAATCCGGCAGACGATTTGGAGTTTGAGCGCCGGACGCATGAGCTTGCCGCGACGTCGGACGCGCCCGAAGAGCTGGAAGAGAACCTGCGCGAGTTTTACTCACGGGTCAGGGTGGTTCGCGGCGTAACGGACATAGTCGAGCGCTGGTACGTCTACCGCGACGGACGCTGGATCAATCCGCGCGACCGCTGATCACCCAAGACGCGTCAGTCCGCGACAATCCCCAAGTGAGGAATTACTCGAGATCGGCGCTGTCATGATCGAGCGGCGACCAGGTGCCAGCGAACTGCTCAAGGATCTTGGCCTTCTCGTCGACGGACCTCAGCTGTGGGGCCGACCCATTCCCGGCCGCGGCCCGGGCGTTTTCGTCGTAGAGCTGCCCAATGGCATGTTGGACGCACCGATCGACATCGTCGCGATCCGCAAGTGGCTGGAGCGGGTCCCGGAACTCACCCTCGATGGAGAGCGGCCGACGGCCGAGGCCGTGGCCAAGCGTCTTCACGAATTCTGGCTGCCCGACGAGCCCGTCCTGTACGTCGGCCGCTCGCCCAAGCAGGTGGGTGCTCGGATCAACTCGATCTATGCGACTCCGCTCGGCGACGCCCGGCCCAGTAGCGGCGGGCACTGGCTCAGGACGCTGTCCGTCCTGCCCCAGCTGCGCATCTGGTGGGCCGACACGGATGCGCACGAGGAATACGAGGATGCCCTGCTGGCGGAGATCGCCACGCGCAACGAAGGGGTCGGCCGCGATGCCGCCAGCGGTGGACTGCTGCCCTTCGCCAACTTGATGACAGCCGACGGCGTGCCGAAAGCGCATGGGCTGCTGAACAGCCTGCGCTCAGACGGCACCGACACATCGCCCACGCGCACGACCAGCGGCACTACGCGCGCCACGGCCAGCCGTGCCCGCACGACGTCTTCATCTCGTGCGCGCAAACCGCCCCCACCCAAGGCGCCACCGCCCCGGCCCGTGATCGCGCCAACCCTCGTGTCTCGCGATGGCCTGGACAAGCTCAACGCCGAGCTCGAGGATCTGCGCACAGTGCAGCGACCGCAGATCATCGATCGGGTTGCCACGGCCAGGTCACACGGCGATCTCAAGGAGAACGCGGAGTACGAGTACGCCCGGAAGGAACAGTCGTTTATCGAGGGCAGAATTCAGACGCTCGAGCAGATGATCCGCCATGCACAGGTGATCGACACGGCCGAGCCCTCGGACACCGTGCGCGTCGGCTCGACGGTCAAGGTCGAGTCAGATGGCGAGACCTTCACGTACCAGATCGTTGGATCGACCGAAGCAAATCCTGCGCAGGGCCGGCTCTCCAACGCCTCGCCCGTCGGTCGGGCGCTGCTGGGAGCGCGTGAAGGCGACGCGGTGGGCGTCGATCTTCCTTCTGGCTCGGTGACTTATCGCGTCAGGGAGATCAGCTAGAAACCGCGAGTTCGGCCAAGCTCAGGCTTCGGAGTCGTCTCCGTCGTCGCCAAGGACCGTCAGCTGCCGAGGCGTCTCGTGTAACTGCTCGGCAGCCGGTCGGCGCGTTCGCGACGAGCCCATTCGGCGTCGGGTCTCGACATCAACGCTCGTGTCCGACTCCATCGCCGGATGCTCGACCAACGCGATCAGTCGATTGGCCATGAAGCGACCGGCGCGAATGGGATTCCCCGATCGCGTCACCTCGGTAACCTCGACCACGCCTCGGGCGGTCGTGATCTCGATCCGCCGCCCGGCTTTGCGCGCGACGATCTCGAAGGTCTGCACTCCCTGGCCGGTATCGACCACTGCTTCGACGCGATCGCCCTTCATTGCCGCGTCCCCTTTTCGATTTGCCGCACTGTCATGGCCGGATTATGCGCGCCCGCTTGTCCTTTGCCGCATGTCTTGAATGAGAAATGGCCGCCGATCGACGCGTCAGGCGACGATCAGCGGCCACACTGTTCCGATTCCGAGCGGTGGAAGCCGCTAAGCGCGGACCTCCTGCCGCATGAAGGCCACGTACGCCACTCCGAACGTGACCATCGTCAACGCGATGATGGCCACGAACTGGGGCCAGATGACCAGCAGACTCTGATCGAGTGGCAGCAGGCTCGTGATCGCCTGATCGGCCTGGTTGGCCGTGACGAGCGCAGGAGTCGTGGTGCGGATGGTCGGGTTGAGCACCGCACCGGTCGCCTCTGTATAGAGGTCGTTCGGTGACAGGCGCGACAGGTTCACTAGGAGTGCCTGGTTGGCGATCGTGTCCGGGCTCGTATCGGTCGAGTCTGGAGCGACCGGCGAAAGGATGCCGGCCACGACGCCGACGATCAGCGAGAAGAACAGGCTGAGCACGAGCCACACCGCCAGGGCAATCATCGCCGAGGTGGCCGCCCTGCGGACGACGACCGAGCACAGAAGCGCGAAGGCCAGCCAAAAACCAATGAAGAAGAGCGACAGGAACCACCACACGATCAGCCGCGCGACATCCTCCGCTGACGGAATGATGCCGAGCTGGATCACGCCTATGGCGCCGACCAGAAGCATGACCACAGCGAGGATCAAGCCGATCACGGTCAGCCCGGCAACGAACTTGCCGTTGATCACGTCGTCGCGGTAGATGGGCTGAGCCAGCAGTCGAGGCAGCGTTGCCTCGGAGCGCTCGCCGTTGATCGCGTCAAAGCCGAACGCGATGCCCAGCAGCGGGATCAAAAACGGAATCAGCGTCGTGAAGGGCGGAATCTGGCTCAACGTCTGGAGCGATGAAGGGGGTGCGAAGAGGATCAGGAACAGCGACTGGGTGCCGGAGGCGTCAGAGGCAAAGCTCTTGATCACGCCGCCGGTCGCGTAGACGGCCGCGGCGCCCGCGAGAGCGAGGACAATGGTCAGTCCAAGGAAGCGGTAGCTCGCGATCGAGTCGGCGAATTCCTTGGCCGCGATGATCCGCCAGCCGGCACGCAGACGCGGGCCGGCGTCGGACCTCGCCGCCGCGGAGCGCGGCATGGCCGGCGGCACATCCGGGCCCTTGGCCTGGATGTTCTTACGCTTGCGCCGCCGCGCGGCGGGCAGCGAATCTGCTTGTCCGGTCACTCGGCAGCTCCTGTCGGCTCGTAGGCCGCAAAGTAGCGGCGATAGACCTCGTCGAGCTCGTCTCCGCGGCGACGCAGGTGATATGGCGGATGACCGGCCTCGACGAGCGCCCGCGCGACCTCGGCACGTACGTCGCGATTAGCGGTCACCACGAGCATGTTCTTGTCGCGCATGTCGCTCGCGACCTTGGTCACGCCCGAGACCTTCTGGATGGCAGACTTCACAGCTTCGAGTGGTGGAGCGGCAATGACCTCGATCTCGATCGGGCCGGTGCCTGCCTGCGCAGCCAGCTTGTCAGTCGTGCCACTCGCGACCAGCTTGCCGCTGACGAAGATGCCGACACGATCGCAGACCTGCTGAACCTGGTGCAGCAGGTGACTTGCGAGCAGGATGGCAGCGCCTTCGTCGGCCAGCTGACGGACGAGCTCGAGGACCTCCTCGACACCGGCAGGGTCGATGGCCGTGGTCGGCTCATCGAGGATGATGATCGACGGTTCCTTGACGAGGACGTCGGCCAGGCCGAGGCGCTGGCGCATGCCTCGCGAGTACGTTTCGACTTTCTTGTCGCCCGCCTCAGGTAGGCCGACTCGCTGCAACAGCGCGTCGATACGATCCTCGGCCTCAGCCTTGGGAACGCGATTGAGGCGTGCCGTGTAGCGCAGGTTCTGCCGTCCGGTCATGCCGGAGTAGAAGCCGACGTTGTCGGGCAGGTAGCCAACCCGTCGCTTGACCGCAGTTGGATTGAGCGCGGGGTCATAGTCGAGCACCCGCGCCGTGCCGCCCGATGGCTCGGACAGGCCGAGCAACATCAGGATCGTTGTTGTCTTGCCCGCACCATTAGGTCCGAGCAGGCCGTAGATCTCGCCGTGATTCACGGTCAGGTCGAGCTTGTCGACCGCCGTGAAATCGCCGTACTTCTTGGTCAGCGCCTTGGCGCGGATTGCAGCGCCGGTCTGTGCCGGTCGCCCTACGGTCTGCTCGGCCGGTGCCTCAGCGACGGCCATAACGCTGGAAGACGAAGAACAGGCCGATACCGACGATGAGCAGCACGGCGATGCCGATTACGTAGCCGATTGGCGACGTGTCGACGGTCGTGCGGATCGTGACGCTCGAACTCGTTGCGCTGTCCGCGGTGCGGCCGGTCATCGAGATGACGTAGTCGCCGGCAAGCGCATTGTTCGAGGCCTGGATCGTGGCGGTGACATTGGCCGTCTGACCGGCCGGGACGTCGACGGAGTCGCCACCGCTCGGATAGGCAAATGTGACCTTCCAGTCGCGCGGCGGCGTGGAGGTGAACTTGACGCCGGTCAGGTCGGCCGTGCCGCTGTTGGTCACGACCAGGGTGAGCGTCGTCGTGCCGCCCGCCGTCACTTCGGCGTTGAGGCGCTGATCAGAGGTCGATATGGACATGTCGAACGTGCCGGTAACAGTCACTGTCAAAGGCAGCTGGACCGGCTGAGGCCCGCCGGTTGCGGTCAGGGTGATGTTGTACGTGCCCGCGGCGACGTCGCTCGGAGGGTCGGCATTTACGGAGATCTGCGTGCTGCTGCCTGCATCGACGCTCACGGTCGTGGCGTTGCTTTCCGTTGCCGGTGCAGCGGTCACATTCCAACCATCCGGGGAATCAGTCCCCAGGTTGAAGGTGATCTGCTGGTTGGTGTCGTTGGCCAGGTTCGCGCTGAACTTGAACGTGGTCGACGAGGGACCGTTGAGGGTCGCAAAGTCGGTCGTCAATGTGACGTCGCCCGTCTCGCTCGTCTGGACATTGATGTCCAGGGTCAGCTGAGAGTCGGACCCGTCGGCGCCCTTGCCGTCGAGGACGACCTGCTGGTCGCCGGCAGCGGCATCCGTGGGGATCGTCACTTCGGCGGTGAAGTTCGCGTAGTTGCCCGTATAAGGGGTGATCGACGAGGTCTGGGCGTCGGTCGAAGCGGGGACGGTGCTCACAGCAGCGATCGTGGAGCCACCGCCCTGCAGGCGGGTGGTCCAGTTCTGTGGCGCGGACGAGACCGTCAGGTCAACACGCTGGGGCGTGTCGGTCTGGACGACGACCGGGAACTTGACGGTCGTGCCGGGGTCGGCGACCACGGACGGATAGGCGGTGGTCATCTGCGTGCCGGCCGCAAAGACGGTCGGGGCGAGACCCGCAACAAGGAGCAGGGCGGCAGCTGCCGCTCGCAAGAGGCGCATAGACGGACGGACTCCCTTGGCTTGTATTCCCTCGAAGCTCGGTGCGCTTATCGTCACAGGTCGCTCGTTGCGCATCGGCAACTCGCGCGATGGCGTTTTATTAACGCGGACTCAGACGATTCACAGCCGCCTCCCCGGCAACTGCAGGCGTTTTCAGCGTTGGCGCGACGCGATGCTACTCGCTAACTCGACGAGTGTCCTGACCGCAGAACCCTGCGGGCCTTTCGGCGCGAACGTTCGATCACTGTCGTACCAGGCGACACCGGCTATATCGATGTGCGCCCATTCAATCTCCGGGTCCACTCCGGCCTCGACGAACGCGGCACCGAACATGGCGCCGCCCTCGCGTCCGGCACTGTTCTTGATGTCCGCTATCTCGCTCCGGATGTCGTCCCGGTATTCATCGGACAGGGGCATCGGCCACATTCGCTCGCCACTCAGCGCACCGGCGCGCCGGATCGATTCGACGAAGCCGTCGGGCCGCCCGAAAACGCCGGCGTAGTGGCGCCCGAGGGCAACCGCAATTGCGCCGGTGAGCGTTGCAACATCGACGATGCGCGCCGCACCCTGGCGCTGCGCGTAGGTGACGCCATCGATCAGCACGAGCCTGCCTTCGGCGTCCGTGTTGATGACCTCGACCGTCTTGCCGCTGAGGCTGGTGAACACGTCGCCCGGCTTGGTCGCATGACCCCCCGGCAGGTTCTCAGTGCACGGCGCAACGGCGATGAGATTGATCTTGAGGCCCAGATTCGCGATCGCGCCGGCACTCGCCAGCACCGCCGCCGCGCCCGACATGTCGTACTTCATCAGGTGCATGTCAGCGCCGGGCTTCAGCGAGATGCCGCCCGAGTCGAAGGTGATGCCCTTGCCCACGAGGGCGAGGTCGTAGCCATCTCCGCCACGGCCCTGGTAACGCAGCACGATGAACTTTGCGTCTTCGTGGCTGCCATGAGCCACCGAGAGATAGCTGTTCATGCCCATCTCGCGAGCCTGATCCTCTTCGATCACCTCGATCTGAAGTCCAGCTGACTTCGCAAGCTCGGTCGCCTGAGCGGCAATGTGGGTGGGTGTCATCAGGTTCGCCGGTTCGATGGCGAGCGATCTCGCCCAGTTGACGGCTTCGCCGACGGCGTCGCCGGTGGTGATGGCTGCGGCGGCGTCAACCGGTGCGTCGCCGGTGATCAATACCACACTGGCGACCGGAGGCAGCGGATGCTCGTCGTCGATGGTCCGGTGCGTGTCAGGGCGCCACATCGCGAAATGAACGCCCTCGACCGCGGCCTGGATTGCTTCTGCCGCAGGGAGTGCCTGGGTTTCGAGACAAACGCCAATCGTCTTCGCTGTCGATGACCAAAGCGCACGAACCCCGGCGCTGACCACTTCCCAGCCGCGCTGGATGTCGAATTCCTCGCGCTTGCCGGCGGCAACGACCACCAGACGAGTCGCACCTCCTCCATCTCGCTGGCGCAGGTGGGTCGATGTCGAAAAGATCTTCGGCGATCCCTGTTCGCGCGCGACCCACTCGGCCGTTTCACGATCCGCGTGCGGCGTACCGCTGGCGGCGCTGCCGTCTTTGAAGACAGGCACGATGAGGGCGTCGAGCTGCACGCCGTCTGGCGCGGCAACAGTCTGGAACTGCAAGCCGAATGGCCTCCACTCAATGAACGGCTGGGTTTCGCAAGAGTATTAGAGTCATGGCTGGCGCGCTGCCGACAAGAATTCTGACGAGCGCGCTGTTGCCGTTCTTGCTTCGGAGTTCACATGCCGCGCCGCATATATACCTTTGATCCACCCGACCGATTTGTCGCGGGTGCCGTGGGCCAGCCCGGTCAGCGAACGTTCTTTCTTCAAGCCGTCAAGGGCGGCCAGGTTGTCTCGGTCGTTGTCGAGAAAGCGCAGGTTGCCGTCCTCGCCGAGCGCGTCGCGACGCTTCTGCTTGCCCTGCGCCAACGCGGCGTGGAAATCGGCGAAGAGAACCTTGCAACAACACCTGAACTTGCCGAGCCAGTGGTCGAAGAGTTCCGTGTTGGCACTCTCACGCTCGGTTGGGACGCGGACAGGGAGGTGGTCGTCATCGAGGCCCGCGAGCTGGGCGATGACGAGGACGGAGAGGAGGAAGACGAGGACGCGGAGACAGCGGACGCCGAGCTGAGCGAGGCCGACCAGTTGCGCGCCGCCATTGCCCACCTCGCCGAGGCAGACGCCAAGGAGACAGCATTGGACCTTGACGTCGTTCGCGTCCAGCTCGAACCGAGTGCCGCGCTCGAGTTCGCTTCTGGGGCCGTCGCCGTCGTTCAGGCGGGCAGGCCACCATGTCCGATGTGCGGCGAGCCGCTCGAGCCAACGGGCCATTTCTGCACGCGGCGCAACGGGTACCAGAACTGACCGAGGATCCGTTCGAGGTCCGCGGCGAGCCGCCGGCCGATCGCCCCGCGACGCTCGCCCTGCTTGCTGATGGCGAGATGGATGTCGTCGGCCGGCTGACCGACGCGACCAACGCGACGTTCCTGTGCCGGGTCAGTGCCGGGGACCTGGGCATGCTGGCGGTCTATAAGCCGCGGCGCGGTGAGCGGCCGCTCGACGACTTCCCGATCGGCACGCTGGGCAACCGCGAGCGCGCCGCGTTCCTGGTGAGTGAGGCCAGTGGCTGGGACATCGTGCCGCTGACGTTGTTGCGCGATGGGCCGTTGGGACCGGGCATGGTCCAGCAATGGATCGAGACGGACGACAGTGTCGACGTGCTCGAAATGGTCATGACCGGCGATCCGCGGTTGCGCACGATTTGCCTGCTGGACGCGATCAACAACAACGCCGACCGCAAGGGCACTCATCTGCTGCCCGTCGAGTCGGGCCACATCTACGGCGTCGACCATGGCATCTGCTTCAGCCGCGAGCCAAAGCTGCGCACCGTGCTGTGGGCGTGGCGCGGGACGAAGATCGCGCCAGAAGAGATGGCCGTCGTGGGGCGCGTCCGCGCAGCGCTTGACGGTGACCTCGGCACGCAGCTTGGAGATCTGCT
>DATBFJ010000014.1:0-30462 GCA_036558545.1 Candidatus Limnocylindrales bacterium
CGCCGCCCGGATGGGCGGCGCGCCTCAGTTCGTGGAGGGGCGATGTTCAGGCGGCGCGCAATGCGTTTTCCTTGTCATTCAGGTCGATCGATATGGTGCTGACCCCTGCCCCTGCGTCGCGCACGTGCGTTGCGTGGCCTGACTCTCGGAGAAGGCGAAGGACGCGCCAGTTATCGCTGTACGCAATGGCAACGAGCTGGTCGATTCTGTTCAGCTCCGCCCAGGTGAGCGCGACGGCAAAGAGTCTGTGCCCGAGCTTGTGACCTTGGTAGCTGTCGGCTACGGCGATCCCAATCTCGAGCGTGTTGGCTCCGGCCCGGGTGAGGCAGACGTGACCGACGATCTGTTGCCGGTCAGCTGTGACACGCTCGGCGACGAAACCGGCTTCGCCGACACCGAAGCCGCAGCACAGGTTGTGCGCGACTCTGGGGTCGAGGCCGCGCGCGCAACCAAGGAAGCGCGCGTGTCGGGAATCGTCCGACAGGGCAGCGTAGAAGTCGAGCAGAGCTTGCTCATCGCTCGCCAGCACCGGTCGGATTCTGATGTTCTGCACGGTGCTATTGACGCGCACCCGGTCACCTTGGAGAACGGGCCGTTTGGCACGACGCCACGGACCCTTGGACACGTAAATCGAGTTGCGCCGCGCCGTACAAATGACGCATGAAGATAGTCAGTGCTGCGGACGCCGTTGCGGGCATCCGCTCTCACGAAAGCGTGTATGTCCACGCTGCTGCCGCCACGCCTTCGGTGCTCCTCGATGCGATGGTTGCCCGAGCGGCGGAGCTGGAGGACGTCAAGGTCGTCCACTTTCACATTGAGGGCCCCGGGCCGCACCTCGCACCCGAGATGGAAGGTCATTTCTTCCACCGCGCGCTATTCATAGGTCCAAACGCGCGACGGGCAATCAACGAGGGTCGCGCGGAGTACATACCGGTGTTCCTGTCGGATGCAGCGGCACTGATCCGACGGGGCACGATCCCTGTCGACACGGTGCTTATGAATGTCTCACCGCCGGATGCCCATGGTTTCTGCTCGATGGGCACTTCGGTGATTGCGTTGCACACCGCGATACACGCGGCGAGGACCGTCGTCGCGCAGATCAACGCTGCCATGCCGAGGACACTCGGCGACAGCTTTATCCATGTCGACGAGATCGACTTTGGGGTCGAGGTGGACATTCCGCCGTACAGCCACATCCTGCCGCCCGCAGGTGAGGTGGAGCGACGGATAGGCAACTACGTGGCGGAACTGGTGCCAGATGGAGCCACCTTGCAAATGGGCATCGGCGCGATTCCGTCCGCGGTCGCCGATGCGCTAAGCGACAAACACGATCTGGGGATCCACACCGAGATGATGACCGACGTCGTGCTCGACCTGGTCGAGCGTGGCGTGGTAACCGGCAAAGCCAAAGAGATCAATCGCGGCCGCGTCGTGGCGACATTCATGCTCGGCTCGCAGCGACTCTATGACTGGGTCGATGACAACCCGATGGTCGAGATGCGACCTGCGGAATACACCAACGATACGGCGGTCATTCGACGCTTCAAGAAGATGGTGGCGATCAATTCGGCCATCGAGATCGACCTGACCGGTCAGGTGTGCGCCGACTCGATCGGGTCACGGATGTACAGCGGCGTGGGCGGCCAGATGGATTTTGTCCGCGGGGCAGCCCTGGCCGATGATGGTCGGGCGATCATCGCCCTGCCGTCGACCGCTGCGAACGGCGCTACCTCCCGGATTGTTCCGTTCCTGACTCGTGGCGCAGGCGTGGTCACGACTCGGGCGCACGTTGAGACGGTCGTCACCGAATGGGGCATCGCCGAGATGCACGGTCGGTCCATCCGAGAACGTGCGCGCCAGCTGATCGCCATCGCCGACCCAAGATTCCGGTCCGAACTGGAGGCCGAGGCGTGCAACGCGCGCTTCATCTAGGGAGGTGACATTCGGCATGTCCATGCCACCGCCATTGGCCGTACCACTTGGCTCGCTTCGTGCTGACGATTCAGACGATCGACAGCGAAGCGACTCGATCTGCTTGCCGATCGAAAAAAGGGAGGTCGGTTATGGATTTCGCATACGACATGGGAATGTGGGCGCTGATCCTGATCATCGTTGCCTCGGTGGTCTATGGCGTGGCGATTCAAATGATCGGCAACGCCAGCTTTGGCTACGAGTGGCTGTTGACCTCCATCGCCGCCGGAATTGGCGCTTTCGGGGCCAGCGAGTTCATCGTCGGATTCCGTGACTGGGAGCCGGTATTCGACGGCATGGCACTTGTCCCCGCGCTCATCGGCGGCCTGCTGGTCGGTGGCGTTGTCGCCGCGGCAGCCCGTCTGGTGGCCGGCGGCCATCACGGCGCGCCACAGGCAATCTGATGGCCAGGCTGCCCTTCGCAGCACAGGGCAGCCGCTCGCGGGCCGCCGACGAGGAGGAGGCGGCCCGCGACCACGCGCCTCCGGGTTCGGTCGCGCATCTCGACTCGGCGGACGCCGAGCAGCTGCTCGACTCCGTGGGCTTTCTCCTGGTCCCGGGAGCACCGCTGGATCGCTCACCGGCCTACCTGCTGGTGGCCGTGCGCCCGCAGCCAACGCTCTCCCATTTCGATCCCGAGCGTGTTGTCCTGTGGGCAAGCGGGACCAAGGGCCCGGCGCAGACCGTCCTCGAGTGGCCGCTCGTGCCTCCCGAGACGCACTACGCGTGGGGAACGATCGAGGTCATTGACCGCCTGGGAGCCGTCAACCGGTTCGCCTCATTCGGTGGCGACGTCTCGGTCGCAAAGGACGGCGATCTTGGTGCGGTCCTATTCCGTTCGGATGCGCCGATTTTCGCCGCGGGGGGACACTCCGGCGCTGCCGATCCTCTGGGAGCCGACGCCGCGGCTTTCTTCGGCGTCCTGCGGGCAACAGCCGGCAACGAGCCGCGCGTTGGCGACTTGATACACGGTTGCTCTCCAATAGCGCTGTATGCCGCGTTTCTCGAGCGCAGGATCGCGGTCTGCGAAGGGGCTCAGATAGAAGGACTGGGAACTCCCCGACTTGCCTCGCTGCTCCGCCAGGAACGCTGTCGTCTGCAACGTGAAAACGTGGCTGACCAACTGCAAGGTGAACGTCTTGCAGCACTGATCAGACAGATCGCGTCCAAAGCGACCGAGGAGGTGCATGATGGTCGAACTCGCTGATGTCGCGGGCGCAGAAACGGCCTTCGCCCGTCACGAGCACAAAGAGCTCCGTGCGAGTCTTGACAGGATGCACAGCGCCGCGCGGGCGCTCGTCGAGATTCCCATCAACAGCTCGATAAAGCGGCTCGCCCCCGTGTGCGCATTCCTGACCGACGAACTGATGCCCCACGTTGCCTGGGAAGGGTCCGTGATCTTTCCCGAGGTCGAGGAGCTGTCGGCGACCACTTGGCCGACCAGATTGATGCGGTTTGACCACATTCAAATCAATCGCGCCGCTATCGCGGTCGAGCGCGACGTCGAGCGAATCTGCAGGATGGAAACAACCTCAGATGAGCGCCGCAATGCATATGACCACCTGATCGAGCTTGAGGCACTCATTCGGGCCCACCTCGAGCGGGAAGAGGCGTTCCTGATGCCCATCCTCGACGGCCGCACGACTAGTCGGACTTAGGCAGCCCGGCACGCCTGATCAGGTGTGGGGCGCCAGATCACGAGGGCAAGCGGGCCACCGCCGTTGACGGCGGTGGCCCGCGGGTTAGCCCGACTGAGGCGGCGCGCCTACGGCCGAATGGCAACCTTCAACACGTTGTCTCGTCGGTTGCTGAACAACTCATACGCGTCGTTGATGTCATCCAACGCAAAGCGATGAGTGATCAGCGGCAGCGGGTCGAAACGTCCTGTTTCGACCATGTGCATCAGCCGGCCCATGCGCTCCTTGCCACCCGGGCAGAGTGTCGTGACGATCGTCTGATCGCCAAGGCCGGCGGCAAAGGCCTCGTATGGGATCTCGAGCTTGCCGGAGTAGACGCCGAGGCTCGAGACGACGCCACCTGGGCGGACGCTGCGCAGCGCGCTCTCGAATGTCGTCTGGAGTCCAAGAGCCTCAATGGCAACGTCGGCTCCCAGCCCCTTTGTCAGGCGGCGAACCTCCGCTGGAACATCGACGGCGACTGGGTCCAGGATCACATCAGCACCCATGCGCCGCGCCACCGCCGCGCGGTTAGCGTCGCCATCGACGCCGATGACCATCGCAGCGCCCATGAGCTTCGCGCCAGCCGTAGCGCAAAGGCCGATCGGCCCCTGTGCGAAGACGACGACGTTGTCGCCGATCTTTACGCGTCCCGACTCAGCGCCGGAGAACCCCGTCGACGCGATGTCAGCGAGCAGGACAACCTGCTCGTCGGTCAGCGACTCCGGAATCTTGGCCAGGTTGGCCTGGGCAAACGGCACGAGCAGGTACTCGGCCTGCGCGCCGTTGATCGTGTTACCAAAACGCCAGCCGCCGATCGCCTCGTAGCCCGTGCCGTGGCCGCATTGCGAGAGCTTGCCCGACAGGCATGCGTGGCACTGGCCACATGGCGTGATGGCCCCGACGAGCACGCGCTCGCCCACTTCGTAGCCCGTGACACCCGGTCCAAGCTCTTCGATCACGCCGACCGGCTCGTGGCCGACGATCAGACCCGGTTTAACCGGATACTCACCCTTGAGGATGTGGACGTCCGTTCCGCAGATCGTTGTCAGCGTTACTCGGATGACGGCTTCGCCAGGGCCCGGCCGCGGCTTTTCAACGCGTTCCACGCGAATGTCGTTTGGGCCGTGAAAGACAGCGCCGCGCATCTCGCGCGTGCTGGTCTCAGGTCCCGTGCGTTGTGTGACAGTTGGCAGGCCCATCCTGCAGCTCCTTTCCGCAGCTGAAGTTCTCGCTGCCCGTTATGGACTCAGAACCGGCTCTCTCGCCTCGATCTCTTGTGCAACGCCACGCGCCCAGATCTCGATATCCGCCCAATCGCGGAAATCGCCCTCTGGAATGAAGCGCCCTACCGCCCGCTCCAGCCAGCCGCCGTTGATGGTCGACGATCGATCAAACGCACCGCCAAAGACAACATGACCGCGGACGGCAATATCCGCGAGAAGCTTCGTGACCTCCTTGGGATCTGGCTGCGGCTTGTCCACCGCGTCGCCCAGGGGTCCACTGCTGAAGAGCCAAACCGGGTGCTTCGCCAAAACGCTTTTGTGACGCTGGACAAACTCGGTGGCCGGCTTGAGCCAGTGACCGGCGTGAATTGCGCTGCCGATGACAAAGGCGTCGAAGTTGTCGACCGAGATCGCATCGTCAACTTGCTTGAGCGCTACGTCGAGACCGCCATCAGTCAGCGTTTGCGCAATCTGAGCGGCAATCTCGCGCGTCGCCCCGTATTGCGTTGCATAGGCAACCAGAACTCGCATAGGCGCCACCTCCTGTGAATACGATGCTTCGCGAGGTGGCGCCTATCGAGGGCCGTTAGGCGCTGTTTGCTCAGTGCCGTTCGGACGTGATGTTGAACTTCATCGTGGCAGGCTTCAGGAGCGTGCGCCCGCCTCGCTTGTGTATTCGATCGGATGGTTCTCTCGATCGGCGTTCTCAGTGCGCTGCATGATGTCGAAGGTTTCGGCCACCGACCGGCCGTTCGACTCCGCGGCGCGTTTTACATCGTCGAAGTCGATGTTCTCCTCACCCATATCCAGGTGAGCATCACCACATCCGCATGTGAGACACATAGGAAGCCTCCTTTTGGCTGATCGCGACAGAGTGGTTCTGATCACCGAAAGTCCGCTACCACAGCGCATCCGCGCGAGTTGCATTGCGGTGTCACTCGAGGGCTGACGGCGTGCCAAAAGGCACGTCGATTCGGTCCTCGCGTCACATCCCCAAGAGGTCGATCCCTGCCACGCTTTTCTCGTGAAAGAGACGGCTGCCAGAGGCGACGCTCGCCCACCGTTTCCCGGACTGCCTTCGATCGTCGACGGCTCCGAGGCGGTCGCTTACGTGGAAACGCGTATCTCAGA
Organism: Candidatus Limnocylindrales bacterium; assembly: GCA_036558545.1. Classification (GTDB taxonomy): domain Bacteria; phylum Chloroflexota; class Limnocylindria; order Limnocylindrales; family CSP1-4; genus JALYGJ01. Next base: position 6,005 of record DATBFJ010000014.1, read on the forward strand.
GGGCTGCTGCGCTTATCCCATAACGCCCTCGACGACGATGGCCACGTTGTACCAAGCGGCCGTTGCCGACGGCAGGACGAACCTTTGGGGTACCCAGCTGAAGTTCCTCGAGCCGGAGTCAGAGCACTCATCGGCCTCCGCCGCAGAGGGCTTCGCGCTGGCCGGCGGCCGGGTGACCAATTTCACGGCAGGACAGGGCCTGGTGCTTATGAAGGAAGTCCTGTACGTCATCAGTGGCAAGCGCTTGCCGGTGATATTCCACGTGGGTGCACGCGCACTGACAAGTCAGGCGCTCAACATCCACGCCGGACACGACGACGTCATGGCGGTGGCGGATACGGGTTGGGGAATCCTTTTCGCCCGAAACGTCCAGGAGGTTGCCGACTTCAGCGTAATCGCGAGGCGAGTCGCCGAGGAGACTGAGACTCCTTTCCTCGTCGTCCAGGACGGTTTCTTGACCACCCACACTCTCGAGAACGCCCGGCTACCCGAGGACGAGCTGCTGCGCCGGTTCGTGGGCGATCCGCGTGTTCGTATTCGAGATCTGTTCGATCCCGCGGAGGCGTTGATGACGGGCGTGGTCCAGAACCAGGACAGCTATATGAAAGGGCGCGTTGCCCAACGCGCCTGGTATGACCGCATTCCCGGGGTCTTGGCCGATGCATTTGCCGAATGGCGTCAGCTGACAGGCCGCCAGTACGGGCTGATTGAGCCTTATCGGACCGAGGGTGCCAACCGCGTCATCGTGGCAATGGGCACGATCGCCGACAGTCTGCGCGACGTCGTTGATTACGAGCGCGACCACGGCGTCCGTGCGGGGGCGATAGCGGTGACTTCATTCCGTCCCTTCCCTGCCGCACAGCTCGCAGCGACCCTAGCCACCGCCCATGCGGCCGCAGTCGTCGAGCGGACAGACGAACCAGCAGCGTCCGTCAATCCGCTCACTCGCGAGCTGAAAGCCGCACTCGCCGATCTGGCCGCAGACGGCACGCGCATCCCACGTGTCGTCTCGGCCTCGGCGGGGTTGGGGTCGCGCGACGTCTCCTCGGCGGACTTGTTGGCTGTATTCGATTGGCTGGGCGACGGGTCGGCGATGGCGAACAAACCGTTCGCCGTCCTGGGCGTCAAGCACCCACTCGCGCTTGATCCGGTCAACCTGGAGCTCCGACCACGCGGCGCGTACAGCCTGCGCGGTCATTCAATTGGCGGTTACGGATCCGTCACGGTCAACAAGCTGCTGGCCAGTGTCGTGGGAGGCCTATTCAATCTGTACGTTCAGGCTTATCCGCGCTACGGCTCCGAGAAACGCGGTTTACCGACGACCTACTTCCTGACGATCGCAGAGGAGCCGATCCGGCAGCACAGTGAGCTGCGCCAGGTTGAGCTGGTTCCGCTCCACGATGTCACTGCTTTTGGACAGGGCGACCCTCTGGCCGGCCTGGTCGACGGAGGAACGCTCTTCCTTAACAGCAGCCACAAGGACGCTGCTGCAATCTGGAACTCAATTCCCGCAGGTGCGCGCGCCGAAATAGTCGCTCGCGACATCAACGTCGTCGCGCTCGACTCGCTGGCGCTCGCCGAGCGCTTCGCGCCCATTCCTGAGCTGGCCAAGCGGATGCAGGGCGCGGCGTTGGTCGGCGTCTTCCTGCGTGTGGCTCCGTTCGTGGCGGCCCACGGTCTGTCAGTCGACGACTTGATGGCGGCAGTCAAACCGGCGCTGGCCAAGTCCGTCGGCAAGCGCGGCGGCGCCGTCGTCGACGCCAATCTCGGGCTCATCCGAGCTGCCTACGAGGACCTGATCGACGTGACAGGCCCGCTGCGCGGCGTCGCGCCGGCCCACGCCGAGCCACGAAAGCTGCAGGAGGCAATGGCATGAAGAACGGCAGCCAGGCACAGGTCACGGTCGCACAGCTCATGACCCCCGACCCAATCGTTGTCGATGAGTCGGCCACGGTCTACGACGCCGTCCGCCTGCTCGAGGAAAACGACATCAGCGGCATGCCGGTCATCGACCGCGAGGGGTTTCTCGTCGGCGTGATCAGCCAGACCGACATCGTTCGAGCCCGAGCGGTGGACCACCTCTGGGAGCGCTGGCCCGGTCTGCGAGTCAGGCACCTCATGCACTCTCCAGCAATGACCGCCGACGCGGGAATGTCGCTCGAGGATGCGGCGCAGGCAATGGAGCGCGCCCACATTCACCGCTTGATCGTCGTGGATGACGACCAGCTGACTCCGGTCGGCGTGATATCGACGACGGATCTGGTGCGCGCACTGGCGCACAGGCCGACCGATGGTTGACGAGACACGCGCGCTGCCCGTGTTCAACGTGGGCAGCTACGTCGCGGACTTCAACGCGTCGATCGTGCCCGGTTACGGCGCTGGCAGGGCGGACCGCGAGCTTCCGGCGGATGCCGGACTCGGCCGCTCGATCATCCCCCCTGGCACGGCGGCGGCGCGCGACTTCTCGACTCTGTCGCCACAGATTCCGCAATTCATCGCCGATGCCTGCGTCGGCTGCATGGCGTGCGTGAATGCTTGCCCAGATACGGCCATCCTTGCCACCGCTCAGCCGCGCGCCGCTCTCAACTGCGCGATCACGGAGTTTGGCGCGACGCAATCTGACCCAGACGTCGCACAGGTCGAGATACTCAGTCGATTCGTCGAAACACAGAAATACGCCACGGTCCCCGAGCGCAAGGGCATCGAGCCGGCGCTCTTCGGGATCTTCGTCGACCCGACCAACTGCAAGGGTTGCGCCGAATGTGTCGAGGTGTGCGCGCATCTGGGCCACAACGCCCTGGTCATGATCGACAAGCGGCCCGCGGGTGCCGAAGGGCAGTCGACAGTCGAGAAGTACGCGTCGTCGTTCAGCTTCTTCCGCGCGCTGCCAGCGACGCCACCCGAGTACCGCAACGACAAGGCCCTTGCAGACCTGATGCTTGGCGAGAGCGCCCTCGGCTACGTGGGCGGTGCCGGCTCTTGCTCGGGCTGCGGCGAGGCGACCGCCCTGCGCATGCTTGTCGCGGCCACGCGCCAGGTTTACGGACCCGAATCAATGGGCATCGTCGCCGCCACCGGCTGCAACACCGTGTACGGCAGCACATACCCGTACAACCCATTCCTGGTCCCGTGGACCAACTCGCTGTTCGAGAACGCCGCGGCCGACGCGTTAGGCATCCGAGCACGGTGGGATCAGACTGGCCACGCCGAGCGTCGACTGTGGGCCGTCGGCGGCGACGGCGCGATGTACGACATCGGCTTTCAGGCCCTGTCGCGACTCGTTGCCAGCGGCGCGGACATCAAGGTCATGGTTCTCGATACACAGGCGTACTCGAACACCGGCGGTCAGGCCTCCACGGCCAGCTTCGGTGGCCAGGAGACCAAGCTTTCTGCTTTTGGCAAGCACATCCACGGCAAGCCCGAGCGACGCAAGGAGCTTGCCCGTGTCCTGATGGCTCATGGCGATGTATACGTCGCGCAGACCACGACGGCGCATCTGAACCATTTCTATCGGGCCGTCATGGATGCCAACGAGTTTCCTGGACCCGCCGTGATTGTCGTGTATACGCCGTGTCAGCCTGAGCACGGCATCGGCGATGACCAAAGCTCGGCGCACAGTCGACTGGCCGTCGATTCGAGGGCCTTCCCGCTATTCACCTACGACCCGCGTCGAGGGCCAAGTCTCGCCCAGCGTCTGTCTCTGCAAGGTAACCCCGCCATGCGTGATGACTGGTACAGAGATCCATCCGGCGCATCCTTCGACTTCGTGGAATTCGCTCGCACTGAGGGTCGTTTCGCACACCACTTCACGGCGGACGGAACCGCGAGCGATGAGATGCGCGCCACCGCCGAGGACCGCCTGGAGAACTGGCGGCTGCTGCAGGAAATGGCGGGCGTCGTGCGGGTGGACTAAGCGAGACCGCAGTGGCAGCTCACCGTCGTTACCTGGGCTGGGGAGTCTTTCTCGTCTGCCTTGGCCTGGTTCCACTCGCTGTTCAGCTGGCCTGGATTGATGCCAGGACGGCGGCGGCCCTGCTCCGGTTCTGGCCCTTCATTCTGGTCGGGATCGGCATCAGCCTGGCGCTGCGGATTACGCGGTACCAGGTCGTCGGCAGCGTAATTTCGGGCGCAGCCACCGGTCTGGTGTTCGGAGCATTTTTTGCTGGCGGCATCGCATCGCCGTCGGTCATCTGCGCAGGAGACCAACCAAGGTCCGCGCCCGCCACGCAAAGCGGTGCGTTCGACTCCTCATCTGTGCAGGTGAACCTGGAGCTGACGTGCGGCGAGGTCGACGTGACGAGGACATCCGCGCCCGCCTGGTCCACGATCGTAGCGACCGACGGCGATTCACCCGTCGTCCAGGCGGACGCATCATCGCTGGACGTGCGTTCCTCGGACGCGCGCTTCGCGAGTCCGTTCACGGGCGGCAGCAACGAGCGCTGGCACGTCACGTTGCCGGCAGCAGCAACCGTCAGCGCTGGGTTGACGCTCAATGCCGCGTCCGGCGACATCGCCTTGGGGCACGGGCAGGTCAGCTCCGTCAGCTCGACCCTCAACGGCTCCGACGCGACGCTCGATCTGACCGGCACGAGCGCTGCGAGCAGTCTTGGCTCGACCCTGAATGCCAGCTCGATGCGGCTGATCCTGCCAGCTTCCCCGGTGCACGCAAACGTGACGCTCAACGTCTCGTCACTGACGATCTGCGTTCCTCCCACGACACCACTGGCCATCGATTACACGAACACGCTCGGTACCAACAATTTCGTTTCTGCAGGCCTCGTGGGCAGCGGCCAAGGGTGGACGACAGCGGATCTGGGCGCCCCCGCCTCCGAGCTTCACATCACGAGCAACTTGTCGTCAGTCAGTCTCGAAAGATCAGGAGAATGTCCATGAACCGCTTGTTTCGGTCGCCAGACGACCGCATTCTTGCCGGCGTGGCCGGCGGCATGGCCGAGTCGTGGGACCTGGATCCTGCTCTCGTGCGCATCGGCTGGGCATTCTTGATCCTCGTCACCGGCGGCCTGTTCCTGGTCATCTACATCGTGATGGCCCTGGTCGTGCCTCTTCGAACGAGTCAGCCCACTCTTTGGAGCCCTCAAACCGGTCATGAGTCCGGTCCATTCGTCAGCGCTGACGCGACGACTCCAGGGGCAGCGGGGCCGTCGTCCGCCGCGACTCCATTGGGCGGAACTACGCCGGGCCCCGGCCAGCAGCCCGTGTTTTACGCGCACCCACGTCGCCATCGACGCGAAGGTGGAGGAGCGTTCGTCTTTGGACTGATCCTCATCTTCGTGGGCGCCTACTTCTTGCTTCGTCAATATGTGCCAAACCTCGACTTCGACTTGATATGGCCGTTGATCGTCATCGGCGGCGGCGTGCTGTTCATCGTCGCGGCTTTCAGCAGACCAAGCCAGCGGGTCTGATTCCCTGTGTTTGCTCAGGAAACTCACAGGGCCCTTGCCTAGTCTGAAAAGTCCTGCAATGACCCAACGAAACAAATCAGTCGCACAGCCTCAGACACGGCGCGAACGGCGCAAGGCTCAGCGCTCGGAACGCCAGGCGGAGCGATCACGGCAACAAGCAAAGCAGCCGGCATGGCGATCGCCGATCGCGTTGATGACTGGTGCGGCCATTCTCGTCGGCATTGCCATCATCTTGTTTGCCGTGGTGAGTCAGCCGCCGGCGAGTTCTGGGCCGGGCAACGAGCTGACGCCGCCCACGTCGAGCGTCCCTGCGAACCTGGCCGACGGCAGAACCCTGGGCAGTGCCGACGCGCCCGTTCAGGTCGATATCTGGGCAGACTTCCAGTGTCCATACTGCGGCCAGCTGGCGCGCTCGATCGAGCCATCTCTGATCAATCAATTCGTCACAACCGGATACGCGCGACTCGTTTTCCATGACCTTGCCTTTCTGGGTCAGCGCTCCAACTCCTCGTGGGATGAGTCGGTTGAGGCCGCGTCGGCTGCGCGCTGCGCGGCAGACCAGGGCCTGTTCTGGCAGATGCAGGGCTGGCTGTTTGCAAATCAGAACGGCGAGAACGAAGGCGCCTTCGCCCAGGCGCGTCTGCGGTCAATAGCGCAGGCCGCCGGCCTGGACATGACGAGCTATGACAGCTGCATGGCCGCGGGCGACAAACAAGCGTCCGTCCAATCGGATACCGCCTCGTCCTTCTCGGCAGGCATCCAGTCGACGCCCACGATCAAGATCAACGGCACGCTGTACGGCGGACAGCTCACCGTCCCAGGCCTGACGGCCGCCATCCAGAGCGCCGCCGACACGACCACACCGGCCGCGCTGCCTTCACAGCCGAGCACCACACCGCCGGTCTCCACGGCGACGCCGTGATTACTGCGCGCGTGCCGGCACGCAAGCTATTCGGTGTCCACCCCGCGATCATCCTTGCCGTTCTCGACACCATCGGCCTGCTCGTCGCAGGCTACCTCTCGGTCGTCGAACTCTCGGGCGGAGTTCCGACGTGCGGCATCATCTCGGGCTGCGAGGAGGTGGCCCGCAGTCAATACAACAACTTCCTTGGTATTCCGGTTGCCGTCTTCGGGGTCGTCCTGTCGGTCGTCCTGTTGAGCCTCGCCATCGCGTGGTGGAAGACCGACATATACGGATTGCTGCTCGCTCACTACGGCTTCTCGCTCATCGGCGTCTTCTTCGATGGCTATTTCCTGTTCCTGCAGGTTTTCGTGATCAAGGCTGTGTGCATCTGGTGCCTGACCTACGAGGTCTCGCTGCTCCTGCGCTTCGTCATCGCGGCGGTCGTCTACTACCGCCAACCCAAACCCGACGTACCGCCTGGCGATGGGAATTGAGGTGAGTCGTCATGCAAGCAATGAAGGTTCTCGTCGCCACTGACGGATCCGCGTGCGCCCAGGTCGCGCTGGACCTTGTCAGGTCAATGCCGTGGCCGGGCCAGTCCGAAATCCACTTGGTCAGCGTCGTCGATTCCTCGTTGCCCGCATATGCGTCGATTGGGCCGATGAACGCGTCTGATCCAATCGAGCGCCAGGGAAACCTGATCGGGGGTATCGCCAACGACCTGGACAAGGTCGCCGACACGCTCCTCGCGGATCAACGCACGGTCGAGACGCATGTCCTGGTAGGCAGGCCGGCATCAGCCATCGTTGAAGAGGCGCGCACCCTGGACGTCGATCTCATCGTGATGGGCAGCCGCGGCCACGGCACCATCGCCTCGATGGTCCTTGGATCGGTCAGCGCAGAGGTCGCGGACCACGCCGGGTGCGCCACGCTCGTGGCTCGTCGCACGACGTGGTCTCGAGCTGTCCTGGGCGTGGACGGCTCAAGAAACGCGGAGCTCGCCCTCGAGACCGTGCGAGACTGGCCGATCTTCGCGGCAACGCACATCGATGTGGTCTCTGTCGCGGAGACCGAACTGCCCTGGACCTCGTCTCTGGCATTGGGCGGCTACGGCAGCGGCATTGACTATCCGCAGACGGAACGGGCGATCATCGCGGACCACGTGCGCTGGTCGGAAAGAGCGGCCCGAACGCTCGAAGCGTCGGGCCGCGACGTCAGCTGGCAGGTGCCTGAGGGCAACCCGGCGCAGGAGCTTATTCGAATAGCCGGGACGGGCGACGCCGATGTTGTCGTTGTCGGGACGCGAGGTCAAACAGGCTTGACTCGCCTGCTCACGGGCAGCGTCGCGCGCAACGTGCTTGTGCATTCTCAGTCGTCCGTCTTGGTGGTCAAGGACGGTGCCGCGCTACCCTAGCCCGCAGGTATGACCGCGACTGCCCAAAAGCCCCGGCCGGCACTCGGCGATGACGAACTGAATCTGATCGATGCCTATTGGCGGGTCGCCAACTACCTGTCGGTCGGCCAGATCTACCTGCTCGACAACCCGCTCCTGCGTCGGCCACTCAAGCCCACGGACATCAAGCCGCGCCTGCTCGGTCACTGGGGCACGACCCCGGGGCTCAATTTCGTCTGGGCGCACGCGGATCGCCAGATCAAGAAACGCGATCTCGACGCAATGATGGTCGTGGGCCCCGGGCATGGAGGCCCGGCGGCGGTTGCGAACGCGTACCTCGAGGGCACCTGGTCCGAGCGCTATTCGTCCGTCGGCCAGGACGAGAGCGGCCTGCGAACCCTGTTCCGCGAGTTCTCGTTTCCGGGCGGAATTGGCAGCCACGTGACACCCGAAGTTCCCGGCTCGATCCACGAGGGCGGCGAGCTGGGCTACTCGCTCACGCACGCGTTTGGCGCAGCCTTCGACAATCCGAGGCTGGTCGTCTTCTGCGTCATCGGCGACGGCGAGGCTGAGACCGGTCCGCTGGCCGGCAGCTGGCATGCCAACAAGTTCCTCAACCCGGTCAATGACGGCGCCGTGCTGCCGATCCTGCACCTCAATGGCTACAAGATCGCCAATCCGACAGTTCTCGCACGCATTCCAGAAGCTGAGCTGTCTGCGCTGCTCGAGGGCTATGGCTACTCGCCGCGCTACGTCAGCGGTGACGAGCCAATGGACATGCATCGGCAGATGGCGGCCGCCCTGGACGAGGCGCTTGACGATATTGAAGGTATCCAGGCTGCGGCGCGCCAACGTGACGCTGACCGCGCGCAGCGGCCAACCTGGCCGATGATCGTGCTCCGCTCGCCCAAGGGCTGGACGGGTCCCAAGAAGGTCGACGGCAAACCTGTCGAGGGAACGTGGCGGGCCCACCAGGTGCCGCTCGCCAACGTCCGCGACGACCCCAAGCACATGGCGCAGCTGGTCGAATGGCTGCAGTCCTACAGGCCAGATGAGCTGTTCGACGGGGAGGGCCGAGTTATCCCCGAGCTGACCGACTTCGCACCGAAGGGCGAGCGACGAATGTCGGCCAACCCGCACGCCAATGGTGGCGAGGTTCTACGCGATCTGACGCTGCCCGACTTCCGCGAATATGCGCTAAACGTCAAGCCAGGCAGCACGGTTGGCGAGGCGACCAGGGTATTGGGCAACTACCTGCGCGACGTCATATCGCACAACCCCAGCAACTTCCGCCTGTTCGGACCCGATGAGACGGAGTCGAATCGCCTCACCCCGGTTTTCGACGCCACACCCCGTCAATTCGAGGGCAAGCTCCTGCCCACGGACGAGAACCAGGCGCCCGAAGGTCGCGTGATGGAGGTCCTTTCGGAGCACCTGTGCGAGGGCTGGCTCGAGGGCTACCTGCTCACCGGCCGCCACGGCCTGTTCAACTGCTACGAAGCATTCATCCACATCGTCGACGCGATGTTCAACCAGCACGCCAAGTGGCTCGAGACAACCAACCACATCCCTTGGCGCCGACCGATCGCGTCACTCAACTACCTGCTCTCGAGCCACGTCTGGCGTCAGGACCACAACGGCTTCAGTCACCAGGATCCCGGTTTCCTGGATGTGGTCACCAACAAGAAGGCAGAGGTCGTGCGCGTTTACCTGCCGCCCGACGCGAACACGCTGCTCTCGGTCGGTGACCATTGCCTGCGCTCGCGTCAGTACGTCAATGTCATCGTGGCCGGTAAGCAGCCGGCGCTCCAATACCTGTCCATGGACGAAGCCGTCCTTCACGCAACGCGAGGCGTGGGCATCTGGGAGTGGGCGAGCAATACGACCGGCGAACCGGACCTGGTGATGGCCTGTGCGGGAGACGTGCCGACTCTCGAGGCACTCGCGGCAACGGCACTGCTGCGTGAGCATCTGCCTGATCTCAAGGTCCGCTTCGTCAACGTTGTGGACCTGATGCGTCTTCAGCAGAACACCGAGCATCCGCACGGCATGCCCGACCCAGAGTTCGATGCCCTGTTCACGCACGACAAGCCGATCATCTTTGCCTTCCACGGTTATCCCTGGCTGATCCACAGGCTGACTTACCGGCGACGCAACCACGCCAATCTGCACGTCCGTGGCTACAAGGAGGAGGGCACCGTCACCACGCCCTTCGACATGACCCTGCGCAACGACCTGGACCGTTTTCACCTCGTCATCGACGTCATAGACCGCGTTCCGGGGCTTGGCGAGCGCGCGGCGGGACTAAGGCAGGAGATGGTCGACGCGCGATTGAGCGCCGCCGCGTACGCGCGCGAGGTGGGCGAGGATCAACCCGAGATCTCGGGTTGGACATGGCCCTACTGAGAAATTGGCCCGCGTCCTCGTAATCAACGCGGGATCGAGCTCGCTCAAGGTGAGCGTGGTTGACCCCTTGGCAGCAGACCCAGTTGGCGCGGCGACGATCGATTGGGGATCCGACGCGACGCAGGCAGTCGATCGCCGCGCGAGCCTCGAGCGCGCGCTGACAACGCTGCCACACGAGGTGGCAGCAGCTGCCCATCGCGTCGTCCACGGAGGGAACCGATTCAGAGCGCCAACGCTCGTCGACGACGGGGTCCTGGACGAGCTCGACCGCCTGTCTGAGCTGGCTCCGCTGCACAACCCGGTCGCCGTTGAGACCATCCGGGCGCAACGCGACCTTCGGCCCGAACTGCCGTGCGTCGCTCTTTTTGACACCGCGTTCCATGCCAGTTTGGAGAAGGAGGCCTACATCTATCCCCTGCCCTATGCGTGGTTTTCAGACTGGGGCGTCCGACGCTTCGGCTTTCACGGCCTGTCGGTCGAGTGGTCGGTCATGCGCGCCGCGGAGCTGCTCGACGTCCATGCCGGCCAGCTGTCGCTCGTTGTCGCGCATCTTGGCAGCGGCTGTTCGGTAACGGCAGTGCAGGACGGACGGTCCGTGTGGACATCGATGGGTTTCACACCGCTCGAGGGCCTGGTCATGGGCACGCGGTCAGGATCGGTTGACCCGGGCGTGCTGCTGTACGCCATGCGGCAACATGGCATCACAGCGATCGACCTGGAGCGCATCCTCGACCACGAGTCGGGTCTTCTTGGCATCTCGGGCACAACCGGCGATGTCCGAGAGCTCGTCAGCGCCGCAGACAACGGCAACGACCGTGCGCGCCTCGCGCTGGAGATTTTCGAACGGCGCGCCGCCGAGGAGATCGCAGCTGCGGCAACACATCTCGAGCGGCTAGATGCAATCGTGTTCACCGGCGGGATCGGGCAGAATGCGGCCGGCCTGCGTGCGTCGATCTGCAGCCGGCTGCGCATCCTGGGTCTACCGCGGGGCGTGTCGATTGAGGGCATCGAAGAGGACTCGGTCCTGAGCGGTGGCCAGGGCAGCGTGGCCGTTCTCCGCATCACAGCGCGCGAAGACATCGTCATGGCCAGAGCGGCGCTTGCGCTGGTGCCAAGCCAGTGAACTCGGCGCGCCAGGCCGCTGTCCTGAAGGCTCCCTCGCCGATTGAACAACGCCCGCTGAACCTCGAGGACCGAGCTGCTCAACAACCTGGCCCGGGTGAGCTGCTGATCAGCGTCAATGCCTGCGCTGTGTGCCGGACGGACCTCCAGATCTGCGAGGGTGACCTCGCTCCGCATCGCCAACCGGTCGTTCCCGGCCACCAGGCGGTTGGTCGGGTGGAGGCAGTGGGGTCGGACGTGCAGGGCTGGAAAGTCGGTGACCGTGCGGGTATCGGCTGGCTGGCGTCTTCGTGCGAGGACTGCGCCTACTGCGCACGAGGCCTCGAAAACCTGTGTCCAGAGGCCAAGTTCACCGGGTGGGACCGCGACGGTGGCTATGCCGGCTGGATCACGACCAATTCCAAATTCACTTTCCATCTGGCCTTTGAGCTGAGCGATCTCGCGGCGGCGCCACTGCTCTGCGGCGGCGTCATCGGCTATCGCTCGCTACGGCTCTCCGGGGTCGAGCCTGGCGGCAAGCTCGGACTGTTCGGCTTTGGGGCGTCGGCGTCACTGACCATCCAGGTCGCCAGGCATCTGGGCATGGATGTCTTCGTCGTGACGAGGTCGAAAGGCGAGCAGCAACGAGCGCTCACGCTGGGCGCGTCGTGGAGCGGCGGCCTCGACGAGACGATGCCCGCAACGATGGATGGCGCAATCACCTTCGCGCCGGCAGGCTCAGTCGTCGTGGCCGCGTTGCGCTCGCTCGCGCCGGGCGGCACCGTCGCAATCAACGCCATCCATCTCGACGGCATTCCTGCCTTCGACTACGACCTGCTGTGGCGCGAGCGAGCCCTCAAGAGCGTTGCCAACTACACGCGCCAGGACGCTCGCGCCTTTCTCGAGCTCGCGCCACAGATTCCGATCCGGACTGACATCGACGTGATGCCACTCGATGAAGCAAACGTGGGATTGCAGCGCCTCAAGACCGGCGCCCTTAACGGAACGGGCGTGTTTCGAATGGAGTCAGACGGCGCGGACTAGGCCTGGCTAAGTTCCGTGGTGAGCAGCGGAGACGCCTGGACGGCCGGGGCCTCCGGTCGCTCCGCCAGGGAACGCAGGATGTCCGGCCAGACGCGGTAAAGCAAGTGGTGGCCTTCTTCTGGGAAGACGCGCAGGTGGGCGCCTGGTATCAGCTCGGCAAGGTGGGCGGACATGCCGAAGGGCACGACTTCGTCCCGGGCGCCGTGCCAGATCTCGACCGGAACTCGTATCTCGGCCGGATCAAAGCCCCAAGGTCTTGCCAGCACCAGGGCCTCGTCGTACATGCCGCGGCCGCCCTGGCGGTACAGCTCGGCGGAGTTGGCGATCATCCGGCTGCGCAGCCGTGGCTCGGACAGCACCTCCTGGTCCGCCGCGCACATCTCAGCAAGCGACTTCTCGAAGAAGGCCTCGGCGTCGCGCCGCTGACCGCGGCCCCAATGCCACATCGCGAGACGGACGACCCACGGCGCCTTGCCGGCGACGATGACGGCGTTCCGATCGAAACGACGCAGGTAGTCAGTGCGCGTCGTCTTGGCCAGCGGGGCAGCGCCGCTGACCAGCGCTATGGACGTGACTCGGTCGCTCAGCACCCGACCACACGCGAGCGCGTACGGTCCACCGCCGGACCAGCCCACGATGGAGAACTTCTCGAGGCCCAATGCGTCGGCGAACTCAACGACGTCGGGCGGCCAATCCAGGAGTCGCCGCCCGGGCAGAGGGGTTGATAGTCCAAGCCCCGGCCTGTCGACCGCGATCAGTCGCAGGCCGAGTTGACGAGCAGCACTGTCAGGTGGGCAGATGACCCGCGTCGTGCCGAAGCCGTGCAGAAATAGGACGGGCGCGCCGTTCGGGTCGCCAGACTCGCTGTAGCCCAGGAAGCGCCCGTCTCGAAGCTGTATCCGGTTGTCCTCGTCGCGCGCATTGCGCGTCGTCGTGTCTGGGACGCGTTCCATGGAGCGCGTCAGAGCACGAAGCAGTGCCATGTGCCTCCCCGATGACGATTGGGCATTGCGTAGTATGGCAAGCCATCGCAAGCAGGGAGAGAGGTATGCGCAGCGCCTGGAGCGGGATCATCGCCGAGATGGCCGGGACTTTCATGTTCTTCTTCGTCGGAATCGGCTCGATTGGAGCACTCCAGTTCGTCAACGGGAATAACCCCGTTGACCCCGCCGCCTCGCTCGTGGTGGTCGCCCTCGCCCATGGCGTCGTTCTGGCCGTTCTTGTCAGCGCCCTGGGTGCTGTCAGTGGCGCACATTTCAACCCTGCAGTGACCTTCGGCGTATGGGTCGCCGGCCAGATACCAGCACGCCGCGGCCTCGCATATGTGCTCGCACAGCTGATCGGGGCAATCCTTGCCGCGTGGCTGGCATGGGCCGTCATCCCGAGCGACGTGTTTCGCGAAACGGTGGGCATCCCGCGCCTCTTCAACGGAGTGACACCGCTCGCGGGAATGGCAATTGAGGCGGTGCTGACCGTCATTCTGCTCATCGCTGTTTTTGGGACGGCCATTGATCCGAGGGCGCCAAAGATCGGAGGCCTGGCGATTGGCCTGGCGGTTGCCGCCGACATCCTGATGGGCGGAGCTCTGACGGGAGCGGCAATGAATCCGGCGCGCTGGTTTGGCCCGGCCGCAGTTACCTGGAACTGGGACAACAGCTACGTCTGGATCGTGGGGCCCCTCGTCGGCGCGGGCATCGCGGCGCTCCTCTACCGCTACCTGTTCCTGCCGGCCGCAGATCCGCTACGGACGCCGGCAGAGCCGACCGCCTAGGCCGAAGGGTCAGAGCCCAGCTGCTGCTGCTCCCGCATCTTCTTGATTGCCGTCAGCTGGTCCCGGTAACCAGCCCGAATCTCGTTCAGCTCCGCCCTTGACAGGTCGAGCTCCTCCGCGATCTCGGTCAGCTCGGCGTACTCCTCGGCCGTGATCTCGCGATCGGTGGCGGCGACGGCAAAGCAGGCCGCAACGAGTGCCTTCTTCTCTTCGCTCGTGGCGGTCTCCTTGAACTCGCGTGTGACGACGTAGTCCTCGGTCCCCCCGAACAGGTCGCTCTGGGTGCGCGCGATCTCGACGACGAGCACGGCCTGCGCCTCAGGCAGTCCACCTATCTGCATGACGATGTGCTCCATCTCGCTGGCTTCATCGTTGGTGATGACCATGTCGGCCTGTGCCGCACGCGCGAGAACGTAGGCGAAACCTGCGAGGTACCGACGGCGAGCTGGATCGACCGCCTCGAGCGCCTGAACAATGCGTCGGATCGTCTCGGTGTCAGCCTGGTCGGCCGGTGGTGCCGGTGCGGCAGGCGGCGCTTGTGGGCTTGATGTGTTGGACGGGTGGAACAAGTGACGTAGTGCCATTTCAGGCGGAGAATGCCACATGTACGCCGGAGGAACCTGAGAGCACACATTGACGTCCGGGTTGCATGTCTTCTGGTAGCCGCGCAGCGGCGTCAATCGCGCTTCTCGCACTCGCGCTCGCAGGGTGCAATGCCTCGACTGGAGGGTCAATCACTCCGCCACCGACCAGCGCGGCGGTTGCCACTCCGTCCCCGGGCCCATCAAGCCACCCCCAGTTCTCGCCGAGCCTTGGGCTTGGAGCCACCCCGCCGATTGCCGTGGCCAAGGTCACCACGCCGTCGCAGGCTGCTGCCGTCGTCTTCGCATCAAACCCGCTGTTCAGCTCGATCACACCACCAACCGGTCTTGGCGCCGTGGGTCAGTCGCAGTCGTACAGCGCGACTACTGGAGACAACGAATTCCTCGTGACAGTGACCATGGGCTCGGGCGATTGCCTGTCGGGGTGCATCAATCAGCACACCTGGAACTACTCGGTCAGCTACGACGGCAAAGTGACGCTCGTGAGCGAACAGGGTGACCCGTTCGAGGGTTCCGTCGACGAGGGAACGACCGCACCGGCAACCGTTCACCTCATGCTGGTTGCCGGACCGGTATGTCCCGTTGAAAGAAACCCGCCTGATCCGAGTTGCGCCGCCAGGCCGGTCGGAAACGTGCCGTTCGTATTGCGCGACGCGGCTGGCAGCCAGGTAGCGAGCGGCACGGCCGACTCAAACGGCGTCGCGACGTTCACCGTTCCGGGCGGCGCCTATTACGTCGACCCCGGGCCAGTGGGTGGGATGATGCTGGCGCCCAATCCCACTGCGTTCGCAGTTCCAGGCGGCGCCGACTTCAAGGTGACGCTGACATACGACACCGGCATTCGGTGAGGCCCGCGGCGAGCGCTTAATCTAGGCCGGATGGCCGTCGAGTCCGCGCCCAAGCCAAAGTCAGAGTCCGCGTCGCCGGCCGTTTCGAGCACACCGCGCAGCCCGGCGACGCGCGACCTCGGCATGACGGCGACGCTGCTCTTCCCGACGCGCGAGATCGCCCAGGACTACTACCTGCCACTGATCTACACGGCTTGCAGGACGTGCTACAGCGAGCTAGAGCCCCAGGACATTTTCGACCGTGCCACGACCGGTCAAGTCGCAACGGAGAAGCAGCAGGACCTCATCCGTCGCGTGATCGAATCGGGCCACGGGTCGACGATCGAGCACATCGTCTTCACGTTTGCGATCAGCGGCGTCACTCGAACGCTGTCCCACCAGCTCGTTCGGCATCGCGCCGGCGTCGCCTTCGACCAGCAATCACAGCGCTACCTGAACTACAAGCGCCCGTCGTACATGATCCCGGGCTCCTTGGCCGACGCGCCGGAGGAGATGCGCGACCGCTTCGTGGCCGAGATGGACGACTCGCTCGAGTTCTACGGGGAGATGCTCGAGGCCGGCATCCCCGGCGAGGATGCTCGGTTCGTGATGCCTAACGCCACGCGCACGAACCTGATCATGACCGCCAACCTGCGCGCGCTCATCCACATGTCTGGCCTGCGCCTGTGCACGATGGCTCAATGGGAGATCCGCCGCCTCTTCCAGCTGATCCGGCACGAGGTCTTCACGGTGTCGCCATTCCTGGGCTCGTTCCTCGCGCCAAAGTGCGTGCCACTGGGCTACTGCGACGAGGACCGCAACCGCGACGAGCACTGCCCCATCCGGCCGCACAAGGACAACGTCCTGGCGGCATGGGCTGAGAAGAAGGCAGCGGCCAAGGCTGCAGGCCGGGAACTGCCCACGCTCTAGCCGCGGAGCGGCGATTCTCAACGGGGCTGATAGGAGCGAGCCGCTGCAGCTTGTGTTCTGGAGCGGTCAGCCGCCTAACGTGGCGGCATGCCGTACAGCAAGATATCGGACCTCCCCAAGGAACAGGTGGACCAGTACACCACCCACCAGAGACACGCCTTCCTTGAGGCCTTCAACAACGCCTACAAGGAGTACGGCGGCGACGAAAGCCGGGCGTTCGCAACCGCCCATGCTGCCGCTCAGCGCACGCCCAAGGAGGACAGGGCCGACAGGAAGTGATGCCTATGTCGCGGGCGCTTGTCCCAACAGACGAACAAAGCGTTTGACCAGGGCCTGGAAACGTGGCCCTGCCGCTTCACCCGCGGCAAGAACCTCCTCGTGGCTGAGAGGTTGGCCAGTGACGCCGGCGCCGGGATTTGTCACCAACGAAACGCCGACCAGCTCGATTCCGGCCCAACGCGCGGCGATGGCCTCTAGCACGGTGGACATCCCGACCGCATCGCCGCCCCACGTACGCAGCATGCGCACCTCAGCGGGCGTTTCGTAGCTTGGCCCGGTGAGGCCGATATATACGCCCTCCTCCAACTCGATCCCCTCCTCTCGGGCGGCACGCCGCATCAACGCACGCAGCGCCGGGCTCCATGCGTCGACCTGATCAGGAAATCGGGGGCCGAGTGAGTCGTCATTGCGACCGATCAGTGGGTGCAGACCGGTCATGTTGATATGGTCGGCAATGAGCATCAGCGTGCCTGCCGCATAGCTCGCCTTGACGCCGCCGGCAGCGTTAGTCAGCAACACGCGCTGCGCGCCGAGTCGGCCCATCAGCAACACGGGTTCAACGACCAGCCGAGGGCCGTGGCCCTCGTAGAGGTGCAGCCGACCCTGGAGACAGACAACCGGCGATCCCTCGAGGCGCCCGATCAGCAGGCGACCGGCATGGCCAGGCGCGGATGCCGCCGGCCAACCCGGAAGATCCGCGAACGGAATGGCGAGCGCATCGTCCAGCTCGTCAGCCAGCGCGCCGAGGCCTGAGCCCAGGACGATGCCGAGTTGCGGAACGACGTCGGTGCGTTCGCGGACGGCGCGCTCGAGGACGTCCAGCCGAGACGAGAACGAAACGGATGCGGCGGGACTCATACGCGGTTTCCATCCCCTGGATGACGTGTGCGCAGAACACACAAATGCCCGGAGAAGCCAATCGAGCTCTCCGTATGCCTTGATGTGATCTCGGCATCCGAGTTTCTCGCGGCCCCTCCGGGCAAGACCAAAGTTAAGTGCGTGATAACGGAGGGTCAACGTTCTTATCCACGCGTTTGAACTTTCGCGCCAAAAAACGTCCACAAATCCACCGTTTGTGTGGATAACTTGTGGAAAGTCTGGTCCCAGATCCCCGTGGCTCGATGGACATGAAAAGACCCCGCCGATCGCCCGGCGGGGTCTTTGTCCGAAGCAGAGTTGGACGATCAGGCGATCTTGGCGACCACCGTCTTGGCTTGCTTGTCGTGCAGGCCCTGGCGCATCGGATCGTTGGCGATGCTGTACAGGAGATAGATGTAGTAGACGAGGATCAACAGGCTGACCAGCCAGCCGATCGCCCAGCCGTAGAGATATTCGACGGCCCACGGGGCGCCAAGGAACAGCCAGCGCGTGATTGCCTGGTTCTGGGTAATCGGACCACCCGACGCCTGATCGCGTACAGACAGATGCATGACGCGGTTGCCGATCGTCGCGCCACCCATCCGGGTCCAGGTGTAGATGAAGTAAATGCCTGTTAGGGCGAGCATGATCGCGACCGTGACGATCGCGCCGATCAACGACTGGGTCTTGTAGGCAAGGCCGAAGATCCCCGCGTAGTTGTCGCCCAGGATGCTCGTCGTTACCGAGTTCACGATGAAGCCGACGATGCCCAGGATAAAAAAGTCGATGAAGGTCGCGATGATCCGGGACGGAGCGTCGGCGAGGGCAACCCCACCCGGTCCGGCCATCGTTCCCCGGGCAGTCAGGTTGTTGGTCCACGCCGGCATCTGGCTCGGCGGCTGACCGCCACCAGCGGGCGGCGGGCCCGGCGGCTGTGGCGTCGACTGCCAGTTCTGCGCAGGCGGCGGAGGTGGTGGCGGGGGCGACTGCGGCGCCGGCGGCTGCTGACCGCCTGGTGCGTTGGGATCGTTCATCCTCTCAAGCTCCTCCTTTGTACAGCGCTTCAGCGCCGGCCGGATCCCGGCTGTCCGACGAGCGCATTGGGCTCAAACTGGTCTCCGTTCGTCGGTTCGACAATGAGCATAGCGAGACTCTGAGGGCGCGCGCCGCCATTTTTTGCAATTTCGGTGCTCGTGGGAAGCACGTTACGTGGGACGCTTCGCAGATCAGCCGCCGATGCGCGACATCTCGACACGGTTGGGATCCAGTGCGATGACCGGCAAGTCACGTGTCGTCGCCAGCGCACGAAGCTCTGAATAGCGGTCCGAGCGAGCGGCCCACACGCCGCTCATCAACTCGAAGAGCTCTGGGTCCGTTGCCCCGGCGCGGACCGGGCCGCGCAAATCGTGACCTTCGTTGGCGAACAGGCACGTGTAGAGCTGGCCGTCAGCGGTGAGCCGGGCGCGAGAACAGTCCCGGCAGAACGGTTGGGTGACGGACGCGATCACTCCCACCTCGCCCGAGCCATCGCGGAACGCCCAACGATCCGCAACTTCGCCCGCGTAGGTTGGCGGGAGTGCCACCAGCGGCATCTCGGCGTCGATCGCGGCCACGATCTCGTCGGCGGGCACGACGTCGTCGAGCCGCCAGCCGTTGGTGTGGCCCACGTCCATGTACTCGATGAACCGAAGGATGTGCCCGCGCTCGCGGAAGAAGCGCGCCATCGGCACGACATCCTGCTCGTTCAGGCCGCGGCGCACGACCATGTTGACCTTGATCGGCTTGAGCCCGGCCGAGGCCGCGGCGTCAATGCCCGCCAGAACGGAACTGACGGGAAACCCAACGTCGTTCATGCGTGCGAACGTCTTCTCGTCGAGCGAGTCGAGGCTGACTGAGATGCGCGTCAGTCCGGCATCCGCCAGCGCCTTTGCCTGACGCTCAAGCAACGAACCGTTTGTCGTCAGCGTGATGTCGTCGACGCCATCGATGGCCGCGATCATCTCGACGAGCGTGGGCAGCTCGCGGCGCAGCAACGGCTCGCCGCCGGTCAGACGGACTTTGCGCACGCCGAGCGCGACGAACAGTCGCGCGAGGCGCGTGATCTCCTCGAAGGTCAGCAACTCCGACCGCGGCAGAAACGCGTAGTCGCGGCCGTAGACCTCGCGCGGCATGCAATACGTGCAGCGGAAGTTGCAGCGGTCCGTGACGGAGATGCGCAGGTCATGAACTGGCCGACCGAGAGTGTCGCGAATAAGCATGTTTGCGACATTGTCGCCTGTGCAGCGGATGTACGACTCTGGGGCCCAGTCACCCGCCGTGCTGCGCGGCAGTACCCACCGCGCAGGACTGGCCGCCCGGCCGAGCGGAGCTCCGCCGGGCGGCTTTCGATTCGGCTCCCGTTACGCGGCGCCCAGGAACTTCTCGACAGCTCCGCGGAATGCCTCTGGCTGTTCGATGTACATCATGTGACCGGTCTGCTCGAGCATGACGATCTGCGCGCCACTGATGCCGTTGGCCAGATCCTGTGCCGCCGGCGGGCCGCACACGAAGTCCTCGCGGCCGCACACGATGAGCGTCGGCGCGCTTACCAGGTTGAGCTCGCCGCGCAGGTCAAAACCGATCTTGTTCGACTCGATCAAAGGCGCGGCGTTCGCGCCCACGGCGCCCGCGACAACGGCGGCTCTGTACTTCTCATCCCACTGAGCGAAATAGAGCGGCGCCTCGCGAACCCATAGCGCGGCAAGATCGATGTCCCCGCCACTCTCCTCTTCGGCGAGGGCAGCGACGGCATCGGCATGCCACGGCTCACTCGACTTCGACGCGATTACCTGGTTGGCGAACTCCTGGCCTTCCGGCGTGAACGCGGCAAGGCCGCCGGCAAGCACGAGCCTGTTCAGACCGTCAACGTAGCGCGTCGCATAGGAGACCGCCACGACCGAGCCGTAGGAGAAGCCGAGCAGGTCCATCTTGTCGACGCCGAGCTCCGCGCGCAGCGCGTCGAGGTCCGCGGCATAGCCATCCAACGAATAATCGGGTCCGGGATCTGAGCCGCCTGTGCCGCGCGGATCGAGCAACACCAGCCGGCGCGTCGCGCTCAATCCCCCGAGATCGCCGAGCTCCGCGCCGGCGAAGCCTGGCCCACCGGGGTGACAAACGAGCGTTGGGCCGCTGCCGATCACGTTGTAGGCAAGCGTCCGGCCG
This sequence comes from Candidatus Limnocylindrales bacterium, assembly GCA_036558545.1. GTDB lineage: Bacteria > Chloroflexota > Limnocylindria > Limnocylindrales > CSP1-4 > JALYGJ01. Next base: position 26,744 of record DATBFJ010000014.1, read on the forward strand.
TCGGACGTCTTGAACGAGGGCACTGGCTACTCCTCTTCCGTGGCGGCGCCGCTCCGTTCGCGGATTGTCTCCACGACGCCCGCGTCGGCCAGGGTCGTGGTGTCGCCCAATGGCCTGCCCTCACCAATATCGCGCAGCAGTCGACGCATGATCTTGCCCGAGCGCGTCTTGGGCAGGTCGGGCGTGAACAGGAGGTATTTGGGCTTGGCAATCGGGCTGATCACCTTGCCCACGTGCTCGCGAACCTCCGCCGCGAGCTCCTCTGTTGGTTCGTGGCCCAGGCGCAGGATCACGAAAGCGAAGATCGCCTGACCGGTGATCGGATCCGCCCGACCCACTACCGCGGCCTCCGCGACGGCCGGATGGTCGACCAGGGCCGATTCCACCTCGATCGTCGAGATGCGATGGCCCGACACGTTCATTACGTCGTCGACACGGCCGAGCAGCCAGAAGTAGCCTTCCTCGTCGCGCTTTGCGCCATCACCCGCGAAGTACTTGCCCGGGAAGCGGCTCCAGTAGGTCGCCTTGTAGCGCTCCGGATCGCCGTAGATACCGCGCAGCATCGACGGCCATGGCTGAGTCAGCACCAGATATCCACCGCCACCCAACGGCACGGAGTTACCGTTCGCGTCGAGCACGTCCGCGCCGACGCCGGGGAACGGAAACGTGGCGCTGCCGGGCTTTGTCGTGGTGATGCCCGGTAGCGGCGTGATCATGATCATGCCGGTTTCGGTCTGCCACCAGGTGTCGACTACGGGCGTCTTGCCGGCGCCGATATTGCGCTGATACCAGAGCCACGCCTCCGGGTTGATCGGTTCGCCAACGCTGCCAAGAAGCCGCAGCGACGACATGTCGTGCTTCTGCGGCCACTGCTCGCCCTGCTTCATGAACGCGCGAATTGCCGTTGGCGCGCAGTACAGGATGTTGACCTTGTACTCCTCGACGATCGACCACCAACGGTCCCATGCTGGTGTGTCCGGGGCGCCTTCGTACAGGACGCTCGTCGTCGCGTTGGCCAACGGGCCGTACACGATGTACGAGTGGCCGGTGACCCAGCCGATGTCCGCGGCGCACCAGTAGACGTCGTCTGGCTTGACGTCGAACACGGCCCAGTGGGTGAAGCTGGCGCCCAACAGATACCCGGCCGTGGTGTGGATGATGCCCTTCGGCTTGGCCGTTGTGCCAGAGGTGTAGAGCAGATAGAGCATGTGCTCCGAGTCGACGGGCACCGGTGGACAGCTGTCCGACTGACGCGCGACGATGTCGTGCCACCAGACGTCGCGGCCGTCCTTCATCTCGACCGGCTGATCACCGGCATCGCCAATGCGCTTGACGACGAGCGCGTGCTCGATCGTCGGGCTCATCGCCATCGCGTCATCGGCCGCCTGCTTGAGATTGGCCGCCTTGCCACGCCGCCAGCCACCGTCGGCGGTGATCAGCAGCTTGGCCTGGGCGTCCTCGATGCGGCCGGCCAGCGCCTCCGCAGAGAAGCCGCCGAAGACCACCGTGTGCGGAGCACCGATTCGTGCGCAGGCGAGCATTGCGATGGGCAGCTCCGGGATCATCGGCATGTAGATCGCGACGCGGTCGCCGGTCTTTACGCCGAGCTCGAGCAGCGCGTTGGCAGCCTTCGAGACCTCGCGCTGCAGATCGGCGTAGGTCAGCGTCAGCTTGTCACCCGGCTCACCGATCCAGTGGTACGCGACCTTGTCGCCCAGTCCGTTCTCGACGTGACGATCGACGCAGTTGTAGGTCAGGTTGAGCTTGCCGTTGAGAAACCATTTGGCGAATGGAGCCTCCCATTCGAGCGTCTTGTCGAACGGCGTGTCCCAGGTGAGGCGTTCCCTGGCCAGCCGCTCCCAGAACGCCACGTAGTCCGCGTTGGCTTCGTCGTAGAGCACCTGCGTCGCGTTGGCCTGTGCCGAAAACTCGGCGGCCGGCGCAAACGTCCGTCGCTCGGCCATCAGGTTCTCGATCTCGGGCTGGCTCATCGAGCCGGGCAGCGTCGTGTCGCTCACTCCCCACTCCTCTGCTGGTGTCTCATGTGCTGGTGTCTCATGCTTTGGGATTTGGTGTCGTACTCGGCCGCGGTGTAAGCGGAAGCCAGCCGATTGTGAGCCCGCGCTTGGCGCCCTCCTCCAGGATCAGGCCGCGCAGGACGCCCGGCGCGGTGGTGCGGTACAGCGCGCCGACCCTGCCGGTCACGCGCACGTACGCACCCTGCTCGGCGAGCCGCTCGACGCGGCTGACCGTCGGTATCTCGAGGATCGCGTCGTGCCATTCCGGGTCTGCGCTCATGCGTTCCGATGCCGCCGCGACCGCTTCCTTGACCTTGCTCAGATCGACGCCGTAGTCGAACGGCAGATCGAGCGTGATCGCCGCCCAGTTGCGGCTCAGGTTGTCCGTCGTCTCGATTAGGCCGTGGGGGACGAAGTGAATCGTGCCGTCGACGTCGCGCAGCACCGTCCTGCGCAGGCTGATGTCCTCGACGGTACCCATGGCGCCGGCGATCTGAACCACATCGCCCTTCGAGTACTGGTTCTCGATCAGCACGAACGCACCCGCGAGGTAGTCGCGCACGAGGCTCTGCGCGCCCAGGCTGATGGTCAGACCGACGATCCCCAGGCCCGCGATTGCCGGGCCGATATCAAAGTGGAGCACAGCCAGCGACATCAGGAAGGCAATCACCAGGATGATCACGCGGAGGACCTGATAGGTCAGGTCCTCCAGGGTCTGGCGCCTGCGCTTGTACTCGAGGGCGTTGACCTGTTGGGCCGTGCCCTCGGCAGCCTCTCGTTCAAACAGCCTGTTGAGCGAGGTCCTGACGATGCCGTGCGCGAAACGCAGCGCGATCAGCGTGAAGATCACGATCAGCAACAGCTGAATGACGATGATCCATGGCCCGATCGTGTTCAGCTGGTCGAGAAGCGCCTGCACGTCTGGCACGGGCACTAGGTTAGCGGCGACCGTTCCCGTATAAGCCCAAGTTGAGTTCCCGCGCCCAAGATTGGGGCAGTGGTCACCCAGGAACGCCTTCGTTCTCGAGGCAACGCGCGGGCCAGGCGCATCCTGGCCGAGGTTGCAACTGACTTACGAACAGCTCGTCTCACCAGTGGACTCAGTCAGGAAGAGGTCGGGCGCCGAGCCGGTCTGTCGGGCGACAAGATCTGGAAGATCGAGCACCAGTGTTTGACGTCTGCTTCGATCTCTGACCTGTGTGTCATCGCATCCGTTGTGGGTCTCGACTTCGTCGGTCGTCTCTACCCGAATGGAGCTCGAATACGAGATGTGAGCCAGGCGCCACGCTTGATGGCCCTGGTCAGGCGAATCGGCGCGCCGCTTCACTGCCGAACCGAAGTGCTCTGCCTCCAAAACGCGCAGATGATCCACTCGACCACTTTCTCTTGATCGTCGCCGACACGAGGCATAACCGTCGCATCATGGACGAGTTGGCGCCCCTTCTTGTCGATCTCCCACAGCTGCGAACAGCGCGTGTCCTGCGTTCGCTCGAGAACGGTCGTCATCCACCAACGGGCTGGATGTATCTGTAACCAGGCCGGATCCGCGCCGGGCGCGGAAAGAGGCGGCACAGTGGCGCGACTGGTGCGCGGATCCGCGTGGGGCGCGACTTTGGCCGAGATTGGCCTGAGGGTCAGGCCTTTGGGCGGACCCAGCCGGGGATTACGCGGCGCATCGTGGCGAGCGGCAGCGAGCCGTGG
>DATBFJ010000015.1:0-4030 GCA_036558545.1 Candidatus Limnocylindrales bacterium
CCAAACGCCCGGTCGTTGCGTCAAGGATCGCCGCATAGGCGACTGCCGTGGCCGACGCAGTGACTCCGTTCGGCAGTGCGATCGTGCCCGTGATCTGGGCGGGTGTCTGGTAATCGGGGGTATCAAGCTGAACGGTCAGGCCATCGACCGGACCTCCGGTGATCACCGGAACGGGAGCGAGGTTCTGGTACTGCTTGTCACCGTCGACCACAGACGCGTAGATCGAATAGGCGTGCTTCTGATTGATGACCGTCGGGTCGAACTGGACTGAGAACGCGTCATTGCCGGTCGCGCCGTCGATGCGCTGCTGGCCGATGATCGTTCCCGCGCCGTCCTTCGAACGGTCGGTCAGCGTGATCACGGCCACCGCGTCGGGTGACAAGGCGATCTTCTGGAGCATTAACAGGTTGCCCGAGACCGTGTCCCCGGCCGCATGCAGCGGCCCGGCGAGGACAAAGAGGTTCAGTGAGACAAGGGCGACAGCAAGAAACAGTCGAATTCGCGCGCGCGACACAGAGGCCTCCGAAGTGACGGATACACGGTTGCCAGCGCAGAGTTTGGATATGCCCAGCTGGACTCCCCTCATCCGCGCGGGGTGATTTGGCCCTCCTCGTCCCCGACCATGCGAGGTGACGTTCTTTATTCTGCCCGTGTGACGGCCCAGGATTTCGAGGCTCGCGCAGCCGACCTTCGCGAGCAGATCAATCGCGCGTTGAAGCTGTATCACGAGCTGGACGCCCCGGAGATTTCCGACGCCGAATACGACGCGCTCTATCGCGAGCTCGTAAAGCTCGAGGATCTGCATCCCGAGCTGGTGACGCCCGATTCGCCGACTCAGCGCGTTGGCGGGGCGCCCAGCGGACAGCTGGCGGAGGTGCGCCACTCGGCACCGATGCTGTCGCTAAACAACGTCTTCTCGTATGACGAGCTGCGTGGCTTCGACGCGCGCGTCCGTCGACTGCTGGATTTCGACGAGGAAGATGCCGCGCGCGAGCTGCGCTACATCGCGGAACTCAAGATCGACGGCTTGGCCGTCGCGGTACGTTACGAACGCGGCCGGTTCGTTCTTGGCGCCACGCGAGGCGATGGCACGACCGGGGAGGACGTGACGCCGAACCTGCGTACGATCGAGTCGATTCCAGATCGCCTGGGCGAGCCGGTCACTCTCGAGGCACGCGGCGAGGTCTATATGCCCAAGGCAGAGTTCGCGCGCATCAACGCCGAGCGCGAGGAGGCCGGGCTGCCGCTTTACGCCAACCCGCGAAACAGCGGCGCGGGCTCGCTGCGCCAGATTGATCCGGCCGTGACGGCCAGCCGCAAGCTTGCCGCCTGGTTTTACGTCCTGCTCGAGCAGCGTGCGGTCGATTCCCAGCACGGCGCGCTCGATCGGATGCAGGCGCTCGGGCTGCCTACAGAGCCCCACCGCGAATCGGGACTGGATGTCGACGGTGTGATCGCGTTCATCGAGCGATGGCAGGAACCGCGCCACGAACTGGCGTATGGCACTGACGGAGTCGTCGTCAAGGTCGATTCGCTCGAACTTCAACGGCAGCTGGGCATGGTCTCGCATGCGCCGCGCTGGGCGGTCGCTTTCAAGTACCCGCCAGAACAGGTCGAGACCGTCGTGCAAGACATCGTCGCCTACGTCGGCCGCACCGGTACGCTGACGCCGGTGGCGCACATGACGCCGGTCGTCGTCGCAGGCTCGACCGTCGCCCGCGCGACGCTGCACAACCTCGACGAGGTGCGCCGCAAGGACATCCGTATCGGCGACCACATCGTGCTGCACAAAGCGGGCGACGTGATCCCTGAGGTTGTCCGGCCGATCGTCGAGAAACGAACCGGCTCTGAATGCGTCTTTGACATGCCGGCGAAGTGCCCGGTCTGCGGCACGGCCATCGTCCGTGACGAGGGCGCGGTCCGTCACTACTGCCCAAATCCGCTGTGCCCCGCAAGGGTGGGCCAGGAGTTCGAGATGTTCGTCGGCCGTGGCGCCATGGACATCGAAGGAGCCGGCTGGAAGGTCCTGCAGCAACTGCTCGAGCGCGGCCTCGTGAAGACGCGCGGCGATTTCTTCCGGCTCTCCGTCGAGGATCTCGAGTCGCTCGACCGCTTCGCGCGCAAGAGCGCGGAAAACCTGTACGCGTCAATCCGGGCCGCCCGGGTCAAGCCGCTGTACCGGATCATCAACGGCCTCGGCATTCCCCAGGTCGGCGGCCAGACGGCGATCGACATGTCGGTCTGGATCGCGCGCCGCTGGCCGCCTGCCGAAGGCGAGCCGATGGGCGGCACTGACGGCTGGCTGGCGCGAGTCGCTCGTGAGCTGCGTGAACTGCCGCAGGAGAGTTTCCAGGAGATCCCGGGAGTAGGTCCAAACACCGGCGCGTCAATTGCCGCGTGGTTCGCCAACCCTGCCACGGCCGGCGTGCTGGACGACCTCGTCGACGCCGGAGTCGAGCCTGAGCGGCCTGCTGCCGTCGTCCTGGATGCGCCCGACGGACCGCTCGCGGGCAAGACCGTCGTCGTCACCGGCACGCTGGGCGGATATGACCGACAGGGCGCCGAGGAGGCGATTCGCGCCGCGGGTGGCAAGCCGGGCGGATCGGTGTCGAAGAAGACCGACTACCTCGTCGCAGGTGAAAACGCCGGATCGAAGCTGGCCAAGGCCGCAGAGCTGGGCGTGCCTGTACTCGACGAGGAAGCATTTACGCGGCTGCTGGCGGGCGAGGAGGTCTGATCGGTGGAAGCGTTCGGTCGGGCGGATCTCCTCGTGCGGCAGCTGGCCGCCGACCGACCGTATCTTGAGTTCCTGCGGTCAGAGTCGATGTCTGCGGGCCTCTACGTCCTGGATGTGGGCGCCACCGACGGTCAATTACCGCATCGCGAGGACGAGGTATACGTGGTTCTGGCCGGCCGCGCGCGCTTCACGGCTGGCGATGAGGCGCGCGAGGTCATGACCGGCGACACCATCTACGTGGCGGCCGGTGTCCCGCACAGGTTTCACGACATCACCGAGCGGCTCGAGCTGATCGTCGTCTTCGCACCGCCGGAAACCTAGCTTTCGTCGCGAATCCGCGTGTGGCGCGGATTCGGAACGGATTTCGTGGTCGGGATTGCGATTTCTGGTGGGTTTCCGCGCACCACGCGGAATTCGGCCGAGTTTTGGCCCTCCGCACGGTCCAGACGGACGATTTGGCGTCCGAATCGGCGTGTGGCGCGATATCGACCGAAGACCGGTCTAACAGAGGCTGGGAGCCGGGTGCGCCGCTAGACTTTCGCGGTGGCCACGCTTTCACGCAGCGACGTCGAGCACGTCGCGCATCTCGCGCGCCTTGGGCTGACTGAGGATGAGCTGTCACGACTCGAGGGACAGCTGAACCACATCGTCGACCAGTACGCGGCGCTGACCGAGCTCGACACGGAGCACATTCCACCCACGGCACAGACGATCGAGCTCGAGAACATCCTGCGCGACGACGTTGCGAAGACGAGCCTCGACCACGACGAGGTGCTGAAGCTGGCGCCCCAGCGATCCGGTGACTACTTCGTTGTGCCGCCGATCCTGGGTGAGCACGGGAACTGAGATTTGAGCTCCGACCTGACCCGACTCAGCGCACGTCAAATGGCAGCTGGACTGCGCACACGCGATTTCAGCGCGGTCGAACTGGCTACCGCGCATCTCGACCGCATCGACGCCACCGACCACGCATTGCACGCATGGGTCTGGTGGGATCGCGAGCTGGCCATGTCTCAGGCCCGGGCCGCTGACGAGAGGATTGCAACAGGCGAGAGCGCCGCGTTGCTCGGCATTCCCGTCGCGCTCAAGGATCTGGTCCTGACGCGTGGCGACAAGGCGACCGCCGGCAGCGCGATCCTCGACGGTTACGTGAGCCCGTATGACGCGCACATCTCTGAGCGGCTGCGCGCTGCCGGCGCCGTGCTGCCGGGCAAGACGAACATGGACGAGTTCGCGATGGGCTCGTCGACCGAGTTCAGTGCCTACGGGCCAACTTCCAATCCATGGGACCTC
>DATBFJ010000016.1:0-37971 GCA_036558545.1 Candidatus Limnocylindrales bacterium
TACGTAAAGACATCGCTTCCGACGTAGCCACCTGCCGGCGTGTACGACAGTCCGCCGCTCGCGGTGAAGGTCAGGGCGCCGTGGCTGACGCCGCCCACAAGCTGGGCAGTCAGCGAGTCCGAGTCGGCATCCGTATCGTCCGCGAGAACGCCTGGTGGCGGCACCGACAGCGTCGCGTCGTTTCGGACCGAGTACGCGTCTGCTGAGGCCACCGGAGGCGAATTCGTGATCGTGATCGTGACAGTCGCCGCGGTGCTCAGCAGGCCGCTCGGCCTGTAGCGGAAGGTATCGACGCCCACGTAGGCGGCCGCCGGGACATAGACGTATCCGCCATCCGAATGTAGCGCGAGCGATCCGTGCGAAGTCGATGAAACGAGGATTGCGGTACTGCCGCCGACCAGGTTCAAGTCGTTGGCGAGCACTCCCGGCGCAGCCACGCTGGCAACTCGATCGTGGTGCATCGACAAGGAATCGGCCACGCCCACCGCGACCAGCCCTGCGCGCGACGGCGAGGAAGCGCCTATGGACGCGACGGCCGCAATGATCACTGCCGCGACCAGGTGGCGCGCCCGGAACGACATCTTTCTCAAGCCACCAGCTGGCGGGGCGTCCACAGGCTCGGGACCTGTGCGCCAGGCATCGGGGCGTCGGCCGCCGTCTCGATGCCGGTCACGAACGTCAACACCAGACGCTCCTCGAGCTGCGTACCGGCGGCATCGGTCAGGCGCTTGAGTGCTTCTTCCAGCGGCAGAGCCTTGCGGTACGGTCGCGTCGTCGTCATCGCCGAAAACGCGTCGGCTACGGCCATGATCCTGCCGATGCGAGGGATCTCCTCGCCCTGCAGACCGTCGACGTAGCCGCGTCCGTCCCAACGCTCGTGGTGGTGGCGAATGCCGTCGCGAACAAAGTCGGCCTGGGGGAGGTTGCGAACCATCGCGTCTCCCAACACCACGTGCTGCTTGAACACGTCGTATTCGGCCGCGGTGAGCTTCCCAGGTTTGCGAAGCAGAAGGTCGGGTATGCCGATCTTCCCGACGTCGTGCAGCAACCCCGAGACTCGCAGGACCTCCAGAGTCGCATCGTCGAGGCCAAGCAGGCGACCCAGGAAGACTGCGTAGCGCGCAACGTCGTCGGAGTGACGCTTCGTGTAATGGTCCTTCGTGTCGACTGCGATGACCAGGCCCTGCAGGACGTCGAATCCGCCGATTTCGGGTTTGACATCGCCCGTTTGGACAGTTCGAATCCCATCGCCGCCGCTGGCCTTGGCCTCTTGGAGCGCGACGGCCGCCATCGACAGGAGATCCGTCACTCCGTCCGCGTGCTCCGGGAAGGCGGCGATCCCGCAGCTGAGGGTCACAGGCAGCCGTTCCGAGTCGCCATATTGAACGGTGAGCTCGGTCAAGTGCTGGCGCAGGGCGCGGACCTGTGCCTCCAGGTCGTGGGCCGCCGTACCGGGCGCCACGAGACAGAATTCGTCCGGTCCATAACGAGCTACAAGCTGACCCTCGTGTCGCATCTCGACCGCAAGGTCCGCGACTCGCAGCAGCACATCATCGCCCGCGGCGTGTCCATGTGCTTCGTTGAAGAGCCGGAAATTGTCGACGTCGATCAGGGCCACTGACACACTTCGTGCCTGCCTTCCTCCCGGCCGCGCATCCTCCAGGATCCGAGCGAGCAGGCTCACGATCGCGCCGTGGTTGTACAGGTCAGTCAGCGGATCCCGACGAGTCGCCTCCACGAGGTCGCGCTCCTGTCGCGAAATCTGTGCCTGTGCCGCGCGAAAGATCAGGAACAGCAACACGGCCAGCACGAGGGCCGCGCCTGCAACCACGATGACGATTTCCTGCTGGGTTTGGGCGACCTCGGCGAGGATTGGCCCCGCGTCGCGCCACATCGCCACCACACCCAGAGTTCGCCCGTCCTGCTGCATGACGGGTAGGAACTCTTCGAGGACCGTCGCGACAGGCGCCGGCGGTGAAACAAAGTCAGTGACCTGGCCCGCAGACACGAGAGAGGCGACGGGCACGCCGCTCAAGGCCTGGCTCATTGCCTCCGACGGGGTGGGGCGCTGGCCGACGACCGCCTCGTCGCTGGCAAACGCCACGCTTCCATCAGGCTTCCTGACCTCGATGCGGAGGATGTTGCTGTCGAGCCGCAGCCCGGCCAGCTTCGAGTTCAGCTCGGCCTGGCGGGTCGCTGATGACGGCACGGACGTCAGGTCGTCCGTGCCCAGGTTGCCGTTGACGAACAGGCCCACCAACGAAGCGTCGCGTGACAGGGTCGCATTGGCCGTGGCCGTGGTCAGCCGATCTCCGGTGACCGCGGCGAGAGCGCTGGCGGTCACTCCAACGAGGACAAGGAGGATTGCGAGCACGAGCAACAGCAGCGTCGGACGACGCCGATTGCCAGATGTTTCGAGATCGCCAGGCCGTACGGAAGACATCGGGGAGGCGAGTCTATGAATCGCTTTGGAGGGGGTCGATAGGACGAACGACGACCCCGGACTGGCGCACTACCCCGATGACGATCGGTCCGGGTGTGTGCTGGGCCGAGAAGGGTGGTACCACCAGTACGATCGGGGCACCAACTCCGACACCGGGACCGGGCGGTGCCTATCGCGACGGACCGCCACGCGGTGGTGGCCGCTCCTGCGCTAGCCCTCCTCGACCTCCAGCTCACCCGGGTCGGCGATCGCCGGGGCGCCGCTCGCCTGAGCGTCGGCCATGATCCGGCGGTATACGGCCGTGATGTCGTCACTGCACAGCATCACCAGGTCCCCGGTCTGCGCGTCCTTGATGCCCGTCGACGCAGCGTCCTGCTCGTTGAGCACGATCTTGACGGTGGTGCACTGGGCTCCGGCTTCGCTCATGCCCTTTTCGATGCCGGCTTTGACCAGCTCGGCCGACTCGCCCGGCTTGCGCCCGCGCAGGTTGCGGTCTTCGCGCACGATCAGCTCATCGAACGCGTGCGCGGCGAGACGGCCGTATTCGCGATGGTCTTCGTCACGCCGGTCGCCCGGGATGCCGATGACACCGATTGCCCGGCCCGGGCGACCGTTGCCGTTCTGGGGCGCCATCATCAGATCGACGAATTCGGTCAGGCGGCGCATGCCGTCGACGTTGTGGCAGTAGTCGAGGATCACCCGATAGCCGTTGATCGGCACCTCGTTCAGGCGGCCGGGCGCCTGGAAGAACGACGTGCTGAACGTGCGGAGGCCCTGGCGGATGTCGTGCATGTGGGCGCCGGCTGCCCAGGCGGCCGCGGCCGCGGCCAGGGCGTTTGCGACGTTCATGCGCGCGCGGCCGCCGAAGGTCGCCGGGATGAGGTGCGTGTACAGAAGCGGCATCGTCCTGTCCGCGTGGCGCAGCACGATCAACTCTCCGTCGTCGGCCTTGCGCACGACCATGGCCGCTCCGCCGCGGCCGCAGTGCCCGTCAACGCGGTCGTAGCCCTCCTCGTTGGGTGCCTGCGCCATCGAGAAGTACACGATGCGGCCGCGGCTCTGTCGCGCCATCCGCGCAACAAGGGGATCGTCGGCGTTGAGCACGGCCGTGCCAGAGCGCGGCACCGCGTCGACCAGTACCGATTTGACGTGCGCCAGCTGGCTGATCGTCTCCACGCCCTTGAGGCCCAGGTGGTCGCCGGTGACATTGGTGACTACCGCAACATCGTTGCGGTCATAGCCAAGGCCTTCGCGCAGGATGCCGCCGCGCGCGACTTCAAAGACGGCGGTGTCGACAGACGGGTTCTGGAGCACCATCTGCGCCGACTTTGGCCCTGACATGTCGCCCTTCTTGATCAGCCGCCCGTCGATGACGATGCCGTCAGTCGTGGTCATGCCGACGCGCCTGCCCATGAGCTTGAGGATGTGGCCGATCATGCGCACCGTTGTCGTCTTGCCGTTGGTGCCGGTTACGCCGATGATCGGGATGCGCGCGTTCGAGCCGGGTGCGAAGAGCAGGTCGATGACCGGCTTGGCGACGTACTGCGGCTCGCCCTCGGTGGGATTCGTGTGCATCCGGAAGCCCGGCGCGGCATTGACCTCGACGATCGCGCCGCCCTGTTCGCGCACCGGGACGGTGATGTCCGGCGCGATGAAGTCGATGCCCGCGACGTCCAGCCCCACGACCTGGGCGGCGGTCTCGGCGATCTCGACGTTGTCCGGGTGAGCCTCGAAGGTCCGGTCGATCGAGGTGCCACCGGTCGACATGTTGCCCGTTGAGGCGAGCAGGACGCGCGTGCCCTTGGGTGGTTTGGCGTCCAAGTCGTAGCCCTGCTTGCGCACCAGCTCCTGGGCCCCGTCGGTGACGCGTATGCGCGTCAGCACCTTTTCGTGCCCGATGCCGCGGCGGGGATCGGCATTCTCGATCTCGACCAGCTCGCCGACAGTGTGCTTGCCATCGCCGACGACGCTGGCCGGCACGCGCTGGGCCACCGCCGCGAGCCTGCCGCCGATGATCAGGAAGCGGTAGTCATTGCCGGTAACGAACGTCTCCACGACGACGTCGCCGTTGCGACTCTCGTCGTAGGCAGCCTTGAACGCGCGGCGCACGTCGTCCGCCGAGCGCAGGTCGAGCGCGACGCCGCGACCGTGGTTGCCGTCGAGCGGCTTGACCACGCACGGGTAGCCGATCTCATTCGCTGCCTCGACCGCGCCCTGATCGGTACGCACGACGCGGGACTTTGGCACGGGCAGTCCAGCGGAGGACAGCAGCGAGTTGGTCACGCTCTTGTCACTGGCGATGTCGACGGCAATGGCGCTCGTCCGCGAGGTCATCGTCGCCCGAATGCGTTGCTGGTGGATGCCCTGGCCCAGCTGAACGAGGCTCGAGCGGTCGAGTCGGATCCATGGGATGTCGCGCGAGACCGCCTCGTCGATGATCGCTCCGGTCGACGGCCCGAAGGCGCGCCGCTCCGCGACCTTGATCAGGTTCTCGAGCTCTTCCGCGAAGTCGAGTGGTGCTTCGTCGGGTGAGACGAGGTGGTTGACCAGTGCCACGGCAAGACGCCCGGCCTCGCGGCCAACGTCCTGGTCGCGGTACTCGTAGACGACGTTGTAGCGCCCGCGCTCTCCGGACACGCCGCGCGTCTTGCCGACGTGTGATTCGGTTCCGGCGAGGCTCTGCAGCTCGAGCGCCACGTGCTCGGTCACGTGGCCGAGCCACGTCCCCTCCCTGAGCCGCGATACGAAGCCGCCGCGCCGACCAAGCGAGCAGGCATGGTCCTCGAGCGTGGGGATGAGCTCGATCAACGCTTCGGTGAAGCCAGGGATCGTGTTGCTCGGAAAGTCCTCGAGCACGCCGAGATCCACGAGCATCACGATGGCGGGGTTGCGCGACCAGATGTTCGGCCCCCGCAGGATGCGCGTATCGAGGATGCGAAGCGTTGGCTGCGGCTGTTCGGCCGTGGCCATTCCTCCTAGCTCGAAGCGAGCGTGTCGACGTCCAGCGCGCGAAGCATAGGCGCCGCGAGGCGCTCTCGACGATCGAGATCGAACCGATAACCCGCGGGCAGCGAGTGCAGCGTCACGTTGCTGATCATCAGCGGACGGTGCGCCTTGACCTCCCACGCGTCGGTGTCGGAATGAGAACCATCGATGATCGTCACGCTTCGCCGGCCGATGACCTCGAGCACGCGGTCGGGACCCACCACACCGGCCGTGTCCTCGTCGACACCTATGCCGAGCAGCGATGGGTTCTGGGCGATGATTGCCAGCAGGCGCCCCAGGCGGTTGCGCTGCTCAAAGTGCTGATCGACGATCACGCCCGGCAGGATCCCGAGTCCCGCCGCCATCTGGACCATGCGCTGCTTGGGCGTAGCGCCACTTGCACCGAATGCGACCATGTGCGTGCTCATCGCGGAGGCGCCGGCGCTCGTGCCGGCTACTACGGCGCCTTCGCGGTGGCGCCGCGCGATGGCCAGTGCCAGCGGCGTGCCGCCGATGGTCGATGACAGGCGCAGCTGATTGCCGCCGGTCAGGAAGACTCCCGTGGCTTCCTTCACCGCCCTCACAGCGATCGGGTCCGAGCACTGGGCCCGCGTGACCGTGTGAATCGGGTGCACCTCGGCTGCGCCCAGCTCCGTGAACACACGCCTATACATCTCGCCGGCCAGAGGCCCAAGCGAGGAAGCGGTGGAGATCACCGCAATACGCGCGTCATTGCCACCGGCAAGCTTGACGAACCGCGACAAGATGACCCTCTCCCTCACCTTGTCTTCCGCGCCGCCGATGACGATGACGTAGCCGTCCGCCATCGGACCGAGTATAGCCACGAAATCCGATCACCACGGTCGGTGTTGTGAGCAGACATAAAGATCGGTGTGCGGTTTGTGAATTTCCCGCCCGCGCACTTGCAGGTATCGCATACGATTGCGCGGGCGGGGGCGCCCAACACGTTTGGTCGAGGAGGACGAACGCAGCCCCGCCCGACTTTTCACCCCGGCCTTTGCCCTTCGCTGACTCATGCGCCACGCTGACCCGCTACCGTGACGTGTCGTGAGTGACACGGCGCGACGCGATCCAGGAGCTGTGCACGAGTGGGCGGCGCGCCTGCGCGACCCTCGCCGCGCGGCCGGAATAATCCTGATCGGCTTGACCGCCGGGACCGTGGCCGCACTACTGATCGCCCGCGGGCCGCTCGCCGGTTCCGATGCGTACGCCTACTGGACGGGCGTCCAGAACTGGCTCAGCGGCCAGGACATCTACCACGTGATTCCGGGCAACTACATCGCACCGAGCGAGGGTGCCCTGCCCTATGCCTACGCGCCCTGGTCGTTGTACCTGTTCCTGCCCTGGGCACTGCTTCCATGGAATCTGGCGTGGATCGTGTGGCGCCTGGCCAACGTGGTCTTATTTGCAGTTACGGTCGCATGGGCGTATGACCGACGGCCGCTCGCCACCGCTCTGATATTCGTTTTGCTGGCGCCATCGCTGGCCGCCAACCTCGACACCGGCAACATCAACATCTTCATCTGTTTGACGCCCTGGCTTGCCTGGCTGGTGAGCGCGCGCTGGGGAGGCGTTGGCTGGGCAATCGGCACGGCTCTCAAGTTCGTGCCAGCGCCGCTGCTGCTCTTCATGCCGCGCGCGTCATGGCGCATCGGCCTCGCTGTCCTCGCGGTGCTTGCCGTCTTGACGCTGGCAACGTGGCCGGAAACACTGCGCCAGCTCGATATCGTGCTCAACTACCCGCGGCCAATACGCGTCGATTACCTGATCCTCGCGTGGGGCATCGTCCCGTGGCTGTTCCTGCGCGACTGGCCGCCGCGCCTCTCGAGAGAGTGGTTCGCCCGAACCACGGCCATCTAGCGTTCGGGCTGACAGGTGGGACACCAGTAGACCCGTCGCGGCGGTGAATCAGGGGTGCGTCGCGTGACTGCGCTCTTGATCGGGGTTCGGCACCGGAAGCACGGGCGGCCGGTACGGTCGTAGACATAGGTATCGGACGGGATGCCGGCGGTGGTGGTCACCCGGGCACCGCCGTCGCTGTTCAGCTTCACCAGTTTTTCGGCGCGCTCGAGGATGGCACGCAGTTTCCCATCGCTCAACGCTGAGACCGGCGTGAACGGGCTGACGCGTTCGAGAAACGGCAGCTCGCTGCGGTAGACGTTGCCCAGGCCGGCCACGGCACCCTGGTCGAGGAGCGCGTCGCCGATTTGAGCCTGGGCTCGCGTGGGCGATCGGAGTGCCGCCAGTGCCTCGTCGACGTCGAACGACTGCTTGGCCGTGTCGCTGCCAAGGTTGCGCAGCTGTGGATGAATCGCGACAGCACGCGTGGCCATGAGTTCGACCGTTGGAGCGTCGATGCACGCCGCGATCCAGTCGTCCATCTCGAGCACGGCCACCTCGCGCGATCGCGGCCGCGAACGGTAGCGGTCGCGGGGATAGCGCAGCCACGAACCGTGGAGGCCCAGGTGGGTGTGCAACGTCAGCCCGTTGTCGAAGTCGATCAATAGATGCTTGCCCTTGGTGTCCACCTTCGTGACCCTGCTACCGACTACCCGGTCCAGCTGTGCGCCGCCCGGGCGGCCCCGAGCCGCCCGGATGGTGTGGTCCACGAGCAACGGCCGCAGAACGGCCGCGATGCGCGCGAGCGTGTCGCCTTCAGGCACGCAAGGTCATGCCCCGATATGAGCGCTGAAAGCCGGCTTCGGCGAGCGCGGCTGCGTGCGGCGTGTCGTTGACGGAGGCGCCGTCGACGCGCTCGATCTGGAGGCTGCGGACTCGGCCATCGGCCAGCAGCAGGCGTAACGCGTTGAGTGCGACGGCAGCTTTCTCGCGTTCGGCGAACGCGGGCAGCGTCTCCAGTGATTTGCCGCTGGAGCCCAGGTAGACGACTGGCTCGCCATCGACGAGCACCACGTAGGCGCCTGCACTGCGCGTCAGTGGCCTGCGGTCGTCGTCAGACCAGCGCGGCCAGGCAAGTGCCGCGCCGTAGGGATTGGCTGGATCGGCGCTGGCCAGAATTACGGCCTCTGACGGTAGGGCATCGCCGCCTGGATCGGCGCGTTCGGCGCGCAGCCGATCGAGTGCGGCAGGGATGCAGAACTGGGCACCGCCGGATCCTTCGATGAAGTAGCCGCGCCGAACGCGCCCGCGCTCCTCCATCTCACGCAGGACTGGATAGACCGCACTGAAGCCACCCGGCAGCGACTCGCCGGCAACGGTGTCGCGGGTCACGACGCCGTAGCCATCCAGCAGCCGCAGTGCCTGCGCATGACGTCGCTCGGTTTCCGTGGGCGCCTTCCCGCCGCGTAACGCAACGGCCGTGGCCACCGCATCGCTGACCAGGGACCAGCGGCCGGCCGCCTCAGGCGGACCCATCCGACTCGCCGACCTAAGGCGCGGACCGGCAGGAGATTTTTTGCGCGGCCAGCGCAGCGCGCGCAGCGGCGCGAACGTGTCGTTGGTCACTTCCATGGCCCACACCAGATCCCAGATGGCGTCGAGCAGCTCGCGTTCGCGCGGCGCGCGTTCGCCTCGTGCAGCGGCGGCGGCCATTGCAGCGCCAAGGATGTCCCTGTAGAACGATGCGCCTCGACTGGCCAAGTGATCTCTGATCACGTCGTGCACCCAGGTTGTTTCGTAGCTCGGTGCAGCAGCGTCGGGAAGCAGGAGGGGCAGTCGGTCGGGCCTGAACAGCGCAATCCGTCCGTCGTCTTTGCCCAGCGAGCCGAGCCCGACCCACGTGACCTCTCCCGCGGAACCAAGCTCGTCCAGCAGTCGCGGTGAGTACGCGGCAACACGTGCGGGCAGGACGTCGCGCTCGAGCACGCTCGCTGGTAGCGGCGTGCCCTCGAGCTGGGCGATCACCTCCGCAAGGCGGTCAACGCCGCTGCGGCGTTCGCCCACTCCCTGCCACTTGGGGAGGAAGCGACCGAGCGCACGGGGCTCGACGGGTTCGACCTCGCGGCGAAGCTTGGCCAAAGACCTTCGTCGCAACAGCCTCAGGACGTCAGGGTGACACCATTCACGTTCGACGCCGTTCGGACGGAACTCGCCGCGCAACAGCGCACCGGCTGCCAGCAATCGCTCGAGCTCGGCCTCGACGCCGTCGACCGTCAGGCCCCATCGTGCGGCCGGCTCGGCGGCAAGAAAGGGACCGTGGTGGCGCGCCCAGCGCTGAAGCAGTCCTGAAAGCGCATCTTCGACAGGCATCAGAAACGCCTGCGGCACGCCGATAGGTGGGACCACTCCGAGCGCATCTCGATAGCGCGCAACGTCCTCCATCGCGATCCAGCGGTCCTCGCCATTGACCCGGATGCGCACCGCCCGTCGATCTGCGGCCAGGGCTTCGAGCCACTCGTGGGCGGCTGCCGTTCTCGCCCGCTCGTCGCCGCCGCGCACGCGCGATGCGACCTCGCCGGTGCGCAGATCCCCGAGGCGGCGCAGAAGGTCGTGGACCGCGTCCGCCGAGCCGGCCTGACGCTCCCCGGCGAGCGACTGGAGCTCCAGCTCGAGCTCTGCAAGGGCGTCTGCATCGAGCAGCTCGCGCAGCTCTTCGGCACCCAGCAGCTCGCGCAACAGATCGCGGTCGAGCGCCAAAGCCTGGGCTCGCCGGTCGACCAGCGGCGCGTCGCCCTCGTACATGTACGAGGCGATGTAGTCGTACATGAGGCTCGAGGCGAAGGGCGAGGCGCGACGCGTCTCCACGCTCACGATGCGGATCTCGCGGCGCTCGATAGCGGCAAGCACGCCACGCAGTGCCGGCAGGTCGAAGACGTCCTGAAGACATTCGCGGTACGTCTCGAGAATGATCGGAAAGGAGCCGAATCGAGAGGCAACGCCAAGCAGCTGCGCCGATCGCTGGCGCATCTGCCACAGCGGCGTCCGCTGTCCGGCGCGCCGTCGCGGAAGGAGCAGCGCGCGCGCCGCATTCTCACGAAAATGGCTGGAGAACAACGCCGAGGACCCGAGTGCGCCAATGACCAGCTCCTCCACGTCCTCCGACCCGACGCGGACCGCCTCCTCGGCAGCGGCCACGGCGCCGCCACCATCAACCGCGGCGGGAAGAAGTCCCTCGCCGCCAAGGTCGTCGGTCATGGGCAGGCGGATAACGATGCCGTCGTCACTCCAGATGGGTTGCACTTCGAGTCCCAGCTGCTCGTGCAGTCGGGCCTCGATTGCCAGCGCCCAAGGCGCGTGGATGCGCGCACCAAATGGCGTCAGCAGGCAGATACGCCAGTCGCCAAGCTCATCGCGGAAGCGCTCGAGCACTATCGTCCTGTCGGTGGGTAGCGCGCCCGTGACCGACTGTTCCTCCGCCAGATAGTCGAGCAGGTTGCGCGCCGCGAGCTCGTCCAGCATGTGGTCGGTCTGGAGCTTCTTCTCCGCCGCGTCGCGGCGCCGGACGCTGCCGCTGACGGCGTCCTCGCCGAACTCCCGCGTGAACTCGCCGAGTGCCCGTCCCAGCTCGATCGGACGACCCGGTCCCTCACCTTTCCAGAAGGGCACTTTGCCCTGCTCTCCTGGTGCGGGCGACACGAGGACGCGGTCATGGGTTATCTGCTCGATCCGCCACGCGCTTGCGCCCAGGAGAATGACCTCCCCTTCGCGCGCCTCGTAGACCATCTCCTCGTCGAGCTCGCCGACACGCCTGCCACCGGCGCGAGCCTGGCGAGCGCGCGTGCCCGGACCGGCCGACTCGTCCACTTCCGGGTCGTTCAGATAGACGCCAAACAAGCCACGGTCCGGGATCGTGCCACCACTGATCACCGCGACCGTGCGGGCATCGCGGCGCGACTCGACGGTCCCTGCCGCGCGATCCCAGACGACGCGCGGGCGCAACTCTGCAAACTCATCACCCGGGTAGTGGCCGGCCAGCATGCCAAGCGTCGCCTCGAACGAGTCGCGGCCAAGGTCGGCGAAGTTCTCGGCTCCGCGCACAAGCCTGAAAAGGTCGTCGACGGGCCACTTCCGGTCTGCCGCGCTGGCGACCAGCTGCTGGGCGAGCACATCGAGCGGGTTGCGCGGAATCACAGTCGGCTCGATCTCGCCGTCGAGCATCCGGCGCGTAACCACGGCGCATTCGAGGAGATCGCCCCGGTACTTGGGAAATATCACCCCCTGCGAGGGCTCACCGACCTGGTGACCCGCCCGACCAATCCGCTGGAGCCCACGGGCGACCGATCCGGGCGATTCGACCTGGATGACGAGGTCGACCGAGCCCATGTCGATTCCCAGTTCGAGGCTCGAAGTTGCCACCAGGGCGGGCAATCGGCCGTCCTTCAAACGCTCCTCGATCTGGAGTCTCTCCTCGCGTGCGAGCGATCCGTGATGGGCACGGACAAGCTCCTCGCCGGCGAGCTCGTTGAGGCGCAGCGCCAGGCGCTCGGCGAGGCGCCGGCTGTTGACGAAGACGATCGTCGACCGATGGCTGCGGATCAGCTCCAGGATGCGTGGATGGATCTGTGGCCAGATGCTCGAGCGAGCATCGGGCGCAGCGGCAGAACCGCCGGGCTGCTCCTCCAACGGCAGCACCTCGCCAATCGCGGCCATGTTCTCGACCGGGACCACGACATCGATATCAAGGGTCTTGCGCACACCCGCATCGACCACCGTCACCGGTCGTGGCACGCCCGGAGTCGTATCGTCGGCCGGCGTGGCGCGGCCGCCCAGATAGCCGGCCACCACGCTCAGCGGGCGCTGCGTGGCGGACAGACCGATCCGTTGCGCCGGCCGCGCCGTCAGCGACTCAAGGCGCTCCAGTGACAGTGCCAGGTGGGCGCCGCGTTTCGTTCCGGCCAGGGCATGAATCTCATCGACGATGACCCACTCGACGCCGCGCAACGCCTCGCGCGCCTGTGAGGTCAGAATCAGGTACAGCGACTCGGGCGTCGTGACCAGGATGTCAGGCGGGCGCTTGCCAAAGGCTCGCCGCTCCTCGGCTGGCGTGTCGCCCGTGCGCATGCCGACCGTTACCTCGCGGGCGGGCGTGCCCAGCTTGCGCGCTGACAGGCCGATTCCGGCCAGCGGCGAGCGCAGGTTGCGATTCACGTCGTGTACCAGCGCCTTGAGTGGCGAAACGTACAGCACGCGCAGCCTTCGCTGTGGATCCTCTGGCAGAGGCTCGGCCATCAGCCGGTCAATGCACCACAGGAACGCGGCGAGCGTCTTGCCCGAGCCGGTCGGTGCGCAGATGAGCGTGTGCTGGCCCGCGGCAATCGCCGGCCAGCCCTTGGCCTGAGCTGCCGTCGGCTCTTCGAAGGACGAGTTGAACCAATCTCTGGTGGAGTCGCTGAAGGGGGTCAGCGGGTCGGGACTTCGGGGCACGGGTTCCGAGTATAGAACGGTTGTTCTGAGGGGTACTCGAGAGCCACAGGGCACCGGTACGTCGTCGTGGTGTTGCGTTCGTGCACCGGCCCATACGGTCGTGGAAATGTCAGTTAAGGGCAGAGCGGCGCAGGCCAGGAAACGCCGAACACGGCGGCTGGGATTCATGGTTCTGCTGCTGCTCGCCCTTGGCGCTCCGGTCAATCTCTTTGCAGCGAACGCGCCACCTGAGCCCTTCGTCGTGCTGTTCACAGACGAGGCCGTCACTGTGCCAGTTGGCGACGCGCCGCTGACCAATTCGACCGCCGCCTTGTTCCGTAACGCCGTCGCCGCGGCTCAGCCCGTCGTTTCGGCCACGGCCGGGGTCGGCGATGGCGCCGCGCAGCGCCAGGTCGATCCCGATCGGGTTGCCCGGCACGTCCAGGACATCGCGACACGAAACGGCATCACTGAGATCGACGATGTCTACGACGCTGCGGTGGGCGGCTTCGCCGCAAAGCTGACAGCTGCCCAGAGCGCCTCGTTGTCCGCCGATCCATCCGTTGCCGCCGTGCTGCCAGATGAGGAGTTCTCGGCTGATGACATCATCGCCGGATTGGGCGGCACTGTGCGCACGACTTCCAATCCCACCGTGCACGTACAGCCCGGAATCAAGCGCATCGGGGCACGCTCATCGACGGTCGAGTCGCTGGCCCTTCGTGCCGGTGGCATCGACGCTGACGTCGCGATCCTCGACACGGGAATCGAGCGCGACCACCCCGACCTCAACGTGGTCGGTGGCTACAACTGCACGGGCCGCGACCGCGACAAGTGGGATGACAACGAAGGCCACGGCACACACGTCGCGGGCATCGTCGGCGCTCTCGATAACAACTTCGGCGTGACTGGGGTCGCGCCGGGAGTGAGGCTGTGGTCGGTCAAGGTCCTCGACAAGACCGGCCATGGCTTCATCTCGTGGCTGATCTGCGGCATTGACTGGGTCACCGCCCAGCGCGACCCGCATAACCCGTCACGACCACTGATCGAGGTCGCCAACATGAGCCTGACCTTCTCGCTGCCCGGCGGCAACGACGCCGACTGTGGCCGGCTCAGCGGCGATGCGCTGCATATGGCGATCTGCAAGTCCGTCGATCGAGGTGTCACCTACGTCGTCGCCGCCGGAAACGAGTCGATGAACGCGCGCCGGATCCGACCCGCGGCTTACGACGAAGTGATCACGGTCTCGGCACTGGCCGACTACGACGGCCGAGGTGGTGGACGCGGCTATCCGTCCGAATCGTGTCCGTACTGGAGTCCGGACCCGGACGACGCCTTCACCAACTTCAGCAACTATGGCCCGGACGTTGACCTGATCGCACCCGGCAAGTGCATCCTGTCGACCTACCTGAACGGCCGCTACGCGTGGATGAGCGGCACGTCAATGGCGACTCCGCATGTCACCGGCGCGGCCGTGATCTACAAGACGCTGTTTCCAAAGGCATCGCCTGAGCAGGTGCGCATGGCCCTCGAGGCGGTGGGCACGCTCGACTGGCGCACGAACACCGATCCTGACAGCCTGCACGAGAAGGCCGTTTACATCGGTGCCTTCCGCGCAATGCCCGACTTCTCGATGACGGCATCGTCGGGCGCCGGAGCTGCCGCGCCAGGGGCGACGCTGCCGGTCAACGTCTCCCTGCTGCGCGTGGGTGGCTTCGATGCGGCCGTGACCGTGTCACTCGACAACGCACCGGCTGGCATGACTGCTACTCCGATCGTGACACGAGGCAACAGCGCGACTTTGAGCGTGCGAGTCGGGACGAACACCCGCAACGGCGTCTATTCCGTCGATGTCGTGGCGGCCGCGCACGGCATCGTTCACAGCCAGACTTTGACCATCGTCGTGCGCGGCTCCGCGCCCCAATCGACCTTCACGTCACCGCGAGCCCCGCTGACTGTCCAGGGCGCCACGTCCGTATCCGTTGCCTGGACGGAAAGTGGCGGAGTAACCGGCCGCAGACTCGTCCGCCAGGCGGGCGCGATCCGGACGGCCGGAACGTGCGACGGCGTCAGCTATGCCACGCAGGCGACGTTCAACAACGCGCACGACATGACTGACCACGTGCGCACCGGCTATTGCTATCGCTGGGTAGTGACAGTCAACGACGAGGCCGGGAACCGGTCGTCGATCACCTCCGGCTCTGTCCTGGTGGACACGAGCGCGCCTCGCGCTCCAGGTATCAAGGTCAGTGGCGGCGAGGCGCGCTCACCAGACCTAGGCGACCTGGGGGTCGGCTCGACATACGTCGATGGCAATGGCGTGGTGTGGGTTCGCGGCTCCGATAGCGGCAGCGTGCCGCTTCAGGTAACAGCCACCGATCCGGAGTCTGGCATCGTCCGCAATAACGCCAGCGTCACCGGCAACGGCTGGCACGCGGCCTGGTCAGGCAACTCGGCATACGGCAACCTGCGGTTGAGCTACGGCAATCAGGGCACGAGCGCAACGCTCACCGTGAGCAGCGTCAACGGGGCCGGCGAAACCGGTCCGAGCACGGCCCTGACGGTCGCTCGTGATGCCACAGCACCATCAGCCGCGACCTGGGTCAGCGCTCCTACCGGCACGGTCAAGAACATCCACGGCGGCTATTTCCGGCTCATCTGGACCAATGGGACTGACCGGGGCTCCGGCTACGCGCCCCAGCAGATCGTCGGCCGCTACCGTGCACCGCTCACCAGCAATGGCACTTGCCGAACGAACGCCTTCCTGCCCGACGGCGAGTTTCGGCTGGCCAGCGACAACTCCTGGGACAGTGGTCTGCACGCCAACAGCTGCTATGTCTGGTCGGTCCGCACGCTCGACCGGGTAGGCAACATGTCGAGCTCGATCGTCTCGGGATACGTGATCACCGAGCCGTAGCGTCGACCTCCGCCAGGAACTCGTCCAGGACCCGATCGAACTCCTCCGGCCTTTCGAGAGAGACCATGTGCGCCACGTCCGGATAGACCTTTGAACGTGCGCCTTTGATACCGGCTACAAGCTTCTCGGCGATGACGTCGATGCTGCTGACGTCGAATTTGCCCCATGTCACCAGGGTGGGCACGTCAATCTCGGATAGGCGCTCCGCCGCCGGCGGATCCAGGCGCTGGTTGTTGTCGTTCTCCTGCTCGGCGCGGTAGTTGTCGAGGTTCCACTCGATCATCTTGCGGCGCATCTCGGGATCCACGCGAGTTGTTGGCTGACCGGGTCCGTCGGTCCACTCCTGGGTCTCCAGGTCGACAATCGCGTCGTAGTCCTTCGCCTCATAGAGCCGCTCCCATGGCTCCTCGAGCGCCTGGGCGCGCGGGTCGTCGGGCGCTTCAAAGCCACCCAGGCCCGCCGCAACCAGGGTCAGCGACCGAACCCGACGCGGATTGTCCAGTGCGAAGTCGATTGCCGTCGCGCCGCCACACGAGTTTCCGACGAGATGCGTCTGCTCCACGCCCACGTGGTCCAAAACGTGAAGGAGATCGTCTCGATTCGAGTAGGGCACGTCCCGGCTCGTCGTGCTCTTGCCGAAGCCACGCAGATCGAAACGAACGACTGTGTACCGATCCTTGAACCTGGCTACCTGCTCGTCCCACATGCGCAGATGGGCAACGCATGCGTGTATGAACGTCAGGGCCGGCCCCTGGCCATCGACCTCGTAATAGATCCTGCTGCCCGGAAACTCGACGTAACCCGTTTCGGATCTCGTCACGACAACCTCCTCAACAGCTCGAGCCCTTCGACGAGCGCTTCGTTCACGGTCTGCGCATTGCGCGCCGCCAGGTCCTTCGACTCGACCGCGACGAGGTCGTGAGGGTCCATATATGACTCCGGCAGCGGCGACTGCGCGTAGCGTTCTGCCTCGTTTTCCCAGGCAGTGCGCCAGTCGCGGTCGATCTCGCTCGGAACGTCCAGGTGGGCTTGGGCCAGCCAGACGAGCGACCACGACCGCGGGACGACACGATACGCGTCGTAACCACCACCACCGGTGGCGAGCCATCGGCCTTCGCAGTAGTCATGGGCGACGCGATCGAGCACCTTGGTTGCCGCTCGGTACGCGTTGGTGGTCAGGCGCAGATGCGCCAGGGGATCGTATGCGTGCGTGTCACAGCCGTTCTGGCTGACCAGGAAGGTGGGCCGGAAGGCATCGGCGATCGCGGGAACGACCCTGTCGACTGCCGCGGTCCACGAAGCGTCACCGCTGTATGGCTGCAATGGCACGTTCAGTGAGCTGCCCAGCGCTTCGGGACCGCCGCGTTCGTCGGTGAAGCCCGTGCCCGGAAAGAGCGTCATGCCCGTCTCGTGGATCGAGAAGGTCAAGACCTGGGGATCGTCCCAGAAGAGTGCCTGCGTGCCGTCCCCGTGGTGCGTGTCGAGGTCGACGTACAGCACTCGGTGCCCGGCGTCCCGGGCGCGGGCGACGCCCAGCGCGACGTCGTTGTAGATGCAGAAACCCGACGCCCTGCCGGCCATCGCGTGGTGCAGGCCACCCCCTGTGTTGAAGGCGTGATCCGACTCGCCGCGAAGGATCCGATCAACCGCGTCGATCGAACCGCCGGCGATGGTTGCCGACGCGACGTGCATGTCCCCGAACGGTGGACAGTCACCCCCCGCACCGATGCCGGCGCCGAACGGCTGATTCCATGGATCGTCGGAGAAACGCTTGACCGTGTCGATGTATTCGCGCGTATGAAGACGCAGGAGCTCATCGTCCGTGGCGATGCGCGGCGCGATGAAATCGAGCGCCCCGCTCGCGCGCATGAGCCCGACCGAAGGTTCGAAGCGACGAGGCGTCAGGGGATGGTCCGGGCCAAAGTCATAGTCGAGGTAAGCGTCGCCGTAGACAACGATGGGGAGACTCAAGGCGCGCTGACTTCCCAGCCGGACTGCTCGAGAGCGTCGCGCCATGCCTCGGCTGCATCGCGGCCGGCATCGAGCCGCGACGCGTAGCCACCTACCAGACCAGCGAAAGCTCCGTCATCCTCTTCCGGAGCGGCGAGCACCGTCGTGTCCTCGGGCATCTCCTCGTCATCTGGCAGCATTGGCTGAGCGGCCGCGATGACCAGCGCGGCGCGGTGGTAGCGGGCTCCTTCAACTGCCGCTGCCAATCCGGCCTCGTCGAGGGAGTCCGTGACGACGAGAACGTGACACTCGCTGACGTAGCGCAACCCGAGCTCGATGTCCGCTGCATCAAGCCGCGGCGCACCGGTCGTTGGCATGCGCAGCACCGCCGCGTGGCCTATCCGTTGCCGACCCAAGGCGGTGATGGTGGCATCGCCGCTTGCGTCATCAGTGACGCTGCCAACGAGCTCGACACCCGATCCCGCGCCGGCGGCCGCCGCGGCGACGCGGCCGGCACGCCCGGCCAGCGTGCCACGCTCGTCGAGCCCGGGCCGTCCGAGAACGACGATCACCCGGCGGCGGCCTCGTATGGCACGAGCGTCACCTCGCCAAGTCCGGCGTCGCGCAACGGGGTCTCGACCACATGTGCGTCACCCACGACAACAATCGACAACTCGTCCGGCCGAATGTGGCGAATGGCCGCGCTGCGGATGTCAGCTGCGCTGATTGCGGCGACCTGTGGCCGATAGCGATCCAGCTCGTCGTCGGGCAGGTCGAAGACGATCAGGCCGCCAAGAGCGGCGGCCACCTGGGCGCTGCTCTCGAAGCGCAACGGAAATACCCCGACGAGGTAGTCGCGCGCTGCAACGAGCTCGTCGTTCTGCACCTCCGCGTCGCGGAAGTCACGCACGATTCGCAACGTTTCGAGAATCGCCGGGACAGTAACCGCCGTCTCGACCGCAGTGCGGATGGCGAACGGACCCTGCTTGCTGCGCATATCGAAGGATGAGTGGATGCCGTACGTGTAACCCAGCTCTTCACGGATGACGCGGTTGAGTCGCGACCCAAATGTTCCGCCGAGGATGGCGTTGAGCACGGACAGGGCATGGAAATCGGGCGTCTTCCGGGCCACGCCCACATGTCCTATGCGCAGCTCCGACTGGGGCGCACCGGGCTTGTCGACCAACACCACCCGTCGACCGGGCCGTGCCGCAGCTTCGGCGGGCGTATTCGTCGAAGATGAGGCTCCAGCCTGCATGCCGCCGAGGTGCTCCCCGGCGAGCTTCTCTACGTCGATACCGGTCAGATCACCGGCAACAACAAGGGTTGCCTTTCTGGCATCGATGAGCTGGGCATGTCGCGCAGCGACAGCGTCACGGTCGAGCGAACCTACGGTGTCCTGGATGCCCCCGAGCGGCCGGCTGTAAGGCGTGTCCGCGGCATAGATCGTCTCGGGGAATACACGCTCTGCGCGACGCCGGGGATCGGCCCACGCCTGCATCAGATCATTCAGTCGCTCATCACGGAGTCGCTCGACCTCCTCTGCGGGGAAGGCCGGCTCGGTGACCATCTCGGCGAGCAACGCCAACGCGGGACCGAAGTGTGAACGAGGGACCTCGACGCTCGCGCTCAATGTCTCCCACGTCGCATCGGCATGCACCTCCGCGCCAAGGCGCTCGGTTGCCTCGATGAACTCGTTTGCGTCGCGCGAGCGCGTCCCCTCGGGCATTGCTCGTCCGGTAAGCACGGTCACGCCGGCCTGATCCGCGGGCTCGGTCCAGCCTCCACCGGGGATCAGCAGCTGCGCCGCGAGCAGTGCACGGCCGGGAACGTGTGCGTGCACGACGCTCAGGCCGTTGTCCAGCTCGGCGCGCTCGAAGCGGGGGAAGTGGTACTCGCGTGGCCGACCCGGACCCGGCCGGACGTCGAGCACCGACAGGTCCGGCTCGTGCACGAGGACCACGGAGTCTTCCGCCGGCGGGGCAACGACTGTTCCCTGGGGCGGAGCCTGGTCGACAAGCAGCGCGTCGGGAGCCAAAGTGTCGCTTCGTTCGTCTGTTGTCGCCTGCGAGTCGACGGCGACGTCCTGGTCGGTCGTGAAGCCCTGCTCGGCGCGGTCTTCGAGGGTCACGCGGCAGCTTCCTCCTGGGTGCGTGGCACGTATGTCAGGACCGCGCGGTTGTCGGCCCGGAACACGGCGCGTGCCACGTTCTGAATGTCGGCCGCTGTCACGGCCAGGTAGCGGGGCAGCTGCTTGTTGACGAGATCGGGGTCATCGAACAGCGCCGCGTACATCGAGAAACGGTCGGCCACCTCCTCGACGCGGCTCAGGGCGCCAAGCTCGCTAGCCTCGATCAACGCCCGCGCACGGGCGAGCTCATCGTCCGTCACCGGATCGTCAACGAGCTTCTGGAGCTCTGCGAGGAATGCCTGTTCGCACTTGGCCGCGTCGCTGTCTGGACGGACCGTCACCCAGCCACCGAAGAAGCTAACCCCGTCAACGAGCGGCAGTCCAAAGGCGGCTACGTCCTGGGCGATTTTCATCTCGCGCACAAGGTTGCGGTACAACCGCGAGCCACGGCCGCCTGAGAGGATCTGCGAGCACACCTCGAGCGCGTCGAACTCCCTGGTCCCGAACGGCGGACAGCGGAAGCCGAAATGGACGCGTGTCAGCGGCACGTTGTCCTGCACCGTCTCACGCAGCTCCTTGCCAATGACCGGCGCGACGATATCTTGGCCCGGCTGGCGAATGTTGGGATTTGCGGGGATCGGCCCAAAGAAGCGCGCTACTGCTGCGTGCGCTTCGTCCTCATCAACATCGCCGACGATCGACAGCACCGCGTTGTTTGGCGCGTACCAGGTCTTGAAGAATGCGACGACATCGTCAACGGATGCCGCGTTGAGGTCTTCCATGGATCCGATCGGCGTGTGGTTGTAGGGATGCTCGACGGGAAAGACCATGGCCATGAGCTTCTCGTAGAAGGAGCCGTAGGGCCGGTTGTCGTAGCTCTGACGCTTCTCGTTTTTGACCACCTCGCGCTGGTTGTCGAGGTTTTCCTGGTCGAGCGCGTCGAGCAGCGTTGCCATCCGATCGGCCTCTAGCCACAAGGCCAGCTCGAGCTGGTGAGAGGGCAGCGTCTCGAAGTAGTTCGTTCGGTCGAAATATGTGGTGGCGTTGTTCACGCCGCCGGCGCTCTGGATAAGGGAGAAATGCTCGGCCTTGGTGACATGGCGCGAGCCCTGGAACATGAAGTGCTCGAAGAGATGCGCAAAGCCCGTGCGTCCCAGCTGCTCGTGACGCGAGCCAACGACGTACCAGATGTTGATGGCAACGACCGGCGCGAGGTGATCCGGCGCCACGATCACGCGCATGCCGTTATCGAGGGTGCGCTGGCTGAACCTTATCGTTGGCAGATCCGTCGCAGCCGGATCGGTGGTGGTGTCCTTCGGTTGGGGCATATCGGTCACTTCGCGATTGTGACGCATCGTTGACATGAGTACGGCACAGGCACAAGATGCCCGCGCCGATGAGCGCACGACGACGGGGGTGGAGCATCCCGCCGTGACGGCCGTCTCCGCGCCCGCGGAGACGATCGCGCCACCGGAGCAAGGCAGGCCGATGCGGCCGCTTCCGTTGGCGCATCTGCTCAACATTTCTCTCTACTGGCTGGGCATCAACGTCATCTGGGCGGGTCTGGGTTACCTGATCATCCAGGCTCGATTCACGGCCACCTACGGGCAGGGCGTGGCCAGCGGCTACCAGGCGCTCCTCGAGACGCTGCCTGTTTTCATCGCGATTCTGGTCCAGCCAACCGTGGCCACTATCTCTGACTACACGATCACGCGCTGGGGCAGGCGCAAGCCGTACATCGTCATCGGCTCAGTGCTCGACGTCGTCTTCCTGTACGGCGTGGCGACGTCGAATGACTTCCTGGCGATCCTCGCCTTCTTCACGCTTCTGCAGTGCTCGTCGAACTTCGCCCAGGGTCCTTTCCAGGGCTATGTACCGGACCTCGTTCCGGAGCAGCAGGTCGGCACGGCGAGCGGCTTGATGGGCGTGATGATCGTCCTCGGCCAGGGCGTGGGCGTCGCCATTGCCGCTCTTGGCGTTATCCAGATGGGCAGCATCGAGCAGTACTACGGCACGCCCATGGGCGCGCAGCTTGCCCAGCAGGCGTTCTTCTTGCCGACCATGGGCCTCGCGCTGATCGAGGTCGTGACGATGATTCCGCTGGTCCTGTTCGTGGATGACGGTCGGCATGCCCCGGATCGAGCCGGCCGATCATGGACGCAGATCGCGTTGAGCGCGTGGGGCACGGACATCCTGCGGGAACGCAGCTACGTGTGGCTGCTCGTGTCGCGACTCTTCTTCCTTGCCGCGCCCAGTGCGCTCACGTTCCTCGGCTTCTATTACCTGACACAGACCTTCGGCTATGCCGAGAGTGAGACAGGTGGATTGGTCATCGTGCTCACCGCTGCGCTGGGCATCACAACCGGGTTGACGACCATTCCCGCGGCGAAGCTTTCGGACCGGATCGGTCGCAAGCGCACGATCTACATCGCCATCGCCTTTGGCATTTTCGGCATGCTCGCGGTCGCGCTCGCGCCCAACTTTCCGGTGATGGTCATCGCCATCCTGCCCGTCGGGATCGCTGCCGGAACGTTCCTCGCTGTCGACTGGGCCCTGATGACCGACATCATCCCGAAGGGAACGACCGGCAGGTACATGGGCATCTCGAACGTCGCCACTGCCGTGTCTGGTCCTGTGGGACGCCTTACGGCGGGACTCATCTCGGCCGGCCTCGTGCTCATCGGCCTGCCCGCGGACCTGCGCAACGTGCCCAACTCGGGTCCGCAGAGCGTTTACTACGAGATCGCACCGCGTGTCGCACTGATTGCCGCGCTTGTGTTCTTCGCAATCTCGGGCTGGGCATTGCGTCACGTCGACGAGCGACGGCGCGAGGACTAGGCGCGCTCCACGGTCACATTCGAGGCGAGATCGACCTCGCCGATGACGTACACGGCCGCGTAATCTTCGTCCTTGAGCCGCGCCAGCTCGTGTGCCATGCGCCGTGCCTGATCCTCGACGACCAATTCGCCGACGATGCGGTCGGGTCGCGTCGCGTTACGCTCGTGGTACACCGACACAGGCAGGTCGAAGGCGATCGCAATCGTCGGGATGCCGTAACGCGACGCGGCGCGCCGATATCCCAGCCGAGCCGGCGCGTGAAGGTTCGTGGCATCCACAACGGTCACCAGGCGCCGGCGCAACCGGCCCTTGACCAGCATCGCCACGATCGCGAATGCCTCTGAAGACGCGCTTTGATCGCCGGCATCGTCGCTCAGCATCGCCCGCATGTCGTCGGACGAGACGATCTCGGTCGGCTTGAAGTGCGTTTCGGCGAAGGTCGATTTGCCTGCTCCGGATGGGCCGATCAGAAGCACCAATGAAGGATCGGGCAGTACGATCGTGATCAGCGCTGCCAGATCAGGGTCCGCAGGATTTGGTCGACTTGCGCCAGCTCAGCATCGTCAGATTTCTAGTGTGCTTCCTGCTCGCGCTCAAGACCAGCCCCCACCCATCCGGCTTCAAACATTTGTTCACTCCCCAGATACCAGCGCGCGGCCCGGGCCGACTGTCAGAGCGCGGTCAGTCCGATCTCGACCGACAGCCACTCGTCGAGGGGTCGTATGTCCGCCAGATCGTCGGCGATCTCCGGATCCAGCGCTCTGGCCGCAGCGAGTGCGGTATCGATCGAGGTGAGGCACAGGATGCCTTCGGCGAGCGTCGCACGTCTAATCGCCCCCGCGTCACGCATCGGCCGCGACTCGGGCGATGGCGTGTTGACCACGAGAGTGACGTCGCCCGAACGTATCGCATCGAGCACGGTGCGCTGGCCCTCCGGCGCTTCGTCGACGCGCGCGAGCTCCTCAACCGCATGGCCGCCGCTGCGCAATGCGGCGGCCGTGCCACGTGTTGCGCAAAAACCGTAGCCCGCGCGGGCGAGGGCGTCAGCCAGCTCCGACAGCAGCACCTTGTCGCGCTCCGCGATGGACAGCACGGCGAGGCCGCCCTCCGGGGCCGCAATCGGCGGCCGCAGCGATGCGGCCGCCAGTGCCTTGGCCATCGCGACGCGCGCGTCGCTGTGCAGGCCGATCACCTCTCCGGTTGACTGCATCGCCGGCCCGAGCATGGGGTCGACCCCGCGCAGCTTGGCCGTCGAGAAGACCGGTGCCTTGACCGCGACGAACGGTTGCGCATCCATCAAACCGTTGCGCCAGCCGAGCTCGCGCAAGGTCGCCCCCAGGGCGACACGCGTCGCGATCTCGACCACCGGCACGCCGGTGACCTTGGACAGGAACGGTACGGTTCGCGAGGCGCGTGGGTTGACTTCGAGCAGGTAGACGCCGTCATCGCGGACGATGAACTGGCCGTTGATCAGGCCGCGCACGCCGATGGCGCGAGCAATGCGCGTGATCGCGTCGACGACGAGCTCCTGATCGGCCGGCGCGATGCGCTGGGGCGGATACACGCCGATCGAGTCGCCGCTGTGGACACCGGCCCGCTCGACATGCTCAATGAGGCCTGGGATGAGCACGTCAACACCGTCGGTGATGGCATCGACGTCCAGCTCCAGGCCCTCGAGGTATGCATCGATGCGCACCGGCCGCTCATCATCGACCGCGACCGCGCGCTCGATGATCGTGGCCAGGTCTTCAGGACCGTAGGCGAAGTCGACGGCGAGGCCACCGATCACGAACGAGGGCCTGACGATCACCGGGTAGCCGACACGCTCCGCGACCACGAAAGCCTCGTCGACCGAGGAGGCCATGCCACCTTCCGGTTGGGGAATGCCCAGTCGGTCGACCAGTCCGGCGAAGCGCATCCGTTCTTCCGTCTGGTCGATTGCCTCCAGGTCGAGGCCGCGCAAGGTGATGCCGTCGGCGGCCAGCGAGGGTGCCAGACCGAGGGGCGTCTGGCCGCCGAACTGGACGAAGGCGTCCGGGCTCGCACCGTCGAGTGACTCGGCGCGCAGGACCTCGAGCACGCTTTCCGGGTCGAGCGACTCGAAGTACAGCCGCGACGATGCGTCGAAATCAGTCGACACCGTCTCCGGGTTTGAGTTGACCATCACAGCGCTGCGCCCCATGCGGCGGAGCGAGTCGGCCGCTTGGACCGCGCAGTAATCGAACTCGATCCCCTGGCCTATTCGCACGGGGCCGGAGCCGATCACCAGTGACGCTGGCCGCGCAACGGGCTGCGCTTCGGGTGGTGACCCGGCCGCGGCATAGGTCGAGTAGAAGTACGGTGTCTCGGCCGCGAACTCTGCCGCGGACGTGTCGACCATGGCAAAGCCGGGATGCAGGCCGATCTCCTCGCGGCGCGCGCGGACCGCCATCGAACTGAGGCCGGTGAGCGCCGCGATGTCGCGGTCGGCGAAGCAAGCGCGCTTGGCAGCGACCAAGAGCTCATCGTCGAGCGCAGGCCCTGCAGCCTGCAGCCGCAATTCGATGCTCATCAAACGCTCGAGCTCCGCCACGAACCACGGCGCGATGCCGGTCGCGTGTTGAATGAGGGTCCCCGAGACACCCCGGCGTAGCAGCGCAATCAGGCGCCACAGCCGCTGATCCGAGGGCGCCAGAAAGCGTCGCAAGTGATCCAAGGCAGGGTCGTTATTCGTTGGGCGAATGTCCGGTCCGGGCTGGGCTTGTCCGACGAGATGTGACACGCCGCGCGAGTCGTCGTTCGGTGCCGCGAGACCTTGCGACCGCTCGCCGTTCGGGTTATCCGTCTGACGTGGGTAGCCGGAGCCAAGCGCCTCCGAGAGAGCCTCGAGGTCGGCGGACCAGTCGGGTTGTTCGGAGAGCCATCCTGAGCCGCCCTGCTCGATGCCGCGAAGGGCCTTGTTGAGCGCCGCGCCAAAGTTGCGCTCGATGGCCATTACCTCCCCGGTCGCCTTCATCTGCGAACCCAGCCCGCGCTCGGCGCCCGGGAACTTGTCGAATGGGAAGCGCGGCAGCTTGACGACCACGTAGTCGAGCGCGGGCTCGAAAGCGGCGACGGTCTTGCCCGTGACCGCATTTCGGATCTCGTCGAGGTGCCGCCCGACGGCGATCTGCGCGGCGACACGGGCGATCGGGTAACCCGTCGCCTTGGAGGCAAGCGCAGATGACCGCGACACGCGCGGGTTGACCTCGATGACGGCGTAATCGGCGTGATCGGGCGAGAGCGCGAACTGGACGTTGCAGCCGCCCTCGACCCCGAGAGACCGGATGATGTCGAGGGCTGCGCTGCGCAGGCGCTGATGCGTCTGGTCGGACAGCGTCTGCACCGGCGCGACGACGATCGAGTCGCCTGTGTGGACGCCGAGTGGATCGACGTTCTCCATCGAGCACACCGCGATGCAGGTTGCGGCGGCGTCGCGCATGACCTCGTACTCGACTTCCTGCCAGCCGCTGAGATAGCGCTCGACGATGACCTGCCCGATGGGACTGGCGCGCAGTCCTGAGCGGACGCGTTCGAGAAACTCCTCCTCCGTCTGGACGATGCCACCACCACTGCCGCCGAGCGTGAACGCCGGCCGGATCACGGCAGGCACGCCGATCTCTCCGAGCGCGGCGCGTGTCCGCTCCTGCCGCTCCCGGGGCGTTGCGCCTTCGACGACGACGCTTGGCGGGTAAGGCTGGCCAATGCGGTCGAGCAGCGAGCGGAATGCCTGGCGGTCCTCGGCCATCTCGATCGCCTCGAGCGGCGTTCCGAGTAGACGCGTGTTTGGATGGCGATCAAGGACGCCCTCGCGCGCGAGCTGGACACACAGGTTGAGCGCGGTCTGGCCGCCCAGGCCCGACAGGATGCCGTCCGGCCGCTCGCGCTCGAGGATGCGCTCGACGCTCTGGACCGTCAGAGGCTCGAGGTAGACGACGTCGGCCACGCCCGGGTCGGTCATGATCGTCGCGGGGTTGCTGTTGAGCAGGATCGTGCGCACCCCCTCGTCGCGCAGCGCACGACACGCCTGGGTCCCGGCGTAGTCGAATTCAGCAGCCTGGCCGATGATCACCGGGCCGCTGCCGATGATCAGCACCGACGCCGGCTTCACGAGTTGACCCTGGCCAGGAAGCGATCGAAGACGGCGAGAGCGTCGAGCGGACCCGGCGATCCTTCAGGGTGGTACTGGACGGTCTCGATCGGCTTGGTCAGGTGGCGCAACCCCTCGACGGAGCCGTCATTGAGGTTGCGCTGGCTGACGATGAAGCCGCCCTTGGCCGGCAGCGTCTCGCCCACGACCTCCACTTCGTGGTTCTGCGCTGTGACCTGGACAGAGCCCGACTCCAGGTCCTTGACCGGGTGGTTCGCACCGTGGTGGCCGAAGCGCAGGCGGCGAGTGTCGGCGCCTGCAGCGCGGCCGACGATCTGATGGCCGAGGCAGATCCCAAGAAGGGGCCGTCCATCGTCGATCGCCGCCTGGGCGAGGCGGACGGGGCCGTCGAGCCGGGCCGGATCACCCGGACCGGGCGATAAGACGAGCGCCCTGACGTCCGGCGCCAGGGCGAGCCGCGCGTCGACGGTGTGCGGAAACACGCGTACCCGCGCGCCGCGCGCGACGAGCTGGCGGACGATGTTCTGCTTCAGGCCAAAGTCGATGACGCCGACCAGCGGCCCAGACGCCGGCCCAATCTCGTGAGGTGACTCGACCGAGACCTGCCCGACAAAGTCCTGCTCCTCCCAGCGCATCAGGCCTCGCGCCGCAGCCACGGCCGCAGCTGCGTCAGTATCGCCCGGCGCGGAGATGTAGACGCGTTGTGCGCCAGTTTCGCGGAGCCGGCGCGCCAGGCGGCGCGTGTCGAGTCCGCAGATCGCGGGCACGTCCCAGCGTCGCAGCAGCTCCACCAGCTGGCGCGCCGGCTCGAGCACGGCGGCCGTGGCATGCGCGACCACGAGAGCGCGCAGCCACGGCCGCCCACTCTGGTCGTCCCATGCGATTCGGCCGTAGTTGCCGATCAGCGGATAAGTCATCAGGACCACCTGGCCGGCATACGACGGATCGGTACAGATCTCCTGGTAGCCACTGTGGCTCGTGTTCACGACGAGATCGCCGCCACTGGAACGTTGGGCGCCAAAGGCAATGCCGTCGAACACGGTCCCGTCCTCGAGGGCCAGCACGGCCGGTCCGTGTGCGCCTATGCGTGGGTCGACAACGCTGTCAAGTGGGATCGGCAGGCGTGGTCGCGGAGAGTCGCTGGCCGCCGGGGCGGGCGGGGAAAAAAGACCACCGCCCTCAGTCGAGCGATGGTCAGCAGATAGCACTATCGAAGAGTCCTCCTTCCCGGCTCTCTCAGGAGCCGCCTTCGCCGGCCTCTCGGGACCGGTGTGAAGGGACGCCCTCAGATTAGCAAAGTCATCAGCTCACCGACGATCGCGCAGGCCACGACCACGACGATCGGCGGCACGCGCCCGGTCATCAGCGCGAGTAACGCGACGGCGGCGACCGCCACATCGAGCACGCCAGTGATCGCGCTCGTCCAGATGGGCGTGTACAGCGCCGCGACCAGGATGCCGACCACCACCGCGTTCGTGCCCGCGAGCGCCTTGCCGAAACTTGGTGAGCGCCTCAGCCAGTGCCAGAACGGAAGCGTGCCGAAGATCAGCAGAAAGCTGGGCAGGTAGATCGCGATCAGGGCGATTGCCGCTCCCGGCACTCCGTTCGGCATGGGCGCCTGGATCGCCCCGAGATATGCCGAAAAGCTGAACAGTGGTCCCGGCACAGCCTGCGCCGCGCCATATCCGGCGAGGAACTGATCGTTGCTGACCCAGCCGGTGTCGACGACGCTCGTGTGCAGCAGTGGCAGCACAACGTGGCCTCCGCCGAAGACCAGGGCACCGTCGCGGTAAAAGGAGTCGACCATGGCCGCAACCTGGCCGTCCGCCGCGCGCGCCAGCGGCAGAACGATGAGCAGTGCGAAAAAGGTCGCCAGCGCGATCAGGCCAACGCGACGCGAGATTGGACTCTGCTCGTCACTGCTGGAGGTCGAGGGCGGAGGAGCAAGAATCAGCAGGCCAACGACCGCACCGACGCCGATGATCGCGACCTGGGCGAACGGGGTCGTCAGCAACAGCGCGGCGACTGTCGCCGCCACGGCCATCGCCCGGCGCGTCCAGTCAGGCGTCAGGCGCTTGGCCATCTGGTAGACGGCGAGTGCTACGACCGCGACCGCGGCGATCTTCAGGCCGTGAACCCATCCCGCCTGCGAAAGGTCAACGGCCGACGCGATCCCGGCGAAGATGATCAGCGCTATCGCCGAGGGAAGCGTGAACCCGACCCAGGCCGCGAGGCCGCCAAGGCCGCCAGCGCGTCGCGTGCCGATGGCAATGCCGAGCTGGCTGCTAGCGGGACCGGGCAACGACTGGCACAGGCCAACGAGTTCGGCGTAGGTCTGCTCGTCGAGCCATTTCCGGCGCTCTACGTACTCGCGCCGGAAGTAGCCCAGGTGCGCGACGGGCCCACCAAACGAGCTCAGGCCAAGGCCCGTCGCGACTCTGAGAACCTCGAGTGCAGAGCCACGTTGCGCAGGACTGCTTGCCGTGGCGATCGAGGTGTCAGCCAGCGGCGTTAATGGCCGCAGCGACCTCGCGGGCTGCATCAGCCAGCTCCTCGTCGGTCACGTTCGGCAGGACGTCCTCCCACAACGGCAGCATGTGACCCTGCGCCTCGATCATGCCCAACGGCCGTGGAAGGAACCAGACGTGAAAGTGCGATCCGCCATCTCCCCAACGATAGAGGTGCACCCGTCCAACTCCGCCTCGACTGAGGATGGCACGCTCGACTTTGCCCGCGACCCGCCCGAAGTCAGCAGCGTACTCATGCGGCATGTCCCCGAACGAATCGAAATGGTCTTTGCTCGCAAGCCAGACGGTACCCGGCAGGCTCCCGCCAACTGGCGGATGGAGTGTCCAGAGATCGTCGGACCAGACCGCGTCGGTCGTATCGCCGGCGCATATTGCGCACGGTTCGCCGCCCGGCTCACCTCGGCGCGGTGGCTCAGGCACGACTCGCGGACCTGGCTCCTTCGTTGTCAGTGGCTCCTCGTATGGCAGCTGCATCACTCCACTCCTCGTCCGTTGCTGCGTATCACGTCCGCATCCTACATGTAGCACTAGTGCTGCGTCAATAGTGCACTGATGCTTCTTGACGTGTTAAGATCGTGAAGATGGCCAGAAAAGAGTTACCAGCGCCGGCGGCTCAACTCACGGGACTCGATGCGCGCGTCGTCGACGCCGCGGTGGCCGTGCTCATGGAATCTGGTTGGGATGGCCTGACGCAGGAGCGGGTGGCCGAGAAAGCCGGTATCTCGCGCGTAACGACCTGGCGCCAGGGAATAACCCGAGAGCGATTGATCGGTGCTTTGCTCGACCGGTTGGGTGATGACTTTCGCGCCGCGCTTTGGCCGGTTCTGACGGCGCCGGGCAACGGCGCGCAGCGCCTGGTGCTTGGCCTGGAGCGCCTGTGTGACGTGATCGACGGCAATGCACCGTTGCTCAACGCGACGAACAAGGCCTTCCACTGGGGCTTTCGCGAGGAACACGGTGCGAGCCTGATCGCGTTCGTCGAGCCTTACTCTCGTTTTCTGGCGGAGGGCGCGGCTGACGGCAGCCTCCGACCAATCGATGGCGATCTCGACGAAACTGCCGAGGTCGTCTTCAACACCCTGTGCTGGACCTACCTCCACCTGCGCAGTGAGCACGAGGTTCCACCTGGGCGAGCGCGCACAGTGGTCATCAACTTGATCATGTACGGGCTGGCCCAGGAGTTGCCGCCCAGCCAGTCCTGAACGGCGACGGCTAGTTGCTGATCGACTCCTCGGGCAGCGATTCCGGCCAACTCGAGTTGGCATACTCGCCGCCGTCGCCGCCAGCCGCGCGCCAGGTCTGGGTCTCCGAGTTCGGGTCGGTATGCGGCGACATCATCTGGCCTTTGATCTGGCTGCGCGTCTCCTCGATCGCGCCTTGGGCACGGTTGCCCATGTCGATCGCAGTCCCACGTGCCGTGACAGCCGCTTTGCGCGACCACGACATGACCTTGTCGCGCAGCAGATTGCGCCGGGCCTTGCCGTGCTCCGGATCGAGGTAGTACATCAACGCGATACCCGCGCCAAAGCCCGCCAGGAGGGTTATGCCAGGCATGAAGTCCGGGCCTGACTTCTTTGGCTCAGTGGTCAACCGCAGATTTCTCAGGTCCTTTGCCTTTTCCTGGGCGCTATCACCCAGGTCCTGGGCTGTCTTGCGACCGCCCAGGGCGATCGCGGTTCCCAGGCCAGCCGCGGCTTTGATCAGGTCGTTCGCCCAGCCACTGGCCCGCGTCACCTGCTCATTTGCGGTCTGCTTGACCTGCCCTGACGCGCCGTCGACGGCTTCGACCGCGTCGGCACGCGCGTGCTGGGTGTACTCGTCCGCCATGTCGGCGAGGCGCTCGGCTTCCTTGCTGAGCGACTTTCGGACTTCGTCGATCTTCTCGGCGACACCATTGACGCGGGAGTCGCCCGATGCCTTCCAAGGCAATGTCACAGTCATCACGGCCCTCCAATTTGGCTCCGCGCCATGTTGCTCCCTCGGTAGTGCCATGGTCGAGAGCCGTTCGGCATGATCTGGTTTCAGCGGGGTTGCATTGGCTAGCATCTCATCGTGCGGTTGACCGAACGTGAGCAGGACCGATTATTGATATTCAGCGCGGCCGAGCTGGCACGTCGCCACCGATCCACGGGCTTGAAGCTCAGCGCGCCGGAGGCGATTGCGCTGATGTGTGACGCGATGTTCGAGGCGGCGCGTGCCGATTCGTCATACGCCGACGTCGAGGCCGCTGGCTACGCGGCCGTCGCACCGGATGAGGTGATGTCCGGCGTCCCTGCCCTCATCGACGAGGTCCGCCTCGAGGTGCTCCTGAGCGACGGCACCAGACTCATGGTTCTGCGCCATCCCCTCGGCGCTCCCGCCGGCACCGATTTCGAGCAGCTCGCCGGGCTCCCCGACCATCCGGACGGCGAACGCAAGGTGCTGAGCGTGACCAACACGAGCAGGCACGCCATCCGGGTTTCGTCGCGCTTTCCCTTCGAGCGGGTCAATTCGCGCATGTCCTTCGATCGTGCAGCCGCGACGGGCTTTCACCTGGACATTCATGTTGGTTCGACAGTCCGCTGGGCTCCCGGAGAGACGCGCGAGGTCACCTTGATTCGGCATGGGTAAGCGTCCGGTCGGCGGCCCGCTGGCCGGCGAAAGCTTTCGGGTTGCGGACACGGACCTGTGGCTGACAGTCGATGAGAACCGGCAGGCCGTGGGCGACGAACCGCTGCTTTCTTACGGCGGCACTATCCGCACGTTCAGCCAGGGTAAGCCTGGGCCCAGCGAGCTCGACATGGTCCTGGTTGGGCCGGTCGTCGTCGATCCTGTGGTCGGCGTCATCAAGGCCGACATCGGCATCAAGGACGGCCGCGTCGTTTCGATCGGCGGTGTGGGCCGTGACATGGAAATCGGGCCACACACGGAGCCGATCACCTGCTACGGCCTCGTCGCGACACCCGGCGTTGTCGACAGTCACGTCCATTTCGTCACGCCGGACATCGTTCCCGTGGCTCTGTCCGCCGGTGTCACAACCCTGATAACGGCCGGCTTTGACGAGCCTCCGTACGCGATGGAGCGCTTCATCCGCTCGTTCGAGGAGTGGCCGATCAACATCGGGCTGCAGGCGAACGCGCGCGACACGGACCCAGGATCGCTCGACGTTCTGCTTGGAGGCGGTGCCGTGGGTTTCAAGATGCACGAGGACTACGGCGCCGACGCTGAATTGATCGATACCACGCTCGCATATGCCGACGCGCACGACGTAAGCGTCGCGCTCCATACCGACGGCCTCAACGAGGCGGTCGAGGTGGATGACACGGTCGCAGCGATCAACGGCCGCACAATCCACGCCTATCACGTCGAGGGCACCGGCGGCGGCCACGTCCCGGACGTGATCAGCCTTGTACGCGAGGCGAACATCATCTGCTCGTCAACGACGCCGACCATTCCCTACGGGGTGAACGCCGTGGCGGAGCACCTGCCGATGACCTCCATCAGCCACGGCCTTTCGCTCGATGACCCGGACCAGGCCCACATGACCAGGGAGCGGATCAGAGCCACAACGATGGCTGCAGAGGGACCGCTGCACGAACTTGGCGCTATCCAGATCACAAACAGCGACTCGCAGGGAATGGGCCGCATCGGCGAGGTGTTGCGCCGGACGCTCCAGTTGGCACAGGTCATGAAGCCGGACCCTGGCGCTGAACACGACAACCAGCGCTTTCTGCGCTATCTGGCCAAGTGCACGATCGAGCCAGCCATAACGCACGGGCTATCCGAACATGTCGGGTCGCTTCAGCCGGGCATGCTGGCTGACATCGTGCTCTGGAAACCGGCCTGGTTTGGCGTTAAGCCTGAGGTTGTTTTCAAGTCGGGATTTCCTTCGTGGGGCTCATACGGCGACGGCAACGCGACGCTCGAATGGTCGGAGCCACGAAGGTTCAGGGCCGGCTGGGGCGGGAAGGGTTTGGCTCCAGCGTCAGTGTCGGTGACTTTCATCTCTGGAGTCCTGGACGCTCAGAAATTCGCCCGTACGCTGGGAAGTCGGCGTGCTTTCATCGGCGTAAAGCGCACACGCGGACTGACTCGTGCCGATCTCCATATGAATAAGTCCACGGCTCCCGTGGACGTCGACCCCGTCGATGGGACCGTCACGCTGGACGGCAGCGTCCTCGCAGTCGCACCGGCCAGCGAGCTGCGCCTCAACCGATCGCACTTCCTCGCTTAGCGCCGTCGCGCGCGGAGGGAAGGAATTCGATCGTCTCGAACGCCTCATCGCCGACGACTTCGCCCAGGTGACGCGGACTGATGTGGTACACGTCACCGGGCTGAACCTGCGTCACCGTTCCATCGTCGTGCCGAACGCGTAGCGAGCCTTTGAGCGCGTAGCCGTAGTGCTCTACCTCGCAGATGTCCGAGCCGACCACGGGCGCCAGGACCTCGATCCAGCGCCAGCCGGGCTCGTAGACGTAACGGCCGATCGTCATCCCTTCGAGATCGACGATCTCGGCATGCGTCTTCTCGTAGTCCATCTCGCGATCGGGCGCCGATAGTGCCTTCTTCTCAAGTGATGCCATGCCCAAAAGCCTAATCGGAACGTGCGTCCGTGGCCGTTGCAAGTCCATCGATAAACGCAGGACGATCTGATCGGCTCAGCGCCCGTACCGATCGATAGCGAATTCCCGACATGGCGCCGCCCACCGTGCGCGTATCCTTCTCGCACGCGGATCGAGATCCGCGTGCGGGGACGAGCACCGCCATAAAAGGAGAACACCTCATGCCACGCGCGATGTGGCGCGGCGCGATCCAGTTTGGCCTCGTGACCGTGCCGGTCAAGCTGTACCTGGCGACGGAAGCCCGTGCGGGCCTGTCGTTCAACCTGCTGCACAAGACGTGCCTCAACCGGATCCAGATGCGCACGTATTGCCCGGAACATGGCGAGATCCCACGCAGCGACACGGTGCGTGGCTTCGAGTACA
This sequence comes from Candidatus Limnocylindrales bacterium, assembly GCA_036558545.1. Taxonomy (GTDB): domain Bacteria; phylum Chloroflexota; class Limnocylindria; order Limnocylindrales; family CSP1-4; genus JALYGJ01. The sequence continues at coordinate 34,206 of DATBFJ010000016.1, forward strand.
GCAAGGGCCAGTACATCGTCATCGACGAGGCGGATTTCGAGAACGTGCCGCTCAAGACTGTTCGCTCGATCGAGATCGGATTGTTCGTCGAGGCCAAGCGCAGCGAGCAGGAGCTGACGTTCGTCAAGCAGGCCTACTACCTGGAGCCGGAGCCGATCGGTCGCAAGGCCTTCTATCTGCTCAAGTCGGTCCTTGCCGATGAGGGTCTTTCGGCAATCTGCAAGATCGTTCTGAAGGATCGCGAGGCACTGGCCGCGATCAATCCATACGCGAACACGATGCTGCTATCGACGCTGTACTGGCCGGACGAGGTCCGATCGACCGCCGAGCTCGACCTCCCCGAGGAGGACTTCGACTTCAAGCCGGCGGAGAAGCAGATGGCCATGCAGCTCGTCCAGGCGATGACCGGCCAGTTCGAGGCCGAGGACTACAAGGACGAGTACCGCCAGGCGCTGATGGCCGTCATCGAGAGCAAGATCGCCGGCCAGCCGGTCGAGGTGCCCAAGGTCACCGAGGCGCCGACCAAGATCGCCGACCTGATGAGCGTCCTCGAGGCGAGCGTGGCCGCCGCCCGCGAGGCTCGTTCGCAGCGCGACGCGGGCGGCGGCGCAACGGCCGAGTCTTCGACCAAACCCGCCAAGGCTGCCAAGGCGGCGCCCAAGACGGAGCGCAAGCGCAAGGTCGCGTGACGCGGTCCCCCGCTGACAGCAGCCAGCTGTCGTTTGATATCGATTCGGCCAGGGGCGCAGTCCTGCCTCAACGGCTGCGTCCAATGCTTCCGGTCGACGGCGATCGGCCTTTTGATGACCCCGACTGGTTCTTCGAGCCGTGGTGGCCCGGGGCGTCGACACTTGCGTACATCGAGGACGGACGCGTCCGGCTTCAGACCGAACACCTGGCCGATCCGCTGGAGGCCTTTCCCGAGCTCGCCGCCATCCCGGGCCAGTTCCGCGATGACGGCCTGATCGTCGAAGGTGCCTTGCTCGTCCTTGATGATGACGGCCGGCCCGACTCAGATCTACTGCGCGCCCGGCTCGCGGGAGGCGGCGACCAGCGCGGAACCGCCGCGCTCGTGGCGTCAGATCTGCTGTACGCATCAGGTCAGCCCCAGATCGATCTGCCATTTGATGAACGTCGAACCCGCCTCGCACGCGTTCTGCAGGACGGCGACCACTGCGTGGTCAGCCGCGGCCTTCGCGCCGAAGGGACAACGCTGGCCGAGGCAGTTGGCCCAATGGGCGTGACGGAGATCTCGGCACGGCTGCTGGGAGCGGCCTACCGCTTGGGCGCGCGGGACGGATCGTGGCTGCGCATACCCATCGCACCAGAGCCACCGGCGACGCGGCGACCACTGCTTGCCGTGCTGCAGCGCCTGCCACTGTGATCCATTCGGCACTTCAGCTTCCGTTGACAATCCGACGATGATGTTTCGCGGCGCGTCACGCCTGGAACTGATCTAGGGGGTTTCGTCTTGTCTCAGCCATCTCTACGGGCGCGCATCGCCCGGATGTTCGTTGCAGCGTCCCTTCTGGCCGTTACGGTCGTACCGACCGTCGGAGCATTGGCCGTCCCCGGCGTTGCACTGGCCACCAGCTGTATAGATAGCTGGCAACCCGTAACCAATTTCCCCAGCAACCTCTCTGGTCTCGACGCGCAGGGGGCCGCCGCAGTGAATGGCACCCCAGGTTGGATCGTCGGCCTCTCCTCGGCTCAATCCGAATCGAAGCGCGTCCCGCTGATAGCCCAGTGGAACGGCACGTCGTGGGTGCGCGTCAGCGCGCCGTACAACGGTTTCGGCGTACTGAACGCTGTTCAGGCGACCAATGCCAGCCATGCCTGGACAGTCGGCTCCAAGGGCAGCTATACGCGCTGGCCAATCGCCGCCGTGTGGAACGGAACGTCGTGGAGCGACGTGGCTGTGCCCAAGCCAACCGGACAGCTGGCAACCTTCGCCGACCTGTCGTTGATCGACCAGAGCCGCTTTTGGGCGGTCGGAGCTCACCTCGTGGACGGCTACCTCAAGCCGGTTGCGATGAAGAAGCGGCCAACAAGCTGGCTCAAGGCCAATCCGCCCATTGCGGCCAACAGCCAGGGCGGCCTCTCTGACGTGACCATCGCCCCCGATGGGACGGTCTGGGCCGGTGGTTGGAAGACCGACGCGAATGGCGATGCCCGACCATGGGTGACGTATCGCGTTGGCTCGACGTGGCAGACGTCAACTCTCGCACCCGTGCCTGCAGGCCGAGGTTCGGTGATGGACCTGTCATTCCGTACAACATCGGATGCCTGGGCCGCGGGCTGGATCGAGACCGACGGTGGCGGCGGCTACCAGCCCTTCCTCGAGCACTGGAACGGCACCAGCTGGACGGTGCGCTCGACGCCGTGGGCGAACAACCGCTCGATCATCCTCAACGCAGTCGACGTCGAGCCGACGGGCCGCCTGGTCGTGGCGGGCATGCAGATTGACATCAACCGCCAGGACATCACTGCGGTCCTCAATGGCTCGACGTGGACCGTTACCAGTCTGTCGGCGGGCGGCCCCGGCCGTTCGGCAATGATGGATACCGTGCCATTGAGCTCGGGCACCATGGTCGTCGGTTATTTCGACAACCAGCCGGCGACGTTGCTCCCCTGCTCCGTGTCGCAACCATCGTCTCCGGGCCAGAGCCTGGGCAATGGCTCTGAGCAGGCCGCCGACATCGACACGGATGAGATTGACGAGTCAGGTCCGGATCCGATCGATTCGTTAAACATCGACACGACAGACGTCCCGGGCACGGTCGCGCTCGACGAGACGGCCGCGGCAGGGCTCACTCTGAAGGCCCCGTCATGGGGTGGAGTCGTCGCTGACTTCAACAACGACAGCTACCCCGATGTCTTCATCAACCGCCATTACCAGGATGTGCCGCTGATGATGATGAACAGCGCCTCGTCGACTTTCACCCCGCTCGACGCCGATTTCGCTGATCGCGACCGGCACCGCTGCGATGCGGCGGACGTGGACCAGGATGGGACGCTCGATCTGTTCTGCGCGATCGGTGTCAATAAGGGGACCAGCAACACGCCCCAGGAATTCACCCTTGACCCGGGCGATGCCGGGGGCACCTGGGCGTCCACTCAGTTCGGCGTTCTGGACGGCTACGGCCGCGGCCGCGACGCGACCTTCATCGATCTGAACGGTGACCAGTATCCGGACCTGTATATCGGCAACGAGGCGTCGCGCTCGGACGCGATGCTGAGCTCGAACCGGCTGTACATCAACAATGGCGGCACGGGTTTCGTGTCCGCCGCCAGTTGGGGCGTGGACCTGTCAGTGGGCGCCAATTGCATGCTCGACGCGGATGTCAACGGTGATGGCAAGGATGACCTGTTGATGTGCACGGCAGAGCCGTTGGGCAGCGCGGGCAGCGGTGCGCGGGTGTTCATCAACCAGGGCAGCAGCTTCAGCGATCAAACCAGCGCTCTGGGCTTGGCCGGGCCGGGCGTAAGCGACATGGCCGTCGCGGACTTCAACGGCGACGGCAAGCTTGACGTCGCTGAGCTCAACGGCAAGGGACTGAAGATTTACAGCCGCTCGGGCAGCACGTTCAGCCAGCTCTATTCGCTGACGGCCAACGCCGGGGTGAAGCTGGCTGTCGGTGACGTCAACGCCGACGGGCACCCCGACATTTATGTCTCCCGGCGCACCGCCGGCAATACCGGACACCTGATGCTCGTGAACAACGGCAATGGCACTTCGTTCACATCGATGACCATCCCTCAGCCG
>DATBFJ010000017.1:0-1944 GCA_036558545.1 Candidatus Limnocylindrales bacterium
GGATTCCCGTCATTGCCGTGACCGCGTACGGCCGCCCCGAAGATCGAGCCCGGGCGCTGGCCGCCGGCTTCCGACTGCACTTGACGAAGCCGGTAACCCCGAACGCGCTGGCAGCGGCGATACTGCGCGTCAGGACGGACGGTGACTGACGCCTGATGCTGACGGTGCGGAGGGTACTGGACGTAGCACCTCCAGCACCAGCACCGTTAGCACCGCCCAGCACCCTTAGCACCTTCAGCACGGTTTTACGATATGTGATCAATGTTGCGCGCGAGCAGCGGGTCTCCCGAGGCGCCCGCCCGCGCCTTGGCGGCGTGGGTCACGTACGCGGTGCGATTGCCGTCCGCGGCGATGAGCGCGGCCGCGAAGTGCAGCGCGGGATCGTCGGGCCGCAGCGCGAGGCCGCGCTGGATCAGCGCGTAGCCGCGGCCGTCCTGGACCAGCGGACGCACGTTGTTGGCACGGTCCCGGAATTCCGACGACTGGCCGAGCATCGCCACCTCGCGCATGGCTTCGGCCACGTACGCGGCGTCGAGGTAGGCGAGCGCGTCGGGATGCCCGGCCGTTTCCGCCGCCTTCACGCGACCCAGCACGTGCTCGATCAAGGACGAGGCGACCTTGCCATCCTGGCTCGCGTAGATCACCGCGCGGCGCAGCGTTTCCATGCGCACGATGACGGGCGTGGTGGGTGTGAGGATGGCGTCCGTATCCGCAATCACGTGATGAATGTCGTATCCCGCCTGACCCTGGGACCAGCTGGTCGTTCCATTCCACGGAAGTGACTGCGCCTGCCCGATATCGTAGGGATGACAGAGAAGCGGCGGCCCCGCGAACGCCGGGACTGCAATGGTGAGCGCGCCGGCGATCACGGCGGGGATGGCCATCGACTGAACACGCATGGTGAACCTCCTGCAATGCGCACCGTGACTCTCACGTGCGTCATCGGGGAGGACGCGGTCGTCGCCGGATTGTTATCGATGACCGCAAAACCGTTGCAAAATCGCGTAGCGCGGTGCAGCCCTGAAGGGCTGCGCTACAGGTTGCCAAACCGCATAGCGCAGTGATGTGCGACAACTCGTCGGCCCACTCCGTGTCCGCCCCGGGCGATGGGCAGCTCGAGCGCGTGAATGCACTCCGACGTGTGCGTCAGCCTCGAGGATCCGCTGGCCCGTGGCTGCTTCAGAAAGCGCGGCTCGCGTTCAAAGCGGGGCTGGCGCAGGCTGGCAGCTAGCGGGACTTCGGTTTCCTGCCTGCCTTGCGATCGCGATTCACAGATCGATCGTTGGCGTGCCGGGCGTGCTCTCTCGACCAGGACTCGCGGTGAAGAAAGCGCCGGCCGGAGGGCGGTGCCTCCCCGTCGATCATCTCTGACAGCTCAGCACGAAGACGCCGGGATTGTTCGGCCAGCTCGCGGAGCTGTATACGCAGCGTGTCTTCGTTCGGTCGGTCTTTCACCCTAGTGTGTACGCCCTGGATACAGCCGCGTGGACGTAATGCTCCCAGGCTCGAAACGGAGCATGATTAGTGCCATCTTTAATTGGCTGAGCTGAGAGCTATGCTCCGGCTAAAGCCGGACACTACGAATGAAAAAGAGATACGTAGGTTCGGCCTTCAGGCGGACCGACACGGCACTTCTAGAGAAGTGTTCCGCGCAACAGCACCATCGCCACCGAGAAGTAGATGATCAACCCGGTCACGTCCACCAGCGTGGCGACGAATGGCGCCGACGAGGTCGCCGGATCGAACCCCAGGCGCCTCAGGAACAGGGGCAGCAGCGATCCGATGAGCGTGCCCCACAGCACGATCCCGATCAGCGAGAGCGCCACGGTGATCGCGACGAGGAGCCAGTGCTCCGTGTAAATCGTCGAGAACGCAGACCACACGCTGATCCGCAGAAAACCGATCGTCGCCAGGATCGCGCCGAGGGCCAGACCGGCAAAGATT
>DATBFJ010000018.1:0-11057 GCA_036558545.1 Candidatus Limnocylindrales bacterium
GTCCGAATGCCGGAGACGCGGGCGAAGTCGGCTAGCAGCGTCGTCTTGCCGTAGCCGGCCTCAGCGATGAGAAGCGTCAACCGGTGAGACGTCGCCTCGCGCAGCTGGTCGATCAATCGTTGGCGCGTCAGCGTTGTCGGCCGGAGCGCGGGCGGTTGAATCTTCGATTTGATGATCGGCCCGAGCTCGCTCGGCGCGGGCCCGGAGGCGCCAGCCTTGGACGACGCTGGTTTGTCCGTGGCGTCAACCTGCGGCGCAGCGGTCGCTCGTCGAGTCGTCATTGGTGTGACGACGGGGCTCTGGCGGAACATCGGCCGATCATCGCCGCGCCCGCTTAACGGTTAGTTGTCAATTCCCGACTGTGGATAAGTCGCCCTGACCGAACCTAACTGCCCTCGTACTCGAAATGGAGCTTGAGTTCTACGCGGTACTCAACGATTTCACCGTTCTCGACTCTGGCGCTTGACTTCACGACCTCGATCTCTCGGATGTTGCGCACAGTGCGAGAAGCCGTCGCAACCGCCTGCCGCGCGGCGTCGCTCCACGATCGCGGACTGGTACCGACCAACTCTCGGATGATCACGACGCCCATCTCGTCTCCTCAATCTTTTCGTCAGGATCGGCCGAGTGTAAGCGAGGGACTCAACGGCTCCGTGGGTAGTCTGCGGGCGCCATGGCGGGGGGCAGCATCAACACCGTTTCCACATTTTTCTCTCATTTGACGGGGTAGTGCTGCCATCCGAGGCGGTATCCGTGCGGCCGCTGGTACCGGACCAAGAGTGCCCGGATAGACCCCGCGATTTCCCGCCAGTTCCCCTAGTTGTACGTACCGGCGTAGCGCGACTCGTCGGCGTACGACACGAAGCGCGTCTGCTTCTTCCTGAAGTACAGCTTGGTCTCGCCTGTCGGCCCGTTGCGATGCTTGGCCAAGCGCAGGTTGATGATCTCTCCCTCAGGGTCCTCGTCTTCGCCACCGCGTTCCTTTTCGCGCCAAAGAAACATGACGAGGTCAGAATCCTGTTCGATCGATCCGGACTCGCGCAGGTCGGATAGTCGCGGCTCCTTGTTCTCGCGCATCTCTGCCTGACGCGACAGCTGGGAAAGCGCAACCACCGGAACCTGTAGCTCACGTGCCAAGGCTTTTAGACCGCGGGTGATTTCGCTTACTTCCTGGACCCGGTTGGCGTCGCGCGATTGAACCGTTGACTGCATGAGCTGCAGGTAGTCGACGATGACCATGTCGAGACCTGATTCCGCCTGCAGGCGGCGAGCCTTGGTGCGCAGCTCCATCGTGCTGATGTTCGGTGTGTCATCGATGAAGATTGGCGCCTCAGCCAGCGCGTTCATCGCGGGCGCAAGTCTCGTGAAGTCCATCTCCTCCAGAAAGCCAGTCCGCAGCCGTTGTGAATCGATATTCGCAACGGACGAAAGAAGGCGTAGTACAAGCTGCTCCTTGCTCATCTCGAGCGCGAAGAAGCCGACCGTCTTGCCCTCGCGGACCGCCGCATGTTCGGCGAAGTTGAGCGCGAGTGCCGTCTTGCCGATGCTCGGGCGTGCGGCCAACACGACCAGGTCGCTCTTCTGGAGGCCGCTCGTAAGCGTGTCCAGGTCCGTGAAGCCTGTTCGAATGCCGCTGATCTCTCCCTTGTGCTGATGCAGGTAGTCCAGGCGGTCGTAGGCCGAATGAAGCAATGATTTGAGTGCGACAAAACCGCTTTCGACGCGCCGATCGCTGACGGAATACAGCTCCTGCTCTGCGCGGTCGATGGACTCACTCACGTCAGCGGAGTCGTCATAGCCAATCGCAGCAATCTTGCCGGCCGCTCCGATCAGGTTGCGCAGGACGGATTTGCGCTCAACGATCCGGCCGTAGTAGACGGCATTGACAGCGGTTGGAGTCAGGTTGATCAGGCTCGTCAGATAGGCGGATCCACCGACTTGCTCAAGCGAACCTTTGCGCTCGAGTACCTCCGACACGGTGACGATGTCGATGGGTTCGCGCCGGTCATACAGCTCGATGATCGCGTCGTAAACGGTGCCATTCGCCTGGCGGTAGAAGTCCGCCGGCCGGAGGAAGTCGGCGACTTCGATAACCGCGTCGCGGTCGATCAGCAGGGCACCAAGCACCGACTGCTCGGCCTCGATTGATTGCGGCGGAAGGCGGTCGATGGACAACGCAAACGGTCTCCGAGCGGCTGGAGTGAATCGCTGCGCCGATCGTCAGCCCCGGTGCCCTCAGGTGGCGACGGCCTTATCTACGAATTGCGTCCCCGTTTTTTCAAGGGACTGTGGACAGTGTGGGAAGTGCCGGATCAATCGACCCGGCGAATGACCCCAATGAGCTTGCCCTGGATGCGGACGGCGTCATAGAACTGCGGCGGGTACTGCTCGTTCGCCGGCTGGAGCCGAACCCGGTTCGCTTCCTTGTAGAAGCGCTTCAGCGTCACCGCGTTCTCGTCAACCTGGGCAACCACGATGTCACCGTCATGTGCAGTCTGCTGCGGACGAATAACGACGTAGTCGCCGTCCGTGATGTGAGCATCAATCATCGAGTCCCCGCGGACGCGCAGCACGTACGCGTCGCTTCCGGCGGCGACAGCTCCGGGCACGGCCAGAGTCTCGCTCGTGTCCTGATAGGCCTCGATGGGTCCGCCGGCCGCGATCTCGCCAATCACTGGCAGCGTCCTGCCTTCAAAGGGAACGACATTGGCAGCGCCGCCGTCCGTCAGACCGGCACGCATCATGCCCGCCGGCGTAAGCCGGACGGCGCGTGATTGGCTTCCGCCGCGTTCGATCAGGCCTTCTCGCTCGAGTGCCTGGAGGTGGTGATGAACTGCCGAAGTCGACGCCAGATCAACCGCTGCCGCGATTTCGCGCACGGACGGCGGATAGCCCCGCTCGCGAACGGTTGCGGCGATGAACTCGATGATCTTTTGCTTTCGTGCCGCGTCGTGCTTGGTCACCGGCACCTCCTTGTGCCGGCACCATACCGAACGGGTGTTCGATTGTCAAGGCGCTCGGTTCCATGCCGAGCGCCCTTTGAGGCCTGAGCTAGCTCTCCTTGGTGTGTCGGAACCCGGCGGCGGCTCCCAGCAACAGGACGACCGAGGCGACCATTGGGAACAGCGACACGGAGGCCATTTCGAGTGCATCCGCGTTACCGGCCGGCATCATGACCCAGAACATCCAGTACAGGCTGGCCAGGAACATCACGAAGCCGGCGACCATCAAGCCGACGACGGCGATGCGCATACCGGCAACTGCACGAAACGCGAAGACCATCGCAGCGACGGCGACGAGGATCATGAATGCCTGTGCACCGCGGTCGACGTACCACGCCCATGTCCAGGCAAGAACTGAACCGACCACTCCGACCCACACCAGGCTTCGCCAGGCCGGCATCCGCATTGCGACGTTATTAGTGCTCATTCCGCTTCCTCCCAGGATTGGTGTCCTGGGAAGCGTCGCGCTGGGTACGGTGTGGGGCAATTGTCCGCCGGTCCCACACTGTGGTTACCGATTGGGCCATTCCGGTATGCACCGCTCGCGGTTTGTCCAACCGGCTACCAGTCGGTCGGATCCTCGACTGAACGTCCCATCTCGATCCGCGCCAGCCGTTCCTCGAGCAGCGCAACCCGTTGGTCGACTGTGAGCTCGATGTCCTCCGCCGGGCCCGTCTGCGCGGCCGTGCCTGGCTTGAAGCGCTTGTCCACGAAGGTTTGGAGCCAGTTCTTGATGGGGGTGAACATGCCTGCCAGCACCAGCGTCGTTATGACCACCGCGCCATCCGACTTGTCGCCGGTTACGGCAACGAAAACGCGCTGGAACAGCGCAACGCCAGCTGCGTACAGACCGCCGAGGATGCCTGTCAAAGGGATATAGACGAGCGCGCGGTTGAGGATCAGGTCGATGTCATACAGGCGATGGCGGAGGATCGCGATGGCTGCCGCAACCGGCAGGAAACAGCCGGCGGCCAAAGCAGCGGCCATCAACAGGTGACCGGCCGAATAGGGCAGGTCGAGTCCATAGCGCACGATCACGAAGGGCAGCCCGGCACCGGCAAATAGCACGACGGCGACGGCGATCCAGCGCATCTGGGCGCGCTGGACATCTGCCGATTGGCGGTACCGAACAACCATCGAAAGGGTCGCTATCACCACGCCGGTGACCATCAGCGCGAGGCCCAGGATCTCTGTCGCCTGCAAAATTGGTTTCACACCGAACGGCGCGGCAAAAATATTCGGTAGGGACGGATACCAGGCCAGGCCGCTCGGGCTCAGGCCGACCGAGATACCGACGATCAGGGCTCCAATCAGCGTCGTCCAGCCTGCAATCGCCCACCGGCGGGAGAGCAGCGCGCCGGTCGGAAATCGGAGGAATACGACGGTTGTGAGCAGTACCAGGAACGGCAGATGCAGCGACGACGCCAACCACGCGCCGAACAGGAGCGACGTATCCAATGACCTGAACGCCTGATAGACGCCGGTGGCCTCGATTGTGAACGTGACCGTCAGTTGCAAGGCCATGGCCAGGCCAAGCAACAGGAAGATCCAGCCAAGCAGGTTGCGCGGCAATCGAGATGCCAGCAGCCAGCCCATCACCGCGTACGAGATCGCATAAAACATCTCCGCGACGAAAACGATGCTGCCCTGGATGAAGCTGATGTGCGGCGGCCTGAAGTCGATAGTCGCCCACAGCACGATGTCCAGGGCAACCGCCAGCACCGTGAACGCGAGAAGGAACGTTGCAACAGCGCGCGGCCAGTTGACCTGCGGCAGGCGCCTGGATCGGACCATCGTCGCGGTCTTCATCGTCGACTAGGGCCCAGTCACGTTGTTGCGGCTGACCGTGTCGAGCTGCGCGAGGATCTGGTCGAGTTCGCCGGGATTGCGTGTGTATTCGATGACACCCTGCAGGAAGGCTTCGTTGAGCGTCTCGGGCATCAGGTCCGAGCCATCGAAGCGGAAGCGGTCCGCGCTGGTCAGGATCTGAGCGGCACGCTTCGAGATGTCGTCCGGGTAGTTCGTGACGTTTACGTTCACCGACAGAGCACCACCTCGCGAAACCCAGATCGACTGCGCCTCGGGAGTCAAGAGGTAGGACATCAACGCCCGCGACTGCGGTGTGTTGCGAAACATGCCGAACAGATCCCCGGCGCCCGTGACGTCGTTTGCAAAACGGGAGTCGAGTGCCGGAAATGGGAAGAAGTCGTATTCACCATCACGGGCTCCGGCCTGTGACTTGAAAAACTCAGTCATGAACGTCGCCTGGTGGTGGAACAGGCACGAGGGCGGATCGCTGAACAGGCCGTCGCCGCCATCCTGGAAGCCCGTGGCAATGACATTGCTCGCGCCACCCGCCGAGTCGGCGACCACGTTTCCGTAGTTCTGGAACGCCTGCTTGATCTCAGGCGACGTCCAGGGCAGCTTGCCTTCAACCCAGTTGTCGTACACGTCAGGACCGCTCTGGCGCAGCACGAAGTCCTCGATCCAATCAGTGCCCGGCCAGCCACTGGTCGCGTCAGACCCGAGCGCGACGCACCACGTATTGGAGTCGCGCTTGGCGAGCTGGGCATCCGTCTCCAGCGCGGCCCACGTGCTGGGGGCGCCGATCGTGTAAACGCGCGGGTTGTACCAAATGAGACCCTTGAGAGTGGCCTTTATGAAAACGCCGACGAGCTTGCCGTCGACCGTGCCCAGATCGATGAACGTGGGCACCGTGTCGTTCTTGTACTGCGATACGTCGATGACCGAGCTCAAGTCCTGGAGGGCCCCAAAGCGTGCAAATTCGGCCATCTGGCCTGGACCGGGCAGGCCGGCGACGTCGGGTGGATTCTTCTGCGCAACGCCTTGCCACAGGAGTCCGTTCAGATCGCGTGTGCCGGTGTATTGAACGGATACGCCGGTCTGCTGCTCGAACGGCCGGACCATTGCCAGGAAGGCTTCTTCCTCGGAGCCGCTCCACGAGCCGACGACCGTGACGGTCCCGCCGATATGTGGATCCGAGTTCGCGGTGCAGCCAAGAATGGCAAACATGAGGAAGCACGCAGGCAGCAGAACAGCGCGTAACGAGTTGCGAAAGGCCATCGTGACGGGACCTCGAGGGCTGTGCATCGCGTCAGCCGGCTCTCACCTCGCCGCGTGCCCACAGCGGCTGCCGACTGATCGCGCTGAATTCTACGCACGGCGCCATGTCCTCCGGAATGGTTCTCCGCGGATCGTCGGTATACTCCGACGCGCCCATGGCCCGTAATCGCCGTCGCGGGACCGGTTTTCTCCGAGTCCTGAATCTGCTTCCGTTCCTGCCGCTGGCCGGCCGCGCACCGGAGTATGCCCGCCTGCTCTGGTCGCTGGTCTTGGATCCACGCGTCCCAGCGTCGCGCAAGGCGTTGCTCGGGATCGCAGGGGCGTACATAGTGGCGCCCATTGATCTCGTGCCTGATTTCATCCCGATTGTTGGCGCGATCGACGACGTTGCGGTGATGGTTCTGGCCATCGACGTGTTCCTCGACGGCTTGCCCAAGGACCTGGTCAACGAGAAGCTGGCCGATCTGGGCATGTCGCCGAACGACCTCGAGAAGGACCTGTCGCGGGTTCGGCGGGTCGTTCCAAAGCCGTTGCGGGCGGCAATGCTGCGCGTGCCTGAGGCGCTCGACGCCACGGCAGAATTCATCACTGATAACGGGCTCGACCGCCGCGTGAGGGAAATGTTGTCGCGGTTCCAGGGCCCTTCTGAGGAGTACGGCGCTTGAAGGTCATCCTGACCACTGACGTGGACAAGCTCGGCAAGAGTGGCGAGCTCAAGGACGTCGCAGAGGGCTACGCCCGCAACTTTCTGCTTCCGCGCAAGTTGGCCGTATCGGCCACGGGCGGTGCCTACCGGGCTTGGCAGCATGACATCGCCTCGCGCGAAGAGAAGCGCAAGCGCGAGCGCGAGGAGGCCGAGATCGCGGCCCAACGAATCTCGTCGACCACGCTGACGATGGGCGTCAAGGTGGGCGAAGGCGGCCGGCTGTACGGCTCGATCACGGCCAAGGACATCGCGGATGCCCTGGCGCGGCGCGGCATCGCGATTGATCGCCACAAGGTCGACCTCGAAGAGCCGCTCAAGTCTCTCGGTACCTACAAGGTCGCCATCAAAGTCTTCCCGGGCATGACGCCTGAGGTCACGATCGCGGTCGAGCCCAAGGGCTAGTTCCGCAACGTGCGCCAGCGCGCGCCGCGATCTGGTTAAGACCGCTCAAATCGAAGTTAGCGACAAATTGGTCGACTAAAGCAATCTGACGCGCCTATAAATCGCGTAATGGCGGTCGGTTCGGTGGGCCGAACGTTCCGAATGGCTGCGGCAGCCATGATTTGCCTTGCCTGCGCCTCGAGGGTTCCCCCGAGCCCTTCGGCAACGCCGGCCGCGCCCCCGTCGCCAACGGCTGACCCTGGGGCGACGGTGCAACCTTCACCCCGACCGCAACCAACGTCAGCGCGCTCTGCTGTGCCCTCGCCGATCGCCACACAGACACCAGTACCTACTTCGTCTTTGGCCCCCACGCCGACGACTAGCCCGCAGGCAACGTTCGACGGCACTTTTCCGGCCTCCGTGATGAGGATTTCCACGATCTCCGTTAAGGAAGCGGCGGATTTGAGCAGCCGCGACGACGTGGCCGGCAGCGACATCGCCGTGGCAGGGTTCTACGACGAAGGAGGCCCGCTTCACTGTCCCTCGAGCGCATTCGGCCCGTACGATCTGCCGCTATACAACTACTGCCGAGCTGCCGTGTTCGTTGACGCGCAGAAGAACGCTCATGCGTGCATTTCAAAGGGAAACGAAACTGATTGCACGATCGCCACGAGCCCCACGCCGGTATTCATGTACGACTCGCTTGGCACGGATTGGAACCCAGGCCGTGCGGGACCGGATCCGATAGTCGTGGTCGGTCACGTCGCGGATCCTAGGTCGTTGCAGTGCATGCCTAGTGACCAGGCGCGCTGCTTGCAGGAATTCGTGGCCGACGCCGTTGTCTGGGCGGATGGACATCCGGTCGATCTGACGACGCCAGCCTCGCACGACTCCGCGTACAACACGATCAGCCCACGGATGACCCTCGACGATGTCCGAGCGGCAGTTGGTCCGGATCAGGCGATTGTGAGCGCCAACGCCAGTCCCGCAAACGAAGCCCGGTTGATGGACCCGGGCTGGAACCTCGCCGGCGATCAGCTTGTTTGGGTGGTTCGCACCATCAACGCGTCTGCCGGCGCGACAGCGGAGAAAACCGCGGTCACGGTATGGCTGCTCGACGACTCAACCGCGGCTGTGCTCGATCAACATCCACTTGGTCCAATCGACAAGACGGTCTCGTCCGTTTGGTTCAGCGGGGCACACCACGGCCTCTCTCAAAACGATGAAAACTGGAACGACGTCTCCACCCTTCTGACCTTGAGTGACGACGTCGGGAACCCGGTATGGAAAGGGACGATCGGAGGCGCAACCTCTGGCACAGACAACGACACGACGATCGACGGTCCAGACGTGCCGCTGGTGCTCCCTCCGGGAACGTACAAGCTGGACGCGTCAACAGTCAGCCCAGGCGGTTCCATCGCGCCCGGAACATACGGAGATTGTTCCTCGACCCAAACCATTGGTTCGAATCAAAAGGTCGAATTCTCGGTCGACTTCGCGCAGGGTCAGCCGTGCACGTGGTCCGGTCCGGCGACGCCGTCCTTCTCGTATTGAACCGCTGACGGTCACGGGAACGTCTGCGCACGTCCGAACGTCCAGAGAGCGTGAGTTCGATCAGACAGCGATCTCTCGTTGTTGCGCTCGCATGCCTGGCTCTCGCCGCTTGCTCCTCAACCCCGGTGCCGACCGCCGCTCTGCCAACGCCGACGTCCGTCCCAGCGACGCCTAGCCCGAGACAATCTTCACCGTCGTCGAACACTCCAAGTCCGTCGATGAACGGACCCTTCCCCGCGTCTCTTCTGGGCATGCCGGTTGTCACCGTCGCTCAGGCGACCCAACTTCGCGACAGTGGCCAACTCAACGGCCGTGACGTAGCGGTCGGCGGCTGGTTCGTCGAGGAGTTCCCGCCATGCGCGCCGGTGCTCGGCGTGTACACGTCGGCTCTCGAGGACTGCGAAATCGCCTCGTTCGCCGACTCGAAGGAGACGGCTGAAGTATGCCCGAACGGCGCCTGTCACCTGGGCCACACGGATATGGCTCCGTGGCTCCTGAACGACACCCTGCAGGGCATCACTGACTATGGGGGTGCGGACGATGTCAGTCCGATTCCCGTCGTCGTGATTGGCCACGCGGCGGATCCCCGTGCCTGGGACTGCCTACCTGTCAATGAAGACCGATGTTGGCGAGACTTTGTAGCCGACCAGATCGCTTGGCCCGTTGGCAACGGTTTTCAGCAGTCCTTCAGCGCATATGACTGCACGTACGCGCGCAAGTTGGCACCCATCATGAACCTGAATTCCGTCGCCGCTGCCCTGGGTACAGACGAACAGATGACCAGCGCTGCAGCGACAACTCTGAATTGCGTAGCCACGATCGAACCGCGCTGGAACAGGACCGGCTCACAAGTCGTGTGGGTCGTCCACTCGGTGCCAACTCAATCCGACGCGGCCGATCCCACTCGCCCGGTCACCGTTTCGCTCGTCGATGATGCGACCGGGACGGTCATCGACCGCCAGTCCCTCGCGATCGCAGGGGACTCCAAGCCCGCGCGACTATGGGTCACGGCCACACGGCACAACGTCGACCCGAACGACCACGTCGATTTCGGAGCCTTCTTGCGCATTTCGGATCAAGGCGGCGCGACCCTCGAGGATGACGAACTCGGCGGCGTCTACGGCAATCGAGCGAGTCTCGTCGCCGGACCGGACGTGGTTCTGCTCGATCCGGGCAGCTATTTGCTTGACGCATGGCTTGCGCATCGAAGTTCTGACTATCCACCCTCTGGGACCCCAGGGCCACCTATCGGTGAATGCACATCGGAGCACACGTTCTTTGCCGGGGACGATGTGCTGCTGAACGCCGACTATCAGGGTCACCACGACTGCACATGGATGCAGGCGCCTCAGCCGTCCTTCGGCATGCCGTGATCTCCCGTACGGCTGCCGCGTTGGTCTGGGTCGTCGCCGCCGGCTGTGGTTCGGTGACTGTCCCGAGCACCGCTCCGGAAGCTTCAGTGAGCGCTACTCCAATCGTCCCTGTCCCTACGCCGTCCGCACCACCGCGAGTCTCGTCGGTGTCCGCGCCGTTTCCTTCGTCGGTGTTCGGGATGCCGGTTTTGTCAATTGGCGAGGCTGCGGCGCTCAAGGACCAAGGCAGGTTGAATGGCCGCGACCTTGCTGTTGCGGGATGGTTTCTCGATGTACTCCTCTCGTGTCCGTATGGCGGTCCATATCACGGCGAACTGGAAGGCTGGTGTCGCTACGTTGTGTTTGCAGATACCGAGCAAGCGGCGACCGTTTGTAACGACGGACCGTGCTCAGGCGGCGGCGACAACGAAATAGATCCGTGGATCCTGACAGACACCCTCGGCCGAGTGGCGCCGAGCGGAGACCAGAAGCCAATGCCGATCGTCGTGATTGGACATACGGACGATCCGCGCTCGCGTCAGTGCCTCCCCGGGCAGGAGGCGAATTGCGCCAGCGACTTCGTTGTCGACCGTGTTGCCTGGGCCGACGGCAGCGAACCAGCGTCGCAGCCAATCGCGTACAACTACGGCGACGAGAAGATAGCCACGCCCAAGTCGGATCTTGATGCAGTGCAGGCCGCGCTCGGCAACGATCAACAGATCCTGAGCGCCGTTGCGATCACTGCCGACGGAGTCCGCTCCATTGATCCACGCTGGAACATGACCGGCGATGAACTTCTTTGGGCAGTCAGGTCGGTGCCCGCAGCCGGAGATGACACGGATCCCACACGACCGGTGACCGTCTCGCTCGTCAATGATGTAACGACCGAGATTTTGGACCGCCACCCGTTGGCGTTGGCTCCCGACTTCGACCCAGCTCGCCTGTGGGTCACAGCTACTCGACGTCACGACAACACTG
>DATBFJ010000019.1:0-6842 GCA_036558545.1 Candidatus Limnocylindrales bacterium
GAGAGTCTGGCCCGGACGTTCTTTGCGAGCCCGGAGACGCACGGCTCGGGTACGATCGTGAGCGACGTCGAAGTCACCGAGATGGAGTTGTTGACCGACGACGTCACAGGACGGCCGGCTTGGCGAATCAGCATCGATGGCACGGTCACGGACGCGGCGCGCGCCAAGTGGACGTCAGCGTTCGTTCTGTCCGTCGACGCTCAGACCGGCGATATCAGGGTCGTCGCGCAGGGCTGATCGTGTTAGGACTCCGTCAGGCACGCTCCAGTATCGACGGCTGAGCCCAGATCGATGGCCTTATTTACGTCCTTGGCGACCTCGGTCGGGGACAGGGCATAGCCGACGTCGGGCTGTGTACGCGAGTCGGAGAAGGTGACGCCACCGACTGAGCCGTCGGGCAGGATCACGGGGCCGCCGCTATCGCCCGGGGCGACCGCTGACTTCATCTCGATCACGGTCCGCGCGATGATCTGGTTGCCGTAGATGTCGCGGCCCAAAGCATCGATCGGCCGCGAGATGAGTGCCGGGATCAGTTGCAGTCCTCCGCCGCCCGTGTAGCCGAGAGCCACGGCGTTCTCGCCTCGCGTGGGCAGCGTCCGGCTCAACGTCAGTGGCGCGACGTCAAGTTGGCGGTCCGTCTCGAGCATCGCGATGTCAAGTTGCGGATCGAACAAAACGACCGAGGCATGAAACCGGTCCAGCGAGCCATCGAACGACAGCCAAACGTCGCTCGATCCGGCGACTACGTGTGCGTTCGTGACGAAATGGTTTGGTGACACGGCAAAGGAACTGCCACTGACGAAGTTGGTGCAGGCGATCGCCTCCACTTTCAGGGTCGATGCGCGCGCCGCCGCGCCGATCTGGTTGGCCTCCGCCTGAGACGGACCACCAGTCGGAACGTCGGCGGGCGGCGCGCCGACGAAGACGTCCGGCAAGCCGGTCGCCTCCATCAACCGACCGAGTTGTGCGGCAATCACCACGGGCGATGGCAGCCGCGACTCGAGGGCAGAGACGATGGCCGACTGGCGCGCCTCGTTTGCCACGCCGGCCATTGGCAGCAACGCCGCCAGGCCACCCATCAACCACACGAGGAACAAGCCGCGCACGAACCCGAACGCAGCGCCAGCGCCGGTGTCGACGCCGCCGACAACTCCTCTTCCCATGCGCCGCCGCAAAGTGGCGCCCGCGGCGCTTCCAACGGCCTGGGCAACCAGGACGATGGCGCACACCGCGCAGATGACGATCACGCCGCGCAGAAACGGATCCACGTCGCTGAGTACGCCACTCGTCGCGGGAGCTGCCAGCACGACGATGCCGAAGCCAACGATGAAGCCAACCAGGGCAAGGGCCTGGACGACGAAACCGGATCGCCAGCCGAACCAAACGGCGATACCGATGATGAGCAACGCGAGAAGGTCGACGAAGTTGACTGAGTCGATCACGTTGCGAACCAGCTCGTGGCGTGCTGGACGTCTACGCGAATGATCGGCCGTGTCTCGAGCGCGTGAGAGGCGTACTGCAGGTACTTCGCTCGGAGGAGGCTGACGGCGTTGGCGTGTTCGGGCACCGACCCACCCCTGGGCTCGATCAAACGCGCGTTACCGTGCAATCGCAACCAGCCGAGCCGGGTCCAGTCCTCGTCCCACTCGTCCACGAGAACAGAGACGTCTGGCCGCTGCTCGATGTCATGGACGCGAGCGAGGTCGCGCGGATCCGCAACCGTCTTCGGTTTCTCGTCGATCGGCGTGTACAGAACGCCATCCGCGAAAACGAACGCGATCGGAACGAGGCGCGGCGTCCCGTCGCGAGCGAGCGTGGCCAGCACGGCACGCCGTGCTTCGTTGATCAGATCGAGCTCGCGCCCGGACAGCGGCGTCACGCCGCGCAACTACTCCTCGGCGATCTCGACGTTGTTGATCGTCACCGGCGCAACTGGCCGGTCCTGCGCGCCGGTCTGGGCGGTGGCGATCTTGTCGAGCGTGTCTTCGCCGCTGGTCAGCTTGCCGAAGATCGTGTAGTTGGGTGGCAGGCCGTAGTCGGCGTGCATCACGAAAAACTGGCTTCCGTTGGTGTTCGGACCGGCGTTCGCCATCGCCAGGATGCCGCGGTTGTACTTGCGCTCGACCTGCTCGTCGTTGAAACGGTAGCCGGGGCCGCCACGGCCGGTACCCGTTGGGTCGCCGCCCTGGATCATGAAACCCTTGATGACGCGGTGAAAGATCACGCCGTCGTAAAAGCCGTCGCGCGCCAGGAAGACGAAATTGTTGACCGTCTTTGGCGCTTCGGCGGCGAACAGCTCTGCCGTCATCGGTCCAGCGGACGTGTCGATCGTCGCCGTGTACTTCTTCGACGGGTCGATAGCCATTTGCGGAGGCGATGAGTACGTTTTGGCCATTTCGAGCTCCTCTTTCATTTCGTCAGCCCGGCGAGCCTAGCGCAAACGGCTGAGAAACCCCGCGTAAACCACCGCGAATCAACGCTTGAGGCGGAGGTGGGTACTCGTGGGTAGTCGGACTAGTACTACAGGGGTACTTCTGACTCGGTGACTACGCCAAGGACCTGCTGCGAGGGTACGGCCGTGGCGTCGAAATGGCGTCGCACGTGCAAGTTTGAGGGTGCACAACGCAGATGCTTCGCTCAGCGCAATTGCGCCGGCCTCGCCGCCTCGGCTCTTCGCGATCTCCCGGCCAGGCGATCGTCGAGTTCGCCCTCGTCGTCCCGGTGTTCCTCATGATCTTCTTCGGCACGGTCGACTTCGGCATGGCCTTCAACGCGTCGCTGACGATCAGCAACGCCGCGCGTGAGGGCGCCAGGACTGGAGTTACCAATCCGACGACCGCCGCGGTAACTGCCCGCGTCAAGGCGGTCGTGGGTTCGATGAACGACAGCAAGCTCAGCGTCAGCGTTTCATGCCTCACGCCTGGCAACGCGGCGTGCGCCGGCGGCATGGCTGGCGCCGCGACCGGCGACACCCTCGTGGTCACCGTTGGTTACGACTACTCGTTGATCACACCAATCGCCTTCGGCACGGTCGTGCCGCTTTCATCCACAGAAAAGATGCTCATCGAATGAGCGCACGGGTGAAGGCGTTCGCCATGGTCCGCGGCGAGCCGCGTCGCCAGGGACAGCAGGGCCAGACACTGGTGCTGTTCGTGATCTTCCTGATCATGATCCTGACGACGCTGGCGCTGATCATCAACGGCGGCCTCGTGCGCCGCTCGAATCAGGAGCTGTGGAACGCACTCGACTCGGGCGCGCTGGCGGGCGCTCAGAGCTTACCGGCCAACCCATCGCAGGCCGACAGTGATGCATTGAAGTTCGCGATGCTCAACCATCCCGGCCTCACTTCCGGCTCAGTCACGACCTCCTATAGGTGCCTGGTAGGCGATCGCAACAACGATGGACAGCCCGACTCACAGGATGTGCCTGTCGTGTGCAATCCCGGTGCGGGCGCAAGTTGGACGTGCGCCGAGGGCAGATGCGTCGCGGACTGCGATCCCTTCGTCGCCGGCATGATCTGCAACACGGTCCTGGTCACAGGCACGGTCGACACGAGTTACATGCTGAGCGGGGTGACGGGCGTCAACGGCACATCGACGACGTACACATCTGCCGCGTGTAGCGGAGTGTGTGGTGCGGATCCGACGGTACCGCTCGATATAGGCATCGTGCTCGACCGCACGAGCAGCATGAGCGACACGGATCTGGCCAACGTAAAGACTGCTGCCCAAGCCATGCTCCAGGACTTCGACCCATCGATCGACTACGTGGGTCTGTCACTTCTTGGCCAGAGTCAAAGCGCCGTGAGCTGCGCCGGCGTGGGCAACGCACATGGACTGGCCGCACCCGTCGCAGGCAGCGGCACCTGGGTCGTAGTTCCTTATCCGACGAACCAATCGCTGAGCAACGACTACCTGACCGGCACTGCCCTGAACGCGAATAGCCAGCTCGTCCGCACGATCCAGTGCATGGATCATTCGTCGACCAAGACAGACCTGGGCGACCCGCTGCTGGCAATGGCGAACACGCTGCGGACACAGGGCCGCGCCAACGCCAACAAGGGCATCATCCTGATGACCGACGGTGCGGCGAACATGCCCAACGCCGACTCATGCCAGTACGCGATGGACAAGGCCACGGCGGTCAAGAACATGGGTGTGGAGCTGTTCACGATCGGCTTCGGAGTCGTAGGAGATCGTTGTGTGGATGTCGACGGCACGTACAAGAACGCCCTTGCGAGCAGGCTGCTGGCCGACATGGCCACGGGTCCCAGCGTTGACAACGGGTGCACGGATGCCGAGAACGCGGACGGTGACCATTACTTCTGCGAGCCGAGGACGGACAGCCTGACGACCGTCTTCCACGCCGCGGCAACCGCGCTGCTCCAGGGCCACGTCAAGCTGGTGACTCTGCCCGGGAGCTGATCTACAGAGTCGAGGCAACTCCAGCGACGGAGTAGACCTTACCGTCTGATCCGCAGATCAAGAGCGACCCGTCGTAGGGGTTGATCGCCAGACCGAGCACGTCCGGGAGGACAAAGTCGGTGGCATCCACGCCGGGCGTGGTCGACTGGCCACCGCCGGCGACGAGGGTCATGGTGCCGTCCGGCGCGAGCTGCATGATCGTCGTGCCGCGATCGCCCCAGAACACCGGGAAGTAGACATTCCCCGCGTTGTCCGCCGCAATCGCTGACGCGCGCTGTACCGGCGTTTCAGTGCCGGTCAGCTTGCTGTCGTACGCGACGGCCGTGCCGTCGCCTGTGCCGGCGACCGTGGTGATCTTGTCCGAAGCGAGATCGACCTCACGAATCCGGAAGTTGCCGTAGTCCGCGATGAAAAGCTTGCTCACGTCCGCGCCACCGACGGCAATCGCTTGCGGACTTGAAAGTTCTGCACTCGTCGCCGGTCCGTTGTCGCCGCCGTAGCCCTGCGTTCCGTTTCCGGCGATCGTCCGTATGTCGCCCTTGGGGTCGATCGCGCGAACGCGGTGATTGGTCGTGTCTGCGATGTAGGGACCGGCAACGTCGAACGGCTGTGACAGCAAAGATCGTTTTGCCGGACCGCCGTCGCCCTTGAAGCCGACCTGACCGATGCTGCTGCCAGCGATCGTCTGCCAGTTGCCACTGCCGTTGGGAGTAACGATCCGGCTGTTGGCTGTGTCTGCGACCCATAAATTGGAATCGCCGAAGTTCACGTCGGGCTCGGCGCTTACGCCCTGCGGTCCGAGCAGGCCCGCGATGACCTCAGAGATGGTTCCGTTTTCCACTGAAAACGCGATGCCCAGGTTGCTATCGACGATGAACGTGATCGGATGCGGAGGACTGTCGGGAGACCCAATCGAGACCCCCGTTGGTCGCTGAAGAGCTGCATCAACGGCGAGGACGGAGGGTGCCACTGCTTGGCCGCCACCACCGGCGAAGACTGTGATGGTGTGGCCACCTTGCCCCGGAGTGGGTTCCTCAGATGCGAGTTCGGTCTCCTTGGGCGTTTCTTCGGGTGTCGCTTCCTCGGTCGGTTCCTCGGTGGTCTGTTCAGTCGGCTCGGCGCTCACCTTCGGCGTCTTGGTCGGCTGAGCTTCCTCGGTGGCTTCTTCGCTCGGCGCTTCGCTGGGGGCTGAGGCGATCGGATGTGTGATCTCGAGCGAGGGCAGCGCGGAAGGCAGCGTGCCCCCACACGCTGCGACCAGAAGAAGCGACGCGGCCACGGCCACCAAGCCCCTCATTGGGCGCCAAGTTACAACGGCCGTCAAGCAATTTCGACTGCTAGCCTTCCCGGCCTATGAACGACGCCTTCGCCAAGCAGATGACCGGCGGATACACGCTCGATCAGCCAGCCGTGGTCGTGGGTAGCCCGATGCTCGACGACGAGCTCTACAACGACACGCACGTCCAGGTCGCACTGTCCATCCTGAACCGTCACGGGCTGATCGCCGGGGCCACCGGCACAGGCAAGACGAAGACGCTGCAGCTGATGGCCGGCCAGCTGTCGAAGGCTGGCGTTCCGTGCTTCGTTGCGGACATCAAAGGCGACGTCACGGGCATGGCCGCACCGGGCGACGGCACAAACCCGATCGTCAGCCAGCGCATGCAGTCGCTCAACCTCCCGTTCACCGCTTCGGCACATCCTGTCGAGTTCCTGTCACTGTCCGGCAAGAAGGGCGCCCAGGTGCGTGCCACGGTCCACTCATTCGGGCCACTGTTGCTGGGCAAGGTCCTCGGCCTGAACGACACGCAGACCTCGATCCTGGCGCTGATCTTCAAGTATTGCGACGACAACAGTTACCCGTTGCTCGACCTGAAGGACCTGGCTGAGACCCTCAAGTTCCTGTCCTCGGACAACGGCAAGGGTGCCCTGGCCGACTACGGCGGGATGTCTGCTGCGAGCGTCGGGGTACTGCTGCGCTCGATCATTGTGCTCGAGCAACAGGGCGCCGACATCTTCTTTGGCGAGCCCGAGTTCGACGTCGCAGATCTGCTGCGGACGACAGCGGACGGGCAGGGGATCGTGTCCCTGCTCGAGTTGTCGGACGTCATGGACAAGCCCGCGCTGATCTCGACATTCATGCTCTGGATGCTTGCCCAGCTGTACGAGATGCTGCCTGAGGTTGGCGACCTGCCGAAGCCCAAGCTGTGCTTCTTCTTCGACGAGGCGCATCTGCTCTTCGACAGCGCGTCCAATGCCCTGTTGCAAGAGATCGAGCATACTGCGCGACTGATCCGGTCGAAGGGCGTTGGTGTCTACTTCGTCACCCAGGCACCCACGGACGTGCCGTCATCGGTGCTTGCTCAGCTCGGCAATCGCGTCCAGCACGCGCTGCGCGCCTTCACGCCCGAAGACGCGGAC
>DATBFJ010000020.1:0-53844 GCA_036558545.1 Candidatus Limnocylindrales bacterium
GTGCGCCGCCTCGGGCTATTGCTCGGGGCGGCGCTTTTCGTTAGCGGTTGCGCTGCTCTGCTCGGTAGCCGCCGCTTCACCCGGGTCGCGGTGCGCGGGCATTCGATGGAACCGGTTCTGCTCGATGGCGATTGGTTGCTCGTCGACCGAACGGAATCTGTGTTCGTTCAGAACGACATCGTTGTCGCGCGAGATCCACGAGAACGCAGCCGCTTGATCGTCAAGCGAGTGAGCCGGTCAGGCACCGACTCGGAGCTCTGGCTTGTGAGCGACCACGCTGCCCATTTCGACGAAGTCATCGGCCCGGTCGCCAGGTCGGACGTGATTGGGCGTGCGCTTATCCGCTACTGGCCGCCATCTCGAGCGACTGTTATCGACTAGGCCGCAGCTCGCCAGACTGTCGCGCCGCGCGGGAAGCCGTCGCGCTCGGAGGTCAAGGTCAGCAACGCTCGGTCGACCAACAGCTCAAAGAAGACCTGGTCGTCGAAACCGGGCCACTTGTCCATCCCGGGTCGCTCGACGAAGAATTGGCCGGCGATCTCGTCCCTGAGCTCAGGCTCCTCGACCTTGACCACCTCGCCACTGACGTAGAAGCCGTCATCCGCGCTTGGCGGCGGAAACGTTTCGCTATGCAGCGCGTAGCGACTGTCGCGCTGCAGATCGTTCAACTTTGGGCCGGGAATGACCATCACGAACAGCCGGTCGTGGACGAATATCGGACACACGGGATGGACTCGTGGGCCACCGTCCGGACGAACCGTGGCGAGGAACCCAAGACCCACGTCGAACGCGTAGAACATCGACCGGCCGAGCGACGCAAGATCCGGCCGGGCTGACGAAAAGTCGGGCCAGGGCACAGCGATCGACATGCTCGACAGGTTATCGCCGGCAACGCTCGTCCCGTCGGTCTGCCGCGATGTGTCGACGTCGAAAGTTGCACTTGACGGGAATTGTTTACATCCACATAATGCTCAACGATGTCCAAACTATTCACATCAGGTGAAGCGCGATGACCGCGGTCGAGCCTGCCAATGACATAGTCGATCAGGTCCTCGACCAGCTCGAGCCGATCATCGGCAGGCAGCGCAAGGCTCTCGTCGAGCAGGGCTGCTTCAGGCAGGTCAGCTCGACCCATCTGCACGCGCTGTACCTGCTCGCCAGTCACGGGCCGATGACGATGAGCCGTCTCGCGGATCACCTCGACGTCTCGTTGCCAAACGCGACCGGTTTGATCGAGCGAATGTTCGAGCGGGGGATCGTGGAGAGGGTGCGCCCGGAAGACGACCGACGAGTTGTCGAAGTGCGCATCACGGCCACAGGCCGTGACATCCTGGACCGAATTGACATGGTCAAGCGCCAGCAGATGGCCGACGTGATCAGCCGTCTGACACCAGAACAGCAGCAGCGCGCTCTGCGAACGTTCACCGAGATGCGCGGAATCGCGGATCAGCTCACACGAGAAGAGATTCAGACCAAGGTAGTCGAAGGAGCCGTCGCCTAAATAATGGATGCAATGCCCATCGCCGAGGCGCCCGGAGCGCCATCTGGCGATCACACGATTCACGTCGACCACCGGGCGCGGATGGAGATCCTCTTCGCCATCCTGCTCGGACTGTTCCTGTCGGCCCTGGACCAGACGATCGTCGGAACGGCACTGCCGACCATCGTCACCGACCTGCATGGCAACGACCTGTACACCTGGGTCGTCACAATCTATCTGCTGACCTCGACGATCAGCGGACCGGTCTACGGCAAGCTGTCAGACCAGTTCGGCCGCAAGCGCCTGTTGATGTTCGGGATCGCGCTGTTCCTGATTGGCTCAGCCCTGTCCGGCCTGAGCCAGACGATGGAGCAGCTGATCATCTTCCGCGGCATCCAGGGCCTGGGCGCCGGAGCTCTGTTCCCGATCTCGCTGGCCGTCATCGGCGACCTGTTCTCGCCCCAGGAACGAGGCAAGTACCAGGGCCTGTTCGGTGCCGTCTTCGGCATCAGCGCGCTCATTGGGCCAGCATTGGGTGGCTTCCTGACGGACCAGGTCAGCTGGCACTGGATTTTCTTCGTCAACATTCCGATTGGCCTTGTGGCCCTCTACATCATCGGCCGGCTGCTGCCCGCGCACATCCAGACGGGCGTCACCCGCGCGGTCGATTACCTTGGTGTCGCGGTCTTCACGGCCGCCCTTGTGCCGATCCTCATCGGCCTCACCAACGCCCAGTTCAGCGACTGGACCGACCCGTTCGTGGGCGGCCTGATCCTGCTCGGCGCGATCATCGGCGTCGTCTTCCTGTGGGTCGAGACTCGCGCGAAGGAGCCGATCGTCCCGCTCGGCCTGTTCCGCAACCGAACCTATTCGATCTCGATCCTGGCGACGTTCCTGGCAAGCTTCGGCTTCTTTGGCGCGATCATCTTCCTGCCACGTTGGTACCAGATCGTCGCTGGATCGTCCGCGACGGAGAGCGGCTATCAGCTGCTGCCGCTGCTCGCCGGTCTGATCATCGGCTCGATCCTGTCGGGCCAGTGGGTGAGCCGCACAGGCCACTACAAGTGGCTGACCTTCATCGCGCTGATCACGCTGACCGGTGCGCTGTACCTGATGACCAACCTGCACGCGGATACGCCAACGCCAGTTCTGTACACGTGGCAGTTCATCGCTGGTCTGGGTATCGGTCCGACGATGGCGGTGTTCACGATCATCGTCCAGAACGCGGTGCCATGGCAGATGCTCGGCGTGGCGACATCCAACCTGACCTTCTTCCGCCAGGTCGGAGGCACGGTCGGCCTGGCAATCGCCGGCACGATCTTCGCCCGCACCCTTGAGACTCAGGCGCCGACCCAGGTGGCGAACCAGCTGCTGGCGGCCGGCGTGCCGCAATCCCAGCTTGAGCAATTACAGCAGGGCTTCAGTGGCGCCTTCAACCTGGACCAGATCACCGGTGTTGGAGACATGGGCCAGCGGATCCTGGACTCGATCCCGCCGCAGGCGCAACAGTTCGTGGCGCCATATATCGACTACATCGTGGCTGGCATCCACGAAGCGTTCTCGCTCGCCATCGCCAATACGATGTACCTGAGCATGGTCGCCACCGCAATTGCCGCTGTGTCAATTCTGGCCCTGCGCGAGGTGCCCCTGCGCAGGACCATCAACGCCAATTCCATGGCCGCCGCCAAGCCGTCATCCACGGCTGAGGCCACGCCAGCATCGGTACCTGCGAGTGCAGCGACGGCTGGCAAGCCCGAGCCTCACACGCCGGACACCCACTCGCCGAAGCCGGCGACCGACTGACCATCAGGCGAGGAGCACCTCGCCAAGCAACTGAACCATCTCGAGGTCGCGCGGCAGGAACGTCTGAAGCATCAGGCGCTCCACGCCCGCGGCCTCGAATTCCTTTACGCGCTCGCGCGCCTCGTCAGGCGTGCCCATGATCCAGCGCTTGCGTCGCTCCCCCAGCCACTCGTCAAGCTCCTGGTCCTGGCCGCCGAAGGCCCTCATCAGATCGGCCACTCTTGAGCGAACCTCGGCGTCGTCGCGGCCGACGAGCACGCCGGTCATGGCCGAGCACGTGACTGTCGATGGGTCACGGTGGATCTTGACGCACGCGTCGCGGACGCGACGATAGCCCTCGGCGGCCGTGGCCGGCGTTGCGGAACTGACGTTGATCTCGTCGCAGTAACGCGCTACGAGTCGGGCGAGGCGCGGGCCGCCATGACCGCCGGCAATCAGATTCGGATGGCGGCGGCCCGCGCGTTCCACGGGCTTCGGATAGAAGAGAGCGTCGCGCACCTGCCAGTGCTTGCCCTGGTATGACCATCCGTCCGGCTCGGACCACAGGCCGTGCACGATCGCGAGCTGCTCCTCGAGCATCTCGAAACGTTCGCCGATCTCCGGGAACGGCAATCCGTATTGGGCATGTTCGAGATCGTTCCAGCCCGCGCCAAGGCCAACCTCGATCCGGCCGCCACTCATCTCGTCGACGGTAGTGGCGACCTTGGCGAGATTGCCCGGGAGACGGAATGTCACCGGCGAGACCAGCGTTCCGAGCGTGATCCTCGTCGTCTCGCGAGCCAGTCCCGCGAGCGTCGCCCATGCGTCGGTAGTCGGTCGGTCCGCCTCGCCGGGAAAGCTCGCGTAATGATCGGATCGAAAGTAGCTCTCGAAGCCGGCCTCTTGCGCTGTCCGCGCGAGGGCAAGGATCTCTTGGTAGGTCAGCCCCTGCTGGGGCTCGCTCATCAGGGCATAGCGCATGACCGAATGGTCACACGGCAGACGCTCCTGTGGGTGGCAGTGTCATGTCAGGGCCGGGATGGCCGCGCAGCCAGCGGCGGCGCAGATAGACGGCGACTCCGAGCACGACCAGCAGCGGCACGACGATCGGAAGCACGACAACGACGAGCCATACGCCGAGCGTGATGACACCCTGGCCGACCCGAACGAGGGCGGCAACGGCGTCATCAAAGACCTGACCCAGGTCCCATCCGCCGGAGACAGCCTGGGTTTGCGTGACGAGTGTCTCGAAGCTGACCGTCAGTGTCGAGAAGGCTGCACGATTGCCAAGCAGGTCGCGCTGCGCGGTCATGCTCTCGATGTCGCCGCGCACCTGGGTGAGCTCGCGCTGCACGCTGAGCACGTCGTCGATCGTGGTCGCCTTGTCCATGATCGCCTGAAGCGCAGTCTCGCTTGCTTGAGCATTCGCGATGCGCGCGTTCAGATCGACGACCTGGCCGGTCACATCCTCCGACGTGGTTGTCTCATTGAGCACTTTGGCACCGACGGCGCGCATGTCGGCGAGCGCCTCGTCCCACTTCTCGGCCGGGATCCGATACGTGATCGTCGCGAAATCCTGGTCGTTCTTGGTCGATGCGTTGGACGAGGCAACATGTCCTCCCAATCCGCCGATCAGTTGATTTGCCTGATCGACCGAAGCGCCAACGTCATCGACCTGAAGATCAATCGACCCTTCATAGACGATGAGCTGGGTATCGGGACCTGGAGAGGAGGCGGCTTGTTGCGGCGTGCCACCGGAGCCATAGCTGCTCCCCGGCTTGCCCGAATCGTCGACCGGAGCGCCGATCGCGCCCAGAGCTGGTGCCGTCGCGGGAGCCGAGGTTGCCTGGGGCGCGGGCACAGCCGCGCTGCCGCTGCAGGCAACCAACAGCACCGGCCCTCCAAGCACAATTAAGAGAACTGCCACTGCTCGGACCTGTCGCCCGACCGCGTTCATCAGAGCCTCCTCGATCCCCCAGCAGGCGCACAGATTTGGCGCAGCGCAATGTGGACGCGGCGTTCATGCAGTTAAGTTCCCTGATGGGCTGGTTAAGTTCCCTGAGCCGTGCCTTACCCCGGGCTACCATTCGGCCCGTGGCTGCCGGACAGGACGAGGTCATGCCAATCCCGCGTGGACTGCAGGCGGTCGGCACTCGCGATGCTCCGTTCGAGGCTGTCGCGAGCATCGGCGCCGTGCCGCCCGGTTCGATGGTGCGCGTGACCAAGGGCGACCTCGATCTGTTGATTGTTCACACGGCCGCCGGCCTGTGTGTAACCGACGACCGCTGCCCGCACATGTCGGCGCCGCTGTCGCTGGGAACGCTCGAGGATTGCATCATTGGCTGCCCTCTGCACAAGGGCAGGTTCGATTTATCGACGGCAGATGTGGTCCAGTTCCCGACCACGGGCGGATTGGACGCCGATGGCAATTACCACGCCACCTGGACCCCACCGGACGCGCCGCCGAAAGTCGAGCCGACCGACCTGAAGGCCCAGGCGCGCGCGCTGACCAGGGTGCGACGGCTGCGCTACTACCCTGTGCGCGTCCGGGACGGTCGGATAGAGGTTGCCTTCCCGACCTAGAGGTTGCCTTCCCGTCCTGGAAACGGTGTGGTGGTCCACAAGGTGGCGCCCTGAGCCGGCATCAAGGCACGCAAACGGCTATCGTCTTTTCGCTGGCTTTCTGCCGAAAAGGGTGCCGTGAATGCGCCGGAAGCCTGCCGGAGTGCCCACATATTGGACCTGCGCACGACGCGCACGATTCGCAGCGCAATTGAAATTCGCGCGCCCATCGAGACTGTCTGGGGCGTGCTGACGGACTTCGCCGCCTACCCGGACTGGAACCCCCATGTCCGAAGCGTGGAGGGCGAGGTATCCAACGGCGCGCGCATCGCCATCCACACCCAGCCACCAGGCGGTCGGATGATCGTTATGCGACCCACAGTCGTGACCTGGTCGCCACCGAACGAGCTGCGCTGGCGGTCAACGTTTCTAGCCGGGCGCCTGTTCAGCGGTGAGCATGGCTTCAAGCTCGAGTCGACTGGCTCCGATCGCTGCCGCTTCGTCCAGGACGAGACATTCAGCGGCGCGCTCGTGCCGTTCTATGCACGGCTCCGCCTGCCACGGACGCGGCTGGGCTTCGACGAGACCAACGAGGCACTGCGCGACCGCGCCGAGGAATTCGCTTCGGGGGGTGGGGCCACGAGCGGGTGACCCGGGCTGTCGCGCAGTCAGTGCCCGCTGACAGAGGCGCGGTCGCGCGACGACCACTTGTCATGACGCGGCTCAAAGCGCGTCGTCGTTCCGTCGTCGGCGTAGCCGTCGGCGACCATCAGGTCGAAGGCATGGACCATGTCTTCCATGAGCGAGTAGCGCCCGGGCACGTACGCGCGCGAGCGCGTGCCGACCTGCTGGCGTTCGCAAACGTCCCAGTCCTGGCGATTGGTCAAGTCCCAGAAATCGACGGCATCGCTCGGGTCAAAGTCCGGCCGCGCCATCGTCTCCGGCTCGAAGAGCCACTCGCACACGACACGCGACCGCTCCGCGTCGACCGGCCAGACCTGGTGCGTCATCACGTAATCGGGGTGCAGGCTGAGCAGCAGGTTGGGCCACACGACGAAGTAATAGATCCGGCGCTTGTTGGCCTCGCCGATGCCCGCGAGGGGCGGGCGGCCGTGCGCGTGGCCGTCGACGGACATCGTTTCGGCGTCGTCGATGAGCTCCATCCAGCCGCCCGCCCACGGGCCGTGGGATTCGAGGTTGCGGCCCCTGTCATAGGGCGACAGCCGGTTCAGCTGGGGGTGAACGCCAGGGCAGTGGTAGCACTCGGAGTAGTTCTCGCCGATCACCTTCCAGTTGGCGGCGACGTCGTACTCGATGCGCCTCGCGCGGCGCAGTCCGCCGATCGGGTAGTCGGCGACCGCGGCGGGAAGGTCGGCCAGATAGTCCTCGACGGGCCCGGAGGACGGATCCAGGTTCACAAAAACGAAACCCGCCCAGGTGTCCAGGGCGACCGGCAGAAGCTCGTTGTCTGCCGCTTCGAAGTCGATCAACTCATCCGTGTGTGGAGCTCTGCGCAACGACCCGTCGAGATCGTAGATCCACGCGTGATACGGGCACTGGAAGCGGACCAGACGCCCGGTGTCGGCGCCGAGCGGGGCATCGACGAGCGTCGAGCCCCTGTGACGGCAGACGTTGTGAAACGCGCGCAGCGTGTCATCACGGCCGCGAACGACGATGACGCTCTCCCCTCCTACGTCGACCAGCGCGTACGTCCCGGCAGTCTCGAAATCGTGCGCACGGCCAACGTTCAGCCAGGTCCGTCCGAACCACCGTTGCGACTCAAAGTCGAAGACCGCTGGATCGTGGAAGACGCGTGGCGGAAGGAGCTGGGCTCGATCGACAGGCCGGCGCGTCGACGCGAGCTCGGCCACGGAAGGCACTCCAGCAGCGGTCACGTGGCCCAGCGTACGGCATCGGCGGTTCGTCGCGAACCGCACCCAACTGCCCTGCTCTGTCCAGACGGCGACCAATGGTCCGGGCCGGACGGGCTCCATCGGCTGATCGACGCCGGGGTGGTCGAAAAATAACGTGCAGGGCATGACTCATCTGCGCCCCAGCGCCAGGACGCCCATCGCCGTCCTCATCGCCCTGATGTTGTTTTCGACCATCGCTGCGCCCGTCGTCTTCGGCAAGGAGGTGCCGAACAGCACGATGGTCGCGAACCCGAATTCCGTTTGTTCGGTCGGCCAGCTGCCGACGATGTGGACCGACGATGTGCGCCCGCCGACGACAATTCGTGTGCTGCGCTCCAAGGGCCCCAACGCCGGCCACGTAGAGACGGCCAACTTCTGGGATTACGTTGCGGTAGTGATGCGCGCGGAGTACTCAACGGGCGCGACAAAGCCACCGGTATGGATGCGCATTGGGGCGATCACGGTCAAGCAATACGGCTGGTTCAAGACCATGAACTGGGGTGGCGGCCGTGTCTCGTTCACGACCACCGATCCGGTCACCGGCCTGACGACTACCACGACCGAGTGCTACGACGTCAAGGACACCACGGCCGACCAGATCTACAAGCCTCAGCAGACCGGACCTGACGGAACTGTCTACGTCGGCAACATTCCGACCGACAAGATCGAAACTGCCATGCGCGAGACATGGGATATGAGTCTGCGCAAGTGGAATGCGAAGCAGAACAAGTCGCACATGTTCCTGACTGGTTACCGCTCCGGCAAGGCCGTGCCATGTGGTGCTGACTCAACCGGCTTCAAGATCTTCCAGTCGAGCATGTACGACTGCGTCGTCAAGAACCTGACGACGTACGAAACGCTGCGCAGGTACTTCGACCCCGCATACATGGTCAATACGCGCGATCACGACATGATGGGTAACACCACCGATTGGTACGGCGACCTGGGTGTCATCAAGAGTGGCCAGAGCGGCCAGGTCAACTGGCGCATGTATGCGGGCGGCGCAACCAAATTCGCGGCCGCCGTGACGGGCTCATTCAGCAGCCTCAGCTTCAGTTCAGTGATCGGCTACGGCGTCGGAAATGTCGACGCCGTGCGAAGCACCGTCGACGACGATCCGGGCGACGTTGCATTGCTCGCCGACCTGGTGATGGTCACCGGCAATGCCGTGTTGGTAGCCGACGGCCGGCAGAACGGGCTGTCATCCTCGCTCATCAGCACGAGCTATTCGGGACCGGCGGTCAGCCGCGTCGTGGTCGCGGACTTTAACGGCGATCTACTCGAAGACGTGGGCCTGGTCAGGTCCACCGGCCTCCAGGTGATGCTCGCCAAGGGCGACGGAACGTTTGATGCGCCGGCGGATTGGTTCACGGGCGCCGTGGACCTTTCTGCTGCCGCTTTCGTGGCGGCCGGAGATGTCAATGGCGACGGCAAAGCCGACCTGATCACACGCGACTCGACAGGCGCTTTCCAGACGGCTGTCTCACCGCCAACGTGCGCCAGCTTCGCGGTCAAGGGAACCTGCCCCGCGGACGCGGTCGGGCCGACCAACCTCGGCGCACTTTCGTTGGCAGATAGCGCCTCTCTCGATCCGAGCGCCAAACTGACCGTGGGTGACGTCGATCGTGATGGCCGGGCGGACGTGATCGCCGTGTCGCAATCGAACGGAAAGATCTACGTTCTGCGCGGCCAGGCGGATGGCTCGTTGAGCGATCCGCAGTCGATGTGGTCGGGTCAGTCGAGCGCTCTCGCGGGAGAGCCACTGGCCCTGAACGTCAATCCCGACGGAATGTCGGATGTCGCTCTCGTCTCCGCCTCTGGCATCGCCTGGTTCCAGTCAAACGAGAAGACGAGCGCGCCCGCTTCGATGACGATGATGACGTCAACGAGCGATAGCAAGATAGGAACGTCAAGCGCCTTCTAGGCTGCCAGCCAGCCTTTCCAGGAGCGTTCGTCGACTCCGACGCTGACATTCTGGCCAACCCGAACCAGGGGAAGCTTGAGCAAAGCCTGGTTGCCCAACAGTCGCTCAAAGATCTCGTCGTCGTCCAGGCGCATGTAGCC
Source organism: Candidatus Limnocylindrales bacterium (assembly GCA_036558545.1). Classification (GTDB taxonomy): domain Bacteria; phylum Chloroflexota; class Limnocylindria; order Limnocylindrales; family CSP1-4; genus JALYGJ01. The sequence continues at coordinate 9,802 of DATBFJ010000020.1, forward strand.
GAGGCCGCTTTCGCGGTACGACCGCGACGTTTCGTCGAGGGCCGCGCGCGCAGTGACGCGCGATGTGAATCGTCGCAGCTCGGTTGGAGCAAGAGGCTTCACGTTCAGGTCAACGAAGCTGACCGGGACACGCCGTTCCTTGAAGAAACGCAGCGCTTTCTGGGTGTCGCGCGAATCTTTCCGCCCGAAGACCTGGACCGGTGGCGCGCCCGGAGCGGAAATGCCTAGCCGCTCGCCGCGCTCTTGCGGCGGCCTCTCCGTGAGCGGCGCTCCGGTGTGGCGAGTCCAACAAGCCAGCCCTTATCTGACTTGCGGACTACGATGTCGCGACCCGCGTCCTGGGCGGCCTTCATGAGCCGCTGGCGCACAGTGAGTGCCTTTTCATCGGGATCGAGCCTGACTTCAAAAACGGTGGCCGGATCGTCGATCTTCGCGATCATTTGCGTGAATTGACGCTGCTGCGCTATGCGAGCCTGCGCCTTGGGGCTGAGCTCGCGCTGTCGAGGCGCCGCTTTGGGCTTGTCGAGCAGCGCAACATCAACCTGCCGAATCTTGACCATTTAGGACAGTCCTTTCTGGAACCACACACGGCATTGGCCGCCGATGAAATTCACAGTCGGGCAGTGCTGGGTGGAACGATTGTATATGCGTGATTAGGGAGCACAATCCGTGAATATTGGCGTGATTGTTCCTCAGGGGTGGACCGGTGAATTCAAAGGCTGGCACCCAAAAGATGCCTGGGCTCGGACACGTGACGTCGCCTGGCAGGCCGAATCGTTGGGATTTGAGTCGATCTGGCTGTTCGATCATTTCCATACCGTCCCCCGGCCAACGCTGGAAATCACATTTGAAGCTTTTACCTCGCTTGCGGCGCTAGCTGCCGAGACAAGTCGGGTGCGCCTCGGACACGTGGTGCTGTGTGCGGGCTATCGAAATCCGGCTCTGACAACAAAGATGATCTGCACGCTGGATGCGATCAGCAATGGCAGGGCCGAGCTTGGCCTGGGCGCTGGCTGGAAACGCGACGAGTGGCTGGCATACGGCTATGGCTTTCCAGACCCACCCGAGCGATTGGCCGTACTCAAGGACCAGCTCGAGGTCGCGCGAGCGATGATGGCCGAGGATCGGGCCACGTACGCCGGCAGATTCCACGGCGTCGCGAACGCAATAAACAGGCCTGCCCCAATACAGCAACCGTGGATCCCGATCATGGTCGGTGGCAACGGGCAGAACGTGACCTGGCGGCTCGCCGCGAAATACGCGGACGAGCTGAACGTTGACGGGATGACACCCGATGAGGTGCGCGCGGCTTTGCCGGTCATTCGCCAACGTTGTGAGGAAATCGGCCGAGACCCGGACTCGCTCCGTGTGTCGGTCCACATCTGGTGGGAGTCGCTTGACCAGCCCACCGGTGCTGCCCGCGCTGACATGGTCGCCGTGTACCGAGAGCTGGGCGTTTCTCGGTTGATCGGCATGGTTCGGGGCTCCGTGGAGAGCAATGAGGCACTCGCGGCGTGGGCCGATGATTGCCGCGCGGGCGGGGCGAGCCTGGCCGAATCGGTTGAAATCGGTTCTTGAGAATTCCGGCGTACCGTTATTTGTCGATGAACCGTCACGTGGCGGCGCGCGCCACCGGCGTGCTCGCAGCACTGGTCGTGCTCTACCTCCTTCCCGACGCGGTCCTTGCCCACCAGCTGAACGAGCGCTACGAGGCACCGCTGCCACTTGCCGCGTACGTCGCGGGAGCCGCCCTGGCGGTGGCGATGAGCTTCCTTTTCGTCATCGTCCGGAAGACTCCGGCGAGGCCATCGGACGTGCACTCCGCGCCACAGATCGGGCCTGCCCACCACCTGTCGCGCTGGCTCCGCTACGGCCTTCAGGCACTTGGCGCGATCGCCTGGCTGTGGATCGTCGCCCAGACATTCTTCGGCGGTAACGGCGATGGCGATGTCGGCACGATCTTCCTGTGGATCTACGGCTGGGTTGGGCTGGCTCTGGTCAGCGGTCTGCTCGGGCCGGTCTGGCCGTGGCTCAACCCCTTCGCCACGTTTCATCGGCTGCTCGCGGCGCTCACACACCGGCTCGGCGTCAAAAGCGGCGAGCCGACGGACTATCCGCAAAGGTTGGGTCGGTGGCCAGCGCTCGTTGGCTTTGTTGTCGTCGTCTGGCTCGAGCTGGTCTTCCGCATCGAGGGTGGTCAGCAGCTCGGCATGTTCCTCATCGCCTACACCTTCGTCAGCATCGCCGCGATGGCGATCTTCGGCCGCGACGCCTGGCTGGCCAACGGCGAAACATTCAGCGTGTGGTTCGAGCTGCTCGGGCGTCTCGCGCCGTTTGCGCTCGACGGCGATCCCGACGACGGCAGGATCGTGCGCCGCCCATTTGCGTCAGGGTTGCTCTTCGCTCGGTGGACACTCGATGAGCTCGTGTTCATCTCCGTCGCGACCGGCGCAATCATCTTCGACGGGCTCTCGCAGACCCAGGTCTATTTCGACCTGTTCGTGGTCAATGCGCCGCTGGGGAGCGACCCGGTGATCCGCGATTCGATCACGGCGGCCCTGTTCCTGGGCACGATCACGCTCGTGGTTCTGGGCGTATCGCGGCTCCTGACCGTGCGTGCCGTTGGCGCGGGCTTGCTGCCGGTCGCGGTGGGCTACCTGATAGCTCACTATCTGACCTACCTGCTCGTCGACGGCCAGAAGATCATCCTCGCGCTCAATGACCCGCTCCAGCACGGCAACAACCTGTTGCCGGGCAACGTGGGCTTCTGGCAGCCGAATTCCTTCCTGCCCACATCAATCGTCTGGACGCTCCAGCTGGCCGCGGTCGTCGGGGGCCACATCGTCGGAGCGTGGGCCGGCCACACCGTTCTGACCCAGGACGAGAGCCGGGCGACGAAGCCGCTAAATCAACCGTCTCCGTTGATGAGACAGCTGCCCCTGGCCGTGCTGATGGTGTGTCTGACTTCGGTGACTCTCTGGTCGCTCGGTCAGGCAGTTATCGTCACGGCCCCTGCGACGGGCTGAGCGCAGCCCTGGCTGCGTTCAGCAGCTCGTCGACCGACGAGCCGTCGCGATAAACGGCACACGCGGTCGATACGGTCACGTTGACCGAGGTGCCACGGCCATCAGTGATCGCCAGCTCCTCGACCTGACGGCGAATTTGTGCGGCGACTTCGCTGCCGATCTCACCGGTGGCACCGGCCAGCACCACGACGAACTCGTCGGCGCCAGCGCGGGCGACAACGTCGCTCCGCCGGAAGCGCTGGCGCAGTACGGCCGCAACCGCGCGCAGAACAACATCGCCAGCGTCGCGGCCGTGGTGGTCGTTGATGAAAGTCAGCCGGTCCACGTCGACCATCAGCACGGTCAGCGGGCTTCGTTCGTTGGCCGCGCTGCGACGACGCAGCGCGAGCAGCTGATCGAGTGCCGCCTTCAGGTAATCGCGCGTATACAGGCCGGTCAACGGATCACGGGCGGTGCTCTGCTCCGATTCCCCGCGGACGAGGGAACCGGCGACGGCGAGCGTCACCACCGAACCTATTGCCTGGAGCAGACGCTGATCCTGGGTGTTGAACGGAGAGCCGTCCGCCCGACCGACGGTCAGGCTGGCGACAACCCGATTCGACTGGACGCTCGCCACGGCTGCCATGGATTGCGCTCCCGCGTTGCCGCGCAAGCGGCGGTTAAGACCCGACGCGCTGGTCGCGTCGATCGAGCCCGTGACGAGACGGCGCTCGCGGATGGCACGGCCGGTGACGCCCATGCCGGGCGTGACCTCGACACCCACCGCGGAGCCGCCACCGAACGCGGCGCGCACGAAGTGTCGACCTGACTGCATGTCAAGCAGAGTCAGCACGGCCATGTCCGCACGCAGGAGGGCCGCCGAACCGCGCACCAGCGACGTCGGCACATCGTCGGGTGTCTCGTCGGCAAGCTGCGCCGCAAACTCGCTCACAAACGTCGATCGGCGCGCCGCTGACGATGCGGAGGCGCGCGCAGCGCGGTCGCGGTCCATCAGATACGCGGCCAGCCACATGGCCAGCGCACTCGCGATGATGCTCGCCACGACTCGACCAAGACCGCCACTCGGCTCAACCAGTCCTGATTCGGTGTAGTACAGGAGCACGTACGACTCACCGACCAGCGCGCCGGTTACGCCGCTGGCCATGCCTCCCGCGGCAACTCCGCCCAGAGCGGCGACGGGGACGAGGATCGCCGGGTCGAGGATCGCGGGGTGGCCGAGAAGAGCGAAGAAACCGATGACCAGGGCCACGAAGAACAGCCCGGCGCCACGACGAAACGGACGAGCGGCGGGCAGCACGAGCCGGCTCCGCCGTTCGGTGAAGGCCTCCACGGCTCCGGCGGCGCTGCGGATGGTCACCTGATGGACGATGCCTCAGCGAGGAGAGCTGGGCAACGGAACGGATGTCCTAGTCCTGTCGATGTCAATAGACTCGGACATGTGCCGGAGCAGCCTCTTGAAGCAATCGTGCCACTCGTGAACGGTTCGGATCCCGTCGCCACGATGGGCATCCTGTGGCAGGGACCGCCTGATGCGCAGATGCGCGTCCACGGGTCGCTGATAGCTCGCGCGTCGCGCTACGCGACCGGACCGGCAACGTTGCGGCTCTCAATTGGCCGCGACCACGTCGCGGCGCGGGCCTGGGGCCCCGGCGCACGGGAGGCGCTGGACAAGGTCGCGGCGCTCGTCGGAGAACGAGACGATCCGTCTGCCCTCGTGCCGCAACATCGGATCGTGGCCGACATGGCGCGCCGCATGCCTGGCGTCCGGCTCACGAGCGGCGCGCCACTTTACGAGACCCTGCTGTTCTCGATCCTGGGCCAGAAAGTCACGTCCTTCGAGGCGCGCCGATCATTTGGCATGCTCATCCGCCGCTTTGGCACGGCCGCGCCGGGGCCGCTGGGGCTGATGTTGCCCCCGACAGCCGACAAGCTCGCTCGTACTCCTTACTGGGCCTTTCACTCGTTGGGCATCGAGCGTCGCCGAGCCGAGACGATCCGGGCGGCGGCGGGCGCCGCGCACCGTTTCGACGGCCTCATCGCTCTGACCACGCGGGAGCGGATGGCGCGACTGACTTCGCTGCCGGGCATCGGCGCGTGGACAGCCGCGGAGGCGATCCGCCTTTCGTTCGGTGACCCTGACGCGGTCAGCGTGGGCGACTACCACCTGCCCTCGCTGGTGTGCTGGGCGTTGGCCGGCGAGCACGTGGGAACTGACGAGCGAATGCTGGAACTGCTCGAGCCGTACGCCGGCCAGCGCGCCAGAGTCGTGCTGCTGATAGAGAGCGCCGGAGTGCGCTTCGAACGGCACGGGCCGCGGCTGGCGCCACGCTCTATCGCGGGAATGTGACGGGGCGATCAGCCGCTTGGATCCGGCTCTTCGAGCCGGTTGATCTGGACCTCGATCCGCGCGATCTCTTCCGCAGCCTTGCGGAAGTCGGCGCTATCGAGCCTCGCTGCGTCTCGCCTGGTGCGAGCGTCGCGATGCTGAGCGAGCAGATCGGCGCGCTGCTGCGCCCTGTCGGTCTTTTCTGGGCTCGGGGTACGTTTGGTCTGTTCGGTCGTCACCGTTCCTAATGTAACAATCCCAGCGTGGCCAACCGCGATAGTCACCGCCAGGGCCTCGTCTACGGCCCTGTCCGGCCGTCCGGGTCACGTGACAGAGGTCGAATAGTCGGCAACCTTCTCGGCTTGTTGGTAGTCGGGGTCAGCGCAGGCTTGCTCGTCGTTGGCGCATTCCTCTTCGTGCAGGGGCAGGCGGGCGGACCACGCTCAACTCAGGCCACGACGCCGGCCACGTTGGCCCCGGACAGCTCTCCGTCCTCGAGTCCGGTCGCTGGCGACAGCGCTGGCCAGAGCGGCCCGCCGTCAATGCAGTCGTCGTCTGCGGGACCATCTGCCCCAGCGACCCTTTACGTTCCCGACGTCGTAACGGGGCCTGGGTACATCACCTTTGGCTCAAATGTCGATGCCCAGCTTCACGTCACGGATCCGAAGACGACCTTCGGCATCGATGAGCCCATGGTCTGGAGCGCTGACCTTACCGAGCCCGCGAACTCGGTCGACATGAAGATCCAGATCTTCAAGCTCGACGCGAGCCAACCCGATGGGCAGCGTTTGGTGCGCACGGACGAAGTAAAACCGGATGCGACTGGAGCGCAGGTCTACTTCCGCCGTCTGCGCGCCCTGGGCGCGACGCTTGGTGCTGGCCTGTTCACGATCGAATACGTGCGCGGCGCTGACGTCCTGGCGACCGGCTCGTTGCTCATCCACTAGTTGAGTATCCTCACTGCGGCCCAGTGAGAAAGACGACACCGGTATCTCCTGTCCGCCGCCAGTGGCAGAGCGTTACGCTCGGCGTGTTCCTGCTCGTGCTCGGTGCGATCGCGATCGGCTGTGGCGGATCCAGCGCGAGCCCACATCCGCCGCAATCGCTGGCAACCATTGACTACTCGCCCCTGCCGACGCTCGCGCCATACAGCCCGACGGCAATTCGTACAGCGCAGGCATCGACGATCGCTGCCAGCTGGCCCGTCGGCTGGGACACGTCCTTTTGCACAGCCTTTGCCGACATTACCGTGGCGCACCAGCTGGTGATCGACATCGAGCGGGCCATCGCCGACGACAGTCGCTCCGACGCACAGGGCCTGTCCGACGAACTGGCCCGTACGGCACCGCTGGCCAACGACGAGGTCACCGGCCTCAAGGAGTGGGCCCCCGCCGACCAGGTCAAAACTGAGCTTGCTTCGATGCTCGATCTCGACAAGCAGGCCGCGGATGCCTATCAGAGCTACTTCCACGACAACGTGAAGACGGCCCTCAAACAAGCTCGTGGGTTCCGCAATCAGGTCGGCAAGGCGGTCGATTCCGCAAACGCGCATCTTGAACAGCTCCAGGCCACCGGACTCAGCTGCTCCGGGCAAGACCTTCAGCTCGAAACGTTCTGACGATGACCGAAGGCACGGCCGGCACGCCGACCTTCCTGTTCACGGACATCGAGGGCTCGACGCGTCTGCTGCAGTCGCTCGGTGATCGGTATGGGCCGTTGCTCGATCAATCACGCGAGTTGATCCGCTCCGCGGTGGAGGCGGAGGGTGGCCGCGTCTTCGGAACTGAGGGCGACGCGGTGTTCGCCTCGTTTCCCACGGCGGCTGCAGGTGTGGCCGCCGCGGCGCGGTCGCAGAGCGCCCTGGAGGGATACGACTGGCCGAGCGACGGACGGATCCGTGTGCGCATGGGCGTACACACAGGCGAAGCGATCGAGTCTCGCGGCGATTACGTCGGCCTGGCCGTGCACCAGGCAGCGCGCATCATGTCGGCCGGGCACGGCGGCCAGGTCCTCGTGTCAGAGGCCACGCGACGACTGGTGCCGACCCTTCCTGCTGGTGTCGAGCTGCGCGATCTTGGCGAGAAGCGCCTGAAGGACCTGGCCGCCCCGGAGCGGCTTCATCAACTCATCATCGACGGCCTCGACGACCGGTTCCCGCCGCTGCGAACGCTGGACGCACGAACCAACAACCTGCCCGTCCAGCTGACCAGCTTCGTCGGCCGGGCCGAACTCGCTGCCGCACGCGGGGCGTTCGCCGAGACGCGCCTACTGACTCTTACCGGGCCGGGCGGCACGGGCAAGACGCGCCTCGCCCTGCAGCTCGCCGCGGAGATGAGCGATGAGTTCGATGACGGCGTCTACTTCGTGCAGCTGGACGCGATAACCGATGTCGAGCTGGTGTCGCCGGCGATCGCATCGGCACTGGGCCTTACGGTGTCGGGCGCCGTTGCGCCGCTGGATGCCGTGATTGATTTCTTGGGCGGCAAGCGCGTGTTGATGCTGCTGGACAATTTCGAGCAGATCGTCGACGCGGCGCCAGACGTGAGCCGATTGCTACGCGAAGCGCCGAATCTCAAGGTAATCGTCACGACCCGGATCGTGCTGCACATCTATGGCGAGCGCGAGTTCCCGGTGCCGCCGCTGGGATTGCCACCCGTCGGTGCGGCTCGCATGAGCGCTGACGAGGCGATGCGTTTCGAGGCCGTGGAACTGTTCGTGGAGCGGGCGCGGGCCGTCCAACCCGCCTTCGCGCTGACCGACGAAACGGCGCCGCTCGTTGTCGACATCTGTCTCAGGTTGGACGGCCTTCCCCTGGCGATCGAGCTTGCGGCTGCACGCACACGCGCGCTGCCGGTCGCAGCAATCCATGCCCGGCTCGATCAGCACCTCTCCCTGCTTACCGGCGGCTCGCGCGACCTGCCGGGGCGCCAACAGACGCTGCGCGGAGCGATTGACTGGAGCTACGACCTTCTCGACGCTCCGGATCGGCTGTTGTTCGAGCGCTTCTCGATCCATTCCGGCGGGGCGTTCCTGACCCAGGCCGATGCCGTGTGTGGCCCGCAGACCGAGCTTGGCGAGGACGTCCTCGATGGATTGACGTCGCTGTCCGACAAGAGCCTGGTCAAACCCGATCTGGCGATGGACACCGATCCGCGTTTTGCCATGCTCGTGACGATCCGCGATTACGCCCACGAGCGACTGACTACCTCCGATGACTATGAGGATCTCGCGCGGCGCCATGCGTTCGCGTATCTGGCGCTGGTCGAGTCGGTGGAGGATCGGCTGCTCGGAGGGCAGGGTCGAGACATCTCGGATCGGCTGGAGCTCGATCACGAGAATCTGCGCGCGGCGCTCGAATGGGGCGTCAGCCATGGCGAGGTCGAGTTTTGCCTGCGCTTCATCGCTTCTGTGTGGCGCTTCTGGCAGACGCGCGGCCATCTCGCCGAGGCGCGGCGACGGATCGATCAGGTCGTGGCAATGCCCGGAGTGGCCGAGCAGCCCCCAGAGTTGCTGGCTCGTGCGTACGCCGCCGCTGGCGGCGTGACCTACTGGGAGGCGGCGGTCCGCTCGACATATCGCTATTACTCGCTCGCGCTCGAAGCGGCGCGTCGCAGTGGCAATGACTCACTGATCGCCGAGGCCTTGTACAACCTCTCGTTCTCACCACTCGACCAGGATGAAATCGACAACGCGCTCTACGCCGCCGGCAAGCCGTATCTCGACGAGAGCCTGGCGATCTACGAGCGGCTCGGCGACCAGCGCGGCGTGGCTGACACGTACTGGGGTCTCGCCCAATCCGTCGGCGCAGTCCACAAGTGGGACGAGGCGATCGACTACGCGCACCGAGCCCTGGCGGCCTATCGGCAGATGGACGATCCATTCCGGGTCGGCTGGGGCCTGTACATGCTCGCGGGGCTGCACTCCCGACTGGGCGACTGGGTCGATGCGGCGACCGAGCTCCGTGACTCGACCGAGATCTTCGCGGCCGCCCGAGATCAGTCCGGCATCCTGTTCAATCTCGCGGCCCTGGCGATGGCCGCGCAAGCGGCCGGCCACCACGAGCGGAGCATCCGCATCGGCGGCGCCGTCGAGTCGCTGCGCGGTACGACCGGAGCCGGACTGATCGACGCTCCACCCGACTTCATCTACTTCACGATTCCAAAGCGACCAGAGTCCGATCCCGAGGAGCAACGCTGGTGGGATGAGGGCTCGCGGCTGTCCGCCGAGGAAGCTGTCCAATACGCGTTGAGCGGACTCGACGAAGTCCGAGCGTCGCTCGAGGCAACCGGCCCTGTGCCACCCGATAAGCCGGAGTTGAGCGGGCAATAAGCACCAGCTAAGCGAAGGTTCCGATCATGGGTGCATGAGGCGGAAGGATGCTCGGCGGACACACTCGGCCGCCCACGGCGACGCCAGCGACCAGATGATTGTTGGTCCAACGCGCGCCGAAGTGATGGCCGCTATGGAAACGCTGCCAAACGAGCTGTCGTGGGAGGAGGTCGCGCCCCAGCTCCGGCCGATGTTCGTGCGTCGCAGGCCAATGCCACCGGGCGCGGACAGACCGCTGACCTTTCGTGTGCCACCGGGGATCAACGTTTGTCTCGGATTGGATATTGGTCCGGCCTTCCTGTACGTGGGCTCTGCGGTGCTTTCGGAATGGCCCGTCTCGGCGGACGACGCTCTTGAGCGGGCGATGAGCAACCTCCGCGCGATGGTCGCGAACGAGCGCTACGTCGAGATGGAATACGGCACGCTCGCAGACCTGCCCGTCTGGTGGTACCAGTCCCATGGCGGGCTGGCGTCAGGGCTTCTGCTGCTCGAGGATGAGCTCGCGTTGCGTTATGGAGACGAGCCGCGGCTGCTCGTGGCACCAATGCGCAATCTGCTATTGGCCGCGCCGTTTGACGCTGATCGAGAGCTTGTCGCGTGGCTGCGCGACGAGATCTCGTTTGAGGATCCCAACGGATTGGACCTACCGATCTTCGCGCTGGTAGATGGCAGACTTGCCATCGATCGACGGCACGCGGAGCGCGGCGCGCTCGTTCACTGAGCGGGTCGCGCCTCCCGGCCTGCGATGCCGCGATCGGCCAGCGCCTGGCCCAGGCCTTCGAGATCGTCGACGGTCACGTATAACCGAGGAATGCGCAGGATCGAGCGCGCTTCTGCTTTCCGGAAATCGATACGAACGCCTGGTCCTCGATTGCCTGCGAAGGTGATGTCGCCACTCCATCCGCGGCGCACCCCGATCGCAGTGATCCACAGCCACGGACCTTCAATGCGCCAACCTGCGATGTTCGAGAGCGGTACATGAAGGTGGTACAGGCCGAAGCGCGCATGCATTTCCGTGGCACTCACCTCGACGTACGAATTGCGCCCGCGGGCGCCGAAGATGACCAACAACAATGCTGCGGAGCGCCTCCCGATGGCTATCGGAAAACGAAGGACGCCAGGTGCCTGCCGATCGGTCACGACCCGAGACTAGTCACGCCACGCAACACTCATGCGACCGGGGTGATGCCTGGTGCGTTGTGTGAGCCAACATGGCAATAGGGAAACGCGCCCGCGGAGTGGTGGGCATGGCCACCGCCGGTCGCCACGGAGGGTAGAGATGGCCGATATGGCGAATCCTGCGGCGGAGCCAGAAACCGCGCCCAGGCACTACGTGTCGACCACCCAGGCGGCATTCATCGGCGTTGGCGCCATGGTCGGCGCCGGCATCTTTTCCCTTCTTGGTGCGGCCGGCGCCGTCGCCGGTTCAGCGGTGTGGATCTCGTTCGCGCTCGCTGGAGTCATTGCTGCGCTTCAGGGCTACTCCTTCGCCAAGCTCGGAGCGAAGTTCCCGTCGGCTGGTGGCATGCTCGAGTACATCAACCAGAGCTTCGGCTTTGGCCACGTCGCGACCGTCAGTGCATGGCTGGGTTACAGCGTCAACGCGATCATCACCGCGATGGTTGCCGTGTCATTCGGCAGCTATGCGAGCTCAATCTTCACGAACAGCGACCCGAACTGGGTCAAGATCTTCGCCGTGCTGGTCGTCGTGGCCACGACGCTGCTCAACATCGCCGGGTCGACAGTTGTCGCCAGGGTGCAGAGCCTGATCGTGTTCGTGGTCGTCGGGATCCTGGCGCTGTTCGCGGTGGTGACGATCGTCAATATCAATTGGTCGCTTGGCTACCTCGCGCCGGCCAGCTACCCGAGCATCCAGAACATCATCTCGAGCGTGGCGCTCACGTTCTTCGCCTTCCTGGGCTTTGGCGTGGTCACATTCACGGCGAAGGACCTTGCCCGGCCTTCTCGCCAGCTGCCCCGTGCGATCACGATCGCCATCGGCATAGCCGCCGTCATCTACATAGCTGTGGCGATTGGCGTGTTCGGCACGCTTCCCGTGGCCGATGTCATCAAGTACGGCGCCACGGCCATCGCTGAGGCGGCCAGGCCTGTATTGGGCAATGTCGGCTTCCTGCTGATGGCGATCACGGCGTTGTTCGCGACGACCGGAGCCACAAACGCAGGGCTCTACCCAATGCCCGGGATTGCGTCACACCTGGTCGGCACCGGCCAGTTCCCGCCGTTCATGGCGCGCAACCTGTGGAGTCGCGTGTCGGTGGGCCTGCTGGTTGCCTCGATCGCCACCATCCTGATGGTCGTGCTTCTCAACTTGAACTCGATCGCATCGCTCGGGAGCGCCGTTGCATTGGCCGTCTTCTCGCTGATCAGCCTCGGCCACCTGCGCATCCGGAGCGAAACGAGTGCTCGACTCAGTCTGCTGATCGCCGGCCTCATCACGGCCTTGATCGCGCTCGTCACTTTCGTGTTCACGTCTCTCGTCCAGGAGCCCGCATCGATCGTGACCCTGATCCTGATCGTCGTGGCGGCCGTGATCTTCGACCTGCTGTGGTCACACCCCAAGGCGCACGCAGTGCCAGAAACGGGTTAGCCGCCCAGGGCGTATTCCTCCAGGTCCGCCGACGGCTGGATGTCGGTCTGACGAGTCATCAGCGTACCGGCGCCCAGGCCGAGCAATCCGGCAAGCAGAGGCACGAGCAACGCAACCTGCAGCGCGAATGGCCGTGCTTCCGTGTTGATGCGGATGATCTCCGCCTCGATCTCCGGCGTCTGCACGATAGCCTGCTCCAGATGAGTGTTGCTCATGAGCTCGGCATCCTCGTTGAGCGCTGTCGCTACCTGGGTCTTCTGGGCGGCGTTCAGGACCACGCTCTGGTTGGCCAGGTTGGTGAACTGGAAAGCCAGCGCACCGAGCATCAGCGCGCCGCCCAGCGCCAGGCCGAACGACAGCCCGAATGAGCCGCCGGCCGAGTTGACTCCAGCGGCCTCGCTGATGCGCTCGCCCGAGATCGGCGCCAGCGTGTAGTTGTTGAGCTGCGACACGAGCAGCCCCAGGCCAATGCCCATGCCTATCAAGGAGGGTGCCAGCCACAGGCCACTGTCGAGCAGCGGAATGAGCGGGATCATCGTCAGTGCTCCCAAGGTGACCAGCGCAAAACCGATCTGGATGATGGTCGCCGGTCGGCGCCGGAGCGCTCCGGACCTGCGCCCAATGAGCAGGGCCATGACGAACATGCTGATCGACAGCGGCGCTATGGCCAGGCCGGCCTGGAGCGCGTTGTACTCGAGGACCATCTGGAAGAACATCGGCAGCGCGATCATCGAACCGCCCAGGGCGATCTGCTGCAGGGTCTGGCCGCTGATGCCCAGGCGGAAATGGATCGACTTGAAGAGGTCGGGATCGATCAGCGTGACGCCGCCCTGCCGCTTGCGCCGCACCAGCCACCATGCGAGCAAAGCGAAGGAGATGGCACCGACTGCCAGTAGGGCGCCGACCGCCTCGCCGCCCTCCTCCCAGGCGAGGATGCCAAGCACGATGCCGCCCATCGCGACGACAGAAAGTGCTGCACCAACAGCGTCGATGCGCCTGTCGCCGGTGTAGGGAACGTCCTTGATGAGACGGAAACCAAGCAGCACCAGGGCAATGACGACGAGCTCGCCCAGGAAGCCGACGCGCCACGACAAATACGTCGTGACGAAACCTCCGATGAGCGGGCCGATGGCGGCGGCAATTGCCGACGAAGCGCCAACCAGTGCATATGTCTTCTTCTGGGCAACGCCCTCGAAATTCCCGTGAATGAGTGCCTGCATGGAGGGCAGCAGCAGCGAAGCGCCGAGACCGCCGCAGATGGCCCAGAAGATCACGACCGGCAGGAGCGACTGTGAGAGCACCATGGCGAGGGCTCCGATCGCGTAACCGATCAGACCAAGTGCGAACGCCAGCTTGCGGCCGATCAGGTCGGCAATCTTGCTGCTGATCAGGATGAACGCCGCGGATACGAGTGCCTCGATGGCAATCGCCGACTGCACGCCACTTGCGGTCGTGCCCAGGTCGCGCACAACCGCGGAGATCGAGACATTCATCAGCGACGTATCGACGACGAGCACGAACATTGCCATCGCCAGGAGCAATCCCAGGATGCCCGGATTTTTCGTCGACTCGTTGGGTTCGGTCGCCTCGCTGGCAACGGACACGGTCAGGCGCTCCCTCTCGATGGTTGAACGCGGCGAGCATGACGTCCGCCACGGACACGACCGTCGCCCAATGGGGGTGAAACCAATCGGCTGGCCGCTGGTGTGAGACCTATGCTGCGAACGTGACGAGGGGTCCGAGCCGTTTCAAGGTGCCCGAGTTCATCGCCGAGCTGGGACGGCCGCGGGCCGCGCTGCTCGCGCTCGTCGCGGGGAGCCTGGCGCTTTTCGCGGCAGGCCTGGACCCGCGGGTGTTCAGCAGTGGCACGCCTGATGCCCAAACCGCACTGCGCGAGCAGCCTCAGCTCGAGGCGTTATTCCTGCTCGGTTCTGTCGCCGAGGCAGCCTGTCTTCTGATCGGCGGCGTCCTCGGCGACGTCGTCGGCCGGCGGCGCATCCTGATGCTCGGCCTGCTGTCACTCGCCGTTTGCGAGGCTGGCGCCATGCTCACAGGCGAGGGTCTTCTCTTCTATGCCTTCCGCATCGCCGCGGTCGCATCCGTCGGGCTCGTCCTTCCCGTTTCGCTCGCGATCGTCGCCGTCGCCTACAAGGGAGCGGCGCGTGCGACCGCGCTCGGCCTTGCCTACTCCGCTTCGGGCGCGGCGACCGCGATCGCACCGGCAATCCTGCTCGCGGTTACGCCGGCCGTCGGACGCTGGCCGTCGTTCCTGCTCGCCATGGTCGTGGCGCTGGCGGCGCTCTATGTGGCACGCCGTGTCATCCCGTCGATCGAGCCGACTGGACTCAGCCCGCGAGCCGTATACCCGCATGCCGTGTGGGCGTTTGGCCTGATCGCGGTGACGGGTGGACTCGTCGGCTTCCGGGCCAACAGTGAGTCGGTGATCCGCATCGTCTTGATCGTCGGCGGAACGCTGCTGGTCGGCCTCTTCCTGGTGGCTCAGCGGCGCCGCGGCGGCGGCCCCAGCGACACGGCGATCGATATCCGTCCGACCACGGTGGCTCTCGTCGCCGGCGTGGTCATTGCCATAGCCCAGGTGGGGCCGACCCTTGAGATCCCGCTGTTCTTCCAGATCGCCCAGCGCTTCGCACCCCTGTTGGCGACGCTGGCCACGGCCCCGTTCATCATCGCCTTGATCGTCTCTGGTCCGATCGCGGGCGCGCTGCTCACGCGCTACAGCCCAAGGACGCTCATCGCCGCCGGCCTTGCGATAGTCGGCGCGGGTGATCTGATCCTCGCCCAAGCGGCAGTCGACACGACATATCTGTTTTTCATAGTGCCGTTCTTTGCCGTTGGCGCGGGCTTTGTCGTGGGCACGTCGGTCCGGACCGCGGTCATCTTTGCCAGCACCCCTCGGCGCCTACCGGCGACCGCGGCCGCGCTCAATCAGACATCGTTGGTGGTCGGTGGTCAGGCGGGAATTGCGGCGGTGACGGCGCTGGTCAGCTCTGCCGCCATCGCGTGGTACTCGGCCACTCTTCCAATCGGCACTGACGCGGCCTCGGCCGTCAACGACTTCAGGGACTTCCTGCGTGCCGTTGGCACGTCGGAGTTCGGACAGGTTCTTGGTGACCTCTCATCGAGCACCAGCGTCGCGTACGGCCAGGCGTTTGCCGCCGGCGTACATACGGCGATGTCGTACATCGGCGCTGCGGCCATCCTTGCGGCAGTCATTTGTTGGCTGGCCATGCCGCCCTCCGAGCAGGTGGACACCGTTTTCGAGTTGCGCGAGGAACGTCAACCCGCCGGCTGAGACCTTGATCGCAGAGGCATTCCGGTCGCGTCGTATCGCGCGGCGACCACTTCGGCGAGTATCGCAAGCGCCGTCTCCGCAGGAGACTTGCCACCCAGATCGAGCCCGATCGGACCGCGCAATCGCGCGACGTCGACTTCCTGCACACCTTCCGCCCGAAGGCGTGCGCGCCTCTCGGCCTGGGTTTTCTTCGAGCCGATCGCGCCGACGTATCGACAGCCTCGGCGGAGAGCCTCGACGACAGCGGGCTCGTCGAACTTCACGTCGTGACTCAGGATGGCCACGGAGTCATCACGATTGAGGCCGACCCTCGAAAAGGCCTCGTCGGGCCACGCCACGACCAGCTGGTCAGCGTGCGGAAATCGTTCCTTCGATGCAAACGCGGGCCGACCGTCGATGACGACCGTCTCGAACCCCAGCTCATGGGCGAGAGAGACGAGTGTCCGCGCAATCTCCACGGCTCCCACAATCACCAGGCGTGGCCGCAGCGGATATGCCTCGACAAAGTAAGGCTTGTCTTCGAGCTCGACCACTCGCGATATCCCTCTGAGCAATGCCTCGTCAGCCGCCTCGACGAGGGCTGCATCATTTTTCGCGGACCCAGTCGTGCCATGCAGGCCGCCGTCTGTTCGATAGACGAGGCGTGGCGCTGGATCGCTGCCTTCCTCGCTCGGCAGCGGGGTGATCACGACGGCGGCCCCTGCGCTCGAGGCCGCGTCAAGCGCTTCAGCGGGCACCGTGGGCTCGACGAGCACATCGATCGTGCCGCCACACGCCAGGCCTACGCTCCAGGCCTGCTCGTCGGTTATCCCGCAGCGGACGGTCCTGGTCGTACCGGACTTGCGCGCCGCGTCCACCGCCTCTGCCACGGCGCCCTCCACGCAACCGCCGGACACTGAGCCCGCAAGTCGACCATCCGAGGCGTAGAGCATCACGGCACCGGGCTGACGCGGCGCGGAGCCGTAGGTCCGAACGACAACCGCACGCCCGACTGACAGGCCTTCAGCCTGCCACGCGCCGAGAGTAGAAAGCAACTCCTTCATGCGACGAGTTCGCCGAGCGGCTCGGCGACTTCACGCGCCATTGGCAGGACGCCGTCAGGCGCAGCAGAGCCCGGTATGCCAAGGATGATGTGGTCGGCGCCGGCGGCATGAAACTGGCGCGCGATGTCGAGCGCACCGCGCCGGCTGCTCGGATCATGCCCACAGTCGACCTGGGCGGCGAACGTGAATCCGGCTGGATCCCGGCCGGCGGCATGGAGCGCACGGGAGATCGCATCTCGCTTCTGGATGAAGTAAGAGATGTCTCCGGCTCGGTTGCCTGGCAATGGCCAGCCCGATGCGTAGCGCGCCATGAGCTCCATACCGCGCTTGCGCTGGCCGCCGAGCCACAGCTCGGGCCCGTTTGCGGAGACCGGTGGGGGCTCGTTGCTGGCCGCATCGAGCGGATGTATGGGGTCGTGCAAGGTCACCCCTGGTGACGTGCGGGCGGCCTCGCTGAACAGCGCGGTCAGCACTCTGAGGGACGATTCGTAACGGTCGAAGCGCTCGCGCGGCTGCGGCAGCTCGACACCGAAAGCCTGGTGCTCGCCCGGGTGCCAGCCGGCGCCGAGGCCCAGGATGAAGCGACCGCCGGTAACGATGTCGAGCATCGTCGCCTCCTTGGCCAGCAGCGCCGGGTGGCGAAAGGTGTTGGCCGCAACGGCAATGCCGATCCACTTCCCGGGCACGCGGTGCGCGAGCGCGGCGGCCGTGGTGAAAGCCTCGAACGCGATGCCGCCGCGCTCGCGACTCACGTCTGACAGGTGGTCGCTCAGCCAGCCGGCGCTGAAGACGTCCTGTTCGCCGGCGAGCGCCCACGTCGCGTCGAGCCGCGCCCAGTCAAGCCCGGCACTGCCGGTAGCCGAGATACGGAAACCGATGGAACCAAGCCGCCGTGACACAGCCATCGCAGCCATCCTATGCTCGACTAATGCCTGACGCCCCGGACAACAAGCGCATCGCCAAACGTCTCGACGCGGAGGGCAAGATTCAGTTCGGGCCGAATTGGGACACGCTCATCGAGCGCCAGATCCGCGAGGCAATGGAAACTGGGAAGTTCAACGAGCTGCCGCACCAGGGCAAGCCGCTGCCAAATGATGAGAACCCATACGCCGGAGACATGGCACTGGCGTTCCACATGCTCAAGAACGCCGGTGTGGCGCCACCTTGGGTCGAGGCGGATAAAGAAGTTCGCGAGTTGCTCGCAAAGCGCGACCAGATCATCAAGCGGGCGGCGACGGGCGGTGCGCCGTCCGTCTTTGCGCGAAAACGCGACCGCGAGTCCCTTACGCGCCTGGTCAAGGACGCCAACGCGGCCATCGCAAAAGTGAACACGGAGTCCCCCACGCAACGCGAGCACCGCCGCTCGCTGGTGCTGGACGATGTCCTTGCCGAATACGAGGCTGCCTGCCGCCGCTAGAGGAGCGCGGCTGAAACGAGAGGAAATGGTCGGGGCGGCCAGATTCGAACTGGCGACCCCAGCGTCCCGAACGCTGTGCGCTACCAGGCTGCGCTACGCCCCGACCGAGGTCACCGCGGCGCGTTTATGAAAGGCGCCGGGCGGCTGTGGAGTATATCCCTGGCCCCTCTCGTTCCTAGAATCAGCGCATGAAATGGCAGGAATTCAAGGACGCGGCGCCGCAGCTCGGGGCCCTCGCTCAGGAGGCATTCGACGACCAGCACGTCGCCATCCTGGGCACGCTGCGCAGTGACGGAAGGCCGCGCATAAGTCCGTGCGAGGTGTACTTCACCGACGGCGAGCTGTTGCTCGGGATGATGCCGAATTCCAGGAAGGTCGACGACCTTCGCCGCGATCCACGCATCACTGTGGTCAATGGCCAGGAGCACCGCGAGCCGAAGCTTGGCGACGTGAAGCTCTACGGCACAGCGCGCGAGGTCACCGACTCTGGCGTACGTCAGCGCTTCGGCGATGAGCAATACGCGCTGATCGAATGGCGGCCGCCCGCTGACGCTCCCCTGTACGCGGTCGACGTGGAGTCGGCGTCGTACATCAGCTTTGGGCAAGGGCGTCGATTGTTGCGCTGGTCGCCCAGCCGCGGCGAGGAAGAACTGACTCACCCTGAGCGGGACGACGATTAAGCGTCCGGCGAGAGCCCTTCGCGTCTGACCTCGAAGACGTGATAGCCCCACGGCGCCAGGTCCAGATATAGCCCGCGCTGGTCCAGGTCCCTGCCATCGCGTTCGTACACCGCGTCGCCGAGCGCGTCAAGCAGGCGCCACTGCCAGCCAACGAGATCCGACCAAGGAAGGCGCACGTAACTCTGGCTCTGGTGCGCCGCGTAATTGGCGACGACCAGCCGGCGTTCGTCGGACGTGCCGGTCCAGGCGTAGCAGATGAAGGCGTCGTTCGATCCGTTGCCCTCCCAGGCCGGCGAAGCGTCGAGCAACTGCCACTGCCCGTCCCGAAACGCTGGCTCGCCGAGGCAGGCAAGAACCCGGTCGTAGAAAACCGCCTGCTCAGCGTCGATAGCTTCGTTGGGACCGCGAGCGAGGTGCATCGGAATGTGCACCGTTCGTCCTTCGCGCTCACCCTGATGGATGAAACGCAAACCTGGCGCGAAGAACGTGATCACGGCAGCGGCCCGGTGCTGTGCCGGCTCGAATGTTGCAGCTGCGCGTGGCTCATCGTGGTTCTCGAGGAAGCGCGCGAGGTGATCCTGGAAGTCGAGGCCTGCGTGCAAGTGTCCTCGTACGGCGGCGGCGTCACCGTCACGGAGCCGGTCGTAGAGGCGCTTGTCGTAGGTGTAGTCAAAACCCTGTTGCTGAAGCGTCCACTCGAGGTCCCAGTAGACCTCGGCCATGAACGTGAAGCCTGGATGCACGCCGCGTGTGGCCGCTGTGGCGCGCGGCCAGAAAGGTTGCGTGGGGATACCCCACGTGCGTTCGAACACATCAGGCAGCTCGAGCATCGCCATGTCGCAGCGAACGCCATCGCACTGCGCCGCGATGCGCTGCAGCTCGCCGAGCATCGCGTCCTGGAGATCGAGATTGCCGTAGTTGAGCTGAAGCGTGTCGGACCAGCCGGCGAAATAGGGATCCCGACCGTACGCGAGGATGCGTTCGCCACCCTTGACCTGAAAGCGCCGCCAGTTGCGCGGTTGGGCGAGCAGGTCTTCGTCGGTGCCTTCGATAAAGAAATCGGGGTGCTCGTCGACCCAGGCATGATCCGGTGCGACGTGGTTCGGTACGAAGTCGAGCATCAGCCGAAGT
The DNA here is from genome assembly GCA_036558545.1 of Candidatus Limnocylindrales bacterium. Classification (GTDB taxonomy): domain Bacteria; phylum Chloroflexota; class Limnocylindria; order Limnocylindrales; family CSP1-4; genus JALYGJ01. The sequence goes on from DATBFJ010000020.1 coordinate 29,675, forward strand.
TCGCGGGCACGCAGCCGCTCGCGCAGGCGAGCGAGGGCCGCGTCACCGCCAAAGTCCGCGTGGACGTGATAGTCACGCACGGCAAATGGCGAGCCGACGACATCTGCGTCGCGAAAGTCAGGCAGCACGTGCCTGTATTCCGTCACAAGGTCGGCATTTGTCGCCGAGACCAGACGAGCTGCAGGGCCTGTCTGCCAGACGCCCAGCAACCAGACGATGTCGAAGCCCGCCTTGGCCAGGCGGTCGATGTCCGCGTCGGGAAACTCGTCGAGCGTCGCGCTCCGGTTCAGGCCGAGCCGTTGACCCAGCTCCCAGAGGCGGACGCGCGTATTGACCTGGAACAGCGCTGGGTAGCGCGGCAGCGCGCGCGGTTGCATCACCAGTCAGGCGACGCGCTGCGACACGACGCCCTGGGCACCCTCGCGCGTCATGTCGCCGAGGACTGTCGCCTTCGACACGTCCAGGGCGGCATCCGGCGTCAATCGGCCAAAGACGTCCATGAGCCGGGCGATGATGCCCGTCCAGCCTGTCTGGTGGCTCGCACCAAGGCCCGCGCCATTGTCACCGTGGAAGTACTCGTAGAACAGGATGTAGTCGCGCCAGTGCGGGTCCTCCTGGAACTTCACCGCACCGCCAAAAACGGGGCGCCTGCCGCTTGAGTCGCGCTCGAAGATTCGCTCGAGCCGATGCGTAATTTCCTGAGCAACCTCGAAGAGGGTCATCTGCACGCCGGAGCCAGTCGGGCACTCAACCTTGAATTCATCGCCGTAGAACCAGTACAAGTTGAGTAGACCGCGCACGATCAGGCCGTTGACCGGCATCCAGATCGGTCCGCGCCAGTTCGAGTTGCCACCGAACATGCCCGTGTCTGACTCGGCCGGGACGTAGGCCACGGTCTGGTTCGTGCCCTCGGCGTTGAACGTGTACGGATGCGCCTCGTAGTACTTTGACATCGATCGAATCCCGTACTCGCCCAGGAATTCGTTCTCATCGAGCAGGTAGTGCAGGATGCGCTCGAGCCGCTGCTTCGACAGTGGCGAGAGCAGGCGACGGTCGCCGTAGCCAACAAAGCCAGCACCCGTCGGCGCGACCTGGGCAACGACCTCCGGGTAGCGCTCGCGCATCTGCTCGATCAGCTCGACCAGGTGCGGATGACGGCCCAGCTCACCGGGATCGAACGTCGTGCTTGCGCACAGTGGCAACAAACCGACCATCGAACGAACCTTGAGCCGCTGCGCTGATCCGTCGGGCAGGCGCAGGACGTCGTAGTAGAAGCCGTCCTCCTCGTCCCACATCTCGTCGTGGTTGTCGCCGATGCGGTCCATGGCATAGGCGATCCAGACGAAATGCTGGAGGTAGCTGAACGCATATTCCTCGTAGCGCGGGTCGTCCTCTGACAGGATCAGCGCCATCTCGATCATGTTCTGGCAGTAGAACGCCATCCATGCCGTGCCGTCGGCCTGCTCGAGGCTTCCCCCGGTCGGCAGCGGCGAGGAGCGATCGAAGACGCCGATGTTGTCCAATCCCAGGAAGCCGCCGGCGAACACGTTGCGGCCGTGCGGGTCCTTGCGGTTCAGCCACCAGTTGAAGTTCAGTGACAGGCGCTGGAACGAGCGCTCGAGGAATTCCCGGTCAGCGCGACCGAGCCCCTGCTCGGCGCGATACAGGAACAGGGTCGCCCACGCGTGCACCGGCGGGTTGACGTCGCCGAAGTTCCACTCGTATGCGGGAATCTGACCGTTGGGGTGCAGGTACAGGCTGCGCAACATCAACAGCAGCTGGTCCTTGGCAAAGTCGTAGTCGACGAGCGACAAAGCCGTCGTGTGGAAAGCCAGGTCCCAGGCGGCGTACCACGGGTATTCCCACTTGTCGGGCATCGAGATGATGTCGCCGTTGAACATGTGGAACCACTCGGCGTTGCGAATGGTCTTGCCCGTATGCGACAGCAACGGATGGGCGTCGTGTTCCTTGAGCCACTGATCGACGTCGAAGAGATAGAACTGCTTGCTCCACAGCATGCCCGCCAAGGCCTGGCGATAGATCAGCCTCTGCTCCTGTGACAACGTCGCAGGCATGACTCGCTCGTAGAACTCATCTGACTCGCGCTGTCGCACCGTGAAGGTGTTATCGAAGTCTGGTCCGAACGCGGGACCGGTCGCGGTGGCAGCCGATGAGCGCAAGTGCAAGCGAACTACCGACTCACCTCCACCAGGGATTTCGAGCGCGTAGTGGACTGCCGCTTTGGTGCCCACCAGCTCCGCATTGACGGCACCTGTCTCGCCTAAAACGACGTAGCGGTGGAAGGCATCCTTGACGAATGGCGTCGCATTCGGTTGGTTCCACAGGAGCTCGTTGTTCGTCTCGTTTTCGGTGAACAACAGCTCCGGCGCGCCCAGCGCCTCGAGCGTGTAGCTGCCAAGGTCCGCGTGCGAACAGACCACGGCACCGTCAGAGGCGCCCAACTTTGGCCGCGGTGATCCCTCCTTGAGTGCCCACGTGTTGCGGAACCACAAGGTGGGCAACAGATGCAGAGTCGCGCTTTCGGGCCCGCGGTTGTTGACCGTGATGCGCACCAGCACATCGTCGGGAGCTGCCTTGGCGTACTCGACGAAGACATCGAAGTAGCGATCGTCGTCAAACACGCCTGTGTCCAGCAGCTCGTATTCGAATGCGTGCCTATCGCGCGAACCGTTCTGGGCGACAAGATCCGCGTACGGGAACTCGGACTGCGGGTACTTGTACAGGTAGCGCATGTACGAATGCGTGGGCGTGGAGTCGAGGTAGAAGTAGTACTCCTTGACGTCCTCGCCGTGATTGCCTTCCGAGTTGGTCAGGCCAAAGGCGCGTTCCTTGAGGATCCGGTCACGGCCGTTCCACAGCGCGAGCGCGAAACAAAGCCTCTGTTGATCGTCGGAGATGCCGGCCAGGCCGTCCTCGCCCCAGCGATAGGCACGCGAACGCGACTGATCGTGGCTGAAGTAGCTCCAGGCGTTGCCATCCTGGCTGTAGTCCTCGCGCACCGTGCCCCACTGCCGTTCAGAGAGGTACGGGCCCCAGCGCTTCCAGGGAATATCCCGCTCGCGCGCATCGTTGAGTCGCTGCTGTTCGGCCGTATCGTGCGCTCGCTCCATCGTCATTCTCCGACCTTCGGCCCATCCGCACGCGTCCGCATCGTCACGCTTGTATGAGCGAGGCGCAGCGTCACCGACCGTTCGTTAACTGTCCGTTATCGGAATGTTTCCGGCACGGCCGGCGACTCCTGGCGGCCCGCCCGCAAGCCTGATCGGCAGCACCGTCACCGCAGCCGCCATGAACGCACCGGCCATGAGCAGGAAGGTGATCGGCAGTCCCTTGTCCTCGCCGAACGTCGCGATGACCCAGCCATAGAGCGCGATCCAGAGGGAGCCGACGCCGAAAGCGAAAGTGAAATATGCCGAGAACGAGGCGTCGCGCAGTTGCGGGGGTGCCAGGTCGCCGAGCAGCGCCTGAAGCTGGGGACTCTCGACGAAGTTGAATATGCCAAGGAAGAAGATCGCTACCCAGAGCATGGGGATGTTGTCGCCGGCGAGCAGGAAGCCAACGAGTGCGGCCGCACCGCCGATGTAGGCGGCGAGGATGAGCGGTTTGCGTCCGAAGCGATCAGACAGCGAGCCGGCGACGATCGGTCCGGGCACACTCAAGACTACGAGCGCGGTGTACATGATCGCGACTGTTTCCGCATCCAGACCGAGTACCAGGCTCAAATAGAGCGGCACGAACACGTTCAGCACACCAAGGCCACGGCCGCCGCCACCGAGCATGCCCGAAACGAAGACGAGCACGAGGTTGCGGTCGCGCCCGATCGCGCGCAACGCGCTGCGCACCGAGCCGTAAGCGCGGGCGGCGGCCCGGTCGGCCCCGGACTCGCGCATGAACATGAGCATCGCGATGGCGATCAACATCGCTGGTACGCCGAACAGCACAACCGTCCAGCGCCAGCCGATGCCGGCGATCAGCCACGCACCGAGCAGCGGCACGACCACGGTGCCAACGTTGCCGCCGGCTATGTGCGCCGAGATGGCAAAGCCGCGACGATGCTCAGGGAACTGCTCCGAGAGAAGCCCGTTGCCGACCGGGTGCTGGGGCGATCCGCCAATGCGCGACACGACATTGGCGACGGCAAAGCCGCCGAAGGTGGGCGCGAGCGCCTGTGCCGCAAAACCGCCGCCAAAGATGAGGCCACCGACGGAGAGCAACGTTCGACGCGAGACGTAGCGGGTCAGGCCTGCGTACGTGAACTGGACTAACCCCGAGGAAATGTTGCCGGCGGCAACGAGCAGCGCGATGGCGGCGGCGTCGATGTTGAACTCTGGAATGATTGCGAGATAGATCAGCGGCAGCAGCGCGGCCTGTGCGTGGTTGACCGCGTGAGCGATCGACAGGAGCCACAGGTTGCGTACCGGGTGAACGTCGGGCTCGGTGGAATCTGGCTCGCCGGGAGCGGCAACAAGTGCGTCGGCGTCGGCCATCTGGCCCGAGGCTACTAAACTCGCGCGGCAATGGATGAAATGACTGACAAGCGAGAACGCTGGGCGCTGATCCTGGGCGCGAGCAGCGGTTTCGGCGGCGCCTGCGGCCTATCGCTGGCTCGTGCCGGGTACGGCATCGTGGGAGTGCACCTGGACTTGCGCGGCACGATCGCGCGCGCCAACGAGGTCCGCGACGAGATGGCCGCGACTGGCGTGCCCGTCGTCTTCCACAACATCAACGCTGCGGACGAAGAGAAGCGGCACGGCGTTGTCGAGGCGACCAAGACGCTTTTCGAAGAGCGACGTGCAGCGGGCAAGGACCCCTTCGTGGCCGTGCTGCTGCATTCATTGGCGTTCGGGACCACGTTGTCGTATATCGCCGGCCAGCCCGATGAGCGAGAGGTCACCCAGAAGCAGCTCGAGATGACAGCCGACGTGATGGCTCACTCGCTCGTCTACTGGACGCGTGACCTGTTCCACGCCGGGCTGCTCGCGGACGGGTCACGGGTGTTCGCAATGACCTCAGAGGGAGCCCACCGCGCGGTACCGACTTACGGCCCCGTTTCAGCGGCCAAAGCCGCTCTGGAGGCGCACGTCCGACAACTCGCCCTGGAGCTGATCCAGCACGGGATCACCGTCAACGCGATCAGAGCAGGCGTCACTGACACGCCCGCGCTACGGCGCATCCCGGGTCACGAGGAGCTGAAGTCCGTGGCCGAGGCACGCAATCCTGGTGGACGTCTGACCCGCCCTGAGGACGTTGGGGACGCACTCGTCGCCCTGGCCTCGCCACGCCTTTACTGGATGACGGGCAACACCATCGGCGTGGACGGCGGCGAGATGATCGGGTCGCGCCGCGAGGGCAGCTAACGCACAGCTGCAAACCGCCATTTGGCCCGGATGCATCTAGCGTTTCGCCATTTCACGTCAGATGTACGAGATAGCGCCACCTGCCTAAACCTGGGCGCGTTCCAATGAAACCTGAGCCGCATTTCGTCCAAATGACGGAGCCCGACCGGTCAGGGCGATAGCGTCAGCGTTTGCCTGGTGGTGGCATCGACCGCGTCAGCGGTCCACGGCAGTGGCAGCGGATCGTTGGCCAGCCAGCGCTCGATGAAATCGCCGTAGTGCGAGTCGAACGGCACGCCTGACTGCCCCGTCGTCTGGATGATCGTGGCGTCGTCGAGGTTCTTCATGTCGACCACCAGGCGGTAGCTCGGACTGCTGGCCGCCGCAAATCGGGTCTGAAGATCGCTCGCCGAATCGCCCGTGGGCCAGTCGTTGGCGATGTCGCCGCAGACCTTGAACACCGTCGTGCACGAGCCGGGGGCCGCGTATGGGCCTTTGTTGAAGATCCATTCGAGCGGCCCGATCCCGGAAGTCCCCAGCGTCTGCTCCTGGAACGTGGCGGTATGGATGCGGCCCCACGTCCACTTGGACGGATCGCCGCCAAGCGATGTCTTGAGGTCCGTGGCCGCCTTGTCCAATGCCGCGGCGATCACCTCGTTGCGCGTCTCTGTCGTCGTCGAGGTGGACGTGTCGTCCCACCACGGATTCGACGGATCGTTGATCAGCCGCGTCAGGAACTCATGGGCCGTCTCCGTGCCGACGTAGCGCCACGCCGCGTCAGTCGGACTGGTTCCGTCGCCCAGCTCATCCGCAAAAACGCCGCGCTCGAGCCAATACTCGAAGTCCTCATAGCCGGCGCAGCCGGTCGAGTCCGTGGAGCACGAAAGGTCGGATCCCCAGCTGATGAGCATTTGACGAAGCGCCTCTCCATCCGCGGTACCGGCTGTGATGTCGGGGAGCGCCGCGATGACCGGCGCGGCGCGCGTGAGCTTGACGTCGCCCTGTACGGCGCGGAGCGCATCGGTCGTGATCGGCGTGCCTGTGCCGAGCAGCTCATGGATCCGCATCGCGCGCCAACCCGGGTCAAACTCCTTGCCCAGGAACACGGCCGAGTCGAGCGGTTCGGGCTGGTTGTTGGAGGCCACGATCAGACCGCTCGATGGGTTGTAGACGAACGGCAGCTGATCGAAGGGCACGTAGCCATGCCAATCGTGGGCACCGTCCTCGCCGGACACGATGTATTGGCCGTCGCCCAATGCGCGGACCGGGATCAGGCCGGGGATCTGCACGCCGATGTTGCCGTCGACGTCCGCGTAAAGGAACGTCTGCGACGGCGCTCCGAAGTCGCGTAGCGCGTTTCGAAAGTCGTCCCAGTTGTGGGCCTTGTTGACGCCCAAAACGGCGTCAAGCGTCTTATCCGGTTGAGCAGTTGCCGTCCATTGAAGTGCGTAAACGAAGCCTGGTTTGCCCACCCCGGACCCATCCGGATCCGTCGTCGGCTTGAACGTATCGTCCAGGTCGCTCATCACCGGGCCGTGGACGGTGGACCGGACATCAAGCTCGACAGCGCCGCCACCGGCCACGTGAATCGTCTCGTGACGGACGTCGAACGGCAGGCTCTGGCCCTTGTAGAGGTAGTGCGTGGGATCGTTCGGGTCGACTGTTTCCTCAAACACGTCCTGGACGTCGGGGCCAACGTTGGTCAGTCCCCACGCGATGCGGTCGTTGTGGCCAAGTACCAGTCCGGGCACGCCCGGGAAACCGGCTCCGGCCTCGTCGTACGGGCACGCTGGGCCGACCGGCGCGCAGTGCAGGCCCACGAGATACCACACGCTGGGCATGCTGATGTCGAGGTGCGGATCATTGGCAAGCAGCGCACCACCCGTGGCGCTCAGCGATGGCGCGACGACAAAGCCGTTGGAGCCGGCAAGCGCCGGACCGGCACCGGCCAGCGCGAGTTCAGAGCGGAGAGCATCGGCGGCCGCAAGCATGCCGCTCGCTGTCGTCGAGGCCATGTGCGTACCTTCGCTCGCGAGTTTCCCGGTCGTCGCCGTCGACGGCTCGCCGTAACCCGACTGCGACGCGATGATCGGCCGCGTTGGATCGTACGCAGGATTCAGCTGATCGATCTGGGCGGTCGTCAGGCCGCGGTTGAGCATCACCGCCCGGCCCAGCTCGTTGCCGTAGTTGTCGCCGAGCGACCAAGCCTGGACCTTTTGCCAGGTCAGCGTGTCAATCGGCGTCCAGTGCTCAGGGTGATAGCCAGCAAGGCCGCCACCGGCCCCCTGCAGGCCGGCAATGACGAACGGCAGTGGCATGTCACCGTGCGAGTCGATCCAGGCGTTGACACCGTTGGCATACGCAGTGAGCGCCTTCTTGCCCTCGTCGGACATGACCGCCCAGTCGGCTTCCGCGGCTTGGCGCCAGCCCAGCGCGCGGATGAACTCGTCGTTGGCGAGAGTCGAGTCGCCGAACAGCTCTGAGAGGCGGCCCGCGCCTATGCGGCGCCAGACTTCCATCTGCCACATGCGCTCTGAGGCGTGGATCCAGCCTTGAGCAGCGAAGAGATCCTCTGTCGTGGATGCGTAGATGTTCGGGATGCCGTACTGATCGCGGACGACGCGGACGTCCTTGCTCAGGCCTGGAACGTGCGCCACGCCTTCGCGCTGCGGCATGCCGCGAACGACGAGCCATGTGAACAGGCCACCGACCGCCAGCACGAGGACCAGGACAACAACGATCACGACGAGCAAAACGCGTTTGGTCCAACGCCACAGCCGGCTCACGGCGCGGATGATCGCTGATTCTGCTATGTGCTACGTGGTCTCTCCGACATAGCGGAAGCAGCCGGGCACGTGATCGTCGACAAGGCCAACGGCCTGCATGAACGAGTACGCGATGGTGGAGCCGACAAAGCGGAACCCCAGCTTCTTGAACTCTCGCGAGAGTGCATCCGACTCCGGCGTGGTGGCTGGCAATGAGCCTGAGGTCGCATCCGCTGGAAGGCGCCTCGGCGGAGGCGGAAAGCGATCGCCCAGAAATGCCGCGAATGATCCGTCACGTTCGGCAACGGACAGAAAGGCCGCGGCATTTGCGATCGTTGCGTCGATCTTCGCGCGGTTGCGAACAATGCCAGCATCGGCCATCAGTCGCGCGCGATCCTCGTCGTTGAACGCGGCTACGGCGTGAGGATCGAATCCGGCGAATGCCGCGCGGAAGGCGCTGCGCTTGCGCAGGATCGTCAGCCATGACAGGCCCGCCTGAAACCCTTCGAGCGTGAGCATTTCGAACAGGTGCGTGTCGTCGGAGGCCGGCATTCCCCATTCGTTGTCGTGATATTCGGTCAGCAGCGGATCGCCGAGCGACCACCAGCACCGGCCCGTGTCCGCCGAGACCACCCGACTACGAGCCGGAGCGGACCTGCGCCAGCGCCTCGCGTGCCTGCGCCATGTGCACGAGATCGTGACCCGCGGTCAGTCGGAAGGTCAGTCCGTAGCTTTCGGGGCCGCGCTCGAGGTGCATGCCGAAGCGCGATCGATCGGTCGCCGGCGTCCGCTTCCAGAGCTCGATGTTCGCTTCGCGGAGAGCGTCGAACAGGGTGAGCATCGTTCCAACGTCTTCGTCAGCGTGGCCGTGCAGATGGTCGACCCACAGATCCTGGTCGTAGGGAAGGATCTCCGGTTCGTCATGCGCCAGGATCCAGCGATAGCGGCCGGCAATGACCAGCTCGGCATCGGCGATGTGCGCGATGCACTGCTGTACCGACCATTCCCTTGGCTCCGGCCGCGAACCCAGATCCGCGGCGGCCTCGGCAATCAAGGCCCGCAGTGCCGCCGGCGTCTCAGCCTGGACCTGCGCCGGATCACGGTCGCTTAGGGTGGACAGAAGCAACGCCTGATAGTCATTCGGCTCCCAGCCTTCTGGCTGCGAGACGGACGCAAATGACAGGCTGTTCACGAGGCGTGAACCATACACACCAGATTGGATGGTGCGTCCGTTAATGATCGGCTGCTAGTGTCGCCGGGTCCGTGAAATCCCGTGGAGGTAGCCACCCATGACCGATCAAGCGACCCAGCCGGCGACCACTGAAGAGGACGCCGACGCTGTAATCGGCGTTATCAGCGACGGTGCGCATTCGCTCATCATCGCCCGCTTCAGGACCATGGACGAGGCACTCGCTGCGCGCGAAAAACTCGCCGAGCTCGAAAAGGTAACGAGCTACCAGATTGATGCAGTCATGCTCGCCAGCTGCGACGAAAACGGCAAGATCCATCTCGGCGAGGTCACCGAACACAGCACCAAGACCGGAGCCAAATGGGGCGTCGTCGGAGGCGCGCTGTTCGGATTGATCTTCCCTCCGAGCATCCTTGCCAGTGCCGTCGCATTTGGCGGTGTCGGCGCCCTGCTCGGCAAGGTTCGCAACACCATGAACCGCAACAGCATCGCCGATGATCTGGCCAAGGTGATGAAGCCGAACACGGCAGGAATCGTCGCCCTGGTGGAGGACACGGCCGTCGTCGAGATCGAGCGGGCGCTCGATCAGGCCGACGAGATCGTGGCCAGGGCCATCGACAAGCAGATGGCCGCAGAGATCGACCGCGAAGCAGCCTTGGCCAAGCAGGAGATGGCCAACTCCTGATCCTGCGTCCAGGTCACGTAAAGGCAGGAGCCCCGGCGCCCATGGGGCGCCGGGGCTCCTCTCCATATATGAGGCTAGTGCAGTCTCTTTAGCGCTTCGGCCTGATCGTCGACGTCGGGGTTGTAGGCGCGTTGCGTTTGCGCCACCAACTGCGCACCGGGCCGTAGATCGCCAGCAGGACGATGGCTCCGAGCGTTGAACCCACCAAGCCTGTGATCTGGAAATCCAGGCCATTGCCGGCAAGCAGGTTGAAGATCAGGCCACCGACAAACGACCCGATGATGCCCACGACGAAGAGCTCCCACGTCTGGTAGTTGCGGCCACGGCCAACGAGCCAGTTGGCGATGAAGCCCGCAACGAGGGCGATGACTATGAACGCGAGGATGATCATGTTCGGCCGACTACCCCTCTGACCCCCGGTTAGATGGCCAAACGATAGCGGCCCACCAGAAGGTCAGTACTGGAAGAGCAGTTCCCGGTACTTCGGCAGCGGCCATAGATCATCCGCCACGATCGTCTCGAGCTCGTCGGCAACCTCGCGCAGCTTGAGTTGTGCCGGGATCACCTCGTTGACGAACGCGCGTGCCTCGTCGTGAACGTCGCGCGCGCCATGAGCGGCATGAACCACTTGCTCGAGCCGCTCGATTGAGTCACTGAGCTGGTCAACGAGCCCGCCGACGTGATCGCACATTGCCGCAACTGACCGCGAGGCCTCGCCCACGCCGTAGAGCATGCCGAGGTGACGAATCGCCGCGGGCAGGATCATCGTCCTGGCGATGTCCAGCGCCGCGCTGGCCTCGATGTTGCCGACCTTGACGTAGCGCTCCCAGCCGATCTCCACGCGCGCCGCGAGCTCGCGCTCCGACAGCACGCCGAACTTGGCAAAGACGGCCTTCGACTTGGCCGTCGAAAGGGCGGGCAAGGCATCAACAGTCGTCTTGTTGTTCGGCAGACCACGTCGTTCCGCTTCTGCGTGCCAATCCGCGGAGTAGCCGTTGCCCTCGAAGAGGACCTGCTTGTTGTCGCGGGCGATGCCGGAAAGAATCGCGGAAAGGCCGTCGAAATCGGCCGGGGAAAGCTCGTCCAGCTCATCGGCAAGCTGGCTGAGCGAGTCCGCCACAGCCGTGTTGAGCACAGTCTGCGGCCAGTAGATCGGCGCGCTCGAACCCACAGCGCGGAACTCGAACTTGTTGCCCGTGAAGGCAAACGGAGACGTACGGTTGCGGTCGGTCGCGTCGCGCGGCAGGGCCGGCAGCGTCGACACCCCAAGGTCCAGCGAGCCGCCGTCCTTGGACTCCGAAGCAGGGCCTTTCTCCAGCTGATGGATGACATCCTCGAGCTGCGAGCCAAGGAAGATCGACATGATCGCTGGCGGTGCTTCGTTGGCACCAAGTCGGTGGTCATTGCCCGCATCGGCGATGCTGGCCCGGAGCAGATCGGCGTGAACATTCACGCCACGGATCACCGCGAGCAGAAACGCAAGGAACTGGGCGTTATCGTGCGGTGTCTTGCCCGGATCGAGAAGATTCTCGCCCAGGTCGGTGGACATTGACCAGTTGTTGTGCTTGCCACTGCCATTGATCCCGGCAAACGGCTTCTCGTGGATGAGCAGCACAAGCCCATGCTGGTGGGCGAGCTTGCGCATGGTCGACATGACGATCATGTTGTGGTCGCTGCCGACGCTCGTGGCTTCGTACACCGGCGCCATCTCGAACTGGCACGGGGCGACCTCGTTGTGGCGCGTCTTCGCGGGTATGCCCAGCCGCCACAGCTCGCGGTCGAGATCCATCATGAACGCGAGGATCCGCTCGCGGATCGGGCCGAAATACTGATCCTCGAGCTCCTGGCCCTTTGGCGATGGCGCGCCAAATAGCGTCCGCCCGGTCAGAAGCAGGTCCGGTCGCTGTTCGGCGAGCCGTCGATCAACGAGGAAGTACTCCTGCTCTGGGCCAATGCTCGTGCCAACGCGCGTCGCGTTCGTGTTGCCGAACCAGCGCAAAACGCGCAGCGCCTGTTTGCCCAACGCATCCTGCGAGCGGAGCAGCGGGATCTTGTAGTCGAGCGCCTCGCCGGTGAAGCTCACGTAGGCGGTCGGGATTGTCAGCGTCACGCCGTTCGGCTCAACCTGGAGGAAGATCGGGCTAGTCACGTCCCACGCTGTGTAGCCGCGCGCTTCGAATGTGGCGCGAATACCGCCGCTCGGGAACGACGACGCATCCGGTTCACCCTGGAGCAGGTTACGGCCGCTGAACTCGGCGATCGTTTTTGCCTCGCCTGAGGGCGTCAGGAACGAGTCGTGTTTCTCGGCGGTCGAGCCGGTCATCGGCACGAACCAGTGGGTGTAGTGGGTCGCGCCATTGGCGAGTGCCCATTCCTTGACGCCGTGTGCGACCGCGTCGACGATCTGCGGGTCGAACGGCTCTGCGCCGGCGATCGTCCGTCGCAGCTTGGCAAAGATCGGCTTGGCCAGGTACTGGCGCTGGGCGTCCTCGCCAAAGACGTACTCGCCGTAGATGTCGCTGCCGGCACGCTCGAGGTAGTCCTGGGTCGAAGCGGTGCGGTGGTTGGCAATCTGGTTGATGGCCGACTGGCGTGACGTCAAGCCGCCGCTCTGGGCAGTCTTGGCAGCAGCCGCGGCACGTCCGCGCCCGTTGCCGTTGCCCTGTCCATCACTCACGTGGGCATTGTTGTGCATGATCGGACGCTCGGCGAGCACCATCGTCGACAAACCCTCCGTCGCAGCCCAGCGCGCAACCTGATTTGGCGGAGCAGGACTCGGGTAGCGAGTCTAGCCCCGGCGTACTGTCTTTGAGGGTTGCATTCGACGTTCGCGACGGTTACGTCTGAGTCAGCCTATGCTCCGACCGCGATGGTCTTGATCATGGGTTGGGGCGGTGGCCAGGCGAAGGACCTTGGGCCGGTAGCGCCGGCGACCTGTCCGAACTGTCACAACGCCGTCTACCTTCACCATGTTCGTTCGAACAAGCAGTTCAGCCTGTACTTCGTGCCGCTGGCCTCTTACGGCGGCAACGAGTACCTCGCCTGTCCCATTTGCCAGCACGCGATGCAGGTGCCGCCCGGACAGCAGGAACGAATCGTGAATATGCGTGCAGCGACGGCCAGCTTTCGCCAGGGCCATGTGCCAGAGGCGTACTACTTACAGACCGTCGAGGCCTTTTGGCGCGCAATCGGCGTCAATCCAAGCGGACAGCAGGTGCTCCATGGACCGGCTGACGTCCTTCCGCCGCCTGCGCCGCCTGCCGACGACACGGCAAGCGAGGGCCCATCATTGGCCGAGCAACTGCATAACCTGGGCGAGCTGCGTCAGCAGGGCGTGCTGACCGACGAAGAGTTCACGGCGGCCAAGAAGCGCGTCCTCGAGGGCTAGAGGCCCCGGACGCGTCAGTCGGCCACCACGTAAACCTCGCCCAGCGCGATCCGTCGATATTGGCTCGAACCTGCGAGCGCGCCCATTCCCCGGTCGGCAATCGTCTTGCCCGCATCGGTGAGCAGCCCATCGTGGATCGGAACCGCGACCCCTGGCGCGACCGCGTGCAGGTAGTCGACTGCCTCGCGGAAAGCCATCCATGGCGCCGAGACGGGCAGCAACAGGACCTTGACGGCAACGCCATCAGGGACCGGCGTGAACGAGTCGCCCGGATGCAGGACCGCGTCGTCGATCAGGTAGGCGAGATTCGGCGCCACCGGAATGGCCGGGTGGACGAGAGCGTGCGCGCCGCCAAAGGCACGGACGCTGAAGCCGACAATCGTCGCGGAGTCACCGCTTTCAAGTGCGTGGACGCGCTCCGCCGGCACGCCGGCCGACGTGAGCTGATCGACGACGGCTTTCGGTCCCCATGTCTGAAGCCGGCCGTTAGCTCGCATCGCGTCGACCACGGCGACCGGATCGACGTGGTCGGTGTGCTCGTGCGTGATCAAGATCGCGTCCGCATCGTGCAGCGTGGAGCAATCGGAAAAGATGCCTGGGTCGATCACGAGCACGTGCTCGTCACGCCGTAGGAGCACACCCGAATGGCCCAGCGAGGTGATCGTGAGATCGGACAATTGTTGAACCTCCCCGTAAGTCCGCAACTAAGGAGTTGGCCGGGTCCCGGCGACGACCCCGATACGGCCGCTGATCGACTCGACGAGCTTGCCGAACTCGCGCTCCGCGTCCACATAGCGATCGGCGAGCATCGCCACCTGTAGTTTGCCGTTCTCGTAGCGCGCCCAGAACCGTCTGCGAGGAAAGTAAAAAGTCAGAACCAGCCCCGTGATGAGGCTCAGGTAGGCGACCCAGACGAGGCCCTGACCCGGATCACGCTTGATGACCATTCCCGTGTAGGCGCCAGCGTTCGACCAGGTGATCGTGTAGCCGGCCGTCGTCTGCGGCGGGCTCGTCTGACCAAGGCCAAGGCCGTTGAGGAAGGCGATGTCCGTTTGCCCCGCATCGACGTCCTGGGTAATACCGGTCAGCGCCAAAACCGGTGAGCCGTCGTCTGCCTTGTTGAGGACCAACAACAGGCCCATATCGGAGCCCGGGATGGTGATGAAGCCCTGCGGATTGCCGGCCAGCGCACCGTCGAGGAGGATAGGTCCGTCCCACACGAGCGCGCCGGACGGATCGGTAATCTGGACGGTTTCGGCCGGCCCGAACGTGTTCTGGTGGAAGGCATAGCCGTCGAACTCGAGCGGATCGTTTACCTCGATCGTCTTGTGCGCCACCTCTACGCCGTTCTGGTAGACGGCGAGGTCCGTGCTGAAGTCGAGGAACGATCCGTCGGCGCGCTGTGGTGCCTCGAAGTCGACGTTCTTGACCAGCAGGTTGTCCGGCGTCCCGACAGCTTGAACCGGCGCTGTCTGGCCCTTGCCCAGGAAGACGACGGTCTCGAAGCCGAAGGCCGTCGTGAGCGCCGCCGCGCCAAGAAACAGGATGAGGCCGAGGTGGGTGAACAGGGTCGCCAGTCTGAAGTACTGGTTTTTGTCGCCGTAGACATTGACGACGTCGGCACCGCCGGGCTCGGCGACGCGCTGTTCGCGGACGCGAAATCGTGAACGGCGAAGAACCGACTGCACGTCGTCGAGCGCGGCTTCGTCGATGCCGCTGAACTCCGCGCGGTTGTCCATGCGCAGGTCGTAGAACGGCGGCGCCTGGACGACACGTACCAACCGCTCCTTGCGCCACAGGTCTGGAATTCGATCGATCGTGCAGACGACGATGCTGACCACGAGCAGGGTCAGCAGGAAGACGAACCAGGGCGCGGCGAAGACCTGGAACAAGCCAACGCGCTGCAGCAGGTCGACGACCGGCGCGCTCAGCGTCCCGTCGTACGCGGCGTGGATCTTGGCCATCTCGCTCGCATATCCGCTCGGGTCGTGCAGCGCGGCAGGCTGAATCTGGATCATGACCGCGCCAATGACACCCGCGACGGCCAGGATGCTTATCTGCAGCACCGCGAATTTGACGTTTGTCAAAGTGTGCCAAACCGCCAGACCAAGGCGGTTGAGCGGATTGAGCTGCGTTTCGGCCCGCTGAGAGCCGAGAGTGACCGTTGCCAAGGAAGCCGGGTTACGCCGTCGTGGGGGTAAGGTTGGCCTTGGCGCGCGTGGCCGCCGCGAGTGCCTGCTCGAAGTCCGCCAGCAAATCGTCCGCGTCCTCGAGGCCGACCGAGACGCGGATCAATCCCTCGGGGATTCCCGCGGCCGCAAGACCCGCCGCGTCCAGCTGACGATGCGTGGTAGACGGCGGATGAACCGCGATCGTCCTGACGCTGCCCAGAGACGCTGTCCGCGGCGGCAGCGTGAGCGCGTCAAGCAGCGCCGCCGCGGCCTGTCGGTCGCCGACATCCATGGCGAGCATTCCGCCGCCGGTATTGAGCTGGCGCTGGGCTACGCCGTGCTGTGGGTGGCTCGCCAGGCCCGGGTACCAGACCTTGCGCGGCAGATCGGCCGCCTCGAGCATCCGTGCCAGGGCAAGTGCCGTGTGCGCGTGGCGCTCCATGCGCACGTGCAGCGTCTCGAGGCCGCGGAGAACGAGGAAGGCGCTGAAGGGCGCCAGCGTCGCGCCGGTATCGATCTGCGTCGAGCGGATCTGCCGGATGAGGTCCTTTGAGCCGGAGACGGCTCCGCCCAGGACGTCCGAATGGCCGCCGATCCACTTGGTCAGGGCCTCAACGGTCAGGTCCGCGCCAAGCTCGGCGGGGCGGCACACGTACGGCGATGCGAAGGTGTTATCGACGCTTACGAGCGCCCCGTGGCCATGGCCGCGCTCGATCAGGCTCGCAACATCCGCGACGGTCAGTGTTGGGTTCGCGATCGTCTCGAAATGGAGCAGCCGTGTATTCGGCCGCCACGCGGCTTCGACCGCCTCTGCGTCGGTGATGTCGACGAACGTCGAATCGATTCCGAAGCGGCCAAAAACACTTTGGACAAGGTGCTGGACGCTGCCGTAGATCTGGCGCGACGCAATCATGTGGTCGCCCAGGCGGAGCACCGTGGCGAACGCGGCATGGACTGCAGCCATGCCCGTGGCGAAGACGAACGACGCCTCGGCTCCCTCGACCTCTGCGATCGCGTCGGCAAGCGCCTGAGAGGTGGGGTTGTCAATCCGTGAGTACGAGAAGCCGGGTTGGCGATCAGCCAGGACGTCGGCGAGCTCAGCCGCGGACGAGGCGCTGAAGGTGACCGCCTGATAGATGGGAACGGCATCCGGATGTTGATCGACGTTCGGGGTTCGGGTAGCCGCAGCCAGTGCCCGCGTCCCGAACCCGGCGCCGGCGCGTTTCTGCGCGCGGGTCTCGCTCACGAACTGATGCTACATGTCGTCTCTGTGAATGCCTCTCGTTCGGCTTAGCGCGGATCCCATGGGGCAGGCCCGGGAGTCGGATCGGGGACGACGGTCAGCGCCACTGCTTCCATCTGGCGCTCCGGTGTTCGTCCCGTTTGCTCCGGCCACGACTCATACGGTCGGCGTGGCACACGGGTGCTGACTGTCGTCGGAAGGGCGGTCCGGTCGAAGCGCACAACCTGGTTGCCGCCGCGCACCTTGGCCTCACGCTCCGCGAAGTTGGCACGATTCTTGAGATCAACCCAGGTGCGGCCATCCTCCGGGAAGGACGCGACCCCGATCGAGGCCGTGGAGCGCACCAACCCGACATTGCGCGAAAGGGCAACGTTGGCGATGTTGGCCCGGATGTTCTCGGCAACCACGTCCGCACCCGCGGCATCTGTTTCCGGAAGCATCACAAAGAATTCGTCCGCACCGCCGCTGTTGCGCGCGACCACGTCGGTGGCGCGCACGGCACCACGGATCGCGTCGGCTGCCTCCCTGATCAGCTGATCACCCGCCTCGAGCCCAAACCGATCGTTGGCCGACTTCATGCCGTCGAGATCGACCTGAATGATGGCGAAGGGCCTGTTCGTGCGAGTCGCGCGCAGGACCTCCTGCTCGACTGCAATCGTGAAATAGCTGGACGTCAGCAGACCGGTAAGCGAATCGAAGCGCGACAGCTTCAGTGCAGCATCGCGTGCCCGACGATGCTCCCGGCCGATCACCGCGCCGACGTACATGACCAGGGCGATCGAGACAAGGTTGAACGCGACGACCCCGACGTCTGCAGACGCGAGCGGGTCGCTGTTCGAGGCGATGATGACCGCGGCGAGATACGCCAGGCTGCTGATGATTGCCAGAGTCGCCGCGGCACCTTCCGACGTCGACAGCGCCGCTCCGCCCACGACCAGGATGTAACCAAAGAAATAGGGGCTCCCCTGGCCACCCGTCATGGCGACCAACACGGTCAGGAATATGAGCACGACGGCCGCCTCAACAGGCAGCCTGAGACGACCAAGCGCCGAAACCGGCAGAACATCCTGGAAGAGCTCGATCAGCAGCAGGCTGAACATGAGCAGGACGATGATCGGCAGAGCATTTGGCGTGCCGGTCAGCGCCACGATGACCACAGCCGAGCCTATGAACACGACGGTCACCACGCGCGTCATGCGCTGGTAGAGAGCCGTCGGCAGACCAGCCGAAGCGAGCATGACCTGGACCGCCGTCGCTGGATGGTCTGTGTCACCCACGGAGAGAGCGCCGCCCACGCGCGCGTTCATCCCGCCCGCATCCATGCCGCGACTGCCGCGGCGGCCGATGCGCGGTAACTGCAAGGCAATCAGCAGCACCACGTTGACGGCGAACACGAGCGCGAGTAGCAGGGCTAGCTGGTCGAACTGCACCTTCAGCGGATGGGAATCGCCCAGTTCGCGCAGAGGGCGGGCGAAGGCCCTACTCGAGTGGGCCCGATCGTACTGCCCGAACTACCGAGAAGTACTAGCCGCGGCTGTGTTTGTGTGGACGCCGCGCAACGCGTTCAAGCCGTGGACTGGGCGCTTCGGCGCCTTGGTCTACCCTCCGCGGATGCCTGAGCAATTCGATTTCGTGGTGATTGGCGCCGGAGCGGCCGGCGAAGCGGCGACGCATCTGGCTGGCCGCCGCGGCGCTTCCGTGGCCGTCGTGGACCGTGAGCTGTTCGGTGGCTCGTGCGCCTTTTGGGCGTGCATGCCCTCCAAGTCACTGCTGCACGATGCCGGCATTCACGTCCTGCAGTCCAGCCACTCGTGGCAACAGGCATCCGATCGACGCGACTGGATGATCAACCGCGAGCACATCGACTGGCCCGACGACTCGAGTCACCTCAAGTCACTCGAAGGTTCTGGCGCGAAGGCATTCCGTGGAACGGCGTATATCGAGGGCAAGGGCAAGGTTCGCGTTACGCCCACCGGCGGCGGCGGCGCGACGACGCTGACCACCAGGGACATCGTCGTTGCCGTGGGCAGCAACTCGACTGTCCCCTCGATACCGGGACTCGACAAGGCGCTGCCATGGACAAACCGTCAGGGCACGTCCACCCGCGATCTGCCGCGCAGCCTCGTCATTCTGGGTGGCGGCCCGACCGGCGTTGAGCTTGCCCAGGTCTACGCGCGCTACGGCGTGCCGGTCACGATCGTGCATTCGCATGACCATCTGAACCAGCGTGATCATCCAAAGAATTCAGAGGCGGTCCGCGCGGGGCTGGAACGTGACGGAGTAAAGGTCCTGACCCCGGTGCGAGCCGAAAGCGTCGTTCCTGCCGCGGGTCCCGCTGAAGATCACGAGGTCAAGCTTTCAGACGGCAGGAGCGTCCGCGGCCAGCACTTGATGTTGTCGATCGGGCGGACCGTTCCGATTGACGGGCTGGGCGTGGAGAATGCAGGAGCGGTGCTCAAGGATGGGCGTCTCCCCGGCGACGGCACACTGCGCCTTTCAGACGGCCTGTGGGTATGTGGCGATCCAGCCGGGCCGGAGATGCACACTCATCTCGCCCACTACCAGGGTGAGATGGTCGTGCGCATTGCGCTCGGTGACAACGTGAAGCCCGACTACTCGGCCATTCCGCGTTGTGTCTACACCGATCCGGAGACCGGCGGCGTGGGCATGACAGTAGATGAGGCTCGCGCCGCCGGTCACGATGCCGTCGAGTACAGCGAGGACCTGGGCAAGACGGCCAAGGGTTTCGTCGCGGACGCATCCGGCCACGTGACGATCGTCGTGGACAAGGGCACGCGCACGCTTCTGGGTGCGTTCATTGCCGGACCAGGTGCGTCAGAGGCGATTCACGAGGCCGTCCTGGCCATCAAGACTCAGACGCCGATCGATGTCCTGGCGGACACGCTTCATGCCTTCCCTACCACCGCGCGCGTGCTTGGCACCGCGTTCATGACCGCTGCGCGCGGATCGGAGCTAGACGAGAACCGTTAGCGATTGCGGCCGGACTCTTGCCCTGAACGAGCCGGTCGAGACGTCCAGAAGGTCGCCGTCAAGCTCGATTGGTTCCGCCGGCTCGGTCTTCACGTCAATCTGACTGCCACGCAAGCGAAGGGAGTGACCGCCCAGCTCAGCGTCGTTGCGCAACAGCGAGTGCAGAGCGGATCGAGCCGCGACAGGCACCTTGGTCAGCCACGGTCCGCCGCGGATGGCGATGACATCGAGCACACCGTCCGACGGATCGAGGGTAACCCGCGGCCCGAGCAGTCCGGGCACGATCTGGCCGCAGTTGGCGACCAGGACGGCGACTGTCGGAAGCTCGTACGTGCGACCGTCGACGACTATCTGGGCCTGGGCAACGGGCAGCGACGCAACGAGGCGAAGGGTTGTCGCGAAGTAGGCCAGGACTCCAAAGCGCGCCTTCGCGACGGCGCTGGTGCCGGACATGACGCGCGCGTCAAACCCGGCTCCAGCCGCCACGGCGAAGTGCTCCCGCATGGTGTCTGCCTGGAGCAAGCCCGTGTCGATCGTTATTACACCCGCCGTCGCGATGCGCCTCGCCGCGGCGATCGGCTCCCTCGGAAGTCCGAGCGTGGCGGCGAGCAAATTCCCCGTCCCAAGGGGCACGATGGCCAGCGCAATCGATCCTCCTGCGAGGGCGTTCACCCCCAGCCTGACGCTTCCGTCACCGCCGCACATGACCGCCAGCTCGTAGCCGTTCGTCTCCGCCGTCCGTAGCAGGTTGGCGGCTTCTTCTGCAGAGGTTGCGTCGGGAAAGTCGGGCGTGAATCCGCGCTCCCGCAGAGCCGCGGAGATCGTCCGGACCATGCGATCGCGCAGGGCTAGATTGCCGCCGCGTCCGGCGGCTGGAGAGACGAGAACGATCGCGCGGGCCATGGGCGCTGATTGTGACTGACGGCCCCCATAAGTCACTCCATCCGCCACATATGCGCGCATTCGCATACGGCCATAACTGACCCATGGATCCGATCTACGAACTGCAGGCGAGCGTGCTGCGCACACTCGCGCACGCGCGTCGCCTTGAGATCCTGCACCTGCTGACGGACGGACCGATGGAGGTGGGCCGCATTGCCCACAGATTGGGCATCAGCCAACCAAACGCAAGCCAGCATCTGGCCCTCCTGCGCACGTCTGGCCTTGTGGAGATCGAACGCAACGGTCGCGAAATCCGCTACCAGCTGGCCGATCCGCAAGTCATGGTCGCCTGCTCGATCATGCGCGGCTTTCTGGAACGCCGGATCAGTCACCTGTCAAGAGTCACGGTTGCGGCCGCGCCCACGGCTGCCAAAGGAGTCGATGCATGAGCGACGAACCGGTCAACCTGGTCCTCTTTTCCGGCACGGACGACAAGCTGACTGCAGCGGCCGTGCTGGCTGCCGGCGCCGCGGCGCTCGGGCGTCCTGTCCATGTCTTCTTGCAGTACTGGGCACTCGACGCGTTTCGCGCCGATCGAATCGAGTCGGCGCTACCCCTCGCGCCCGAAGCCGGCCGCGACGGCGCGCAGGCAGTCGCCCGCATGCACGCGGCCGGCCAGCAGACATGGGCGCAGACGTTCCGTGATGCCAAGGAGATCGGCGAAGTCGATATCCAGGCTTGCTCGTTGTCGATGGACGTCCTCGGTCTGTCGAGCGACCAGCTGGATCCGCTGGTCGACGGTGTCGAGGGTGTCGCGGCCTTCTACGTCAACGCTGGTGACGGTCAGCTCGTTTTCATCTGAACAACTCGGAGATAGGAGAACGCCATGCCAACGACAACAATGCTGGACGCCCGAGGATTGAAATGCCCGATGCCGATCGTCCGGACCGCCCAACAGATCAAATCAATCGCCTCGGGCGAATTGCTCGAGGTGCTTGCCACCGATCCGGGCGCAGTCGCCGATTTCGCCGCTTGGAGCCGAAGCACGGGCAACGAGATCGTCGAGAGCTCTACGGCAGACGGTGTCTATCGCTTTGTGCTGCGCAGGAAGTGAGGCCCACGAAATGACGGCAGTCGCACAAACACCAGTCCCCCAGGAATTTGCCAAAGCTTTCGAGGGGCCGGAGACGCCGACCAAGCAGCTCGTGATCATCAACTGGAGCGGCGAGCTCGATCGAGTCTGGCCGACCCTGATCATGTCCACGGCTGCGGCTGCGTCCGGCTACAAGACCAGCATCTTCCTCACGTTCTGGGGTCTGCTCCCGTTCGTCAAGAACCAGAAGCGCATCGTCGGTGAGAACTGGATGCAGAAGATGCTGTCGTTCATGCAGCGTCCGGGCATCGATCATCTGAAGCTGACCAAGATGAACTTCTTGGGCATGGGCCCGTGGATGATCGGCAGGCTCTCCACGCAGTACAACGTAGCCAAGCCCGCGGAGCTTCTGGAGGCAGCAGAGGCTCTCGGCGTCGAGCTCATCCCGTGCCAGATGACCATGGAGATGTTCGGCCTCAAGCGCGAAGACATGATCGACGGCCTTGGCGAACCCGCCGGCGCCGCCACGGTCCTCGAGCTGATGACTCAGCCGAACACCGCAAGCCTTTTCATTTGATGTTCGTGAAAGCGTGAACGCCATGACCACGGCAACGAGCCCATCCCCTACAACCCGCGTCGTGGATGCGCGCGGCAGTTTCTGCCCGGGACCCCTGATGGAGCTCATTCGCGCAATCCGGGAATCAGAGGTGGGAACCGTCATCTCCGTCTACTCGTCGGACAACGGCTCGAAGACGGATATCCCAAAGTGGGTCGAGAAGGCCGGCCACAAGCTCGTGCGAGTCGAGCCATGTGACGGCTACGACGAGATCGTCGTCGAAAAGCTTCACTGACCAGAAACCGGAGAGATCAACGATGAGACGAGTCGTAATCCTCGGCGGTGGCGTCGGAGGGACCATCGTTGCGAACTTGCTCGCGCGCAAACTCAAGAAGCAAATCGACAGTGGTGAAGCGAGTGTCACGGTCGTCGACGCGACCGGCAACCACGTATATCAGCCCGGCTTCATGTACATCGCGTTCGGTAATGAGCGCGCCGACCACCTGCACCGGCCGGAGCGCACACTGCTCAGTTCGCGCGTCAAGCTCGTGACGGCCGAGGTCACCCAGATCGACGAAACCAGCCAGACAATCGCCCTCGACTCCGGTGAGTGGCTCGGTTACGACGAGTTGGTCCTCGCCACCGGTTCGCGCATCGTTCCCGAGGACGTGCCCAACTTCGCCACGGAAGCGCACCATTTCTACACCGCCGAGGCGGCCCAAGAGCTACGCCATGCACTGGATCGGTTCCGGGGCGGCAAGATCGTTGTGGCTATAGCCGGCATGCCCTACAAGTGCCCACCTGCGCCGCTCGAAGTGAGCTTCCTCATCGAGGCCGAACTGCGCGAACGCGGCCTGCGTGACAAGACTGAGATCCACTTCTGCTCACCAATCGGACGTGCCTTCACGATCGAATCGGTAAGCGAAATGGCGACGCCTGTTCTCGAACGCAAGGGCATCGAGCTGCACACGTTCTTCAACGTCGAGACGATCGACGCGTCGCGCAAGGTGCTTCAGAGCCTCGAAGGCGAAGAGCTGCCATACGACCTGCTCATCCTCGTTCCGCCACATAAGGGAGCGCAGTTCCTGATCGACTCAGGCTTTGCATCCGCTCCCGGCGGCTGGCTACCCACGGATCGCCACACCCTTCAGGTGGGCGGCCGGCCGAATGTCTACGCGCTCGGCGACGCTACCGACCTTCCCCTCTCCAAGGCCGGTTCCACAGCGCACTTTGAAGCGCCAGTTGTCGCCGAGCGCGTCGCCGCGGCGATCCTGGGCCGGGACCCCAGCGCTAAACACGCCAGCTACGAAGGCAACGTCATGTGCTTCTTCGAGATAGGCGATGGCAAGGGAACCCTGCTCCGCTTCGACTACGACCATCCACCGCGTCCACCCAAGCCCAATCGCATCTGGCACCTGGGCAAGGTGATGTTCAACAAGGCGTACTGGATGACAGTCCCCAGGGGACGCGTCTAGCGCGTCAACGCAGCAGCGCGAAGGACACAACGAGCAGCGCGAGCACGATCACGGATAGCGCGACGTAGAGTCGATCGTGCTCGCGCCAGAAACCCAGCGCCGTTGCGATGACTCGAACGACAGGAGTTGCCACCAGGACTATCAAGCCCAGTTGGACGATCGCCAGCGGCTGGAGCGCGACGAGTCGGGAAACCAGATGCGAGAAGTCAGTCGTCGCCGCGTCGGCCAGCGTTGCGCCGGCAAGCGAACCTGTCCAGCCGACGACCAACGAAGCGAGAAACCCGAGCGCGACCAGCAGTGCACTGGCCGCAACGCCAACCGCCAGCAGGATTGCCATGGAGCGCTCAAATCGTTGATCCGTCACACCGACACCCC
>DATBFJ010000021.1:0-46515 GCA_036558545.1 Candidatus Limnocylindrales bacterium
TCTCCGGGGCCGATCACGTCAGGCGGGTCGCTGCCGCCGAGCACCGAGCCCACCGTTCGCCCCAGGCGCACGCCTCAAGCCGCTGCGGCGAGCCCACCGGCCTCGGTCGGTCCCTGACCGCGAGTAGAATTCGGCCATGTCCGGTGGGGACGCACCTGCGCTGAACGAGATGATCGTCGAGAGCGTCAGGGTGCACATGATGTCCTCGCAGCACGTCGTCATCCTCCGCGACACGGCTCACGATCGATACCTGCCCATCTGGATCGGGCCCTGGGAGGCGAATGCCATCGCCATGCGCCTGCAGGGCGTAGTGCCGGAGCGGCCGATGACCCATGACCTCTTTTCGCAAACGCTTGCCGAGTGCGGCGTGACGGTCAAGAAGATCATCGTCTCCGACCTTGCCGATGACACATTCCGGGCGCGGCTGCTGCTCCAGATCGACGGCCGTGAAGTGGACCTTGACGCACGTCCATCGGATGCCATCGCGCTCGCTGTTCGTCAGGGAGTGCCGATCTTTGCCACGGACTCGGTCCTCGACAGGGCCGGCGTCGTTCCTGAAGGCGCCGACGATGAGAAGCTGTCGGTGTTCCGCGAGTTCGTGAACTCGCTCAACGTCGATCTGCCCGACGAACCGGGCGAACCTCGCCGACTCGACTGACCGAAGCCGTCAGCCGGGTGACGAGCTGACGACCGGCTCGCCTCTGTCGAGTGCAGCTCCTCTGTTCGTCCACAGCCTGATTCGCAGACGCCAGAAGTCGCGTACGGCGCGCAAGATAACTGAAGGCTTGGCGCCGGTCGGCGAGCCCGCGGTGCGCGGATAGTGCGGCACGCCGACCTCCACGATCCTGCGTCCCCGTTGCTTGAGCTTGATCAGTAGCTCGGCCGACATGAAGGCCCCACCCGACTCCAGGCGGATTCCCTCCAGCGCCTGGCGCTTGAACAGCTTGAACGCGCAGTCGACATCGCGGATGTCGAGCCGAAAGAAAATGCTCAAGGCCAGCCGGTAGGCGCGCGCATACGCCGTGCGGATGATCGGATCGGCGCGCCTCAGCCGATAGCCGGCGACCACATCCGGGTCGTCCGTCTTGGCCATCCGGTCCAGCAGCCGGCCAACGTCAGCCACCCTGAACTGTCGATCGCCGTCAGTAAAGGCAACCAGGTCGTAGCGCGCGGCGCGCAGGCCGCTGCGGACAGCAGCGCCGTAGCCCAGGTTGCCCCGGTGGTGGATCACCCGGACACGCGGATCGCCCGCAGCGAGTCGATCGGCGATCTCAGGCGTGGCGTCCCGACTGCCGTCGTCGACGGCGATGATCTCGAACTCGTCGGCGAGCTTGGGCAACTCGGCCAGCGCCTCCGCGACGAGCGCCTCGATGTTCTCGGCTTCGTTGTGTGCTGGAAAGAAGAACGAAAGTGCCGCGACGCGTGCGTGCGCGGCGGCGTCCGGCCGTTCCCTTGGCTCTGCAGAGGGGTCGGCCACGGTCGCGATCACAGGCCTGCGTTCCCGCTCGAGCCGCCCTCGCCCTTGGGTCCGAGCACCTCGAGCAGCTGCTGTCCGACCACACCCGGCAGCGGCGCCAGGTCGTACTGCTCTTCGAAGGCTGCATAGTCGCTTGGCACCCGGATGAGCATGACGGGGCGCTTGCCAACGTAATCGGCGACCGCCTGCTCGGCGCTGCCGAGGTTCTGGTCAAGGACGGTCCGATCGTCGATGATCGTTACGTCCGGGCGCCAGCCCTCGACGTACTGCGCGTACCACAACGGCGTCGAGTAGCTCCACCAGCTGACGATCACCGAGTCCTGCGGCAGCGCCGTCGAGAGCGACTGCAGCCACGCCCGCGACCCGTAGTCGGTTGATTCGTCGATCGACTTGAATCTTGCCGGCACGCTCGCGACGGCGGGCACGATGAGCACCACGGCCATGCCCAAGGCGAACGCGCCGCGGACCCACTGGCGGCGGGCGGGCGCGACACGCCGGACGATGATTTTCGCCCACTCGAGGATCGCGCCTGCGCCAAGACCGCCCAGGACTGCGACGCACATCAGCGGCACGAGGTAATAGCGGCCGATGTCAGCGTTGTCGTAGCCGAGGTCGAAATACCAGGTCAGGGCGAACCAGAGCACGAGCATGACCACCAGCCCTGTCCGCCGGATCAAACCGACGATGGCGCCGATCGCCGAAAGCGGGAATAGCAGCCCCAGTTGCTGCCATGTCTCGCGGGCGACGAGCTGAATCGACTGTGTGAAGCCCGGCCGCGCGTGGAATGTGCCACTGAACTGTTGGCCGAGCACGACGTACCAGAAGTTGTCCCACGTTTGAGGATTGGCGTAGTCCATTGGCGGGTTCATCGCCGAGCGGATGGGCAGGTACGCATAAAAGCCAACCGTGGTCAACACGAGAGCAGCAATGCACGCCGCAACGAGCTTCACCCGGCGCACGATGCCCGGGTAGACGAAGAGCACGTACAGCCCGACTCCGGGCGCCAGAAGCAGCGTCAACCCGTGATTGGCAATAGACACGCCAAAGAGTGCCGCCGCGGCAACGAGGACGCGATCCTGATCAGCGGCGCCGGCCTTGTGTCGGTCCGCCCACACCACCAGCAGCAGGAGCAGCAGCGAGATCAGGAACAGGTGGAAGGCATGCGGGTCAGCGTGCAGGCCAATCATCCAGACCCGCGACGACACCGCGAAGGCGATCCCGACACCTATGCCGACGACCAGTCGCCGGGTCAGATAGGCGACCGTCGCGGCCGTGATCGCGCATGCAGCCGCGACGAGGATCGCTGACAGCATGTCCGCGCGGAAAGCGGCATCGCCAAACGGCTGAAGCACGACAGATGCGAGCCACAGGAGGAGCGTGTAGGACGGATAGCCTGTTGGATGGGCAATGCCGAGAACCGGCCCTAACGCCTGGAATTCGGCCGTGTCCCAATAGTTGACGTCGGGCATGAGCGTGCGCATGAACAACAGGAACGCGGGCACGAACACGATCAACGCCGCGATCAACGAGCGCGAGCGGATGGTCAGGCGCGTGTAGCCAGCCGCCTCGCGCGATGCCGTGACGGGCGCCGCGAGCGCGACCTCAGATGAGCTCACCAACGCAGTGTGACGCCCCAGTAGACACCCCAAGCATTTATGAGCACGGACATGGCGACGAGCACGACCGACAGGATGTAACTCCATGCACGTCGGCTGAGCCAGGCGATGGCCAGGGTGACAAGCACCAGCGCGAACGGAGCGAAGTCGTTGCTGAAGCGATAACCGAACTGGACCCATCCCTGGCTGAAGTGCATGAGGTTCACAAAGGCCACGCACACGACGGCCAGTGTCGAGCCGGTGACGATGCGCTTGCGCCAGTGCCGGATCACGAGCGGGATGGCGAGCAGGTACGCCGGCGAGGTCAACAGCAGGCTCATGCCGATAGTGCTCGGCTGCAGCAGCGGACAGTCCCTGCCCAGCAAGGAGACACCGCAGGCGGAGCCGTTGGGCAGGATGTCGGGCGGCCAGCCGAACATGATCAGCAGGTTGAGCGGGATGTGTCCGATGTCCTCGATGCCCAGGTTGGTGTTGATCTCGAACCCCGGCGGCATGTAGCCCAGGTATTCCGAGTGGTAGAGGAAGTCATAGACAGGGTTGAACAGGTGGCCGCTCGAGAGCACGTTGTAGATCAGAAGCAACAACACCGGGATGGCCGCGCCGAGCGCGGCTGACACGCCACGGCGGAAGATCGTGCCGCCCGGGCCCACAAACAGGAAGAACGGCGCCGCGAAGATGACGGTAATGCGCGCGAGGGCCGCGACTCCGAACACCAGGCCGGCCATGAACTGGACCGGCTCGAAGTACGGCCGCGCGCGCCGATACCAGCCCAGGAACATGCTGGAGTCTTCGAAGGCAGCCACGATCACGTTTGACCCAGTGCCCGCTCTCCCGGCGGCCGGGACGAGCGCCCGCATCGCAACGAGCGCGCGTTCGCGGCGCTCGCCATCGAGGGCCAGGGTGATGCCGAGCAGAGTGAACGTGACGGCAACGACGTGCGCCAGGAACCACGTCGTCGAGAGCATCGCGGCGTACCAGTGAACCGTCCCGAAGGCGAAGAAGACCGTGGCCAGCACCGACACAGCGCGTCGGTCGGTCAGCCGTGTGGTCATCCGCCAGGCGAGCGCCACGTTGATCGCGCCGAGAAACACACCGAACAGCTGCGAGTTCGTCGCCAGGCCGAAGATGGCAACCAGCGGCGTGAGCAGCACCGCCGGCAGCGGCGGGAACGGCAGCAGCGCATATGAGGGCTCACCCGGGTCACCGGGCAGCTGCATGACGTCCTGGAAGTAGCCGTTCTGGAACGGCCCTTCGTTGACCGGAAACGAGATCGCAAAACGACCGTGCAGATAGGCATCGGCTTGCCACACGAAGTGGTTGTAGAAACCGCTGCGCGACGGGTCGGAGAAGTAGTAGATGCCCAGCGCAAAGACAAAGAAGAACAGGCCGATCATCGCCGGATCGACGCGTTCGAGGGCTCGTTCGAAACTCTCGCCGAGGCCCGGCCGTCCTACGCCCGATGAGCGAGGCTGATCCAGGTCCGTTGCTATACTCCCGTCCACCTCGTCACCCTCTGGAGGTTGGGTCGGTAGTGACAGCGCCCCAAGTGGATGGGGCCGACCGGATCTCCGAAGCGGAACAAAGTCCGTTGAGCGCGCGCGCGGTTGGCTCCGGCATCGCGATTCTGCTCTTCGTCGGTCTTCTCCTTCGCCTGGTTCTCGCCTACGTCCTGTTGCCCCAGTCGGGCTTTGAGTCGGACACGGCGACCTTTACCGCCTGGGCAGCGCAGCTCGCCCAAACAGGCCCAGGCAGTTTCTATGCCACCGCGAAGTTCGCCGATTACCCGCCGCTGTACATGTACGTCCTGTGGTTCGTCGGCGAGCTGGGCACCATTCTCGCGCCCCTTGCCAATAACGATGTCAACCAGGCGATCAGCACGCTGATCAAGATCCCGCCGATCCTGTGCGACATCGCGATCGGGTACGTCCTGTATCGCATCGTCCTGGCCTGGCGTGAGGGTCACGCGGACGCGCAAAGGCTTGCCCTGATCGCCGCCGCGATCTACGTCTTCAATCCGGTCAGCTGGTACGACTCCGCGATCTGGGGCCAAACCGACTCGGTCGGCACGCTCCTGCTCTTGCTGTCGATCTGGGCCCTGATCCGTGGCAATTCGGAGGGTGCCTCCGTGCTGGCCGTCCTCGCGGCGCTGGTCAAGCCGCAGTTCGGCGTCGTGGCGTTGCCGCTCGTGGGCATCGTTCTGCTGCGCAGACACGTGTTTCGACCGGACCAGATACCGCACAACAGGATCCTCGTACCGCAGAGGTTGCGCGGCTGGTTCGAGGAGGAACGCGGGCCGTGGCGCATCGTGTCGTCGGCAGTCGTGTCGTTCATCGTCCTGCTCGCCGTCATCATCCCGTTCTCGCTCGATCCGATAAGCCTGATCAAGCTGATGGCCCAGACCGCCGGCGGTTATCCGTACCTCAGCGTCAACGCTTACAACCCGTGGGCGCTGATCGGCTCCAACGGCCACGACCCGCTTGCCTTCGGCGGTGGCTGGTCGCCCGACGATGTGCCGCTGGTCGGCCCCATCCCGGGCGTGTTGATAGGCACGGTGCTGCTTGTTGCGGGCTACGCGCTGGGACTCGCGCGCGTCGCGTGGCGCGACGATCGGCGCTCGATCGTCATCGTCGCAGCCCTTCTGGCACTCGGCTTCTTCATGTTGCCGACGCGCGTACACGAGCGCTACATGTTCCCGGTCTTCGCCTTCTTGCCGCTGCTGGCGATAGTCAACCGACGCTGGGCCGTGGTCACGATCCTCCTGTCGATCGCGGCATTCATCAACATGCACGGCATCCTGACGACGCCGCTCTATGCGTCGGCCAACGTCGAGACACTGCCACTCGGTGAGTTCTTCCGCGAGCCGGTTGCGGTCGTTGGCGCGATCGTCCTGTTCGTCGTTGGCTTTGGCTTTATGGCGTGGACGTTGCGCAGGAGCGCCGCGGAGAAGTCCGACGAGTACGAGGCAGGCGCACCGATCGCGCTGGCATCCGGCGCCGCGCACATGGACCAGGACGACGATTCCAGCGAGCACGAGAACCGCGAGCCGATCGAGCCGCTTGAACCTGCACAACCGTGGTATGCGCCGCTTGCCGGGTTGGTGCCTTCCTTCTCGATTCGGCGCGATCGGAGCGCGCTGCTCGCCGGCGAGGGCGGCGGCCGGATCGATCGACGCGACGCGCTGCTGCTCATCGTCGTCTTCCTGGTGGCGCTCTTCTCCCGCACGTACCGGCTCGAAGTCCCGTACGGCATGCACTTCGACGAGGTCTACCACGCTCGAACGGCGATGGAGTTCCTCCAGGACTGGCGCTATGGGATGCCACACTCGATCTACGAGTTCACCCATCCTCATGTCGCCAAGTACGGCATGGCCATCGGCATCGAGCTGCTCGGCAACCACAGGGTCACCTCGACGGCGCAGCTGGCATCGTCGGTGACAACGGACGCGGCGATCGAACAGCGCTGGAATCCGCCCGACCAACCGGATCTGCACCTCGGCGACCGGCTCTACGTGGCGACAGGCTCCAGCGTCGACGCGTACGACCTCGAGCAACCCGGCTGGAACCTCGTGGCCAGTCTCAGCGGGCCATGGGTCGCGGTAGCCGTCGATCCCGACACCCACATTCTTTACGCGGGGCAGGCCGACGGCACGATCGGGCAGGTGCCCACATCTGGCTTCGACGACATTCGGCTGGGCGCGGTGGCAGGCGATGACACGGGCTTGCAGCCCGCGCCGTTCGGTCAGATGAGCGACCTCGATGGTCAGCTCGTGCGCCTGTCGGTGATCGGCGGCCACCTGGTCGGCCTGTCGTCGGTCGGCACGTTGGACAGCATCGATCCGCAGACGGGCCAGGAAACCGGGCACACGTCAGTTTCTGGCGCGGCGGACTACATCAGCGCACCGTCGCATGGCGTGGTCATGATCGACCCGGAGCAAGTAACCGACCGCAACTCGATCGCCACGCAACTCGCGCCGATCCTGAGGGATGACGCCAGCCGCATCGAACAGGTCATCGCCAAAGCCACGGGTCCCGTTCCGGTGGCAGGCTACATAGGCTCGAAGAAGGATCAGATCCAGCCACTCATCGACAGCGGCGACCTGCCCGGCGTGAGCATCGTTGACGGCACGGCCGTTGCTGTTGCCCAGCCGAGCGGAGTCACGTTCCTCGACGCCACAACGCTCAGCCGCCTCGACGATGTCAACACCGGCAAGGCCGTGACAGGAATGGCGCTAGCCGAGCGAGGACCGGACCAACCGACTATCTACGCTGCGTCCGGCGACCGACTGCTGAGGCTGCAGATCCCGAGTGATGGCGCCGAGGTGACGCTCCAGGAACCAGTGCCGATGCCCAACCAGGTGCAGAAGGTGTACTGGGACGAGGCCACCACCAACGTCCACGCGCTCGGCACGACCCAGGACGGCAGCTCGCCGACCGTTTACGTCGTCGAGCCGCGCGGCAACAGTGTCTTCGCCGATGCGCCACTGCCGTTCGAGCCCCAGATCGCGCTAATGGACGCCCAGCATGACTATCCGGCGGAGGATCGCAACGACCTGCTCGCAATCAGTCCACAAGGGGAGCTCGCGACAGTCGACACCGGCAACAACCAGTTTGCCTACCGGTTCCCGGGCGTGCTGCTCGGCGCGTTGACGGCCATGCTCATCTACCTGCTGGCGCGCTTCCTGTTCAAGCGCCGAACCATCGCGGTCGTCGTCTCGATCCTGGTCCTGACCGACGGCATGTTCTTCGCCAACTCGCGGATCGCGATGAACGACACCTATGTGAACTTCTTCATCGTCGCCGCGTTCTGCCTGTTCGTGCCGTTATGGCTTGGCAGGTGGCGTAAACCGTGGCAGACCGCGAGCGTCCTGGTGGCTGTCGGTGTGCTGCTCGGCCTGGCGCTTGCCTCCAAGTGGGTCGGTGCCTACGCCATCGGGGCAGTGGGCCTGCTCATCCTGTTGAGGTCGGCGCTCGGACGCTGGATCGCACTTGCCGCGATGATCGCGCTGACCGGCGTATTGGGCTACCTCGCGATCACGCCGAACCCGACCGTCCAGAACCCGCAGATCAACTACCTCTTCTTGGGGATCATGATCGTGCTGACCCTGTTGCTGGCCATCGGCATCACGATCAGACCGATGCGCATGTCGCGCGACGAGTTCCGATTTGCGGTGGCCGTGCCCCTGGTCGCGGGCGCCATCGCCGCGATCTACGGCGTGTACCGGCTGATAGCGGGGCCGCCAGCGGCTGCTGGAGCGCTACTGCCACCGACGCGCATCCTGGCCATCGGCCTGGCCGGCATGGCCGTTGGGCTGGCTGTCGTCGGCGTGGGCTGGTACCTCGGCCGCAGGGGCCGTGGCCCGCTGGCCAACGGTGAAACTGTCGAGCTACAAGAGGCTGACGCCGACAGGCGCATCGCGTCGCCCCCGCCCGAGCGTGGCTGGCTGAGGCCTGGCTCAGGGATCCTTGGCTTGCCGTGGCTGCTCGCGATCGTGCTCGTAACCGTCCTGCCGCTGGTCGTCTACGTGCTCAGCTACATCCCGTGGATCAACCTGGGCAACCAATGGTTCCCGGGCTTCCCGGCCGGCCACACCGGCCAGACGTTCCTGGACCTTCAAGTCTCGATGTACGACTACCACAACTACCTGCGCGCGACGCACCCGGCATCCTCACCATGGTGGGCCTGGCCGCTGGACTTGAAGCCCGTGTGGTTCGAGCAGAGCGGCTACGCCAACGGGACGACCGGCGTCATTTACGACACGGGCAACCTGATCAGTTTCTGGCTGGCCATCCCGGCCGTGGCCTGGGCATGCTGGATGGCCTGGAAGCGGCGCAGCCTGGCGCTCGGCTTCGTGGTCATCGCGGCCATGTGCATGTGGCTGCCATGGGCGCGCATCGACCGCGCCACGTTCCAGTACCACGTGTTCACCGTCCTGCCGTTTTCGTTCATGGCACTGGCTTATTTCCTCGCCGAGCAATGGCACGGCCCTTCGCCGCGCACGTGGCGCCTGGCCAAGATCTCGGCGGCGCTCGCGATCATCGGCGCGCCGCTCTTATGGCTCTTCCGATTGCCGCTCTGCGGCCTGGCAAATACCCAACAGGTCAACAAGGGCACAGAGGTCTGCGCCGCGTTGTCGCGTGACTTCACGCTGACGAGCTTCCAGGCAATCGGCGTCGCCCTTGCCCTCGGCGGATTGATTGCGGCAGGAGTCCTTTTCTTCCTGACGATGCGGCGCAACGAATACGGCGAGCGACAGGTGTCGCCCTTGCTCTTACCCATCGCATTTTCGGTCGCCTTGCTGGGGGCCGTGCTCATCGTGGTCGGCGCCGCCCTGCCCGGCGACTCGGTCTTCCAGGCCCACGTGACGGCCGAAATGCCGGCGCTCATCGCCCTGCTGTTGCTTTGTATCCCGGCGTACTTTGTGCTGCAGGGCCGCGATCCGAGGCGCTATGTGGTGGGCGTCCTTGCCGCGTGCGTGGTCTGGTTCGTGGCGTTCTACCCGAACTTCGCGAGCCTGCCCGTGCCCACGCCGTTGTCGCAGATCCATCTCGGCTTGTTGCCCACCTGGAACTGGGGCTTCCAGTTCGGCGTGAACCTCGACGAGCCAAACCGCGCTCCGATCAACTGGACAAGCGTGGCCATCCTGACGATCGCCGTCACCGTCCTCACGATCGCGGCGATCTACGCCGTGCGCAACTGGCGCTCAGTGCGCCACGGCCATGGCGTCGCGATGGTCCCGGCGATCGGGCCGGGCGAGTTGCTTCCGAGCGACGACGAGCCGCTGCAGGCGCAGCTGAGGCCGTCCCCCGATCGAACGGAGGATCCGGAGACCGGCTAGAAGAGTCAGCCCGCCTGGCGGAACGAGTCGATCGGGGTTGGCAGGCGCGGCCCGGCGATCAGCGCCGGATTGGTATGCGCGGGCAGATGACCCTGTGCCGCGGCGCGGCGCGCGACGAACAGGTAGTACTCCTCGACCTTGGCCGTGATGTTGTCCCAGCCGAAGTGAACGGCACGCTGGCGCGCCGACTGACTCATCCGCTCGCGCATCTGCGGATCGTCGAGCAGCTGCGCGATCGCATCTGCCAGCGCGTTGACGTCACGCGGTGGTACCAGCAGGCCCTGCTCGCCGCGTCGCACCACGCTGCGATAGCCGTGAATGTCGCTGCACACGATCGGCGTTCCTGATGCGAGTGCTTCGAGGAGAACGACGCCCATGGACTCCTGACCCGTTGCCGGCGAGAGATAGACGTCGGCAGTGGCGAAATAACGGATCTTGTCAGCATCACTGATGCGGCCGAGGAGCTCGACGCCGGTCAGTCGCCGGGTCGCTATGTAGCGCCGCACCTCGCGCTCCTGGGGACCTGTACCGGCCAGCAAAAGGCGGCAGTCGTAGCCGCGCTTGCGTAACTGCCGGTACGCCTTGAGCGCGTACATAACCCCTTTGCGCGGCTCGAAACGGCCGATGAAGAAGATGTTGAGCGTGCCGTCCCTGTAGCGCGTGATCGGCTGCGCGTTGTTGAACCGGGAGAGGTCAACGCCGTTGGGGATGACCTTGTAGTCGCCCGGGAAATAGCGATCGGCAAAGTGGCGCGCCGCCGCACTGACGGCAATGCGGCCGTTGAGGCGGCGCGCGAAACGGCCGAGCATGCGTTTGCCGAACTCGGCGGCTGGGCTCCAGCCGGCATAGGCGTGGAACGTCGCGATGTTGATGCTCTGTGACTCGCGCAGCAGCACGAGTGACAGGAACGGCACGAACGGCTCGTGAAAGTGCAGGATGTCGAAGCGCTCCTCGTCGAGCATCTGGCTGACGATGCGCGTGTAGCGCGGCGAGAACGTCAGCGTTCCGACCGAGCCGTTGGTCGGGACCGACACTCCGTAGCCCAGGCGAATGATGTCACCCTCGCTGGCGCGCTGGGTGCCGTGCTGGCTGCTGATGATGCGGACATCGTGGCCGTGCGCGACGAGGTGCTCGTAAAGGTCGTGGACGTGGGCATTGACGCCGCCTGGCAGCGGATAGATGTAGGGCGTGACCAGGCCGATCTTCACTCGTGTGCTCCCTTGGCCTGAAGGGCCGACTCATCCAGCCGAGCAGGGCGCGCCCGACCACCCGGGTAACCGAGATCTCTTCCGGTGCCGTCTCGGCGCAGCTTGCCACGGACCTCGTCGCGAACGGCGAACGCGTTCTTGCCCATCTGACGGCGGAAAGTCGCGAACTGGGTTCGCCACTCGTGCGTCGACCCCTCCCATGCCGTGTTTCGCTCCAGGATGGCGTTGCGCAACTCTTCGGCGCTGGAGCCGTCGAAGGTCGTCAGCGCCTTACCAACATGCTCGGCGCGATGCGCATCGCTGCCGGCTACAGCGGCTACCCCAGTGGCAGCCACGAAGTCGGGCGCCCTGGCACCCCAGCGCATGCCCGCGGTGGTTGGATTGAATGCCTCGATAGCGTCCGGGTGGTAAATGGGATCTGGTTCGTCGAGCAGACGATGGATCGATCGGCCGCTGGCGCACAGGGGGTATGGAACGAGGGGGTGGGCGATGATCGCCAGGCCACCCTGTTCGTGGATCTTCGCCACGGTCGATTTCAGTGAGCCCCACGGTCGGATGCGCTCGCCGATGAAGAGGGCGACGACGTGACCGCTGCGCGTGGTGACCTCTTCACCGACGATGACGTCGAGCTTCAGCCCGCGAGCCTGGGCCATGGCGCGAGCCGCCTGCGCTGCGTCGATGCGCTCATGGTCGGTTATCGCGATAACGTCCAGCCCCGCTCGGTTCTGTGCATGGTCGAGGATTTCCGCCACGCTCGACACGCCGTCCGATGCGAGCGAGTGGATGTGCAGGTCTGCGCGGCCCATCAGCTGGTCGCGTCCGCGGCGGCTCGCGAAGTGGGATCAGCCGGGATGTCATCCCAGATCTGGAAGAAAAGCGTCCACCACTGTTCGGGTGCATCCGCGATGACGCGCTCAAAGATGCCGATCTGGTTGGCCATGAACCCGGTCATGCGTTCCTTGGGAGTGCCGATCGCAGGCAGATCGAGGCGATATATGCGTGTCGGGTAGTTGTTGCCGGCGCGCCTCGTGGCGACGACCCACGCTGGCGCTCGAGTCTCGAGCGCGAGCACAGCCGGTCCGGCGGGCAGGCGCGCCGGCGCCCCAAAGAAGTCAATGCGCGTGCCGCTGCCACTCAGCGCGCGATCGGAGACGAGCGCGACAGTCTCGCGGTTGGCCAGTGCGGCGCGAACCTTCGCCGCGGCGCCTTCGAGTGGCACGACCTTCAGGCCGGTGCCGCCACGTGAGCGTTCGAAATAGTCCTGGATGTCCGGGTCGGCAACTGTCTCCATTGGTGCGAGGATCGGCACGCCGCGCGCCGTTGCCCACAAGGCCGGGATCTCGACCGCTCCAAAGTGCAGGCCAACCACGATCGTGGGGCCCGTTCGGCCGGCAGGGAACGCGACATCCGCCACGGCAGGATCGTCTGGCGTAACGCGGGCGAGCTCCCTGGACGACTTGTAGCGCTGCAGCGTGGCGCCCTCGAGGTAGCTGCGAACGTAGTGGCCGAACGCCGCACGGGTCAGGTGATCGAGCGCCTTGCCGTCGCGCGCGGCGGCGGCTGTCGCCTCGTTGGCCAGGTCGTGCTCCGCGAGATACGAAACGACGCGCGCAAGGTTGTCGTGCACCAGCCGCCGCCGCCCTGGCTGGACGCGATACAGGACACCGCCAATTGCCCAGGCAGCGCGCGTGAGCGGCCGCTCGGGCAAACGAGTGAGCACGGTCGAGAGCACAACCAGCGCGCGACTCGCGACACGGCCGCGGATTGAGCGGCGCCTGCGATGGCGAGCTACGCGCACTCGTTCGGCGCGTTGCGAAGGATTGCCGGCAAAGGACGTCATTCGGCGGCTCCGGGCGCAGGGGCGCCCGTCGCGCGCTGCGCGAGGGCCTCCTTTTCGGCCTGCGTCTCGGGCCAGATCGGCTTGAACGAATACCACTGTTCCGGGGCGGCGCTGATCATGTCCTCGAGCGCATCGGCGATCTTCTGGGTCGCCCTGTGCATCTCCGCATCGCTCGAATCGGCCACTTCGATGGGATCGTAGTGGCGTGCCTCGTACTTGCCATCTTCGAGTCGTCGGCACACAACAGGCACGATCGCCGCCTTCGTCTTCGCAGCGAGCATGGTTGGTCCGGAAGGCAGCGTCGTCCACTCACCGAAAAGTCGTACCGGAATGCCGTCTGGCCGGTAGCCCCAGTCGACAACCAGCCCGAGGATCGCCGGCTCGCGCAGGGCGCTGAAGACCTTGCGCAGGTTGCGCCAGGGAATGACCTCGATACCCCAGCGCCGGCGCTGCGCGTTCATCTCTTCGAAAAGCTCGGGATAGGCGGAATCGTCAGCCAGCCCATACGTCGGCAGCCCGCGTAGCGCGAAGGCGCCGGCGAGCAGATCGATCGAGCCAATGTGGCCACTTACCGCGATCAGGCCGCGACCCTCCGAGCGCAGCTGCTCGAAGAGGGCAACGAAAGAATCGCCGCCGTGGTCGCCGTCGACATGCTCGAGCAGACGCATGGGCTCGTCCGCGGCCATGTTCGGCAGGCGCATCAACTCGAGGATGAAAGTGGCGTAAGTCGCGTAGACGCGCCGCGCCAGGTGGCGCACGCGCCTGTCTGAGGGCGGAAGGCCCAGGACGTGCGACGCATTGGAGAGGATGATCCGCCTCTTGGCAGGCCAGGCGTAGTAGCTCCCGACGAACAGCGACTTGCCGATCGGCAGGCTGACCTTGATCGGGATGCGCGCCATCGCCGCAGCGGACACCTTGTAGCCGCGTACGGCGGAGCGTTCGCGCGCCCGCCGCACGGCACGGCCCACCCTGGAGCCGGCCTCGTCTCTGCGATGCGGCGCGTAGCTGACGCCGCTCACCTTGTCAGCCAAACCTGGCCGCCTAAGCGACGCCTGCCTTGACTGGAGCGGACTTCCTGACCATGCCGCGCTCGTGCTCGCCCAGCCGGCGACGACGCGGCGCGGGGGCCTTTTCCGTGCCGACGAGGGTCTCGTTGTCCTCGCCGCGGATGAACGCCTCGACGCGCTCGCGTGCGATGTCATCCGGGATCTGTCGTGGCGGGCTCTTCATGAAGTACGCGCTCGGCGCTACCAGCGTGCCTTTCAGGCCGCGGTCGAGACCAAGCTTCAGACATCGGACAGCGTCGGTGATGACGCCGGCGCTGTTCGGCGAGTCCCAGACCTCGAGCTTGAGCTCGGCATTGAGCGGAACGTCACCGTAGGTCGTGCCCTCCATGCGGATGTAGCACCATTTGCGGTCGAGCAGCCATGGCACATGATCCGATGGGCCGACGTGGACGTCGTCCGGGCTCACCTCGTAGTCGAGCATGCTCGTGACGGCGTTGGTCTTGCTGATCTTCTTGGATTCGAGACGCTCGCGCTCGAGCATGTTCAGGAAGTCGGTGTTGCCGCCGAAATTGAGCTGATAGGTTCGATCCAGGCGAACACCGCGATCCATGAAAAGGCGGGTCAGCACGCGGTGTGTGATCGTCGCGCCGACCTGGCTCTTGATGTCGTCACCGATGATCGGCAGGCCTTCCTCGGCGAAACGGCGCTGCCAGTAAGGCTCACGGCCGATGAACACCGGGATGGCGTTGACGAACGCCACGCCGGCCTTGAGCGCCTGCTCGACGTACCACTTCGTCGCCTCTTCAGAACCGACGGGCAGGTACGAGACCATCACGTCGACTTGTCGTTCCTTGAGGATCTTGACGACGTCGACCGTTGGGCCGGGTGCCTTCTCGATGACCTGGCTGAGGTACTTTCCCAGGCCGTCGTGGGTCATGCCGCGCTGCACTTCGACGCCCAGGTGCGGGACCTGCTGGAAGACATACGTGTTGTTCGGCTTTGTGTAGATCGCCTCCGACAGGTCCTTGCCAACCTTGTTCTTATCGATGTCGAAGGCGGCCACGAACTCGATGTCGCGGATGTGGTAGCCGCCCAGATTGACGTGCATCAGTCCCGGGACGAACTCGTCGTCTGCCGCGTTCTCGTAGTAGTAGCGCCCCTGAACGAGGCTGCTCGCGCAGTTGCCCACGCCGACGATCGCAACGCGGATCTTGCCGCTCTTGTGCGGTGTCCGGCCGTTGCCGTTGGCGTGCGCTTTGCCGTTGCCCTTGGCCATGGTTGTGTCTTTCGACCTCCTAGTTTGTTCGCTGTTTTGATTGCTCGTAGACGAAGAGAATTCGCTGGATCGTTGTCACTGTCGCCAGGATCGCGATCAGCGCGACGGCTGCGATGAGCACGCGGACGTCGATCGCGGCTCCAATGAGCCCGATGACGAGGATCACCGAACGAACCTCGCGCGGGGCGAGCCCAACGTTGGCGATGCCCTTGCCCGAGCTGAAGCCGAGGCTCTCCGACTTGGCCCTCGAGTAGCTGACCATGAACGCCGCAGCCATCGCGGCCGCGGCCAGGGCCGCGCCGTTCGCGTCGCTGAGTCGAATCATGGCCACCACCAGGCCCACGTAGACCACCGCCTCGCCCGCGCGATCGAAGGTCGAGTCCATGAATGCGCCGAACTTGCTTGACTTGCCCGTCGCACGGGCGAGCGCGCCATCGAACAGGTCGAAAGCGGCACCAAAACCGACGACGAGGCCTGCCAGGATCCAGGCGTGGATCGCGACAAGGTACGCGCCGAGGACGGCGATGCCGAAGCCGATGAGCGTGAGCATGTTCGGCGTCAGGTGGGTCCGAATGAAGATCGCGGCCACCGGCGCCTCGATGCGCGCGCGGAACGAGGCGCGGAATGCCGCCCCTCTCGAATTCGACGAATCCTGTGTTGCGCTCATCACGAGGCCAGCCCGAGGATCTCGCGCTCACGCGCCCGGAAATGGGTCAGGACGTCCCGGCTCAGCGTGCAAATGACCTCGCGGCCGGCCCGGCGAGTCTCGACGACGCCGGCCGCCTTGAGGCGGTGCAGGTGGAACGACACGAGCGGCTGGGAGAGGTCGACGTGACTGGTCAATTCATTGACCGTTGCCGGTCCGTCTGCCAGGCGCTGCATCAGACGCAGACGCGTCGGGTCCGAGAGCGCCTTGTGGTAGGCAGCCACGGCGCGCAACTCTTCCGGTGGTGCCGCGAGAGCTGCGATGGTCGACCGAAGATGGGCGCGAGAGGGCACGTTCGTCCTTGTCTGAAGCCGGTCACGGCGGCCGGCTGGAATGCCGCCGCGCTGGGGCAGCGGCGGCGAATACATAAAGCAGTGTTGATATTACGCGCGCTGGAGACGCACTGTCAAGGTTGGCAGGTCACAATCGCCACGTGGTCGATGCCGATGAGTCCACGTCCCTGCTGCTGATGGCGATGGACCATGCGATCGAGCGCGCACGGGTGGCGAACGCACCGCTCATCCCGTTCGTCCTGGCCGACTCTGGCGCGACCCCCGAGTACCACCGATTCGCCGGCGAAGCATTCGACGACGGCGTTGGGCTCGCGGCGCGTTTCATCAGGACGGAATGCCGCGGTTTGGCCGCCGTGCTCGTGTACAGCGGCTATGTGACCCAGGCGGATGCCCGCTGGGACGCCATCTACGCCGAGTCAGTTGACGCCTCGGGCGAGGTGACGGTCGTCGCCCAGCGCTACCGGCCACGCAGGCTGCTGCGCAGCTTCGAGCTCGTCGGTAACCCGGTGCGACTCGCGGTCAAGGGCGTCTTGTGATGTCGCGCGGTACCCGGCTCATCGTCCTCGCGTCGCTTGGCCTGGGCGTGTTCCTGGTTGGCGTCGAGTTGATGGTCACGGCCGTCGCGCTGCCCCAGATCCTTGAGTCGTTGAGCGACTGGACGCAGCTGACGCATGCCTCATGGATCGTCAACGGCTATCTCGTGGCGTATGTCGCAGTGATGCCGCTCGCCGGCCGTGCCGCCGATCGGTACAACCTGGCCACGCTCTATGGCCTGAGCCTGGGAGCGTTCGCCGTCGGTTCGTTTGTCGCGGGCACAGCGCAAAGTCTCGACTGGCTGATCGCGGCGCGCATCGTCCAGGGCGCGGGCGCGGGCGCCGTGTTCCCGCTCGCGACGGCCGCCGCCGGGCATCTATTCGAAGGTCCTGCGCGCGCCCGCGCCATCGGCCTTGTCGGCGCACTGTCATTCCTGGGGATGGCCTGCGGCCCGTTCATCGGGGCCACCATTCTGCAGGCGTTCGTGCTGAGCGGGGGCGCGCTGGTCAGCCCCAGCTGGCGTTGGGTGTTCTATGTCGGCGCCCCGTTCGCCCTGCTCGCCGGCATCTACACGTGGGCCACCGCCCGTGGCTGGCCGACCGCCACGGGAGGGGGCTCGCTCGATGTCGTCGGCGCCGCGCTCTTCACGACGGGAGTCGCCTGCGGGCTGATTGCGATCACGAGCGCCGGCGGCAACGACGCGATGGTGCCCGCCGCGCTCGCCGTTGTAAGCGGCGTGGCCGTGATCGCGTCATTGGTCTGGTTCCGCCGCGCCAAGGACCCATTCTTCGACCTCAAGTTTTTCCGCGATCGCACGTTCTCCGGGGCGATCGGGATGGCGCTGCTGACCGGCTACGCCTTCGCGACCGCGCTGATCGGGGCGGCCGTGTTCATCGACCGGGTCCGCTACGCCGGACCGTCCGAACAGCAGCTCGCGCTGGGCTCACTGGCGCTGGCGATGGCGATCGGCGCGTTGGGCTCCGGTTACCTCGTTCGGCCGATGGGCGTCATGTTGCCCAGTCTGGCAGGCCTGGTCGCCCAAGTATCTGGATTGTTGCTGGCGGCCACCGTCGCGCCGGACACGCCGCTGGTTGTGCTTTGCGCCGGCCTCGCGCTATTCGGCCTTGGCTTTGGAATCACCGTTACTGCGCGCACGACGGGGGTTCTCGAGGCGCTCGGCCGGCGCGCCTACGGCGTTGGCAGTGCCTCCCTCACGGTCGCCCGGATGTTGGGGATGGCCATCGGCGTGAGCGCGCTGACCGTGCTTGGCAGCAACCGTATCGAGGCGCTTTCCGTCGTCCTCACCGACCAGGCTGCGCGAGATGCCGTCCTGCCGCCGACCCTCCAGGGACGGCCTTTGGAGGACTATCTCGTCGTCGACGCGCTCGAGCGCTGGGCGGCGCAGCAGGCCGACCAGATCCTGACGGCCCTCTTTGTTGTCGCGGCGATCGTGACGGCCATCGCGATTCTGCCTACGCTCGCGATGCACAATCGTCCGGGCACGATGTCCGGAGCCACTGACGAAGGGGCTGATGGTCACACCAACGCGGTCGAAAAGGCGTCGCGAGCGGGCCTCGCAATCTGACGGTACGGCTCGCGCGGGGTCGTCCAGCGGAGACGGGCAACAAGCTGCCAAGTCCGTCCCGTTCGACTCGGTGACAGCCGCACAGATCACGGCCAAACCCAACCAGGGCATGTGGTGCGTCGCCCGGGGGGCCAACGACCAGGTTCGCAAGCTCAGCTCTGCGTCGGAGGTCCGCGAGGCGCTCCAAACGACCGATCAGCGGGTGTGGATCGACATCGTGTCAC
Organism: Candidatus Limnocylindrales bacterium; assembly: GCA_036558545.1. Classification (GTDB taxonomy): domain Bacteria; phylum Chloroflexota; class Limnocylindria; order Limnocylindrales; family CSP1-4; genus JALYGJ01. The sequence continues at coordinate 18,602 of DATBFJ010000021.1, forward strand.
CGAAGCACGACGAGCTGAAGGAGCTGGCCCAGATCCTGGGACTGCACCCGCTGATCGTCGAGGACATCCTCGAGGCCAACCAGCGCGCCAAGATCGAGGTGTATCCCGACGCGATGCACCTGGTCATGTTCGGCCTGAGCTATGCCGGCGAGATCCAGGCCCATGAGATCGACATAGTTCTCGGCGAGCGTTACCTGCTCACGGCTCACGACGACGACATCGATCCGCGCGGTGCGCCGTTTACCAAGCGCGAGGAGGGCTTCCACCTCGCAGGCGGTCCTGACTACGTTCTGTGGGCCATAGCCGACTGGATCGTGGACGGATACTTTCCCGTTTTCGACAGGCTGGGCGATGAGATCGATGACCTCGAGGCAGACGTCATGCGCAAGCCCAACTCGTGGATCGTCGAGAGACTCTTCCAGGTCCGGCGCGATCTTCTCTTGATTCGACATGCAGTCAATCCACAACGCGAGGTCTTCAACCAGCTCACAAACCGTGATTCGAAACTCATCAAACCCGACCGGATCGTGTATTTCCGCGACATCTATGACCACCTGATCAGGCTCACCGACGAGATGGACAGTTACCGTGAGCTCGTCAGCACCACGCTCGACGTGTACCTGTCACAGGTCAACAACAACCTGTCCGAGATCATGAAACGGCTTACCGGAGTGACCGTGGTGCTGGCCACGATCGCGGCAATCAGCGGCATCTTCGGCATGAGCGAAGCCGGCTCGGCTTTCAACTTCACGGAAGCGACTGGTTTCTGGATCGTCACCGCAACGGCGATCCTCATTGCCCTGGTCATCTACTTCTACTTCAGGCGGCGCAACTGGATCTGAGCGGCCGTAGTACATTCCGAGGCACATGCGCCTCCCCGAATTGCTCGGTGCGTTGGGCGCGCTGGTCGTTGGGACCGTTCTCGCGGTCTTTCTGCTCACCTCAGCACTGGGCGAGCAACCGGCGCTGCCAACTCCCGTCCCCCCGACCCTTCCCGCTCTGCCGACCGCCGTCGCCGAAGCCTCTCCAAGCCAGCCGCCTGGCGTGGTTACGGGCACGCCGACCGCACCCCTCGCCACGGGTCAACCGGCCCCGCCACTCGAGGTTACGTTGCTCGACGGCAGCATCATGAACACGTCCGATTTCGCGGGCGTCCCGATGTGGGTCTATTTCACGACTACATGGACACCCCAGACACCTGCTGAGCTGAGTCTGATCGAGGACTACGCCAAGCAGCTTGGCCAGGAGATGAACGTGCTGGTCGTCGACGTCGGCGAGGATCAGCAGACGGTCCAGTCGTTCATGAAGCAGCAGAAGTTCAACAACATCCCGGTTGCGGTCGATCAGGATGGGGCGGCCCAGGAATCGTTTGGCGCGTTCGGACTGCCCGTCAGCTACTTCATCGGCGCAGACGGAACCGTGCAGGGAGTTGTCTATGGCGGGGCGCCCGCGGACATCTACATCCAGGCGATCACGGACCTGGTGCCCGACTTCTCCGCGGAGGCACCGACCCGGGCGCCGGTGATCGTTCCCAGCGAGTCACCCGCTCCCGAAGAAACGGCATCTGCCGGTCAATGAAGGAGCCCGTCAGCGTACGGGCAGCGGTCGAGGCAGCCGCGCAGCATCTGGAGCAACGACCGCTGCTCGTCGTCAGCGATTTCGACGGGACCTTGAGCCGCATCGTCGACGATCCATGGGGCGCGCAGATCCTGCCCTTGGGTAGACGCGCTCTGCGCGCCCTCTCCCGACTGCCAGATGTGCACGTGGTGGTCCTGTCGGGCCGGTCCGCTCCAGATGTCTGTGCCCGCGTGCGAGTGGGGAACGTCACGTACCTCGGCAACCACGGCATGGAACGCGGGTTCCTCAAACGTGGCGAGCGTCCCGAACGACTCGGCACTGATGTCGACGAGGCGTCGCACGAGGCGATTCACATGGCCGAGAGACTCGCGGACGAGATGCCGCGCGAGATCGCCGAGCCCTGGTTGGTCGTCGAACGCAAGCCGCCGGCGGTCGCGTTTCACTTCCGAACTGCGCCTGACCTCGCGACGGCGTCTGCACGGGTCAGCGCCGCCATCGATCGACTGGATCCGGACGGCGTCCTCGAACGGTTCCGTGGTCGGCGCGTGATCGAGCTGAGGCCGTTCGGGGCCGTGGCCAAGGGCGAGGCGCTGACGACACTCGTGGAGGAGTTGCGGCCGAAGAGTGTCTTCCTGCTCGGCGATGACATCAGCGACGCGATGGCCTTCCGCGCCCTTCGAGAGCTGCGCGCGCGCAAGGTGACAGATGGTGTTGCCGTGGCCATCCAGGCGCGCGCAGAGGTGCCGGCCGAGGTGCTCGCCGCGGCCGACATCGTCCTTGCCTCGCCGGTCGACGCGACACGGTTTCTCTCAGCAATCTCACGCAAACTGACCGCGTGATCGTCCTGCGACCGGTTCAGACGGCCGACATCGACATCTTCTACGAGCATCAGGCGGACCCGGTCGCCGTCGAGATGGCGGCCACGACGGCCCGCGACCAGGCCTCACACCGGGAACTCTGGACGAAGCGAATACTCGTCAATCCAGATGGCGTCGCACGGACCGTGGTCGTGGACGGCGTGGTCGCGGGCAACATCATCTCCTGGATCGACAGCGGCGAAAGGATGGTCGGCTACCGCTACGGCCGTGCGTTCTGGGGCCGCGGCATCGCGACCGAGGCACTCCGCCTATACGTCGACCAACTCGAAGAGAGACCTCTCTATGCCGACGTGGCCGTCCACAACATCGGCTCGCAGCGCGTGCTCGAAAAGGCCGGCTTTCGGCGCATCTCGGACGCGCCAAAAATCGAAGACGACGGAGTCAAGCTCTATCCCTACCGCCTCGATTAGTCGCGCAGAACGGGCTCGACCGATCGAACCGTGTCGCGCAGCGCGCGAGACGGTGGTCTGCCGCCCGTGGCAACAGCCGACAGATCACGGAGCTGTCGTGTCAGCCACCAGGCCAGGTCTTCCTGGCGGACCGATGCGCGCAGCCGACGCAGCCGGCGCGCGCGCTCCTCAGGCGGCATTTCCAGGCCGAGTTCGAGCATCTCGCTGGTTCCGGCCACGTCGGCTGCCGCGACGGGCAACGCATCGCTCGCGAGCTGCTCTGCGGCACCGGCGGTTTCAGAGAGCACGATCGCGGCATGACCTACGATCGTCGCTTCCTTCGCGACGAGATTCATGCCATCAACTACCGGGTTCACGAGCACTACATCTGCCAGGGAAAGTGCCGCGATTGCAAGCGCGTATTCCGAGCCGTCGAGAAGCCAGATCGGCGCGGTATCGGGGTCCGAGAGGCCGTTGACGCGCGCCACGACCTCGCGCACGACGGCCGCATAGCGCGCGTACTCGGGTACGTTCTCACGGGAGATCGACTGGATCGCCAGAAACCGGACCTTCTTGCGCAGATCCGGCCGACGCTTGAGCAAAGCCTCGTAGGCGAGGAAGCCGCGCAACACGTTCTTTGACGGCTCGAGACGGTCGACTCTCACGATCAGCTTTGGCTTGCCCGCGCGCTCAAGTCGGTCGGAAAGCTCCTTGCGACGCCGGCTGACCTCGGGCCCGCGCGAGAAATCGGTCAGCGAATCGGGATCAATGGAGATCGGGTAGGCGCGCACCCAGATTGTTCGCCCGCGCCAGCGGACGTGGCGTCCCGCGGGATCCACTCGCGCGTCGCGCACGAATGCCTCGACCGTTTCGAGGAAGTTGCGCGCGTAGCGGTCGGTCTGGAGTCCGCAGATGTCGTTGGCCAGCAGGCCCTCGCAGATCGCGCGTCGCAGCGGTTGCGGCAGAACCAGCCAGGAGTCGACCGAGGGCCACGGAATGTGGTTGAAGTGGAGCAGCAGCGCATCGGGCCGGTGCTCGCGGATGTAGCTCGCGGCGAGGTACAGGTGATAGTCCTGGAGCATGACGACGGGCCGGCGGTCCTCGCGCGTCTGTTCGAGGATCGTTTCGGCAAGAGCGCGATTCACCGTTCGGTAGCCCGTCGTCCAGGCCTTGCCCAGAGCCTCATCGACCACCGGCTCGTATGCCAGCGTGTACAGCTGGTGCTGGACGAACCACAGGAATGGATTGGCGATAGTGCCGTAGTGCTGCTTCCAGGCCTCGGCCGGCAGGTCGCGCAGCACCATACGGAGGTCCTGGTTTGGCAATTGCTGGTCGATGCTCGCCACGAGCTGCTTGCGTTCAGCGCCGTTGCGTTGGGCCAATAGGCGCGCCGCGTCGCGGTCGGCCTGATCCATCGCGGCGCTGACCCACGTCACCGGAGCCAGGCGGCCGAGCTCGGCCAACGCGGTTACCAGGCCGCCCGAGCCACGGCGCGCGTGCCACTCACCGGAACGATCGTGTTTGAAGGTCAACGGTCCGCGATTGGATGCGACCACCAGCCGTTGTTGGTCTGCCAGGAGCACGCTCAGGTAGTGCGCCAGGCGCGGGTTTCGATCGCTGGTTGGCGTGGCCATCGAGCCAGTTGATTGCCTGCGGCCGTCCCCCGACACGACGCGCTAGAGCAAAGCGCGCGCGGCTTGCTCGGCCATGGCGATGACCGCGATCGTGACCGGCGGAACGAGGCCGATCGCGATCGTGCCTAGCGCGGCGATGCCCAATCCTGTTGACGTTTGGCTACCGATGGTGACTGGTGGCGCGTTATCAGCTGGGTCGCGGAAATACATGTAAACGACGACGCGCAGGTAATAGAACGCGGCAATGGCGGCGTTGAGCACAACGAGCACGGCCAGGATGTCGAGCCAGCCGCCAACCTGCAGCGCTGCTTCGATGACATACCACTTGGCCCAGAAGCCGGCCAAAGGCGGAATCCCGGTCAACGACAGCATGAACAGCAGCATCAGAGCCGAGAGCAACGGCGCGCGCCGGCCCAGCCCGGTGAACGTCGAGATCTGCGACGTGACACCGGGCCGGCGCTGGAGAGCCGCGACGACAGCAAACGCGCCCAGGTTCATGAACGCGTATGCCACGCTGTAGAAGAGAACCGCCTGCAGGCCGCCCTCCTCAGCCGCGGAACCGGGCACGGCCGCTCCGTACGCGGCAAGACCAACCAGGATGTAGCCGGTGTGCGCGATCGAGCTGTACGCCAGCATGCGTTTGATGTTGTCCTGTGTCAGCGCCACGAGGTTGCCCAGGGTCATCGTCGCGGCGGCGAGGATGACGATGACCGGCGTCCAGTCGGCCTTGAGCGGCCCGAGCGCCTCCACGAACAGGCGCAGGATCAGTGCAAAGGCGGCGACCTTTGGCCCCACCGAGAGATAGCCGGTCACCGGCGTGGGTGAGCCCTGGTACGCGTCTGGGGTCCAATAGTGGAAAGGAACGGCCGCGATCTTGAATGCTGCGCCGGTCGTCAGCAGGGCCAGGCCCATCAGCAGGCCGGGCGCGAGGGACAGCACGCCACCGGCGTTGACTGTCGTCGAAATCGACTCGGCGACTTCGCGGATGCCGGTCGTGCCCGTGTAGCCAAAGGTGAGCACCAGGCCAAAGAGGAAGATCGCGCTCGAGAACGAGCCGAGCAGGAAGTACTTGATCGCCCCTTCGGTGGAGAGGCCGTCACGCTTGGCATAGCCGGCCAGCATGTAACCGGGCAGGACCAGCAGCTCGAGCGCCAGGAACAGCAGGATCAGGTCGCGCGCGCCGCCGATGAGCATCGCCCCGGTGATCGCGAAGAGCAGCATCGCGCTGAATTCACCGCCCGGCAGTCCTCGTGGTCGCAGATAGTCGGGCCCGAAGAGCAGCGTCAGCAGTGCGATCGAGAGCATGATCAGGTCGAGCATCGCGGTCAGGCCGTCGCGTACGTACGCTCCGCCGAAGACCTCCGTCGCACCTGGCAGGAGACCAACGTGCTGGTCGACGAACTCGAAGGGGCCGATAAGCACGACGAGGCCCATCAGCATGACGAGGCCGATCGACCCGATCCACGTCACGGCCCGGTCGTTGTCCGGCAACGCCAGATCCACCGCGACCAGCAGCATCGCGAGAAGCGCCGTGCCGGCGACCGGCAGTAGAGCGAGGATGGTGTTGGCGTCGAAGGAGATCATTGGCGACTCGTCACCCTACGGCAGCCCGGCCGCGACGCGGACGGCGGGCGCGACACGCGACAGGAACTCGGTCACTGGCGTTTGCCAGAGCTGAGTCAACAGCCCCGGGAAGATGCCAAAGCCGATCGCCAGCACAACCAGCGGCGCGAGCGTCGCGGCCTCGATACGGTTGACGTCGGTCAGGTGATGGCCGATGCCCTTGAGGAAGTCGGTCAGGTCGCCAAAGATGACGCGTTGATACATCCACAGCAGGTATGCCGCGCCAAGCATCATCGCCAGGGCGGTGACCGCGGCCACAACCGGCCAGAAGTCGAAGGCACCTACGATCACCAGGAACTCCCCGACAAAACCGGCGAGCCCAGGCAAACCGAGGCTGGCCAGCACGAAGAATCCAAAGATCGCGGCGTAAACCGGGACGACGCCGGCGAGGCCGCCCATCTTGGCGATCGTGCGGTCATGGGTACGTTCGTAGATGACACCGACGCACAGGAACAGGGCGCCGGTGATAATGCCGTGGGCAATCATCTGCAGCACGGCGCCATGCAGGCCCTGCTCGGTGAATACGAAGATGCCCAGCGTCACGAAGCCCATGTGGCTGACCGAGCTGTACGCGACGAGCTTCTTCAAGTCCGGTTGGACCAGGGCGACGATCGCGCCGTAAACGATCCCGATCAGGCTCAGGACGATGACGAGCGGTGCCCATTGCACGGCCGCTTGTGGGAAGAGCGGCACCGCGAAGCGCAGCAGGCCGTAGCCGCCAAGCTTCAGCAAAACTCCGGCCAGGATCACCGAGCCGGCAGTCGGTGCCTCAACGTGCGCGTCTGGCAGCCAGGTGTGGAACGGGAACATGGGCACCTTGATCGCAAAGGCGAGGAAAAAGCCCGCGAAGGCGAAGAACTGGAGAGTCGGGTCAAAGCCGAAACCGCGCAGCGCCTCGTAGTCGAACGCGTGGTTCCACGAGCCCGTGGCGACCTGGTACGAGAAGGCTGAGGCAAGGATCGCGACGAGCATGAGCAGCGATCCGACGAGCGTGTAGATGACGAATTTGATCGTTGCGTAAACACGGTTGGCACCACCCCAGATGCCGATGATCAGGTACATCGGGATGAGCACGATCTCGAAGAAGATGTAGAAGAGGAACATGTCGAGCGCGAGGAAAACGCCGACCATGCCCACTTCGAGGATGAGGAAGGAGATCATGTACTCCTTCACCCTGGTCTTGATCGGGCTGAAGCTCGCCAGGATGCTGATCCAGGTCAACGTCGTGGTAAGCACGACCAGGGCGAGCGAGATGCCGTCGACACCGAGCTTGTATTCGATCCCGAACGCCGGCACCCAGTCGGTCTGCTCACGGAACTGGAAGCCAGTGGCGTTGACGTCGAAGCCGGCAAGAATGGCCAGGGAGGCGACCCACGCGAGCATCGCGGTGATGAACGCGGCCCACCGGATCGCGCGCAGCCTGTCGCCCGGGATGAACGCGATAACGATCGCGCCAATGAGCGGGATGAACGTCACCAGCGACAGGAGCGGCAGGTTCTGCAGTCCCTGGATCATTTGACCACGAAGATGTACGTGGCGGCGATGAGCAGCAGGCCGCCGGCGATGCCGAGGGCGTAGTTCTGGACTCGCCCGGTCTGGATGCGCCGGATTCCGGTGCCCGTCTCCTGGGTCAGTGACCCGATGCCGTTGACGGTGCCGTCGATGACACGAACGTCGAACCACCACAGGGCGCGCGCGACCATCCCTCCGAAACGGACAAAGATCAGGTCGTTGAGGTCATCGAACCACCACTTGGCCACCGACGCGCGGTAGAGCGGGCGCAAACGATTGGTCAGGCTCTCGACCGTCGACCGCTTCTCCCTGGTGCCGAAGAAGCCAAAGAACCAGATCCCGAGGCCCACGCCGAATGCGGCGACAGCGACGCTGGCGATGATCAAGGCGCCATCGATGCCGGCGATCTGGAACGGCTGCTCCTGGATGCCGAGATTCTGCGTTGCACCGGCGAAGACCGGCTCGAGCCATTGGTTGAGCAGACCGCTTCCCGGAGGCCAGCCGATGGCCATGCCCAGGAAGATCGACGGGATAGCCAGCAATATCAGCGGCACGGTCATCGACCGCGGTGACTCGTGGATCTTATCCACCACCTCTGGATCGACATGGCTCTCGCCGTAGAACGTCTTGCCCATCAACCTGAACATGTAGAAGCCAGTCATCGCCGCGACGATGATGCCGATGAGCCAGACGACGATGAAGCCGTTCTTGAATGCGGAGCCCAGGATCTCGTCCTTGCTGAAGAAGCCAGCGAGAGGCGGGATGCCGGCAATGGCGATGGCGCCGATGAGCATCGTCCAGTGCGTGATCGGGATCTTGCGCCACAGCGCGCCCATCTTGTTCATGTCCTGTTCGTCATGGACCGAGTGGATGACCGAGCCGGAGCCCAGGAAAAGCAGACCCTTGAAGAATCCGTGAGTCATCAGGTGGAAGATGGCCGCGGCGAATGCACCGACGCCCAGTCCGGCAAACATGTAACCCAACTGGCTGAGCGTCGAGTAGGCGAGTACTCGCTTGATGTCGCGTTGAGTGAAGGCAATCGATGCCGCGAGAATCGCGGTGAAGATGCCGATTGAAGCCACAAGGACCATTGCCCCGGGTGCCAGGCTGAAGAGCGGGTTGGCACGGGCAACGAAATAGACGCCCGCGTTGACCATTGTTGCGGCGTGGATCAGGGCGCTGACCGGAGTCGGGCCCTCCATCGCGTCTGGTAGCCAGACGTGCAGCGGGAACTGGGCGCTCTTGCCCACGGCTCCGCAGAACAGCAGCAGAACGATGCCGGCCATCATCCACGGCTGGATAGCACCCGAATTGAGTGCCTCTGGCAGCTTCTCGAATACCTCAGGGAAATTGAGCGTGCCCACGGTCGTCCAGACCGCGGCAATGCCCAAAGCGAAACCAAAGTCGCCGACCCTGTTTACGAGGAAAGCCTTCTTCGCCGCGAGCGCGGCAGATCTGCGGTTGTACCAGAAGCCGATGAGCAGGTAGCTCGACAGACCGACCAGCTCCCAGGCGGCGAACAGCAGCACGAAGTTGTCCGCGAGGACGAGCAACAACATGCTGAACATGAACAGGTTCAGATAGGCGAAGAAGCGCCAGCGGCTCGCGTCGTGGGCCATGTAGCCGACCGAGTAGATGTGCACGAGCATGCCGACAGTCGTCACGACGATGAGCACCACTGCCGTCAGGTTGTCGACCGCCAGATTGAAGAGGACTTCGAACGCGCCGGCCGGAATCCACTTGTAGACAGTGAAATGGAGGCCCTCTTCGCCGAAGGCACCGACAAACAGCGTCTGGTAGACGATGTACATCGCGATCAACCAGGTCGCGACCAGTATGGGTACGGCGATGATCCATGCCCGGGTGCCGAGCCGCCGGCCGACGAGCGCCGACGAAAGGAAACCCGCCATTGGCAGGACGAGCAACAGGGTGACGAGTAGCTGGTTGGTGTCCATGAGAACCGTGGCTACCGACTACTCGCGCATGCTTGCGTACTCGTCGACCAACGGAGTCCGACGGTTGCGATAGATGGCGATCACGATCGCCAGGCCGACGGTCGCCTCTGCCGCCGCCACCGACATGACGAGCAGCGCGATCAGCGCCGCGTGGCCCTGGAGTGACGGGGTGAATGCGCCGAAGGCGATGGCCGCCAAGTTGACCGCATTGAGCATCAGCTCGATCGACATGAGCATCGCGATCGCGTTACGCCGGGCCAGGAAGCCGAACGTGCCGATCGAAAACAGCAGCCCCGACAGGATCAGGTACGCGTCGAGCGAGTGGCTCATGCGTTCTCCCCGGCCGCCGAGCTTGCCAAGGGGGCAGGTGCCGGAGCGTTCGAGCTGACGTCGATCGGCGAGCGCAGGCGCTCCAGGGTCGCTGTCTCGCGCTCGCCTGGGTCCGTCGCGGTCTCGCGCTTGGCCAAGAAGACACCGCCAATCACAGCCGCGGTCAGCAGTACCGCGACGACCTGCAGACAGAAGATGTACAGGGAATCCTGGAAGAGCAGTACGGCGATTGCGTCGGTCGATGCGACCAGGCGGTCCGGACCCGCGAGCGGCCATTGCGTGTTGCTGATCGCGAGCACGAACAGGAGCGCAAAGCCGATCGCGGCGAGGGCACCTGCCCACGCCTGGCGGTGAAAGACGAGATCAGCCGGGCCCGATTTGCTCTGGGTGAGCATGATCGCGAACAGGATCAGGATGCTGATCGCGCCGATGTACACGAGAACCTGGGTGGCGGCCACGATCACGGCGCCCGCGAGGGCATAGATGCCGGCCAGGGCCGCAAACGTTGCCATCATCGCCAGGCCAGAACGGACTATGTTCCGGCCCAGCACCACGAACAGCGCCGAGCCGAGCATGATCCCGGCCAGAATCAGGAAGAGCAGGTCATCCCACGGCCAGTTGAGAAATGGGATGGTCGGCGGCAGCGCCAGATCCGCGAACACGGCAGCTGGCGTCATCAGTGGGCGTGCTGACCGTTGCCGCCATGGGCGCCGTTGCCGTTCGAGTGGCCGTTACCGGCCACATTCGCCGGCAGTACCGGCAGCATCCGGCCCGCATCGAGCAGCCGGCCGTTCTCCGACGCGCGGACGGCCCAGTCGCGCTCGCGGCGAATGAAGCTGATCTCCGTATCGCGATCGATCGCGCTCGTGGCGAGCAGGTCGACGATCGGCATCACGCGATTCTCGTGTGAAAGCTCGTAATCAGGCCCGCAGCGGAGCGCATCGTATGGGCATGCGTCCACGCAGATGCCGCACAGGATGCAGCGACTCTCGTCGACGTCATACTTCTCGAGTACGCGTGGCTTTGGCATCAAGGCGCCAGTTGGGCACGTCTCGGCACATCGGCCGCAGCTCACGCACGGCGTCGTATTCAGACTCATGTCGAGCGGCGTCGTCACGAGTGTGTCGAAGCCGGTACGCATGAAGTCGTAACACGCGGCGCCGACGATCTCCTTGCACACGTTGGCGCAGCGGCCGCAGTCGATGCAGCGTGCCGGCTCGCGCAGGATGAACGCATGGCTGTCGTCGCGGATGTAATCGTGGTTCGTGCCTGTGAAGCGGTTCTCCGTCACGCTGCGGTGCGAGAAACCGGTTCGCTCCGGCTCGAGCGTGGCCAGCGTCGTGCCGTACTCGATGCCCTGGCGCCGCAGGTCGCAGTAGCCGATCGCCTCGCAGGTGCACTGCAGACACCGTTTCGATTCGGCCATCGCCTCCGACTGGCTGTACGGGATCTCGTATTCGACGTAGCTCTTGTTACGCACCTCTGCCGGCATCGCCTTGAGCCGAAAGCGCGGCTCCTTGACCTCGCTCGTGTACGGAACGATGTTCAGGAACTCTGGCTGTGGTTCGGCCAGCGTCTGGCGCGTCTTGATCGCGTCGAGGTCCTGGCCCTTGAGGAACGCGTCGATCGCGTAGGCGGAGCGCCGTCCTTCCGCGACGGCCTGGACCACGGTCGAGGCGCCGATGCGCACATCGCCCGTGCCGAACACGCCAGAGCGGCCGGTCGTGAAGGTGACGGCGTCAGCGGCGAGCCGCCGATTCTTGGTGGCTTCAACACCGGCAGAGCCGTTGTCAAGCCAATTGAGCTCCGGGCCCTGGCCAATCGCCAGCAGCACTCGGTCGCACTCGATCGTGAATTCTGTTCCGGGCACAGGCTCCGGCCGGCGCCGGCCAGACGCGTCGGGCTCGCCCATGCGCATTCGCTGGAACTCGATGCCGGTGACCTTGTTGTTGTCGTCCGTCACGACACGCGTTGGTGCGGCCTGGAAGATGGCGCGGGCGCCCTCCTCGATGGCCTCGTGCACTTCGTTCGCCGCTGGCATGTCCTTCATGTCGCGTCGGTAAACCAGGGTTACCTCGGACGCACCCTGGCGCACGCTTGTGCGCGTGCAGTCCATCGAGGTGAAGCCACCACCGACGACCACGACACGCTTGCCCTTGTGGCCCGGATACGGCAAACCAAGCGTTGCTATGCGCAGGTACTCGAGGCCGTCGAGCACGCCGTCGGCCTCCTCGCCCGGGACGCCGAGCTTGTTCGTGTCGTAGCAACCGATCGCCACGCACACCGCGTCGAAGCCCTGGTTCTGAAGGTCGTCGAGCGTGTAGTCCTTGCCCAGCTCCATGTTGCAAACGACCTTGCCGCCGAGCTGGGCGACGGAGTCGTACTCGGCCTCGAGCACCTCTACCTTGGGCAGTCGGTACTGCGGGATGCCGTAGCGCAGCATTCCGCCGGGCGCCGGGTCACGCTCGTACACGGTCACGTCATGCCCGGCGATAAGCAGGTAATACGCCGCGGCCATGCCCGCGGGCCCTGAGCCGATCACGGCGACGCGTTTTCCGGTCTGTGGCTGAACCTCGAACGGGACCGGCGCCGGTGCGCCGGTCGCGAGTGAGGTCTTGATTACCTGATCGCCCGCGTAACGGTGCGAGTCGCGGATGGCGATCGCCTCTTCGACTTCGTCGCGTCGGCAGTGCTCCTCGCACGGCGCCGGGCAGACGCGGCCGAGCACGCTCGGAAAGGGAATCGTGCGCTTGAAGATACGTGCAGACTCGATGAAGTTGCCTTCCGTGTTGGCCTTCAGGAAGCCCGGGATGTCGATGTGCGACGGGCACTTGTTTTGGCACGGCGGAAGGCAATAGGCGTTGTGGTCGCTGAATATCAGCTCGAGATTCGTCTTGCGGATCTCGCGCAGCCGGGGCGTCTGGGTCTGGACGACCATATCCGGCTCGGCCGCACGAGAGCACGAGATTGGTGGTGTGTCCTCGCCCTCGACGTCGACGACACACATGCGGCAGGCGCCAAAGCCGGGCAGCTTGGGCTCGTAGCACAGCGTGGGAACGTCAATGCCGTTGTCGCGGCAGATCTCGAGGATCGTCTGGCCCTCGCGGCCGGTGAACTGCCTGCCGTCGACCTCGATCGTGAACGTCGCGGTCGACTGCGGCCGCTGCGGGGCCTGTGTCTCGAGGAGTCGCTCGACCGGCAGGTCGGGAGCTACGTCTTCGCGGAGCTGCGGCAAAGTGTCAGTCATGCGCTCGCCGGTGTCATTGCTGGGCTTGCGACACGCACCTGGTTGCACACGCCGGCCGGGCAGGTGCCGCGCGTGAAGTGAGCGTCGAACTCGTCGGCGAAGTATCTCATCCCGCTCAGGAACGGATTAGGTGCGCAATATTCGAGACCGCACAGTGCCGCATCGCGAACGTCGCTGGAAAGCTGCTGGAGAACGTCCGGATCTGTGGGCTTAGACATTCCCGATGTGGCGCGCTGGCCCATCTCGTACAGGCGACGGACACCGATGCGGCACGGAATGGTCTTGCCGCACGACTCGTCGGACAGATAGCGCTCGAGTGTTGCGGCCATATCCACCAGGCAGACGTCGGGCCCGATCACGACAAGCGAACCTGAGCCCCAGATCGCGCCCTTTTCGTTGAGCGCGGTCGCCGTGTACAGCGTGTCGAACTCCGCGGGCGGCAGAAACCCGCCGGCAGGGCCACCGACGAGGACGGCCTTGGCCTTCTTCGCGACACCGGCCACGTCCAGCAGGCGCTTGACGCTCATGCCCAGCGGCACCTCGACGATGCCGGGCTTATCTACCGCGCCGGTGATCTGGATGAGCGTCGTGCCTGGATGGTCGTCGTCGCCAATCTCGGCAAAATCCTTCGCTCCATGGGCCACGATCCACGGCACGAGGGCAAGCGTCTCGACGTTATTTACCACTGTCGGCCGCCCGTACAGACCCTTCTCCGATGGGAACGGCGGCCGCTGGTCCGGCTGGGCACGCTTGTTCTGGATCGCCCGCAACAGAACCGTTTCCTCTCCGACGACCATGCCGCCGGGTAATGCCACCACCTCGACGTGGATGTCTACGCCCTTGAGCAACGCGTTGGAGCCGATATAGCCCTGCTCCTCGGCGAGACGGACTGCCGTCTCGAGACGCTGCCTGGCGAGCGTGGCGCGTTCGCGAACCGCGACGTAGGCGCGCCGGGCGCCTATTGCGTAGGCCGCAAGAGCGAGCCCCTCGATGATGGCGTGCGGGTCGTTCTCCATCAGTGTCCGATCCAGACGCGTTCCAGGGTCCGCCTCGAATCCGTTGGCGACCACGTAACGCTCGTCGGAGGCAAGGCTCGCGGCGGCGCGCCACTTATCGCCGGTTGAGTACGCGGCGCCGCCGCGACCGCGCAGGCCACTGTCGGCGATGAGTCGCACGAGCGCGGGCGGGTTGGTCGTGCCAACGGTCTTCTTCCATGCCTGCCAGGCGCCGGCCTTCTCGGCAGCGTCGAGGGCGCCGTCGGGCATGTACTTGCCGAATCGCTCGGTCAGGATCGTTGGCATTCCCTTGGGCGAGGGCAGGATGTTCATCTGGTTATGCCCTCGCCGGCCGCGCGCCCCTGGCGCGCAGCTTCGTTGCCAGTTGGCGGGCTTTCTCCGGGGTCATGCCCGGCTGCGCCTGGCCGTCGAGCGTCATGAGCGGCTCGTTGCGGCTTTCGCCGCCACAATCGGCAGCCACGAAACGCACCTGGCCATCTGCCGTGGAGCCGCCGACATCCGTGCCCAGCGCCGCGACGAGCGCGTCGCGGATTCGGCCCGAACCGAGCATCGCGCATGTCGCGCAGCCGCACAGGCCAATCTCTGAAGCTCGCCCCGGCTCGAACACCAGGTTCGGGTACGACGTTGCGATCCCGTAGATCTCGCTGTACCAGGCGCCGGTCGAGTGGCTGATGTGCTGCAGTGCCGCGACCGGAAGGTGGCCGTACTTTGCCTGGGTGGCCTCCAATATCGCCAACAAGCGGTTCGGGTCGTAGTCGTTAGTGACAAGGATTGCCTCGAGCGGTCCCAGGTCGATCGGTAGCCAGGCGTTGAAGCTCCTGTCCGCGACTGGCCTGCCCGATCGGCGCAATGCCGACTCCTCGCGCCGCTCGGCGTACTGTTCGGCGGGTCCCCAGTGAACGTGGAAGCGATTCTTGGTGTCGACGCCGCCCATGTCGATGATCTCGATAGGGCAGGCCTGGGCACACTGGAAGCACGTCTCGCACTTGAGATTGCCGGCCTCGTCGTAGAGCAGGATCAGGCGGCCGCGGTGATGCGGTGAAATCTCCTGGTGCTGCTCCGGGTATTGGATCGTCCGCTTGGGCTGAACCATGCGCACGAACGTGTGCACCATGCCCTTGGCAATGCCCCAGCCCGGCACCCTCGCCATGACGTTCATGTGCGCAGCCCACGTGCGGGTCGCTGCGTGCCGATTGTCCGGCCGGCGTAGCGCCGGGTGCCATACGCGGCTTGCGTGACGCTCATGAGCCCGTCACCTGCTGGACGACCAGGATTGCGCCGGCCGTGACAAACGCATTGAGCAACGAGATCTCAATCAGCCACTTCCAGGCAAAGCCCATGAGTTGGTCGATACGCACGCGCGGCAAGGTGCCGCGCATCCATACGAACACAAAGGCGAAGGTGAAGGCCTTGAGCAGGAACCAGAACAGGCCAACAACCACCTCGAACGAGATGAACGCCCAGATGGCGACCGCACTGATCGCGAAGACGTTGAACAGGATGAACGCGACGACGGCCGACTTGATGATTCCCCAACTGCTGTTGAACGTGTAGATGACGAACGTTGCCGCGGCGATGATCAGCGGCACGCCGATGACCAGCGCCCATAGCAGCCAGATGTCCAGATTCGCCAGGTTCATCGTCTGGCCGATCGAGACGTTGAAGAAGTCGAGGATCGGACGAGGGTCGATTGGCGAGTTCCAGCCACCGAAAAAGAGGACGGTGGTCAGCGCCGACAGGACAAACACGCCGACGTATTCGGCGAAGAAGAAGAATCCGAAGCGCATGCCGCTGTACTCAGTCGCGAAGCCCGCGACGATCTCGCTGTCCGCCTCGGTCAGGTCGAATGGAGTCCGGTTGCCCTCGGCGGTTGCGGCGATGAAGAAGACGATGAACGCGAGCGGTTGCTGGAAGACGTACCAATTCCAGAACCAGCCGGACTGGTGCTCGACGATGCCGTTCAGGCTGAGCGTCCCGGCGAGCATGATCACGCCCACCGGCGCGAGCACGAGCGGCAGCTCGTAGCTGACGATCTGCGCCG
This sequence comes from Candidatus Limnocylindrales bacterium, assembly GCA_036558545.1. Lineage (GTDB taxonomy): Bacteria > Chloroflexota > Limnocylindria > Limnocylindrales > CSP1-4 > JALYGJ01. Next base: position 34,805 of record DATBFJ010000021.1, read on the forward strand.
CGGCGCGAAGGCCTCCGAGCAGCGAGTACTTGTTGAAGCTCGCCCAGCCACCCATCATCAGGCCGACGACCGAAAGGCCGGAGACGGCGAAGAAGTACAGCAGGCCGATGTTCATGTCGTAGCCCACCAGGCCTGGCGCGAAGGGGATGACCAGCAGGGTCAGGACGGCCGCGAGGTAGGTGACGATCGGCGCCACGGTAAAGACTGGAGCATCGGCACCGGTGGGCGTGTAGTCCTCCTTGGCGAGGACCTTGAAGCCGGCCACGGTCGAGGCAAGGATGCCCCACGGCCCGGTGCGGTTCGGCCCTATACGGGAGGCGAGGAAGGCGATCACCTTCAGCTCCATGAAGATGATCACAAAGGCTGTCGGAACGGTAAAGAGCAGGATCGCGGTGGCCGCGATGATGAAGCGGACGATGTCGATGTTCGACGTGACGACGTCCGCGACGATGTCTATAAGCCACGGGATCAGGCCGATCTCCCAGGCCACGAGCAGCAGGACCGTCAGGACCGCGCCAAGGATCAGCAGCGGAACGATGATCTTGCCGGCCAGCGTCATGCGCTGGAACGGCCGCGTGATTACGGACATGGGCTAGCTCCGGCCACCCAGCCGCATGCCGGTGCCACTACTTGTCGACTCCGCCCATGACCGGGTCGAGGCTGGCCATGACGGCCATCGTGTCGGCGATCAGGTTGCCGGGCACGAGCTCGCCAACCGACTGCAGGTTCCAGAACGACGGGTCGCTGATGCGCAGCCGGAACGGCTGATCTGAGCCATCGCTCATCGCGTAGCACGCGTACTCGCCGCGCGGGCTTTCAACCGCGACGAATGCTCGGCCGGGTGGAATGCGAATCAGGCGTGGGATGCGCGCCATGATCGGGCCGTCGGGCATCTCGTGCAGGCACTGATCGATGATCTTGATGCTTTCGCGGATCTCGTCGACACGGAGCATGTAGCGGGCATACGAATCGCCCTCCGCACGCGTCGGGATGTCGAACTCCATGTCCGGGTAGGCCGCATACGGATGTGCCCGTCGGATGTCGTAGGGAATGCCTGCGGCGCGCAGGTTCGGGCCTGTGACGCGCATGCGCAGCGCCATCTCAGGTGTCATGACACCCATGCCCTTGGTGCGGCGGATGAAGATCTCGTTCTCGTTGAGCAGGCGCGTTTCCTGCTCGAGCTCGACGGCGGCACGGCTCATCCAGTCGCCCAGGCGTGACAGGAAGTCGTGATTGAGGTCGCGGTTGACGCCCCCAATGCGGAGGTAGTTGAAGAGCATGCGCTGGCCAGTCAGCGAGGCGAGCATCTCGACGATCTCGTCGCGCTCGATGAAGCCGTAGAGCAGCGGCGTCAGGCCACCCAGGTCGAGTGCCAGCCAGCCTATGAACAGCCCGTGGCTGGCGATGCGGTTCAGCTCCCACACGAGCGTGCGGATGTATTGGGCGCGCTTTGGCACCTGGAGATCGAGCAGCTTCTCGGCGGCCATGACGGGCATCGCCTCGCTGAACAGCGATGCGACGTACTCGAGCGGATCACATTGGCTGATCGCGATGTGCCAGTCACCTACCTCGCATAGCTTCTCGACGCCGCGATGCAGGTAGCCCAGGACAGGGTCCAGATCCACGACGCGTTCGCCGTCGATCTTGAGCACGACGCGCAGCACCCCGTGCGTCGAAGGATGCTGCGGGCCAAGGTTGAGCAGCATCTCCCCGTCGCGAAGGTGATAGAACTCCGCCTCCCGCTCGGTCCGTGGCGGGTAAGGCGGGATGGCGTCGTAGATTGTCGCGGGCGTGTCGACCCAGATATTCGGGTCGTCGAGTGAGCGGACTTCGGTCTTGACCTCGGTCATGCTGGCGGGGCCTCGGTTTCTTCTGGCAGCTGACTCAGCGTGCTGATCTGGTTATCGCCAAGCTGCGGCGCCATGCGGATCTGCGGCTGACGCATGTTTTCGGCCGGCTGGTGAGTCTGTTCGACGTGGCGCACTCCCTCGCCCGGTGAGCGCGAGGCGTCGTCAGGCAACAGGAAGTCCTTGCGCAGCGGAAAACTCGTGTAGTCGGGCGGCATGTAGATCCGGCGCAGGTCGCGATTGCCCTCGTAGATGATCCCGAACATGTCGTAGGCCTCGCGCTCAGGCCATTCGGCACCCGGCCAGATGAATGTCACGCTGGGCACGCGTGGGTCGTCGCGTTTGAGGCTGGGGACTATGACGCGTAACCAATCAGGTGAGCGTGGCGACCAGAGGTGGTAGACCGACCACATCTCCGTACCCGTGTCCACACCGCACAGGTCGGCCAGGATTTCGAACTCGAACTGCTCGTCATCATGCAGCCGCGTCATGACCGCGGGCAGGTCCTTGGCGTTGACCCAGATCTCCGTCTGATCGTTGATCTGGCGGACGGGCGCGGCGAATTGGTCGGCAAACACCTGCTCCAGGCGTCGCTTCAACTGCGTGTCCGTCTCTCTCGCTCCCCGATTCGTGCTTGGATCAGATGCCGTCCGGCACGGTGGGACCCACCTGCCGCTCGGCCCAATGTCCGCGTCGTTCTTTGATCAGCTGCTGCAGCTTCATCATTCCGTAGATCAGCCCTTCGGGCCGCGGCGGGCAGCCCGGCACATAGACGTCGACGGGCATGATCCGGTCGATGCCTTCAACCGTCGAGTAGCTGCGCTTGTAACGGCCGCCGGACACGGTGCAATCGCCCATCGCCACGCACCACTTGGGCTCCGGCATCTGCTCCCACAGGCGAAGGAGTGGGCCGGCCATCTTGGTCGTGAGCGTGCCGGCGACTATGAGCACGTCAGCCTGTCGTGGCGACGCGCGGAACGGAAACATGTTGAAACGGTCCATGTCGTTGATCGGCGTCGCCGCGGACATCATCTCGATGGCGCAGCAGGCCAGCCCCGACGTCAACGGCCAAAGGCTGTTCAGGCGGATCAGGTCAAGGACGTAATCGGCAGTCGTCGGGATGATGTCGAGGGCCTGCCAGCGGCCGTTGTCCGTCTTGTCGCCGAACTCCTCTTCGTGGCGCAGATGTGTGATCGACGCTGGCAGGCCACCGCTGTAGGCCTGCGGATTCGTCGACGTCCAGAGCGTATTGGGGACGACGATCGCCTCGGCTTCGCTGTCGCGCTTGATCAACGCTGACTCACTTGACGCCTGGTTGGCCTTCGTTACTTCCATGTCAGAACGCCCTTCCTCCAGGCGTAGCCCAGCCCTACGAGCAGGATGAGCACGAACAGGAGCATCGCGAGAAACCCTCCGATGAGGACGTCCCGGAACACGATCGCCCACAGGTAGATGAAAACGACCTCGATATCGAACGCGACAAACAGAAGCGCGTAGATGTAGAAGGAGAGACCAGTGCGGCCCCACGTGTAGCCGTACGTATCGATGCCCGACTCATAGGGCAGGCCCTTGTGCCGATCGCCCTTGGAGCGATGGCTGAGCAGCCAGGCGGCGCCGATGGTTATGAGCACGAAGGTCGCGCCCGCGAAAGCGAACCCGACGACGTACCACAGTGCGGTTGTCACAGATGCCTTTCAGGCGCCACGGTCCGCGGTTGTGAACGCTTGTTGGGTTGCTGGGCCGGACCGCAGCTCACAACCAATTCTACGCTGCGACGGCCTTTCGGCACACGGGCGCACTCGCTCACATGTTGTGCATCCGCCAGCCTGATCTGGCCGACTGTAAGCGTTGTTTGATGGGCACGGCGATACGTTGACAGCGTTGGTCAAACCCAACGAAAGGGGGCGCGAGACGGATGCCTGCCAGAACAGAGAAACAACGCAAGTTCATGGGCGCGGAACTCCAGCGCAAGCGTGAGGGCAAGAAGACCCGCACGGACATGTCGGAGAAAGAGCTCGAGAAGATGGCGAGCAAGAAGAAGAGCTGATGGCGACTGAGAAGCAGCGCGCCGCCGCCCGCGAAAACATCAAGAAGGCCCAAGCGGCGGCGCGCTCAAAGCGGACGATCTCGCATCTGCCGAAGGAGACGCGCACGGCTCTCGGCAAGCAGGGTGCCAAGGAGGCCGCAAGGAAGCGCGGCCACTGACCCCGCAAGCAGGCGTGGAATACCTCAAACAGCCTCGGCGGCTCGCGGACTCGTTCCGCGGGCCGCCGGCCACGTTTTGAGCCCGGGGGGCCGCCGGACACTGGTCGGCCCGACCTATCCTCGTCAGATGGCTAGACGGCGAGTCAGGGCATATGTCGGATTGGGTGCGAACCTCGCCGATCCGCGCGCAAACCTGCGCAATGCCGTGCACGCCCTTGCGGTCATGCCAGGTGTTACGTTGCAAGGCGTCTCGCGACTCTACTCAACCAAGCCGGTCGGCGTCCTTGATCAGCCCGACTTCATCAACGCGGTCGTGACGCTGGATGTGCCTCCCGGGCCTGATCCAGAGACTGGTGCGCTGGCACTCCTCGCCGCACTCAAAGGGCTGGAGCAGTCAATCGGCCGGGTGGCTCGCCAGCGCTGGGGTCCGCGGGAAGTCGATCTGGACCTGCTTGTATTCGGCCGCAACCGGATCAGCGTCGAGCGTCCGGACCAGCGCTGGCTGACCGTGCCCCATCCGCAGGCGCACGAACGGCTTTTTGTCCTGGCGCCGCTCAGCGACCTCGCTCCGGGGCTGCGGCCGCCGGGCTGGCACGAGACGGTCTCGACGGCGCGGCGGCGCCAGGAAAGGGCCGAGGGCACGGACGCCGTCCGCGTCATAGCCGGACGCGAATGGGCCGACTCGCCCTAGCTCGGCCCTTTCGATGTGCGGGCTGCCCGCTCGTACCAGTTGGAAGCCACGAGTTCGTGGCTATGAACGAAACCTTGTCGGGCGCGCTGGCGAACTCGCGGCGAAGGGCGGCGGCGGTCGGTCGGTTGCTCTGGCTAGCAGCCCTGGCGGCCCGGCGCGGGAGGCGGTGGCGGCGGTGGCGCCGTATCGGACGCGACGTTAGGCAGCGGTGCGGTCCAAACCACGCCCGCCGGCACATCGTTTGATGACCAATCGATGCCGATGCCAAAGAGTGTCCGCCCGGTGATGAACAACTGGTCAATCTCGCGTCCGGTCCATCCCGTCGCGGACATCTTGCGCCAAACGCTTCCGTCGACGGACGTCCAGGTCAGCGCCCGTTCCTGGGCGGGGTCGATAACGCAGCCGGGCGGATATTGCTCGGCCGTGACGATGAATCCGGCTGCGTCACCGATTGCGGCCTGGACAAAGACCCTGCCCTTCTGGGTGAGCGTCGGCGTGTTCGTTGCCACGTGCCAGTGGACGTCGTCCTTCGAATACCAGGATTTCGCACCGGCGATGACCACCCCGCCGAGCGGACCGAAAGCGGCGCGCAGTCCGGAGGTCCGCCTCGAGTTGGGCAACTGTGCCGACTGCGTCCAATGCTGGCCGTCCGCTGTCACCCACAACAGCACCGGGCTGGTCGTGCCGCTGTCGAAGTCGCGTCCGCCGGTCAGTGCCCACAGGTTGGTTCCGTCGCCGGCCAGCGTGATCGGATCCTGAGGACCCCCGGAGATGGACGTCCATGTGTGGCCGTCGCTCGACCAGTAGCCGTGTCCCGAATCAGGAAAGGCGACAACGACGCCGCCCGCGCTCCCCAGCTGCGGAAAGTCTGAATTGAGAAGCTTTGCCGGCACTCCAGCGTTTGCATGCGTCCAGCTATGTCCGTTGTCCGACAGCAGGATTCCGGACGCCCAGCCAACAAAACCGGGGCCGCCCGGGACGATGTCGCCGGGCGTCTCGTTGCCGCTCCACGCAAGCGTCCAGTCGATTCCATTTGACGACACCCAGATCCTGCCGCCTATGTTGTCGGCCTCGGTTGAAACGACATAATTTCCCTTGGCGTAGGCACCGGCGGGCATCCCGTCGGGCTTACCCAGACCGGTCGAGCTCTGTTGCTCCCAGTTGATATGCAACCCGCTGTGCTGCGCGGTCGGCGTTACCGCGGCCGCGCCGGGCACGAGTAACAACACAAAGACGAACGTTGCAAAGGTGACGACTGAAGCCTTCAGGGTCGGCTTCACGGCAAGCCTCCTTTGGCGGCCCGCACTGGGCAGCCGTGCCGCGAAGCGGTCGGTCACTGGCAATGGCTACGGATACCTATCCGAGTCGCGACCCGCCGGGGTTGATGGTGACACCCGCGGACAATCGATGCCATAGCCCGAGCTAAGTACTTGAGGGAGAACGGACCTACAGTCGGACGCTCGGTGGCTTGCTCCGGTCGAACATGTGGACCGTGTCAACGAAGCGTACCTGCTTGGCCTGGAAGCCCATCACCAATGAGTGCGTCCGTGCGCCGCCGCCAAAGAAGCGCACGCCGCTCAACAGGTCGCCCTCGGTCACTCCGGTTGCCGAGAACACCAGTGTTTCGCCTGGCGCCAGGTCGGTCGTGGTGTAGACCCGTTCCTCGGACGGATCGATGCCCATTCTCTCGCCGCGCGCTCGTTCCTCATCGCTGCGCCAGCGGAAGCGGGCTTGCATCTCTCCGCCGAGGCAGCGCAGCGCGGCCGCTGTGAGGACACCCTCCGGTGCCCCGCCTATGCCCATCACTGCGTGAACACCCGTGCCCATCACGGCGCACGAGATTGCCGCCGACAGGTCGCCATCGCTGATCAGCTTGATGCGCGCGCCGTTCGCGCGGATCTCATCGATCAGGCCTTCATGACGCGGCCTGTCCAGGCAGACGACGGTGAGGTCGCCGATCTTCCGCCCGAGCGCCTCTGCGATACGGCCCAGGTTCTCTGCCACGGACTCGCGAATGTCGACGTGACCCGACGCGATCGGTCCCACGCACAGCTTCTCGAGGTATGTGTCAGGGGCATTCAACAGGCCGCCACGCTCAGACGCGGCGAGCGTCGTAATCGCGTTCGCCAGGCCCATCGCGACGAGATTCGTGCCCTCGAGCGGGTCCACGGCAATGTCGATCTCGGGCTGGCCGGCGAGCGCGACGCCCACCTGTTCGCCGATGTACAGCATGGGCGCCTCGTCGCGCTCGCCCTCGCCGATGACGATCTGGCCCTGGATCTCTATATCGTCGAATGTCTGACGCATCGCCTCGACCGCGGCTCGATCGGCAGCCATTCGATCGCCCCGACCCATGAACCGGGCCGAGGCGATGGCCGCCGCCTCCGTGACGCGCACCATCTCCAACGCGAGCAACGTTTCCATGGAGCTCGCGTCAGCCATCGTCTAGTGCCGGTAGTGGCGGCGGCCGGTGAAGACCATCGCGATGTGATGGCGATCGGCCACCTCGATGGCCATCTGGTCACGTACCGATCCGCCGGGCTGGATGATCGCCGTGATGCCACGCTCGGCCGCGAGCTGGATCGCGTCGGCGAACGGGAAGTACGCGTCAGACGCGAGTACCGCGAGAGTGGCGCGATCGGCGGCCTTGTGAAGCGCTATCTCCACGGCCGTCAGTCGTGACGCCTGTCCCGCACCCACGCCGACGAGCGCCCCGTTCCGTGCGAGGACCACGGCGTTCGACGTGACGTGGCGAACGGCGCGCCACGCGAACAACAGGTCTGTCAGCTCCTCCAACGTCGGCCGACGGCGGGTCACGACCTTGAGCTGCGAGCGATCGAGCTCCGAGCGATCGCGCGTCTCGACCAGGAGCCCGCCATCGATGCGATGAAAATCGAGCCTGGCAATGCCGAAGTCGCTCAGCCCCTCAAAGGGCTGGCTGCGCACGGCGAGAACGGCCAGGTGCTCTTTCTCGGCCAGGATCTGCCGAGCAGGGGCGGCAAATGCGGGCGCAACCACGGCTTCATACGCGTTTCCCGCTACGGCGCTGGCTGTCTCGGCATCGACCTCACGATTGAAGGCCACAACCCCGCCGAATGCCGACACCGGGTCGCCTTCCAGCGCCTTCTGGTAAGCCTCGGCCAACCTGTCGTTCGATGCCAGTCCGACTGGATTGCTCTGCTTGACGATGCAGCAGGTGGGACCAGTGAAGTCGGTCGCGACGCGGTAGGCAGCGTCGAGATCCAACAGATCGTTGAAGGTGGGCTGGTCGCCCTGCAGCTGGAAGGCGTCTGCCAACGAGCTCATGCGGTGCGTCGTCTCGCGGTAATAGGCCGCCTGCTGCTGGGGATTTTCCCCGTAAGCCAGGTCGCGCACCTTCTCGACAACCACGGCAAGGCGGCTGGGAAAGCGCATGCCCGAGATGTGGTTGAGGTACGCGGCAATCTCGGCGTAGTAGGCGGCAACATCCGCGAGAGCGTCAGCAGCGAGGCGTTGACGGAACTCCGCGGAGAGCGAGCCCATCTCGCGCAGCTCGTTGACCAGCTGCTCGTAGTGGGCCGGCGATGAAACTGCCGCAACGGATGCGTAATTGCGTGCCGCGGCGCTGATCAGCGCCGTCCCACCAACGTCGATCATTTCGATCGCCTCGTCGAGGGGCACGGCCCGTTGGCCAAGCTCCGGGGCGAAGGGTTTGACATTGACCACCACGAGGTCGATGAGCTCGATGCCGCGCGACGCGAGCTCCGCGAGCTCGTCCGGCGCCGTCCGCCGCGCCAGGATGCCGGCGTACACGTTGACGTGGAATGTCTTGACCTGCCCACCGGCAAGCGTCTCGGTCCCGGTCAGGTCACTTACGGCGTGGCACTCGATGCCGTCCTCGGCGAGTGCCGAGCGAGTGCCGTCCGTCGCATAGAGCTCAACGCCGAGCGAATTGAGAGCACGCGCCAGCTCGGCGATTCCATCGCGATTCGCGACCGAGAGCAGGGCCCGCACGATCTCCTCCTGTCCCTCTCGGTGGAACTCGCGCGCAGCTCAAACGGCGCGAGCGCTGCACGGCCATTCGAGTATAGCAACGGACACCTTCATGGCCGTTCTGAATTCCCTTGCTATGCTCGCGTTCGACGGTTGGCGCCCGGGCCGGGCTGATCACAGCCGCTGTTAAGCAGAGAGGAATTCGCGTGAAGCTCGGGCCACTTGACTACCTGGGTCGTATCGCGTTCACGCAGGACAACTTTCCGGACATCTACCTGCCCATCTGGGTGGCGTCGCTCGTCTTCTTTATCGGCACGATCGTCCTCTACAACGTCCGCGTTCGACAGCTTCATCGTCACGAGCCGCTGCGATCGCTCCAGGAATGGCTGCTCTGGACAGGGCTGATCACATTTGGCTTCGTCCTCGTTGGAACCCTGTTCAACTTCTACTTCCTGTTCATCCTGGGCGCCCTGATTGTGGGTATTGCCACGTTTGTCTGGATTCGCTTCTTCCGCTTCCCGCCGTACATCCAGGCCTATAACGAGCAGCTGCGCCGCGCACGCTTCTTCAGTCAGTCCAAGTACAAGGCAGCTGAGGCCACGGTTCGCTCGAAACGCGCCCGCGGCAGCCAGCGCCGACGGCGCGCGTAGTCCGCTCTGAGGGCGGGCTGTAGAGACGCCGCCGATGGAGATCTTCCGTTTCGGTCCCGGACATCGCCGGCTGGGTGGTCCGCCCGGGACCCAGAACGTGGAGGGCGCGGTCATCATGTCCGACGAGCGTGCCATCGTCAGCGAGCTGGCCTTCGGCAGGTACGCGATGGTCGTGCCCCATGAGAATCCGGATAACACCGCGCTGTTCATCGTCATCAGCGGTGCAGGCTGGGTCCAGGTTGGCGACGAAAGAGCCCGCATCAATCATGGCGAGGCAGTCGTCTGGCCGCCCGCCGTGCCTCACGGTGCTTACACCGACGGTACCGAGATGCGCGCAATCGTGGTCGAGCTGACCGGTCCTGGTGCGGTTGCCATCGAAGGCACTGCGCACGCAGCGATCAGCGAAGGCACCGACTCAACATTGGCGCCCAGCCCCGAAGAGCGGACGCCGGCGTCAAATGCCCAGGCTGAGGGCTCATTGGCGGAGCGCGACGTCAAGCGCGACGAATACGACTCGTCGGAAGGTGAGCCCTGGTAGAGCTGCGTATTGAGCCGTTGACCCCGGATAGGTTCGCCGATCTGGCCGGGTTATTCGACGAAGGCGGCGACCCGAAATGGTGCTCGTGCATGTTCTTCCGATTGCCCGGTATGACGTGGCGAAATGCCAGCGAGCAGAGCAACCGAGATGACCTGGAGCGCCTCTCCCACAACGAGGTTGCGCCGGGGCTGGTTGCCTATCGCGACGAGCTGGCGATTGGCTGGGTCGGCCTCGCGCCACGCTCGGAATACGGCCGCCTTGCGACGTCGAAAGTGCTCAAGCCGATCGATGACAAGCCCGTGTGGTCGATCGTGTGCTTCGTCGTATCACGGCACGCTCGCCGGCAGGGCGTAGGGCACGAGCTGCTCAAGGCTGCCGTCCAGTATGCGCAGGCCCACGGCGCGACCATCGTCGAGGCCTATCCCGTGGCCAGCGAGCGCGGCCGCGTCCCAGCGGCGGACGCCTATCACGGCACGCAATCAATGTTCGAGCGTGCCGGATTTTCCGTGGTCGACATTCGCCAATGGAACGCAACGAGCCCCAGGCGTCCGATCATGCGCCTGGAGCTGCGTTGACGCCGCCCAGGTAGGCGCCAAAGCGCCCGAGCATCATCGCGGTCGCACCCCAGACGTGGTGTCGGCCAACCTGGTAGCCACCGTAGCGCAGACGGTAGCCGTCGCGCTCGGCGGTGACTGTTTCGATCGGTGCCCCGGGCAGGAAGGCCGACAGTGGTGCGCTGAAGACCTCGGCCACCTCGTAGTCGTCGGCCTTGAGCTCCGGCTCGCGCTCGGCGAAGGCGACCACCGGATTCACGAGGAATCCGGAGACGCGAACGTCGAAGACGGGCAGGACACCGACGATTCGCACACCGGCCTGCTCTGGATCGAGACCAACCTCTTCGCGTGCCTCGCGCAGTGCGGCTGCCTCAGCCGAGACGTCGTCCGGGTCAATGGCGCCGCCGGGCAGGCTGACCTGGCCTGCGTGTCGATGGCCTCCACTTGCTCGCTCGGTCAGAACAAGGCGGGCCTCGTTGTGTTCGTCGGGGTAGATCAGGATCAATACGGCCGCGGGCCGGCTCGAATCTTGGGAACGCGGTGTTCTCGTCGCTTGCGTGCCGTCGTCGCCGATCAGCGTCGGAATGATCGCGACAGGTATGCCCGGCAGGTGACGCGGGAACGGGTCGAGGCGTGCCTTGACCTCGTCGATGTTCATCGCTGTCTGGCGATCTCCGCGAAGCCGCGGAGTGGCGGATCCACGGGAGCGTCCGTGGCCAGGACGCTGACGAGATATCCGCCAAGGGCGTTCGCGTCGAGGAGCCGTCGGATCGCCGAGCGCAGGTTCGTCGCTGCGTCCCAATCGGTGTCCGACTGGGTGCGTGCCTGCTGGTACGCGTCGTCGAGCCCACACGCAATCAGGAATTCGTTCGAACGTCGTCGGCCGGCGACCGTCAGCCCTCGGGCGCCCGCTTGGCGCTCGAGCGCGTCGAAATCGACATGACTCGTGATGTCGCGCTGGCCGACCCCTGACAGGACATCCGCCGAGACATGCTGACCGGCAAAGGCCCGGATCGTGCCTGTGGGCCGATCAGGTCCATAGAGCGCAGCCGGCGTGGCCCCGTAGTCGATGGCCATGACATAGCCGCGCTGCAGGGTCGCGCTGACGTCGCGAATCCAATCCAGCATCGCGAGGTTGACCTCGGCGCGCTGGCCTTCGGCAAGCTCAATGTCCCGGTCTCTGAACCAGGCCGACAGACGCATTTCCGTGCTCGGTCCGGCGATCTCCGTGAAGTGGTCGTCGCGCCAGTCGAT
>DATBFJ010000022.1:0-61822 GCA_036558545.1 Candidatus Limnocylindrales bacterium
GGCTGCCGATGGCGCAGACATTCGCTTGATCGTCGTCACCGACAACGAGCGCATACTGGGTCTCGGCGACCAGGGCGCAGGCGGGATGCCCATTCCCATTGGCAAACTCGCGTTGTATACCGCGGCCGCAGGCCTATACCCCGCGCTGACCCTGCCGGTCTCGCTTGACGTGGGCACCGACGCGCAGGAGTTGCTGGATGACCCGCTTTACCTGGGCTATCGCTCGCCGCGGCTGCGAGGAGCCGCCTATGACGCGGTCGTAGAGGCCTTCGTCCAGGCCGTGGGCAGTGTTTTCCCGCGCGCGGTCGTGCAGTGGGAAGACTTCAAGCAGCACAACGCGCTGCGCATCCTGGACCGCTACCGGCGTCGCGTGCCAAGTTTCAACGACGATATCCAGGGAACCGGTGCGGTCGTCGTCGGCGGTCTGCTGGCCGCACGAGGCCTGGATCAGGGACTGGCCGGCGAGCGCTTCCTGTTGATCGGCGCCGGCGCCGCTGGCATTGGCATCGCGCGAATGATTACCCGCGAGCTACTCCTCGAAGGACGCTCGCCCGAAGAAGCTCGAGCATCCATCACGCTCGTCAACAGGGCCGGCGTCGTCCACACTGACAGGAAAGACCTGTCCGAAGCGCAGCTGGCTCTCGCCGTCGATCCACGGTCGTTGATGGCCGCTGGCCTCGACGACAACGACCTGCACGACCCGGTCGCGATCGCGCGCGCGATCAGGCCGACGGTCCTGATCGGAACGACGGCGCAACCGGGTGCCTTCTCGGAGGAGCTGATTCGGGAGGTGGCCGGCCATTCGGCGGCGCCGATCGTCATGCCGTTGTCCAATCCCGACGTCAACGCCGAGGCGACGGCCGAGGACGTCCTGGAATGGTCCGCGGGCAAGGCGATTGTCGCGACCGGGAGCCCAAGTCGTGATGTCGAGATAGCCGGCCGGCGACTGACAATCGGCCAGGCAAACAACGTCTTCATTTTCCCGGGTGTGGGTCTTGGTGCCGTCGTCGCCGAGGCGCACGAGCTTACCGATGACGCCTTCCTGATCGCGGCGCGCACGCTGGCGCAGTATGTGCCAGAGGACCGACTCGAGAGCGGCGCGATCTACCCCGCGGTCGACGACTTACGCAGCGCCGCGCGGGTCATCGCCGAAGAGCTCGTTCGGCACCTGCGCGACAGCGGCTACGGACGCCAACTACGCGACGACGAGATCGTCGCCGCCGTGGACCGCCAGATGTGGCGTCCGGAGTACATGCACTACCAACCCGCCTGACCACGAGTTGCCCTCAGGTCGACCTGAAGACCGGCACCTCGAAAGCGAATTCGGCGCCGCCTTCGGGCCGATTTCGGGCGGTCAGCCGACCACCCATGGTGTTGGCGAGCTGTCGGCTGACGAACAGGCCAATGCCCGCGCCACTGGCTCGTTTCACGGCTGACGGCGAGCGATAGAAGAGCTCGAACAGCTGACTTGCCTCCTCCGGTGGAAAACCCGGGCCGGCATCCGACACGCGGACCGTGACCGTCCGGCCGTTGTCGGTGGCGCTGACGGTCACGGGACCGTCGCCGCCATACTTGGCCGCGTTGCCCAGGAGATTGCGCAGAACCTGTTCGACGTACGTTTCCTCGGCGGCGACGGGTGGCAGGTCAGCCGGCAACTCCGTCGCCCAGCGGGCCTGTGGCCAGCGTGCCGCCTCTGACTCGACGACGCGCGGGATCATGCGCTGCAGCAGGACCGGTTCCGTCTCGATGGTCAGCCCCTGCCGCTCGACACGTGACAGCACGAGCAGGTTCTCGACGAGCCGGTAGAGGCGATCCGCCTCAGCCCGGATGTCGTCATATACCTCGCGCCGTCGCTCCTCCGGCATTTCCGTTGACGACTTGCGCGCCAGGATTTCGCTGTTGCCATAAATCGCGGTCACGGGCGTGCGCAGCTCATGCGACAACACGCCCAGGAATGCGTCGCGCACAAGGCGTGCGTTGCGCGCGGAGGTCACATCGCGCATGACCAGGATCGTCCCACCGGCACCCGCGCTTTCGTCGCCAGAGAGGATGGGAAAGGCAGACAGCTCGACCCACTTCTCGTGCAGCTCGTCGTCGACGCGGACCTCGACCCCCTCGCTGGGCGGCAGATCGCGGGCGTGCCCACTTGGCCAGACGAAAGCGCGCATGATCCCGGCAAGCCCCTCGCCCAGATGGCCGGCCAGAAGCGTGTCCGCGGAGGGGTTGGAGAGCAGCACCGCGCCGAGCGCGTCGCACACGACGACGGCGTCGCCAATGCTCTCGATGACGCCCTTCAGCTGGGCCGCGCGCGCCCGCTCGGCCAGGGCGAGGGCGCCCAGGCGCTCTTCGTCGCTTTGGCGGTCGCGTGCGGCCGCCAGCACGTTGGCCACAGCCTGCAGGAAGTTGATGTCTTCCTCGGCGAACACCCGCCGATCGGGCGTGTGCGTACCAAGCACGCCGTGAGGATTGGCCGGGCTACCGATAACAACCGTCAAACCGCTGCGCACACCGTGGTTGGCGAGCAGCGGCGGAGGCGTAAATCGAGTCTCCTTCATGAGCTCGTCGACGACCACAGGACCGACTGTCGCGAGCGTATAGCCACCCTGCGAGCCCAGGCCGGCTTTGACTGTCTCGCGGCCGATCAATCCCTCCTTCCAGCCAACTCCCGCCACCAGCAGAAGCTCACGCCGATCGGGTTCGAGGGCGAGGACCTCGACGAAGGGCACTTCCATGACCCTGGCGAGGGCGTCTGCTGCCTTCTGGGCCAGATCGTCGTAGGCGATGCCCTCCAGCGCCTGCTGGCCCAGCGTCGCCAACACCGCCTGACGGACCTCGGTTCGCTCGACCGAGTGATAGAGCAGCGCGTTGTCCACGGCGAGCGCGGCGCGGCGCGCGAGTTCACGCAGCAGGCTCAGATCGGCGGCCGTGTAGCGCCGCGCCCCTTCGCCGTAGCCAATGGACAGGACTCCCACCACCCGGTCTCGGACGGTGAGCGGCACCCACATCGCCGAGCGCAGGCCCAGTTTGCGCAGCATCTGGAAATGCTCCTCGTCACGGGCCAGCGAACGCAGCTCGGCATCGTCGACGTCGTACAAAACGACTGGTTCGAGCGTTGCCAGGACTCGGCCGCGCAGGTGGCCTTCGTTGGGCCGCAGCGGGTAGCGCTCGTGCAAGGTTCGCAGTATCTGAGCGCCGTCGGGCCGGATGTGGGCCACGCCCAGGCGGTGGAACGCGTAGTGATCGTCGACTATGTCGACCGCCGCCCAGTCGGCCATTCGCGGAACAACGAGGCCGGCCAGCTCGCCCAGCGTCCGTTCCGCATCGATGGGCGTTGCGAACAGCTCCCCAGACAACGCCAGGACGTCGCTCGCCGCCTGCGCGTGTCGCGCGTCAGTGACATCACGGAAGAACCAGACTCGACCCTGGGGAGTGCCAAAATCGTCCGTAACCGGACCGGTGAAGCGCTCGAGCACGCGCCCATCGTTGAAGAGCAGCTCGTCGTGGCCAGCGTCCAATGGATGGGCGTAGAGGTCTGCGATGCGTGCCGCGAACTCATCCGGATTCTGGAGCTTCTGACTGAGGCGAGCGACAGCCTCGATGCTGCCGTCGTTGAGGGCTTCCGGCGACTCGTCCCACATCTCGAGAAAGTGGTCGTTGTAGTAAACGATCTTCCTGTCGGACGAGACGACCAGGATGGCGTCGACTGACGACTCGACGATCGCCTCGAGGAGGCGGCCCTGAAATTCGAGTTGCGCGGGAGGTTTGGCGCGCGGCCCAGCTGCGCGCGTCGTCAAAAGTATCTGGCCATCCGCTCGGGCATTCTTGCATGCGGCGCTGCCGTCCCGACGGCCGGCGCGCGAACTGAAATGCATCTGACATGCGACGAGAAGGGCCGCCGACGGGGGTCATGGCCGGCGGCCCTCCTGGCGAGACTCCCGCACCCGTTCATTGGCGTCTCGCGGCGCGGTGTCGTAGCAGACCCCTGTACGACTCCAATCGCGATTGTGAGCCGGCATGGCCCCATACGGCCATCAACGAAGCGTGGCCACCCATCGCGCTCGCATTGCAGCAACATCACCGACCTGAGAAGCGCCTGAGAAACTGCAACGGGCTCGCAAGCAAACGACCGTTTGCTATTGGCAAAACATGAGCCGTGTGTAAAACTGCCGAGGCTCCGCCACGAGAGGCCAGGCGGGGCCAAGAAGACAACAGGTCGTTCGAGGCGAGGGACGAAGACAGGTCTCGGGAAGGGACGCCCCCAGGTGTCCGCAGTGTGCCCGAGTCCGTTGACGGTGAGGCGTCACGCCCCAGCGTGAACCGCTGACTGCCCGCAGTCATTACTCCGCCCAAACTTTCAAGGGGGACGACCGCCAGCGAACGGTTTCGTGAGCGCCCTCGTGCGCGCCGTTCGAGGAGATGTCAATTGGCAAATGCCGATCAGGGCGCGCACATTGCGTCCACACCGTCCCACGGGCGGCTCGGGTTTTTTCCCCGACCGTTCCGTCTAGCCCTACTTGCCGGGTTGCTCGCTCTGGCTGCAATCGCCGTTGAGATGCCAGCCGCAACTCAGGCCCACTCAGGATCGACGACCCAGCGCAGCGAAGCAGCTCGCATCGTCGCTTTCGCCCGGAGCCACATCGGCGCGCGCTTCCGTCTTGGCACGGAAGGTCCTCGCACCTTCGACTGCTCGGGACTCATCTATCGCGTCTACAAGCAGGCCGGGCTCCTGAACCGCATCGGTGGCGCTCGCCGCCAGGCGGCCGGCTACTACCACTGGTTCAAGAAGCATGGTCAGGCCAGCCGCCACAACCCGCGGGTAGGTGACCTTGTCATCTGGACCGAACACGGCCGAATCGCTCACTCCGGCATCTATGTCGGCAGCGGGCACGTCATCAGCGCGCTGATCAACCCATGGGGTGTCAAGCGCACCCACATCGGCACTCTGCACGCCAGGTTCTTCGCGTTCCTGCACGTCAAGCTGACGCGCTAACGCGAAGCTCGCGAGGGCGAGGAGGAGAGGCGGCCGGCGCAAGCCGGCCGCCTTTTTCGTGCTCCGGTCAGGTACTTCAATCAAATTGTTTGAATCCGAAGATCCAGTCGATCTGATGGGCCTGCGTCGCTAGAAGGCCGTCGAGGGATGCCCCGGAGCCAGCGAGCATCGATCTGGGCACGCTGCGATCACGACCTGTGCGGCCCAGCGGCGGCCATTGTCTGGCCAAGCGACATGAAAACCAGCACGAGCCCCCAAAAGGAACAATTTGGTTGATGCCGCCCGAGTTTGGCTACTCGGCGTGGATCATCGAGTCGACGGATCTGTGCCGGCCGCGCCGTGGTGAACCAATCGTTCGGGCCGAAGACGATGCCCAGCGCCACGGCGCCGTCGGCGGTGACGCCGGCGGCGATGCGGACTTCGCCGTTTGGTGCAGTCTCAAGTGGTGGTCGCCCTATCCGACTGGCCGAGTCGCGCTATGGCGACTACCGCAGCCGCGCTCCGTGACTACCGCAGTCGCGCTCCGTGACTACCGCAGTCGCGCTCAGTGACTACCGCAGTCGCCCTATGGCGACTACCGCAGTCGCCCAGCATGACTGCGCCTCTGGATAGACGCGGGGACCCGTGTAGCATCGGCGTGCCATGGTGTTGAAGACTGAGCCCGCGGGCGTCGACGCCCTGTACAGCGCCGCCGAGCGTGACTTCGAGCGTTACGAGATCGTGAAGGACCTCGTCGACGAGTGCATCGATCTCGCCCTCAACTATCGGCAGAGCGGTCATCCGGGCGGATCGCGGTCCAAGGTCCACATGCTCCTCTCGCTCATGCTCAGCGGAGCGATGCGCTGGGACGTGCGACGACCGTGGCTGCCATTCGGTGATCGGTTCGTGCTCAGTGCGGGTCACACCGTCCCGCTCATCTATTCCACTCTTGCAGTGCTCAACGAGGCGTACCGAGTGCGTCAGGAGCGTGAGCCGGGCAATGAGCGGTTTGCCTTTCCCGACGACGGCGAATGGGCGCTCACCTGGGAGCTGCTGCTCAAGCTGCGGCGCCGAGGCGGCCTCGCCGGCCATGCCGAAATGGAAGGCAAGACGCTCTTCCTGAAGTTCAACACGGGTCCGTCCGGCCACGGCATGTCGCCCGCGGCGGGCGAGGCCCTGGCGCTGAAGCACGCGGGCGCGGACGAGGTCAAGGTCTTCGTGTTCGAGGGCGAAGGGGGTCTGACGCCCGGCGGCGCACACGAGGCGCGCCATACGGCCTGGGGCCTCGGCCTCAACAACCTCGTGTTCATGATCGATTGGAACGACTTCGGCATCGACGAGCGACCGCTGAGTGCCGTCGTTTACGGCACGCCCAACGACTGGTTCGAGAGCTACGGCTGGCGCGTCGTCGGTACTGAACACGGCTCGGAGTGGCCGGACGTGGCGAGAGTCACGCTGGAAGCCGCCCGGGGCGAGAACCCCGGCAAGACGCCGTCAGTCGGCTGGTTCAAGACGCGCAAGGGCCGTGGCTACGGCAAGTACGACTACAAGAGTCACGGCACGCCGTGGCCAATGAACGCGCCCGAATTCTGGGCGGTGCGCAAGGACTTCATGGCCAAGTACGGCGTCGAATACAAAGGCGTGGACGAGCCGGCACCTGACGATCCAGCGGAGCGGGAAGTCCAGGCCCGCGCCAACTTCACAACGGCCCTCAGCGTGCTGCGGACGAATACGGAGATCACGGACTGGCTGACCGATCGCCTCAACGAGGTTGCAGCCACTGTCCCTGAGCATGTCGACGGCTTCAACCTTCGAGATAACGGAGCAGTCTTCAAGGACAAGCGCCTGTACGACGCGCACTCGTATCCGGCCGAGATCTGGAAGAAGCCTGGCGATAAGCAGCCCAACCGTGCCGCGTACGGCGCATGGGGAAGCTACGTCAACGCGTTCGCCAGGAAGGAATACGGCCGGCCGCTCTTCCTTGGTGCGAGCGCCGACCTCGCTGAATCGACCAACCTCGCCGGTTTCGGCAAGGACTTTGGCGATCTGCCCGGCTACGGCTGGTACGAGCGCGACACAAACCCCGAAGGGACGGTTTTGCCCACCCAGATCACCGAGTTCGGCAATGCCGGGCTCGTCGTGGGCCTTGCCACGGTAAACATGGCAGCTGATCCGTTCAATGACTTCAACGGCCTGTGGGGGACGTGCTCAACCTATGGGTCGTTCTCATACCTCAAGTACGGTCCGATGCGCTTGTTCTCCCAACTCGCGCAGGACACCGAGCTGAAAGTCGGCAAGGTGCTCTGGGTTGCGGGTCACGCGGGCCCGGAGACGGCCGAGGACTCGAGAACGCACTTCGGCATCTTCGAGACGCACATAACACAGCTCTTCCCGGAAGGCCACGTCATCGACCTTCATCCGTGGGAATACAACGAAGTGCCCGTCGTGCTGGCCGCGGCACTGGGCAAAGACGTGCCGATTGTGGCTCTACATGTCACGCGGCCCGCGATCGAGATTCCCGACCGCGAGGCGTTGGGCATCCCATCGCATTTCGAGGCAGCACGCGGCGCCTACGTCATGCGCGACTTCAAGCCCGGCCTGCCGCGCGGCGGCACCGTGTTCGTCCAGGGCACGACGTCAACCGCAAACCTGGTCAAGGTTCTGCCCCAGCTCGACGAGCGCGGCCTCAACGTGAAAATCGTCGCGTGCATCTCGCCGCAGCTTTTCGCGATGCAGGACGAGGCCTACCGAGACGCGACCACGAGCCTCGGCGACCGATGGGACGGCATGGCGATCACCAATCGCGCGTGGATGACCATGCGCCACTGGATCGGCGGCCCCGTCGCGCGCGACTACTCGCTTTCATCTGACTGGGACGATCGCTGGCGCACAGGCGGCACGGTCGACGAAGTCATCGATGAAGCCCATCTCGGCCCGACGCACATCGTGGACGCGATCCAGCGCTTTGTCGAAGAGCGCGACCTGCGCATGCGCCGCCTACGCGAAATCGCCGACGCCGCCGCTAGGCATTCAGGCTGACTGACGCTCGACCGCTCGCCAGCGTTGTGTGGAAATGCTTCCACGGACCCATCTTGTGCGCGTCGAGATCGCCGAATACACCCCTGTAAGCGAGATGGGCCAGGAAAAAGCAACCGACGCCGACCATTACCCCGAAGGAATTCAGCAGCACATCGTTGATATCGACGGACCATGTCGGCAGAGCCAGGCCAGTCACGTCAGCGATTCCTTGAGCGAGCTCGATGCCAACGCTGAACAGGACACCAAGCATGACGACGGTTCGGGGCGAAAC
Source organism: Candidatus Limnocylindrales bacterium (assembly GCA_036558545.1). Classification (GTDB taxonomy): domain Bacteria; phylum Chloroflexota; class Limnocylindria; order Limnocylindrales; family CSP1-4; genus JALYGJ01. The sequence continues at coordinate 8,280 of DATBFJ010000022.1, forward strand.
CGAGAGGACAAACGGAAGGCCCAATCCGAAGGGCACAGTCAGCAGGATGTTGAGGTAAAGCTGATCGTTGGTCAGAGGCTCGGCACCTGGCAGTAAGAACGGTGTCACTCCGAGCAGGCGTGAAAGGTCGGTGGATCCAACAGCCTCGGACAGCGCCGGATCGCTGCGCAGCAGCAGCAAAGCAAAGTTCGCAACTCCGACGAGATAGACGGTAAACACAAGAGTCGCGATGAACCGGCCCGTTTCGAGATGCACAAGCAATCCAACGAGGATCACCGCGCTGAGCGCCAAAGTCAGGGCTACTGGTGTGCCCAAACTGAATTCCATATCAGTACCTAGACGATGATTTCGTGAACGTTGGCGGTGGTGCGGCCGAGGTCTTCCAGGTCAGTGGTGGATCGGACGTGGTAGGTCGCGAGCTCCCGCAACGAGTCGTGGGCGAGGTAGCGGCGGCCGGGGTCACCGATCAAGACTTTGATTCCTGATGCTGCGGCGCGAATTAGCCAGGCGCTGATGCGTATCCCGAACCTCTCCTCGTACCAGCAGTCGCCGGCCAGAATCACGTCCACGGCCGGTGGGTCCTGATCCAAGAGGTCCTCACGACGCGCGTCGATGCGGACGTTGTTGGCGCGCGCGTTGAGGCCGATCGCCGCAATCGAGAACGGGTCGATATCCACGGCCACGACTTCGCGAGCTCGCGCGCGCGCCGCCGCAATCGCGTCCAAACCAGAGCCTGACGCCATGTCGAGGACTCGACGCCCCGCAACCATTTCCGGGTGCTCCAGGACGTAACTTGCCAACGCGAGTCCGCCTCCCCAGGCGAATGCCCAGTAGGGAATCGGAGCGTCGGACTCGCCCGTCTCCTTCTGGATCGCTCCCCAGACCGAGTAGATGTCGTCGGAGAGGTGCAGCTTCAAGTCGGCGAAGCCGGTCACAGCTTGTAGTCGGGTGTGCTTGAGCACGAAGCTCCGCTCGTTCGCCAAAGGTCAGCGTGCGAGGGCGGCGCGCAGGTCGGCCAGTCGCTCCATCGATTCGAAGTCGTAGGGCTCGTGCATCTGCACGAACATCTCATCCACGCCGACGGCCTCGTACGCGCGCACAGCGTCGGCGACCTCATCGATCGTTCCGATCGTGCCCGGCACGACGGACTGTGCGCCGCGCTCCGCGGTGATGGGCATTCCCGCGGCCAAGCGAATGGCGTTGTTCGCAGCAATCGCATCTTCACGTCGATCACGCAGATGGATCCAGGCCATAACCGTCTTGTAGATCGAGGCGTAGTCGCGCCCTATCTCGTCGCACCGTTGCCGAAGGATCTCGAGCGACTCGGCGACGACCTCCGGTGAACCCCACGACTTGTTCCATTCGTCCGCGTACTTGGCCGCAATGCGCAGTGTCTTGTTCGGACCGGAACCGGCGACCATGAAGGGCAGATGCTGCTGCATCGGCCGCGGCTCGCATAGCGCATCGACGAAGTCGTAATAGCGGCCGTGGTGCGTGACGCTCTCGCCGTCGAGCAGTCGGCGGATCAGGCCCAACGCCTCGTCGAGACGATCGAGTCGTGCGCCCGGCGTCGCTCCAAAGTCGAATCCAAATGCCTCGTGTTCGCGCTGGAAGTGGCCACCGCCCATGCCCAGTACGAGCCGCCCGTTCGTGATGTGGTCGAGCGTCGTCGCCAGCTTTGCCACGTGACCCGGGTTACGAAACGCCACGGCCGTTACCAAAACTCCAATTCGCGCTGTCTGGGTCAGCGGAGCAAGCGCCGCCAGGGTGGCCCAACCCTCGAACTTCGGCTGTCGCCAGTCGCCCGCGTCGGCCAGCAGGTGATCCTCGGTCCACAACGAATCGAAGCCCGCTCGGCCGGCGGCCTCCCACGCCTCGCGCAGTCGTGGCCACGTCGAGCCCTGCATCCAGAACACGGCACCGAATTTCACCTGGTGATAATGCCGGTGATGAGGGTTGGGCGTTGGGCGGCAGCGGTCGTCGTCAGCACCGCAACCTTGGCCTGCTCATCGGTGGGACCTCTGCCCTCGCTACCCGCGGACGCCTCCCCCGCTCAAGTCCTGCAAAGCTTCCTGGAGGCCGTGGAGGCAGGCAATTGTGCGGGCGCACAGACGTTGGAGGCGCCGGACCGCGACGTACACATCCTGTGTAGTGCCAGCAACGTACACCTCAATGGCTACGGACCACTGGCATCCGCGGACCCATCGCTGAACGGAGCCAATGCGCAATTCTGTTTCCCCGTGACGCTTGCTGGTACTCCGATCTATGAGCCGCCCTTCGACGCCCTGTGCGTAGTGCTGACGAAGCAACGCGACGGACGCTGGCTGGTCGCGAGCGATGGAACTGGGCCCTAGCCCCTCTACCCCATTACCACGAGCGCCACGCCCACGAGCACGATGATTGATCCGACCACCCGCTCGGGCCCCGATTTCTCGTGCAGCACGACTGCGCCAAGGATTGCGGCGATCACCACGCTCGACTCGCGGACGGCCGAGACAGCCGCGGCCGGAGCTGTGGTCAAAGCAAATAGGACGAGGGTGTAGGCAAGCATCGAGAAGATGCCGCCGAGCGCGCTGCGCCAGTTGAAGGCCGCGGCGAGGCGGCGCGGACCGCCACGGCGAAGGACGAATAGCGTGGCGAATATCCCGGGAATGCCCAGGATGAGCGTGCCGTACGTTACGGGGTCCGCGTACTGGACGCCTTCCTTGTCGACGACCACGTAGCTGGCAATTGCGAGGGCGACTCCCAGCGCAAGCGCCACGTGCCGCCACTTGGTGCCGCCGCGAATACCACGGACGATGAAGACACCGACTCCCACTAACGCGACTCCGGCGACCTGCTCCACAGAAGTCGCCGCACCTGTGAACGCCACGGCCAATGCCAGAACCAGGACCGGGGCGGAGCCGCGGGCGATCGGGTAGACGAGGCTGAGATCGGCGCGCTCGTATGCCGCGACTAGCAGCGCGAAATACACGAGTTCGAGGGCACTCGACAGCGCGATGTACGGCCATGCCTCCGGCTGGACATTCCAGCGCGCGACCGCAATTGGCGTAAACACAAGCGCGCCGAAGAGGATCACGATCGTCGTCGTTGCCGTGCGGTCGCGCGCCGCGACGACGATCAGGTTCCACAGCGCGTGGATGAACGCGGCCGCCAGGACGATGGCGAGTGTCGCGAGGGTCATTGGCCGCAGGCCACCCTGCGGTCCGGATCAGGCGAGGGCGGCAGTCGGTGTCTTCGCGACTACGTCGGCGATCCGCTCCAGGGCAAGCTTCAGGTTGTCCTGCGAGTTCGCATAGCTGATGCGGATGTGGTCCTTGCCGACCTGGCCGAAGGCCGTTCCGGAAAGCGTGCACACCCCGCCGTCGTACAGCAGCTTGTCGGCCATCTCCGAACCGTTCATGCCCGTGCCGGAAACGTTTGGGAACACGTAGAACGCGCCATGCGGCATGCGGCAGCGGAAGCCCGGGATGTTGTTGAGTCCATCGACGATCAGCTGACGTCGCGCGCGGAACTCTTCGACCATGGCGCGCACCGCGTCCTGCGGACCGTTGAGTGCCTCAACCGCGGCCATCTGCTCGAAGCTGCTCGTGCATGAGACGCTGTTGATGATGAGTTTGCTGAACGCGTCGACGAGCGTCGGTGGCAGGATCGCGAAGCCGAGTCGCCAGCCGGTCATTGCCCAGGCCTTGGAGAAGCCGTCGAGGATGATCGTCCGATCCATCATGTCGGGCAGGCTCGCGATCGAGACGTGCTCGCCCTCGAAGACGCCGCGGCCGTAGATCTCGTCGGCCATCACGGTGATGTTGTTCTCGCGCGCGATGTCGGCGATCGCGGTGATGTCCTCGCGAGTGAGGACGCCGCCGGTCGGGTTGTGCGGCGAATTGAAGATGATCAGCTTGGTCTTCGGCGTGACCAGCGCCCTGAGTTCATCGACGTCAAATCGGAAGTCGTTCTCCTCGCGGAGCGCGTAGGGCACCGGCGTGCCACCCGTGAAGCGCGTCATCGACTCGTAGATCGGGAAGCCCGGGTCCGGGTAGATGACCTCGTCGCCGTCTTCGATCAGGGCCAGGATCGCGTAGTACATGATCGGCTTGGCGCCCGGCGTAACGACCACATTTGCCGGGTCGACATCGATGCCGCGGAAGCGCTTCGACTCGTCCGCGATTGCCTGGCGCAACTTGGGCTGGCCAAGCGGCGGGCCGTAGTGCGTCCAGCCCTCGTCGAGGGCCGCCTTGGCCGCGTCGCGGATGTTCACGGGCGTGTCGAAGTCGGGCTCACCGATCTCCAGGTGGACGATGTGCCGGCCCTGCGCCTCGAGCGCGCGGGCTCGGGCGGCGGCCTCGAAAGCCGTCTCAGTGCCGATGCCGACCATGCGCTGTGCAAGCTTCATGGCCGGCATGCTACCTCGCGGTCACCTCGACTACCACTGAGGTGTTGAGTTGGATTTCGCCGTTGTGCGTTCCGCCGAAGCAACTGCCGTCCAGAAAGTTGGCATAGGCCGTCAAAAGCCACGTGCCTGGAGGAAGGTGGAACTCAGGATCGGCGAACCATCCCCGCCAGAAGTCGGCGTTCGGGTCATCGCCAGAGAAACCTCCGCTCTTGGTCAGGCTCTGGGTCAGAGGTTCGCCGGCCGCCACCGAGTAGTCGCGGCAGTCGGCGGGCCACACCGGTCCCATCTGCAGGTCCGTGCCTAGCTGCTCCACCCCAAATGCCATCAATCCGGACCCGGAGCCGCCCAACGTGGCGTTCGTTGGACTTCCGGACTCGTGGTTGATCACCTGCAACGTCGACAGCGCATCGATCGGTTGGCTCGTCGTGTAGGTGTCCTGGCCGGCTTTGAACTCGAGGTTGAAGTCGAGGTGACTCGTCGAGTCGGGCTGGTAGTAGTTCGACAGGCCGTCTTCCACGTCCACGACCTGCACTTGCGGTTGCTCGACTGGTTGCGATAGTTCAAGCACTACTACCCGAGAGCCGACATCGATCAGGCAGCCTCCTGTCGTTTCTCGACGATCCGCAGTCAGCACGAATTTCGGCCGCGAAGCCGGGTCTGGACGTGCCCAAAGATCAAGATCGGTCGTCTTGTCATCGTTGGCGCATCCGAATGAGAACGTGACATAGAAAGAATTTCCGTCAGGGTTGGCGAAGCTCGGCGGCGGCGAACGATAGGGCGTGTCGAGCGCCGCGGAACAGCCAGTGGCAAGACCTGTGTGATCGACCAGGCGGACGGGCGGCATGTTTCCGTTCCAGTCATCACATTCGAATCCCCTCGCCGGCGCTGGCGTCGCTTGTAACGTCTCGGGTGACGTAGATGGGCTCAGAGCCGCCGAAGGCGCGGTCGGCGATGGTGGTGGCGTCAGGTTGGGATAGCCGCCGAGTGACGAAGTAGTGATCTGATCGGCGTCGATCGGACCAGTTAGCTCAAGCGTCACTGTCTGGAGGACACGCGGCAGTCGGCAGGAGCTGTCCATCTCATAGATGTCGAGCTCGTATTCGTCACTGGGCTGCGTCAGGTGAACCTCGTAATCGCACGGCGGGGGCGCACCCATCCACGAAATTCGAAGAGAGTTCTGGTCGCCGTCAGGGTTGTCGAAGCCAAGGTCACCGTTCAAAGGCGCTGGATCTTCCGAGGCGGCACACGACTGGATGACCCCGAGGACGTCCACAATGGTCACGTTCGACGCGCCGACGCAGGCAACAGTCTTCGGCGCCTGTCCAGACGTGGTTGGCCCGTCCCGGTCGACCTGGACCAGCACATCGCTGGCGGCGACGTCCGACTTCAAGTGGAGGCGCGTCCTGTGCGCGACAGGCGGCTGACTGCACGGAGCCTTCGGCAATCCGACATGAACGAAATAGCCGTGGGACAGCTCGCCGACATAGAACGTCGGGCCAGCCTCGCAAGGCGTCGCCATCCAATTCACGTCGAGGACGCGCAGATCGCCATTGGGGTTCGCGACCGGTGGTGCGTTGACCTCGCTCGCGGCGACCGGTTCGCATGACGCGACGAAGCCTGTTTCGTCGAGGAGCTGGATGCGAAACGCGATCGGGGCATCTGGGTCGTTGGAGCAGTCGAGCTGGTTCGGCCTTGTGGCGCCTTGGTCTGGCGCGAGGACGTCGAGCGCGATCTGCGTCCCTGCCAGGTCAGCGACCGCGGCAGAAGGTACCTGGAGCACGACACTCATCGCCACCGAGGTATCGATGCAGGCATACCCGCCTGCCGCAAGACGGTCCACCACGATCGTGAGTTTCTCCGCGTCACCGTCCGGATCGACCCGAATCGAGACGTTCTCGGGACCACATTGCTGCATCGTCCACGCGACGGCGACGGCGTCCTGGCCGTCGACGGCAGCCACGGACGGGCCTGCCACCGAGCTTGGCACTCCCTCCGAAGCCGTTTCAGAAGAAGCGCACGAGCCGACCACGCCAGTTGTATCAGCGACCGTCACTGGAACAGCCGGGATGTTTCCGTTCGGTTGCGCGGGAATTTCGCCACAGTCGATGGTCGCCAGCTGGACGATCGCCGCCGGCGTCGAGGTGTCGCCGGGAGGCGATGAGGACGGCGACGACGCCGGCCCGACTGGGGAGCGAGGGATCGCGATGATCACCAGCAGGACGATGACTGCCGCCGCGGCGAGGCCGGCGAGCGGAGCCCAACGGGCGAAGCGAGCCGGCTTGCCAAAGCCGCCCTCCGTCCAGCGTCGGACCTCCGGCAAAAGCTCTTCGGCGCGGAACGAGGCGGCCTGTGACCGCCGCTCCAACTGCTGCCGCAGCTCGTCGTCGTTCATGCCGGTTCATCCAACTGTGCAGCAAGCGCGCGACGCGCCCGCGACAGCTGCCATTTGACTGTCCCTGCAGGGATGCCGAGCCATGCGGCCATCTCATCAACGCCATAGCCGTGCAGGTGATGGAGCACGAGCATCGCGCGCTGGTCGAAGTTCAATCGGTCGAAGGCGGCGTCAAAGTCGGTCGTTCCTCCCGCCACTGGTGTGTCGGTGGCCAAAGCGGGAGAGTCGGTACCTGCTTCCAGCGGAACTTCGCGAACACGGCGCCGGGAACGAAGCATCTGCCTGGACGAGTTGATCAGGATGCGGCCCATCCACGCGTCGAAGCGGTCGAGATCCTTCAGGAACGCCAGCCCCTTCCACGCCGAGATGAACGCTTCCTGGGTCGCGTCGCGCGCGTCGGCCTCGTTGCCCATGATGGCGAGAGCAGTCCGAAACAAAGGTTCGCCCTTGGCCAACACGATCTGTTCGAACGCCTCCCGATCTCCGGCACGTGCCCGAACCAGGAGCTCGCGATCCATCAACTCCCTCGATTGCGATACCTGGTCCCGAATCAATTGATGCCGCCGACGCGGGTTCGGTTGGCGTTCAAACGTAGGATCACACTCCGATGACACGAAGATATGCAATCCATGCGCCAGGGCACATTCGCACCCTGCCAAAGCTGACGGCTATCCGGTGCGAAAATTGCGCCCGTGGCACGGTACTTCGGAATAGACGAGGCCAACGAGCGACTGCTGGAACTCCGGCCGATGCTTGAGCGGCTGCGCGCCGATCGCGATCGGATCGCCAAGCTCCAGCACGACCACGAGCGCGGCAGCGAAACCAACGGCAGCGCCGAGCACGCGGAGGAGCTTGCCGAGATCGAAGATGAGATCCGCGAGATCGTGCGGCGCATGCAAGGCTCGGTCAGCCAGATCGATGACTGGGGCGTGACGCTTCGAGACATTGGCAGTGGCCTGATTGACTTTCCGGCGCTGGCCAACGGACGGCCGATTTGGCTCTGCTGGCGCCTGGGCGAGGACGACATCGCGTGGTGGCACGAATCCAACACGGGCTTCGACAGCCGCCAACCCCTCAGCGAGCTGACTTGAGCGCCATGAAACCGCCCGAACTGCCGACCATCGCGATCGTCGACGACGAACCGCCCCCTGCGTCAATGGGCGACCCGGGCACCGACTACGACCGGGCGACCGTCATGCTCACCTGTGCGAACTGCGGCGCGCGGATGATCGAGCGCAAATGCAAGCTGATCTGCACGTGCGGCTACTTCCTCTCCTGCTCCGACTACTACTGAGCTCGCACAAAAAGCGACGATATTTCTCTCGCTGATAAATCGGCCTCTGCAAACGCCCCAACGCACCCGGACGTCAAACGGCCATGCTCAACTGGGCTCGAAATCGGCCCTGCGACGACCCTAATGGTCCGCGAACCCCGGAATTATCACCGTGGCGGATATTGCCTCGCCCAATGTCGGACGTGGCTGACATTTCCGGACGTCAGTAGTTGTATTCGTCCTCCGGCGGGGCCTTGAAGCGGCCGCGCGAGATCCACTGGAAGAAGCGGAACGACTCACGTCGGTGCGAGAACATCCAGCCGAGGACGATCAGGAAGACGAGGCCGCCACCGCCGGCGCCGCCGGCGACGATGTAGCCAAGCTGCTGGCCAATCTCGCCCTTGATCGAAAGCGCGGGCACTGTCACACCGAACGCGCCGAGCCGGAAGAACGGGGGAGCGGGGGCGAGATTGGCCCGAAGGATCGTGTTCAAGTCACCGCCGTTGGCATCAGTGCCACCGATCAGGAACGCGGCTGCGCCACTGACCGCGACCGCTGACTGCGACTGAGCCTGCGGCAGGTTCGTCGCGTCGAGCATCGTCCAACCGCTGATGACGCCGTTCGACGCGTTGGGCACGGTCCAGAAGTTGGTCGCCACGGCCTTGCCGTCAGCGTCCGTGCCGCCGATGACGTACACGGCACCACCGTTGACCATCCCGGTCGCGTGCTGGCGCGCCTCCGGCAGCGCGGCTGCGGACGACTGGTTGACGGAAACACCCCAGCCGAACGGCCGCCCGTCAGTGCCTACCGCAGGGTTGCCCTTGCTGTCGAGCCCGAGATAGAAGACTGAGTTGGTCACGCCGCTGGGGCCCTGGCCGCCCATGATGAAGACGGAAATACCGGAGGCCACGGCCGCGGCACCCGCGCGCGCCTCCGGGAGTGGTAGTTCCGTCAGCTCCGTCCACGGACCAAGCTTGGTCTGGCCTGTCGGCAGAACTGAGATGTACGTCGTTGCCACGATCTGATCGCCGGTGGTTCGGCCGCCAAACACGTACAGGCTCCCGGCAGTCGCGACACCCGAAGCGTCCGTCAATGGCACGGGCAGGTTGATGCCAGCATCTTCCCAGCCGGTCAGGGTGCCCTGGTCGACAGTGCCCTTGAACACGGTCGCGGTCGGCGCACCGGAGGCGTCGCTGCCACCAACGACGTAAGGGACGCCGCTCAGCGTCAGAACGACTGCCCCGGCACGGGCATCCGGCAGTGCCGGGCCCTGCGTCCACGGAGCGAGGTTGCCGTCCTGGACGGTAGTTGACAGGACATTGGCCGTGGCCTGACCGCCGCTCGATCCACCAATGACATAGAGATTGGAGCCGGACGAGAACGTGCCCGCGGCGGTCGTGCCGGTCGGCAGTGACAGCTCTGTTGGGTTCGATTGCCAGGGAATGACGGCACCCGCCGGCGCCGGACAGGGCAAAGTCTCATTCGTTGACGGACACATGTTGACGGGCGAGATCACGTTGAAGCCCAGATCGACTGTTGGCGAGACGGTGAAGTAATAGGCACGGTCAGGGACATAGCCAAGGACGAAGATGATGAAGACGAACCAGAAGGTCGCCTTGAGCGTCGCCCAAGCCCAGCCATCCGCGTCGAGCAGGCCGAAGACCGCGCGCTTTTTGACTGCGCCGGGTGGGAGCGCGTACTCGGCCACTACGGAGCCGCCGATGGTGCGGGCGACGGCGCCGCTGGCGCCGACTGTGCAGGAAGTTCAGAACCGGGAGCCGCAGGCGACCCATTGAGTTGCGGAGATGCGGGCACCGACGCAGCCGGCGAGCCCGAAGCCCCGCTGGCAGCCTGCGCGATCAGATCAACGTGCATGCCCGCCTGGTAATGACCCGGTACCGTGCACGCGAACTGTGCATTGTCGGGCACGATTGCTGGGACGGTGTACGTGTAGGTCATCGTGCCGTTTGCAAATTGCGGAATGCCCGGCAGGTCGTTCGGCTCGCTCGCCGCGCCAAGGTCGGTCGCGGTGCCGATATGGAAGCTGTGAGCCACCGCGCTATTGACGTCGACCTTGAACTCGATCGTCTCACCCGGCACCACGGCCAGCGACGTGAGCTGGTTTCCGGTCGTCGGGTCAATCCATTTCAGCTGATCGGTCCCCTCGACATCGATCTCGCGCGGATGATCGACCGTGCCCGGACTGGAAACCGGTGCGGCAGACGGCAGGACAGAGCCTCCGCCGGTCGTGTCGCCGCGCCAGCAAGCTGGCACCGGAGTGGCATCCGGCGGCGGCGTGTAGTTTGGATCGCGCCAGCCGCTGACGTCCGTCGGCGGCGGTGCCGTGGCCCCGGCCACTCCTTCTGCGGCCGCCGGCGCGTAGGTGAACGTGACGTCCTTGCTGGCAGTGATCCAGTCGATGATCTGCTGGATCTGTCGATAGTTGAGCGGGCCGTTGGGCTGTGCCCAGACGGGCATGACGCTGTTCGGATCACCGCAGACGTAGCGACCGCCGACCGTGAGCACGTTGTTGAGATAGTTCGGGTTCAGGTGCCCAGGTCCGGGCGCCCCGGCAGCGGTAACGGTGTTGTAGAGCTTGCCCTGGTCATTGAGCACGGGGCCGATGCCGCCTTCGCCGTTGGAGCCGTGGCAGCGCGCGCAGTTGGCGAGGAACAGGGCATAACCCTGCGAGATGTCCGTGACCTGCTGCTGCTGTGCTTCGTCCGCGAGGCGCCCCTGGTTGCCGATCACCGGCAGGCCGATGTCGTACAGCCAGTAGATCGGGATGAAGAGCACCAGGAAGAGCACGCCGAGGAAAGCAACCATCCGCGCGTTGCCGCTCTGCTTGACGATCTTGGCGGCACGCTCTTCCGTCAGCCCGACGGTGTGAGCCTGCTCACCCGCCGAGAAGCGCTCGCCGACTGACGACTCCGGTCGGGCCGGAAGATCTGATTCGCGCGGCGTAACCGCCGACGTGGGCTCTTCCGGCCGCGGCGTCAGCTCGCGGCCGGTGCGCTCATCCGTCATATACAGCCTTGCGGCGAGCGAGGCGGGATCAGACCGGGCTGGCCGAGCGCGACGGGCAGCGGCCCGAGTGTGATCTTGGAGGTGTCAACGGTGAGCACGCCACCTTCGACGGTGTGTGCGAAACGGTCCAGCGAACGAGGCGCGGGCCCGAGCTGCTGGATCTTGGTGCCCAGTCGGTCGTAGCGCGAGCCATGGCACGGGCACTCGAACCAGTAGTTGGTGGTGCAGAAGTTTGGCTTGCAGCCAAGGTGGGGGCAGCGTTGATAGAGGGTTCGCAGGTTCGTGTTCTGGCCGCTGCCGTCGGTGCTCGTCCCGTCGTTGAAACCGCGCTCGAAGTCGATCAGCTGAACATAGGTACGAGCCTGCGAGAAGTATGCCGGCGCACCGTCGGACAGGGTCGCGCCCTGCACGGCCGGGTTGCCCGCCACTGTCGCCTCATTGCCGAGCTCGATCTTGCCGCCGAAGCCTGCGGAGAGGTTCGGCCACAGGAAGCCGAGGATGCCGCCGGTGACCTCGAGCAGCCACAGCGCCACACCGGCACCGATCGAACGGCGGATCAGCGTGCGTCGGGACATGCCAGCCGGGCGACCCTTGCGCATTTCGCGCAGCACGTCGCGCGTCAGCGTTTGCGGTTCCTGCCAGCGTGCGAGCTTCCAGTTACCCATCTGTCGAGTTAACGCTTTCGCTCATTACAGCGCGAAGAAAAGGCCGTCCGTCCAGGGGACGATGTAGTTGTAGCCCGGGCCGCGGAAGAACGCGCCCAGGAATGTGATCACGAGGCCGGCCGCCGCGAACATCGTGAACAGCGCGATGCCCAGCTTGCGGTCACTTGGCCGGGATGAGCCACCGTCGCCGCGCGGGCCGCGGTCGATGTACGGAATGACCATCGCCCCGACGATGATGTAGGCAATCGACAGAACGCCTGCCACGACCGGGTGGAAGTAGGCGAGCAGCTCCTGGATGCCGACGAGATACCAGGGCGCCTTGGCAACGACAGGTGTCGTGTTCGGATTGGCCAGCTCTTCGAGAGGCGCATTGACGAACACGCCCATCAGCAGCAGGAAGACGCTGAATACCGCGGCTGCAAAGAACTCGATCGTGAGCAGGTGCGGCCAGGTCATGACCGTGTCGTCCGGCTCCTTCTGGACTCGGACGACGGCGTCCTGCTTGACAAGCGCCAGCAGACGGTACGGCTTGGCCGCCATGGGCACACGCTGCTTGTCTATCTCGGTCGTGCGGCGCTCCGGCGGCGCGGCGGGCAGCGCGGTGCGCTTGGGCGCTTCAGGCTCGGCGGGAGCAGTCGGGGCTGGGAGGCGCGACTTGTCTTCTGTCATCTCTCCTGCCTAAAGCGGGCCACTGATTCCGCCGTCCTTGCGGATTCTCCAAAAGTGAACTGCCAGGAAGATCGCCGCGGTCAACGGTAAGAGAATCACGTGCAGCACGTAGAAACGCAGCAGCGTGTTCTGGCTGACTTCGATGCCACCGAAGATGAGCAGCTGGGACGGCCGCGAGAAGAGCGGGACGTACGAAGCGATGTTGTTACCGATCGTGACCGCCCAGAAGGCGATCTGGTCCCACGGCAGCAGGTAGCCGGTGAACGACAGGGCGACTGTGAAGAACAGCAGCAGCACGCCGACGACCCAGTTGAACTCGCGCGGTGGCTTGTACGCCCCGTGATAGAAGACCCGCATCATGTGCAGGAAGACGAAGAACACCATCAGGTGGGCGGCCCATCTGTGGATGTTGCGCGTCAGCAAGCCGAATGGCACGGCCGCCTGGATGTTCAGGATGTCGTTGTACGCAGACGTCGATGACGGCACGTAGAAGAACATCAGGAACACGCCGGTAACGGTCAGGACCAGGAAGAAGAAGAAGGACAGCCCGCCGAGGCAGAACGTGTAGGCGAACTTGACCGCGTGTTGCCGGACGCGCACCGGGTGGATGTGCAGGAAGACGTTGTTCATGACCGCGTAGGCGCGCGATCGCTCGTCCGTTGGGTAGGGCTGACGGAAGAGCGACCGGAATACGGCGCTCCGCCTGACGGCCACGTCTACACGCTCGAGAAAGCTCAACGAACGTATCCTCCCGCGTCGGCCCGGTTACCAACGCCAGCGAGGCCCAACTGGGTGTCCCGGTAGCTCTCCTTGTAGAGCCGGCCGTCGCTGCTGATCTCCTGGAGCTCGAACCGCTCCATGGTAATGGCGTCGTAGGGGCACCGTTTGACGCACAGCGCGCAGCGGATGCAGCGCTCCTCGTCGAGCACCATGGCGGCCCCATCTGACCAGCCGTAGGCGTCCACGAGCTCCGGCAGCGGGCCCTCAGACTTCATCTGGTTGATGTCGATCATGTGGATGACGCCCTCTGGACAGACGTCCGCACATGCGCCGCACAGCACGCACCTGAAGCCGTCGAACCAGATGTTGTAGTTGCACATCAGGCAGCGCGTGCCCTCTGTGATTGCCTGCTGGGCGCTGTAGCCGCGCTCGACCGGCGTCGTGAAGTTGACCTTGGGATCCGTCGTGGACGGGAAGCGCGCCGCGACCGGTGCCATTGGCACGTGGACGCGCGGCAGGACGTCGTAGAACTCGGGCATGTCGTGGCGCCACGAGCTGACGATCCGAACGTTGGCGTCGACATCGACCTCGCGCCGGCCACTCAGGTATCGATCAACGGCGTAGGCGCACTTCTTGCCATGGCCGGCGGCCTCAATCAGCGTCGTGGGCCCGGTCACGAAGTCGCCGCAGGCGAAAACGCCACGGACGTTGGTCGCGTAAGTGCCCGGGTCGACACGGACGCGGCCGCGGTTGATCTCGAAGTTCGACTCGACCGGCAGGAACGTGTTGTCCGCCGCCTGGCTGACGGCCGGGATGACCGTGTCCGCCGGGATCTCGAACTCGCTGCCCTCGATGGGAACAGGGGCGCGTCGGCCGGTCGCGTCGGGCTCGCCCAGCCGGTTGCGGACGAACTTGACGGCCCGCACCTTGCCCTCGTCGTCGCCCAGAACCTCGACCGGGCTGACCAGGAACTCCATGCGCACGCCTTCGCGCTCCGTCTCTCCGAGCTCCTCCTCGTCGACCACCAGCTCGGACCGGGTGCGTCGGTAGGCGATCGTGACGTTCTCCGCGCCGTAGCGCAGCGAGGTCCGCGAGCAGTCCATCGCGGTGTAACCGCCCCCGATGATCACGACATTGTTGCCAACCTCGAGCGGCTCGCCGAGGTTGGCCTTCTTCATGTAGTCGACGCCGTACTGGATCCCATCGAGATCGCCGCCGGGGACGTCGAGCGGAACAGCGTTCATTGCCCCTGCGCATATCGCGACCGAGTCGTAGTCAGCCATGAGCTGCTCGAAGGTGATGTCGCGGCCGATACGAACGCCATAGCGGAAACGGACGCCCAACCGCTCCACGAGCTTGAGGTCCATCTCGATCGCTTCGCGAGGCAGCCGGAAGGCGGGCACTCCGATGAGCATCGTGCCGCCGCCGTAGGGGAGCTCGTCGAACACCGTGACCTGGTGACCCGCCACGGCCAGCTCGCGCGCCACGGAGATGCCGGCCGGACCTGCGCCCACGACGGCGACCCTGGTGTCGCGCGGCGTGATCTGCGGCATGTCGTCCGGGATGCCTGACGCCTGGTGCCACTCGGTCAGGAAGCGCTTCATGGCGCGGATCGACAGCGGCCGATCGATATCGCCGCGGCGGCATGCCCGCTCGCACGGTGCGGAACAGACGTAGGCACACATCGCCGCGACGGGGTTGGGCTCGCGGGCGAGGATGTAGCCCTCCTCGAAGCGGCCCTCAGCGGCGAGGTTCAGATAGCCGCGGCAGTTCGTGCCAACGGGGCAAGCTTCCTGGCACTCGATGTTGCACTGTAGCCAGGAGGCGTCGACAGGCTGAACCAGAAATTCCTGGTTGGGATCGATGGCCAAGAAAATCAGACCTCTATGGGCACTTTGTGCTCGATTGCCACCGCGCCGATCGTAGCATCGGTGCCCGACTCTGACACGCGGCGATTAGCGCAACTGCGCGGGTACTCCTAACCCGATCGTTCCGTAGACGAAGCCACTGCACGCGGACACACTGCCACCGATGCCTGAACCGAGCTCTGCTGCCGTGCTGCCGCTCTCCGGTCCCTGCGCGGGTGCCCGGAAGGACGTGGATTCGCGCTGCGCCGAAGCTGCAAGGCTCGCGCAGGCGGCGGCAGCCCACCAGGAGCGCCTGCGCGAGCTGCGCCGCGAGCTTATGGAGGTCGAGGCCAAGCGCGACGTGGACGTGCGGGTGCTCGACCGCCGCCAGCTGTCGGCCACCAAGGACGCGGCGCGCAAGGCGTACCGCTCGCACATTGTTCGATCACGGTCCGAGCCTGCCGTTCGTGAGACAACGCGGCGCTGGTTGCGCGAGATCGACCAGCTAAATCGTCAGTTCGCGATGGCCGAATCCCGCGCTGATGACCTGCTGCGCAAGGAGGGCGAGCTTGAGCAGGCATTGGCGGGTGCCGAACTGACGGCCAATGCCGCCCGCATCGCGGCCGAGGCAGCGCAGGAGTCCTGCCTGGCCGCACGCCAAACCCTGGCCCAATGCGAGGAGAACGCGGTAAGAGGAGCGGCAGCACGGACCCCTGCCACAGGCGCCTCGAACGGCAGAGCCGCAGGTCATGCAGCACCGGTTCGGCTGACTTCGCCAACACCCGGACATCGCGGGGTGCGGCCCATCTCATTGGTGCTGCAGGGCGATCGCGGGACTCTGACATCGATCTCACGACGCCTGGCCGACGAGACCGGCTTCGAGCCGGGTCGCCTGCAGTTGCTCCTGCTCGAGTTACGGGAGCAGATCGCGGCGCGCGCTCTTGACGACGAGGAGCTGAGTTTCCCACCGGAACACCCGTTCTGGAGCCAGTTCACCTCCGCTGACGCCCGACTCATCGCGGTCAACCTCGCGGCGATGGGTTACAACTTCGACGGAAGGTCAGGATGGCAGGACGGCGTGGTGCCGCGAGTTCGGGAACTCTCGGTTGCAGTCTCCAACGTAGGTCTGGACCCACGCGGCCACATGCGGCCGGTGTCCCAGCCGTCGATCGAGACACTCTGGAAGGGCACGACCGTGCGCGTCGAGGACTACCTGGCTGCCCACGCTCCGGATCTCGATCTGCAGGAAATGATCACCTGCCTCGGACCTAATTCAAGCCGCCTGTCCGATCTGTGGGACATGTGGGGCAGGCTCAGGCCGTTGCTCTTGACTCCCGCCTGATCGGTCGGGCGACCTAACCGTTCATCTTCAGCAGCCGAAAGCCTTCGGCTGCGTTCGTACCGATCTTCGCGCCATCTTCCTGCGACCAGCCACGGAGCATCTCCTCGAGCTTCTCCGGCTGACGCAACTGGCTCGTGTGCTCACGAAGGGCCGCGATCTTGGTGTCTATCGTCGCGGACGTATCGACCCAGGTATCGGCGCTGTCCGTGAAGAACATGTACACGATGTCGACGTTGTGCGGCTCCAGGCCCTCATCGATGACCAGGTGAGGAAACGCCATCGCGTTGCGCGACGCTGGGTAAACGGCGTCGATGGCGGCCATCGCGGCGTTGCGATGGTCAACGTGCTGAACGAATCCGCCACGGGTGATCACCACGGTCGGGTCCATGCACATGACCGCGTCCGGCTTGAACTGACGAACGATGCGCACCAGCTGCTCGCGCAGGGCCAGATCGTTCTCGAGGGCACCGTCTGGCCGATGCAGGAAGTCGACGTCCTCGTAGCCGACTACCGCGGCAGCCGCGCGCTGCTCCTTTTCGCGCGTTAGAGCGAGCTCCAGCGGGTCCGTGGTCGCATCGTCAGCGCCGGCGTCCCCACTGGTACAGCAGACCATCCGCGCCACGGTTCCCGAACGGATCCACTTGGCCAGCGTGCCGGCCACGCCGAAGTCAGCATCGTCGGGGTGAGCGACGATGACGAGAACCCTTTCAGGCCGCTCATCGTGGGCCGCGATGACTTCGTTTTCAGCTCCCTTTTCAACCATCTGGAATCCCGTCATTCACGTTGCATAAAACTCAATCTGAGCATGTTGCGCGGGCGTTACTACTGTGTATGCTTCGCCGCGAGGCATCGCTCGTCTCCCCCCACGGGCGATGTCTCGTTACGTCTTGCCCGCGGCCGCTTTGGACCGTTCTTCGCTGAGTGCGCCAAGTACCTGCTGAGCGTGCCCTTCGGGCGTCACTTTTGGCCAGGCGCGCGCGACCTTGCCGTCCGGTCCCACGAGGAACGTCGAGCGCTGGATGCCCATGTATGGCTTGCCATAATTCTTCTTCTCGACCCACGCGCCGTAGCGCTGCGCAACCGCGTGATCCTCGTCTGCGAGCAGCACGAAATTCAGTCCGTATTTGGCCTTGAAGCGGGCCTTGCTGCCGGTGCCAAGAATGCTCACACCCCAGATTTCGGCGTCGCGATCGCCAAAATCGGTGATCGAGTCGCGGAACTCGCAGGCCTCCGTCGTGCAGCCTGAGGTGTCGTCCTTTGGGTAGAAATAAACGACGGTCCACTGGCCGCGGCGATCCGTGAGATGGCGCTCCCTGCCGGTGTCGTCGAAGAGCGTGAAGTCGGGAGCAGTATCGCCCTCGGTCGGCATTGCGGTGGCGATCGAATCGGTCATGTGCACAGCCTAACTACCATCTTCGGGTGAAGCACATCGGGTTCCTTTCATTCGGCCATTGGTCGGATTCGTTCTACTCGCAGGTTCGCAGCGGATCTGACGCACTCACCCAATCCATCGAGCTGGCCGAGGCCGTCGAACAGCTTGGCGCGGACGGTGCCTACTTCCGCGTTCACCACTTCGCGCGCCAGCTCGCGTCGCCGTTTCCGTTGCTCGCGGCAGTTGGCGCGCGCACCAAGCGCATCGAGATCGGCACGGCGGTCATCGACATGCGTTACGAAAACCCGCTGTACATGGCCGAAGATGCAGGGGCAGCCGACCTGATTGCCGGCGGCCGGCTGCAACTGGGTATCAGCCGCGGTTCGCCGGAGCAGGTCATCGACGGCTTCAGGTACTTCGGCTACGACCCCGGCGAAGGTGAAACAGATGCCGACATGGCCCGTCGCCACGCGCAGCTCTTCCTTGAAACGCTCAAGGGCGAAGGCTTCGCCAAGCCAAACCCGCGGCCAATGTTTCCGAACCCGCCCGGATTGCTGCGACTCGAGCCTTATTCAGAAGGTTTGCGCGAGCGGATCTGGTGGGGCGCTGCGACCGACGCAACGGCGGTTTGGGCCGCTGAGCTGGGCATGAACCTGCAGAGCTCAACGCTCAAGTTCGACGAGACCGGCGAGCCACTCCATGTCCAGCAACGCAAGCAGATCGAGGCATATCGCGAGGCCTGGAAAAAGGCAGGCCACGAGCGCGAGCCGCGTGTGTCGGTGAGCCGCAGCATTTTTGCCCTGGTGGACGACCGCGACCGCATGTACTTCGGCCATGATCGCGACAGCCAGGATTCGATCGGGTGGCTCGACGAGAACACGCGCGCCGTCTTCGGCCGCAGCTACGCAGCGGAGCCGGACGTGCTGGTCAAGGAGCTCGCCGAGGACGAGGCCATCGCGGCCGCGGACACACTGTTGCTGACCGTCCCGAACCAGCTGGGTGTCGACTACAACGCCCACGCAGTCGAGAGCATCCTCAAGTACGTCGCCCCAGATCTGGGCTGGCGCTAACGCTTGCCAGAAGCGTGACCTAGGTGCTCAGCTCCTTCGCGAGCTGCTGGGCGATTGGGATTACAAGCGACACGGGGTCGCCGGCCATATTCGTGAGCACGGAAATGGAAATGCCTTCGCTGGGAAGCACGACAAGCTCGCTCGAGTACCCGAAGTCATCCCAGCCGCCGTTGCCGACCGCATAGACCGGAAACTGATCGGCCAGCGTGGTCTGATCGAAAACGCCCATGCCGTACGGTGCATTGGGAAGACCGGGCTTGAACTGCGTCATCTGTTCGATCGATCTTGGCGAGATCAAGCGTCCGCCGAACAGCTCGTAGCCGAACAGGGCGAGAGTGCCGGAATCGCTCGCCATGCAACCAGATCCGTTGCCCCCGCTTGCAGCGGCCGCGGAGGGGAGATAACCGCCCCCCGAAGCGTTCGGACCGTCCGCAAGAGCCCCCACATAGGGCAGCGCGAGTGGGCCTTGTGGGCGCTCCGCAGGTTGGTAGACCAACGACGCGAATCGTGGATCGGCCATGACGCCTTTTCGCAGTGCTTGGGCCACGGTCGTTCCGGTGGTCGCCTCGATCACAAGTCCAAGGAGCATGTAGTTGGAGTCCTCGTACACGAAATGGTCGCCAGGTTTCGTTCGATTGGAGGGGACCGTGGCGAGGACCTCTTCGGGAGTCCAGACACGCAGGGGATTGGAGGTGGATTCAGTGGGGTCAAGCCCGGGGTCCGGAATGCCGCTCTCCATCGAAAGCAGGTTCTGGATCGTCGCGCCATTAGTGTTGAAGGTGAAGTTGGCGGGAAGGTGATCGGACACCTGATCCGTAAGGTTGAAACTTCCCTGCTCGGCAAGCCTCATGATTTCCGTCGCAATCACGGTCTTCGTGATGCTGGCGATACCGAACTGGGAACTGGCCTGGATAGGTTGCGTGCCGTCGGCCGTGCCGGCCACGCCGGTCCAGGTACCGCGGCCCTCCTGGATGACAGTTGCTGACACGCCAGGGAGCCGCTCCGACGCTTCGATGAGCGTCGCTTGTAAGGCTGCCTCCTCCGCACTGGGAAACGGGTTGGTAGGAGCAGGCGGAAACCCACTCAGGCTGGGCGGTGCGCCCGGCGTCGCCGTTGCAGCCGGCGGAGCAACCGGCGAGCGAGCGGTGGTAGAGGATGCTGCCGTTTCATTGGAGCCCGTTGGTGAAGCGGAGCAGCCTAAGGCAAGCATGCACAGAACGGTCATGCAACCGCGGGACCACTTCATGGTGTGACCGGGGCGCGTTGCCAGGTCTGGATCAGGTCCGCGCCCGGGCCGCCGCCGGGAGACACATCAGGGCTTTGGACGAGCACTGTTGGCACCGAACCGGGAGCAAGGGGCACGGCGATGAGGCTGTCGTCGATATCGGGCGACCACGCGTTGTACAGCAGGTTGCTGCTGTCAGGCGACCAGGTCACGAAGAAGGGCCACATGTACTCCGTCCCGGAGCTCGTCTGGCGGGATTCGGGCATGACGGTCTCGGTGATCCGAGCAGCCAACCAGTCATCGTTCGGCGCCGTCAACACCACGACGTCATGCTGCTCGCGACACGGAGCGGCCGGATCGTCTGGACGGGTCGAGCAGAGCCGCTGATACACGAGTTTGTGACCATCCGGGGACCAGACCGGCCCGATCCCGTGATTGGCGTGAAAGCCCGCGACGAGCGTTCGCGCGGTGCTGCCGAGGGGGTCGACGACGACAAGATCGGCGACGTCCTGCCCCGCAGCCGGGCGCTCCCACGCGATCAGTCGGCCGTCGGGTGACCAGCTGACGTGTTGTGCTCCGGTCGTTTCCGGGACGGCGTGAGGCGCACGATCGACCGTGTGGACAATGCGGATCTCGCTGCCGGATGCCACCGCGAGGGCCATGCTGTCGGGCGACCAGTCGATGTCCTGTACTTGGCCCTCAACATCCCTATAGCCACCACTCGGGACGAACAGGAGACGCACGCTGGTGGGCGAGGTGCCCTGCGCTGAATCGTCTGCCTCAGCCGCGGAGAGCGCGAAGGCGAGCCACTTTCCGTCCGGAGACCATAGTGGACAAGGCGCCATCAATCCCGGCCCGACGGGAAATTCCTTGAGCCTGGCGGTGTCGCGACCGGCCTCGATCGTGTCGATATCGACCACCGCCTCGGCCGGACCGCCGCCGTCCGCCGGCTTGAGCCGTCCGTACGCGAGCTGTGTTCCATCGGGCGAAAAGGCAGGACAGGCGTTACCCAGCGATGTGCCACTCACGTCGACGCGCAGCTCCGCCGGCGTGCCAGGTTTGACGAAGTAGATCGCACCCTCGGCGTTGGTGAAGGCGATCCAACCGTTGGTGGGTCCCGGACCTGGCTTGACGATAGGCCTGCTTGCGATGACGGCCAAAGATCCGAGAAGGGCCAGCGTGACCAGTGTGGCCGCGAGCAGCATCAACTTGGTGGATCGACTCGTCGGCCCCGATTTCTCGGACTCGGCTGGGCGAAGGCGTCGCCAGAAGGAACGTTCCTGAGGCGCTGTCACCGCGCGTTCGACCGATCGCTGCAGGAGGCTCGCAGGTGCCTGCCCGGGTGCATCGGCGTGCAACCAATCAGAGACTCTGTCTTCAATGTTCATGGTTGCAAACCTTCCGCGAGCGCCAAGCCATCCCGCTCCAAAGCCGTCTTCAGGGTTGCTAACGCGTAGTGATGACGCGATTTCACGGTGCCGAGCGGGATGCCGAGCGTCGTTGCAACCTGGCCGAGCGGCATGTCGGCGTAGTGATGAAGCACGACGACCGCGCGCTGTTCGATTGATAGCCGGACGAATGCGCGCTCGAGGGCCTCGCGCTCGACTATGACCTGACTGTTGTCTGCCACGGACGGCTCGGAATAGAGGTTCTGAAGGGTCGTCACGAACCTGCGCCGCCGATTCGATTCGTCGACCGCAGCGCGGTACAGGATGCGGTTGAGCCAGCCATCGAAGCTGCCGTTGTCGCGCAGCTTGGGAAGCTGTCGCCAGCATCTGATCAGCGCTTCCTGGACTGCATCTTCGGCGAGTTGCTGGTCGCGCAGGATTAGTCGCGCGATCCTGAACAAGCCATCGATCCTCGAGGCAGCGAGCTCAGCGAACGCGCCTCGGTCCCCTGCCTTCGCCCTGTCGACCAGATCGACGTCCATTCGACCCTACCCTGGCGGCCGGCCCTTTGGCGGCTTATGCAGGTTACGACCGACTTGGGAGGCCGAAAGGTTCAACCGGACAGATTTGTGACGTCGGCTGGTCGCTAGCGCGCGAAGAGGACCAGCAGTCCGAACAGAACGAGCACAACAACAAGACAAGCAAAGAACAGCCACGAGAAGTCGCGATTGATGTCAAACCGTGGCGTCTTCATAAGCGCAGGATGCTGATCCTCTTTCGATCGACTGTCACCCGGACTTCGGCACCGATTTCGGGTAGTTCGCCACCACGAACTTCGAGCTCGAGCTCGGCGCCCGAAGGGGTCAACAGTTCGACACGGACGTGGTCACCGTGAAACCGACGAGCTGCGACCCTGCCACGGATAGGGCCATTGGCCGCAATGTGCAGCGCCTCGGGCCGGAGGACAAGCGTGACCCGTCCGTATGGCTGTTCCGGTAGCGGAAAGCTTCCCCAGGGAGAGTCGGCAATCCCGTCCGCGATGTGCGCGTCTGCCACGTTGTGAAAACCCAGGAAGCGCGCTGTCCAGGCGTCAGGAGGCTGAGACCAGAGGCCGACCGGGCTGCCCATCGCAACGATCTTGCCATCGCGCATGACCGCTACGCGGTCGGCCACGGTGAACGCCTCCTCCTGGTCGTGGGTCACGTAGATGATCGGCAGCCTGAGCTCGGTGAAGAGCGAGGCAAGGTCGTCGAGGAGGCGCGCGCGCAGTGCACGGTCGAGGGCGCCAAGTGGCTCGTCGAGCATCAGCAGCTTTGGTGTGGGGGCAAGCGCGCGCGCCAGTGCGACTCGTTGCTGCTCGCCGCCCGACAGCTCGGTGGTCCGCCTGGACCCATAATCGCTCAGGCCGACGAGAGCCAGGACCTCCTCGACGCGCTTATCGATCGAAGCGCGCGCGTCTCCACGCATTTCCAGTCCGAATGCGACGTTGTTGCGCACGTCGCGCTGTGGAAACAGCACGTAGTCCTGGAACATCAAGCCGAGGCCACGTTCGTGGACGGGAACGCTCGCCAGGTCGCGCCCGTCCAAACGGACGGTTCCCGCACTCAGTGGCTCGAGTCCGGCGATGGCGCGAAGCAGCGTCGACTTGCCGGAACCGCTGGGACCCAGCAGCGCGACGGTCTCCATGTCGCCGACTGTGAGCGATACGCCGTCGACGGCCAGGTTGTCGCCATAGGCGACACGGACCCGGCTGAGCTCGAGCATCAGGCGTCCGACCAGCCGCGGCCGGCCTGCAGGCGATCGAACGCAAGCACGCTCGCCCCGGTAACCAACATCAGCAACGTCGCCATGGCCATTGCCTGGCCGAAGACAAGCGCTCCAGGCTGACTGAGCAGTCGGTAGATCGCCACGGGCATGGTCGGAGCATCCGGACGGACGATGAAGAGGGTCGCGCCGAACTCACCCAGGCTGACGGCGAAGGCAAATCCGGCACCGATCAGCACGGCGCGATTGACGATCGGCAGATCGATCTCGCGCCACACGCGCGCGGGCGAGGCACCGAGCACGCGCGCGGCGTCGCGCAGGCGCTCATCGACCGATCGAAGGACGGGCACGGTCGCGCGCACGAGAAACGGCAGCGCCACGATCGCGTGGGCGATGGGAATGAGGATGATCGACGTGCGCAGATCGATCGGCAGGTTGCCCAACGCAACCAGAAACCCAAAGCCAATGATCACCGCGCTCGTGCCCAGCGGCAGCATCAGCAGCGCATCGAAGCCGCTCGAGATGGGCCCCTTGCCACGTGCGATGACGTACGCGGCCATCAGACCGAGCGGCGCACTGATGAATGTCGCCAAGACGGCGAAGACGAGCGAGTTCTGGATCGCCTCGATCGGCGGCACGAACAACGCAGAACGTGTTGCCGTGCTGAACAGAGCGGCGAAGTTGTCGAGGCCGTAGCCGGTCGGCCCGGCGAGCGAGCGCTCGACGAGCATGAATAACGGCAAACCCAGCAGGATGGCCATGACCCCGAGGTTGGCCACAACTGTCGCTCGCTCGCCGCGCGTCCGCGGATGTCGAGCCACCGCGGCGTGCGTCAACTGGCGTTGCTGGACTGCGTTGCGTTGCTGATAGCGCGAGTAAAGGAAGAGCAGCACCGCCAGAGCCGTCATCTGGAGCAACGACAGGACCGCCGCGGTCCGCAGGTTGAGCAGCTCGGCGGTCTGCCGATAGATCTCCACCTCGAGCGTCGAGAACTGAACGCCGCCCAGCAGGAGGATGACGCCAAAGCTGGTGAACGTGAACAGAAACACGATCGACGCGGCAGACGCGATTGCGGGCAGGAGCAGCGGCAGCGTCACCTGGCGGAATGCCTGCCAACGCGACGCGCCCAAAACCCGGGCCGCGTCCTCGAGCCTTGGGTCGATCTGCGACCACACGCCGCCCACGACGCGCAGCACGACCGCGTAGTTGTAGAAGACGTGTGCCGCGACGATGGCGAAGATCGAGTGGTCGAGGCGGATGCCCAGCGGACTTCTCGATCCCAGCAATGCCAGGAAAGCAGCGGCGACGACCACCGTAGGCAGCACGAATGGGACGATCGACAGGGCACTGATCAGGCGCCGCCCGGGAAAGTCGTAACGCGCAAAGACGTACGCACCGGGCAGCGCAATCAGCACTGTCAACGCGGTCGACAAGACCGCCTGCCAAAGCGTGAACCAGGCAACCTCGAGCACGAACGGCTGCGCCAGGACGTCCAGCGCGGCGCGCAGGTCGAGATCGCCCCCAGGGGCCAGGCCGAGAGCCAGGATCGAAACGACCGGAAAGACGAAGAAGACGCCAAGGAACGCGAGTGGCAGCGCCGCCAGCAGCGGCGTTGCCAGGCGACTGGTCACGTCAGTGCAGAACCGTGTCGGTCCACTGCTGGATCCATCGGTCGCGATTTGCGGCGATCGTTGCCGGGTCCATCGTGAGCGGGTCGGTGGCCTGGGCCGCGTACTGGGCGAACACCTCCGGAACCGGGGCGCTGAGATTCGCCGGGAAGACGAACATGTTCAGCGGGATGTCCGACTGGAACTCCGGCGATGCCATGAAGTCGATCCACGCCTGGGCACCGGCCGGGTTCTTGGCTCCTGCCAGGACCCCCGCAAACTCGATCTGGCGGAAGCAACCGTCGTCGAGCTTCTGAACGCTTGGAGTTGCCGACTCGTCGCCGGAAAAGACCACGTCTGCGGCGGGATCCGTGGCGTACGAGACGACAAACGGGTACTTGCCGCCGCCTCCGCCAGCGGAGAACTCGGTGTAGTAGGCATCGTCCCAATCGTTCGCGACGAAGACGTCGTTGGCACGCAGGTCGCGCCAGTAATCGAGCCACGTGTACGAGCCCGACTCGCCAAAGCGGACGATCGTCGCGAGCATGAAGGCGAGTCCAGGAGATGACGTCGCCGGGTTCTCGACCACGAGCTTGCCCTTGTATGCCGGCATGGTCAGCTCATTGATGGAGGCCGGCAGTGACGCGGTCGTCTGGATGTCGTAAACCACGCAGACGTCGCCGAAGTCGATCGGCGTCACGCGATTCTGGGTATCGAGCTTGAACTGTGAGCCGAGTTCGGACGCTGCGGGCGACACGTACGGCACGAAGATGCCGGCATCCAGGGCGCGCGACAGGAAGGTGTTATCGACGCCGTAGAGGGCGTCGCCCAGCGGGTTGTCCTTGGTCAGGATCGCCTGGTTGACCATGGCCCCAGCGTCGCCGCCCTTGAGAACGTTGAGCTTCAGGCCTGTCTGCGCCTCGAAATTGGCGATTACCGAATCACTCGCGGCGAACGAGTCGTGAGTAACCAGCGTGACCTCCCCACCGAGCGAGGGCGCCGATGTCGGCGTTGCGCTGGCAGGCGCAGTCGGGTTAGGGCTGGCAGGCGAGAGCGTGGGAGTCGGCTGCGTGGTGGCGTTCGGTGGTTGCGAAACAATCGGAATAGGCGTGTTCGCCGGCGCAGCGCAGGCAGCCACGATCAGAACGATCGCCGTCGATTGAACCAGTCGTTTCACTGTCCGTTCCTCGTGTGGACGACGAGTAGCCGTCCGTTGCGTGCGCTGATCGTCGCGCTTGCCTGGTTCATCACGTTTGACAAGCCTCGTGCCGGACCCTGCGTCAGTGCCTCGTCGTGCAGCGGATAGGCAAGCCCGGCGGTCGTGACTCCTTCGACGACCGGCGCGAGCGGGAAGAGCGACACAAAGTCGCCGGGTTGCCCTTCGATGGTCAGCGACGCGCGATCGTCGACCAGGCGAATGTCACTGGCGTCGTCCGCGAGCACCGCCTCGCGATCCAGGAGCTCGGGCATCGCCAGCAAAAGGAGATTGGCGATCGTGTGCTCCAGCCGGGACCCACCGAACGCGCCCACGATCAGCAACGAAGTCGCGCCACGCCTGACGGCCTCCGCCACGGCCAGCTCCGTGTCGCTTTGGTCCTTCGCCGTCGGATGGACGATCACCTCGACACCACTCGCGCGGAGATGGTCGGCCGCGGACTGCGCCAGGGAATCGGAGTCCCCGACGACAACGCTTGGCCTGAACCCCAGCGCGACCGCCTTCAACGCACCGCCGTCGGCGGCAACGACAAGGTCGGGTTGACCGGATCCAAGGAGGCGGTCGAGCGCGACACGCGACGGCACATCACCGTCGGCAACGATCAAGGCTTTCAAGAAGGTGACTCCCTTCGCTGGTACGAACCAGATCAGGTTCCTAGGGTCTGCGGCAAGCCGCACTCTCAGCGCCGGAGTGGCGCTCCCCTGTCCCGTATTCGAGCTGCAGCCATTCTACGTCCGGGAAAGATTTGGCTAGACTCCGGACCGTGCCCGAGATCCCGTCTGCGTCTCAGCGTGTGCTCGATGCTGCCGCCCGAAAGGGCGTCGCGCTGAATATCGTCGTGTTCGAGGAGACGACGCACACGGCCGAGGACGCCGCACGCGCCGTGGGCGCGGAGGTGGGTCAGATCGTCAAGAGTCTCGTATTCGTCGCGGACCGCGATGACGGCCCTGATCCATGCCTGGTACTGGTCAGTGGCGCTAACCGAGTGGACTTGTCGCTCTTGGCGGCAGTTCTATCGGAGGTGCGCATGCGACGGGCGTCGGCTGAGGAGGCGCACACATTTACGGGCTTTCCGATCGGTGGCATACCTCCGTTCGGACACGTTCGACCAATTCGCACTGTCATGGACCCCGACCTTGGACGGTTTGGCACCCTCTGGGCTGCCGCAGGCACGGCAAATACGGTGTTCGCGGTAACGCCCGCAACCTTGCGCATGCTGTCGAACGCCAACGTCGCGCCGATTGCGAGTGAGCCGATCGACAGCAAGCCGATCATCGGCGAACGGACCGCGGGCGCGCACAGCGGGGCGTGACGGCAGAAGTTCAGCGCCTTTCTGTCCAGTATCCCGGCGGCTTCGCCGCCCGGTATCGGTGGGCCGGCAGCGGCCAGGCCGACGAGGTCTTCGGCATTTCGGAGGCAGCCGGCACGCTCAACGACTTCGGCCCGCTTGCCGACCCCAATCCAGACCGGCAGTGCCGCGCCGAGCTGCGGATCGAAGGTCCCACGGGACATTGGACGGCGCGTTTCGCCTCGCAGATCTTCGATGCACCTGACGCTGTGCTGGTCGATACGGCCGGGCTGCTGGTGGTGCGCTACGGCTTTCTCGTGTACGGCCTGGATGCGCGCAGCGGCGAGTTGCGCTGGTCACACAAGAGCGGCACGCCCACCGTCGCGATCCTGGCATCGGCTCGTCTCGAGCACGTCATCGTCCAGACTGAGCTCGAGACGATCGCGCTGAGACCGGACGGCACGGTTGCCTGGCGCGCCGCCCATTCCGACGTCATCTCTGACGCACAACTGGTCGCAGGCCGATTGGATCTGACGACATTCGGCGGCGCCCACGTCTACCTCGATGCCAAAACCGGTCAGGCCGCATGATCACGCGACCTGTCCATCAATGTGGACGGACGGTGGAAAGATTTGGCAAGTCCTTGGCTTTTGGTGGACAACGTTGGTTGACCGGGATTACCGGACGGCCCTACTGTTCGCACCAGCCCGGAGGGGCCAGAAGCGAAGCTAGCGACCGAGATCACATCAAGGTCCACGCCTCGTGAAGGTTCCTTCGGGTTTTTGCTTGCCCTGATGCCGGCGATCCTCTTTTCCGCGGCCGTGGTCTCGGCCGCTATTGCGCTGCTACTGCTCCGGTCGCTTGGATCGCGCTACCGCGTCGGCCGACTCCTGGCGGCGGCGCCCCACGTCGAGATTGCCGAGGCCATCGAGCTCGCTGCGGGGGCGCCGCGCTACGTCCGCGTCTACGGCCGCATCTCGAGCGAGGAGGAGTTCCCGGACGAGAACGATCGGCCGCTCGTTTATCGCCACAAGCGCGTGGACATCGCGGACTCCAAGGGCAGGTGGCGTTCGATCGCCGACCAGCGCGAGGCCGTGCCATTCGGAGTGGAGACGCGCGGCGAATTCATCGCCATTGACGAGAGCGCGATCGCCGAGGGCCTCGTCGCGATTCCCCGCGAATCGACCGGCACTGTCTCGGACCTGCCCAGGGAGACTGTCACAGGAGTCGACGACCTGCCCGCCCCGGATTCAGCCGCGCGACTCGTTATCGAACAGGTCTCGGCCGTGGAACACGCCACGGTCTGCGGCACGCCCGTGCACTTGAACGGCCAGCCGACGATGACCGCCGGCGCCGGGCGGCCGTTGATCGTCACAACCCTCGAGGCGCCGGCGGCGATGCGCGTCCTCGCGTCAGGGCAACGAGGGCGAGTTGTGACGGCTGCGGGTCTACTTGTGCTCGCGGTTCTGCTCCTGGTGGCCGCGGCCGTCGCAGCTATCGCAGCGATCTGATCGTTCCGGTGTAGCCTCGGAGCGGTGTTCCGTGGTCTCGTCATTGCCGTGTTTCTGGCGCTCACGCTGTCTTTCAGCGCGGTCGCGCCCGTCCTTGGCGCCGACCCATCACCGGCCGTCACCCCGGGCGCGTCCGATGTCATCATCGACCCGCTCGACCCGCGAGCCGGCGAAGGTGCGAACCGAATCGGCGCGCCACTGTTGGCCATCGTCTTCGTGCTTGGTGTCGGAACCCTCACGATCCTGGCCACGTACGCATACATCAGGGTCAGCCGCCGGGCGTGATGAACAAGCAGATGGCGCATCGCGTCGACGAGCCGTCACGGAGATGGCCGATCGCCGCGATCGTCATCGTCGGGATGGTTGTCTTTGTCGGCTTGATCGGTGCGATGGTCATCTTCGGCGGGCAGCGTGGCGATCCACCGGCCAGCCTGCCTCCGTCCGCCGTGCCTGCCCGCGTCGCAGCTGCGAGCTCCTCACCTGGCTCAACCAGCCGTCCGTCGTCGACTCCTTCGCCAAGTGCCCAATCGAGCCCAACGCCCGCCGCAACTCGAAGCGCCCCGACCTTGACCCAGGCACCCAGCCAGACTGCGCCACCGGCCGGAGACGTCGCTCCGCGATCTGCCGACCAGTTCGATCTGCACGGCCAGGTAATCGAAATTGGCTTCCCCCTTCGCCGCGACACGGATTACCACTATCGCGACAATTACCTGGACAAGCGCGACGGCCCTCCTGATCCATACAACCATGCGAGGGTCAAGGCAAACGGTCAGCTGGTCAGGCTGCACGACGGAATCGACATCTATGCGCCCGAAGGCGAGCCAGTACTGGCGCCCTTCGACGGCACGGTCATCGACCCGGCAACGAAGTGGCAACCGTGGCACCCGGACCGATACGGACTGACCGTCGTCGTACAGAGCGATGAATCCACCAGCGACGGTTACTCGGCGGTGATGGTTCATCTCGCCAACGTGTGGGTCGCGCTCGGCCAACATGTGTCGCGCGGCCAGGTCATCGGCGCGCTGGGGCGCACCGGCGATGCGCAGAACGTCGCACCGCAGCTCCATTTCGAGCTGCGCGCGCCGTTCCTGATCGACTGGACGCCTGTCGGTGAGGATCGCCAGGTGGATGCCTTCAACCCCTACCCGTCGTTGGTGGCAGCCGACCCAAAGACCTAGTTACCGTGTACGTTCGGAGTAGCGCTGCCCACACGAATGAGGTGCGCCAATGCACCGTAGTGGGACGCTGCGCAGGACCTTTGTGCCACTGGTGCGAGCACGGACCACCGGTAGGCTCGGCCCGTCGCTCTTATCAAGTTGTCTTTTTTGACAGTTCTTACCTCGGAGATCGGACATCAGAACTGCCCGTCACGATGAGTACCTGACCGTCAGCGAGACGGCCAGGTACTTGGGAGTTCACGCCAACACCGTCCGCACGTGGACGCAGCAAGGCGTTTTGCCATGCCTGCGCATCAACAGTCGCGGCGATCGGCGCTACCGTCAAACGGATCTGGCGCGTTTCATCAAGAACGCATCGGCGGGTTCTACTCGCGCGGGCCGGCGGGATGCCGCGGCGGCCGCCATGGCCGATGCAAACGAGAAGCGCCGGCGCGCGAATCTGCTGCTTGCCGTTGGCACGGAGCTCGGCCGGCAGCTCGATCCAAATCACGTCCTGACGCAGCTCGTCGAAAGCACAGCTGAGCTGTTCAGCGCGGATCGCGCCGCGGTTTTCACGCGCGTTGCTGGCAGCACTTACCGGCCCGCGGCGCGCATCAACCTCTCCGACGAATACTGTCAGGCGCTCGAACACGCGACGCAACGACCTGTCGCGGCAATCGCGTTTGACAAGCACCAAGTCGTTTCGATCCAGGACATCGGCGACGATCCGCGCGCCAAGGAGCTGCGCGAGGCATTTCTGCGCGAAGGCATCAACACGGTCACGGTGGCACCGCTCGAGTCAGAAGACGGCAGTCCGATGGGAGCGCTGTGCCTGTACTTCGACGAACGCCGGACGTGGACCAACGAGGACGTCCAGCTGCTCACGCAGATCGCCGAACAGGGGGCGACGGTCGTGCGCAATGCGGAGAACTACAACAGGATGGCCACCTGGGCCGCGCAATTGCACTCGATCCAACAGCTTGGCGCCCGACTGACACGTCTGCGCACGGTCAATGAGATCGGTCAGACCATCTGCACGGAGCTCAACCAGCTCATTGCCTGCCACAACATCCGCGTCTACCGACTCGATGGCGAGGACTGCGTCCCGGTTGCCTGGCGTGGCGAGGTGGGCGAGTACGAGACGGAGGATGGCGAGCAGCTCCGACTGAAGGTCGGCGAGGGAATCACAGGCTGGGTGGCGCGCCACGGCGTTGCGCAGAACCTCGGCGATGCCGCCGGTGACTTCCGGACGCAGACGATCCCGGGCACGGATGACGACCTCGATGAGTCGCTGCTGTTGGCCCCGATGCTCTTCGACGACGACGTTATCGGTGTCATAGTGCTCGCGAAGCTGGGTCTGAACCAGTTCGGGCCTGACGACCTGCGCGTGCTCGAGATCTATGCCTCGATCGCTGCCCAGGCGATGGCCAACGCGGACGCGACGGAACGGCTGCGTGCCCAGTCCGAGGCACTGGCCCGCCAGCTCAATAGCCAACGCGAGCTCCTGCGCGTCACGCAGTCGATCCTGACCACGCTCGATACGCAAACGTTGCTTGAAGAGATCGCCACGCGCCTGCAGGTGCTCATCCACGTCGACAACATCACCGTTTCCGTCCACGATTCAGCCGCGCACTGCTTCAGGACGATCTTCGCCCGCGGCGTCTACGCAGAGCAGTTCCTTGCGACAGAGATTCCGGATGACAAGGGCATCAGCGGCGCAGCGATGCGTTCCGGCGAAGCGCAGCTCGTGCAGGACGAGCTGGCCGATCCACGCGTGCTCCACTTCGAGGATCCGGCCCCGCATCCCGGCGCATTGATCGTCGCACCCTTGCGCAGCGGCGAGGGCATCCAGGGAGAGCTGATGATCGAACGCCTCGGCGAGACCGCCAACTTCTCCAACGAGGAGTTCGACCTGGTCAAGCTCTTTGCCGGCCATGTCTCGATCGCACTGCGCAACGCCGCCGCCCATCGTGCGGTCGAGCTGCGCGCAGAGACTGATCAGTTGACCGGCCTGTGGAACCACGGTGCGTTGACCGACCAGATCGAGCGCCTTGTCGACCAGCACGCCAGGTTCTCGATGCTCATGGTCGACCTGGACTTCTTCAAGCGCTACAACGACCACCTCGGTCACCAGGCCGGCAACTCGATGCTCAAGCTGGTTGCGAGCGAGCTGCGCAACTCGTGTCGCGAGTCCGATCTTGTGTTCCGTTTCGGTGGCGACGAGTTCGCCGTCCTGCTGCCCGGCACCGGCCTGAGCGGCGCGCGCACCGTGGCAGAGAAGATCCACGCTGCCATTGGCGCGCTCAACGAAACGCATCGCACGCCCGTAGTGGTCAGCTGCTCGGTCGGCATCGCGGTCTATCCCAAGGATGGCCACGACGCAACTTCCGTCATCATCGCGGCCGACCGTGCCTGCTACGCGGCAAAGCGCAGCGGCCGCGATCAGATCGCCACGGCCGTCGAGGGCCTTCCGCTCGCGACGGAGTTCCGGCCCACCGTTCCAGTCGAGCTTAAGAACTACTCCGCGGCCTGATCCAGCGTCGCAGCCTCTGGCTCCGACTGCGCCGGCAGCTCCGGCACCGGCGCGCGGCGCATCGTGATCGTGCTTCCCTCGGTCACCTTCAGCGAGTCGGCCGCATTGCCCTGGTTCTGGGCGATGCTCAGGCGTCCGTACGAATCTTCGAGGACGACGTGTGCTCCCTCGGGCACGTCGCCAAAAGTCGGTGACCAGGGCATCGCGCGCACTCGTCTCGAGGTGCCGAGCCGAACCTCCAACCGGTCGCCAGGCTCCAGGACGCCGAGCGCTGCGACGAGGTCCGCGGTAAGTCCGGCCAGTTTCAGGTTGCCGAAGGTGTCGGCATAGATGACGGTCGATTCGAGCTCGCCCTCACGCACCACGACCGGAGGCCAGTCGATCTGGACGAGCTCGTGAAGGTCGATCTCAGGACCGATCGACTCGATCGGCACGCCCAGGGCAAGGTGCGCGGCGGCCGGAGCGAACAGGTCGCGGCCATGGAACGTGGAGCTGATCACGGGCAATCGGTACTCGATGTTGTGGATGAGATGGACGCGCGTGATGCCACCCAGTCGTTCAGCGCCGGGAATGAGCAGACCGTTATCCGGCCCGATGAGCGTGTCGCCGCGCGCCGTCTCGATAGCGATCGGACGGCGCGGCGTCCCGACGCCCGGGTCGACGACCGCCATGTGCGCGCCGACGGGTAGATATGGCAGGGCCGACCAGAGCATCAGGGCCCCGTGGCGAATGTTGTACTTCTCGATCTCGTGGGTGATGTCGACGATGAGCGCCTCGGGGATGATGTTGAGCACCACGCCATGGCAAATCGCCGCGCTGGGATCGCGCGCGCCCCAGTCCGTAAGCATGCTCACGAAGGGCCGAGAGTCGGTGCGCGGAATCCGCGCGGCTGCTGGGGTCGTCACGACCCAGTTCATGCGACGGCTCATATTCGCAGCGATGGTAGGCCGAAGCTCGTGACACGCCCGCGCGGAACCGTGCCCGGCAGGCGCCATACGCGTTAACTTGACGGCGTGAACACAATCGTCGATCGCGGCGGGGCGAAATGGGACAAGGCAGCGCGCTACCTGCGTATCGCGATGCTCCTGTCCGATCACCCTGACGGTCTGTCGGCCCAGGACCTGGCCGACCGAATCGGCGTCTCGAAGCGAACGGTCTATCGCGACCTGGACTCGATGGACTCGGATGCCGGGCTGCCCATCTGGCAGGACGGCGGCAGATACGGGCTGGAGAGTGGCGCTTTTCTGCCGCCACTGGCCCTGACATTGCACGAGGCCACGACTCTTTTTCTGGCCGCACGGCTGCTGGCCAAGGTCAGTGATGAGCACGACACGGAATTGATCGGGGCGCTGGTGAAGATCGCCCAGATCCTGCCGCCCGTTCTTGCGGCGCATATCGAGGCGACGGTCGACGTGTTCAGCCGGACGCCGCCCAACCCGCGCTTCACGAACGTCTTCCGCGTCCTGGCCGAAGGTTGGGCGAAGCAGCGAATCGTCGAGATCGAATACGACGCGGGCGTCTACGACTCTTCCAAGGGCAGTCGAAAAGCAAAGGTCCATCCGCTGGCGATCGAGCCGTCAGCACTGACTCACGCTCTGTATCTGCTCGCCTGGGACGAGAGCCGGAAGGCACGCCGCACGTTCAAGGTTGAACGGATCTTGACGGCGTCGCTGACACCGTCGACGTTCGAGCCGGTGGAAGGCTATTCAGCCGCTGCCGAGCTTGCACGCGCGTGGGACGTCATGGCCGACGAAGAGCTGCTCAGCGTGGTGATCCGTTTCGCGCCGGCGGTTGCCAAGCGCGCGGCCGAGACGCGCTGGCACCCGTCACAGGAAACAGAATTGCAGACGGACGGATCGATGCTCTGGCGCGCCACGGTCGCCGGCCTGCGCGAGATTCGGATCTGGATCATGGGCTGGGGTGCCGACTGCGAGGTCCTTGAGCCGGCCGTGCTGCGCGACGATGTCGCCACCGAGCTATCGCGAGCAGCCGCGCTCTACAAGTAGTCGAAATGCAGATCGACCACGTGGCCATGCTGGCCGCGAATGCCGAGAGCAAGGCAGCGGAGTTGCAGGAGGAATTCGGCCTGGGCGCGGAGCGGGGCATGTATTACCCACGCGCCGGTACGCGTCATTGGTTCGTGCCATTTCTGCCGCCGCAGGGCTTGGAAATTCTGCAGATCGAGGATCGTGAGGCTGCCCGGACCGGACCGGACGGAAAGGCCGTCCTGGAGTGCGAAGCGCGCGGCTTTGGTCTGTTCAGCTGGTGCGTGCTCGTCGACGACCTCGACTCGGTATCCGACCGACTGGGAATCGAGATCTTCGATTACACACTGGCGCAACCCGACGGAACACTGCGCGGTTGGCGGACGGTCAGCGGGGTTCCGAACCTGCCCTTCTTCATCGACTACCCGAACAATGGCGACCGCGCGGGCCGATTTATGGCGAAGTACACGCAGGTCGGGCACGCGAGCGCGCCGACGAGGTTTGCCGGGCTGACGATCAGCGGCTCGGAAGCGGTGCACCGCGATTGGCTCGGCCCGAACGATCTACCGCTTCAGTTCGTTGCCGGGGATCTGGGCGTCATCGAAGCGCGCGTCGAGACAGCTTGGGGCGAAGCGCTGATCCGCTAGGAGATCATTCCGCAGCCGCTCGTCGGCATTGACGCCTGATCAACCTCCGTGATGCTCCCGTCAGATGCGATCAGGACGTAGCGATTGATCTGGTCGGTGCTCGATGGATTGAAGACCAGGCTGAGCGTCTGATCGCCTGCACTGATGGAGACCTCGTTGTGCCCGGCCCCAAAGCCGTTGAGATATTGGTTGCAGGCCTCGATCCGATCTGTGCCCGTGTCGGGAAACAGCGGCGTGCCCAACAGTCCGGGCCTCGACCAGGAAACCATCGCCGCGTCGCCCGAGGCGTTCGCAATAGTGAGCATCACGTTGTGCGGCGAACCACCACCGATACAGCCCAGGCAGCCGAATGCCACCGCGGTGGCCAGTGCGTAATTGGCCAGGCGGATCAACGGATGACCGGTCGCGGCAAGGGGCCGTCGCAAGCCAGGTTTACGTTCCGCTCTCATCTGTTGAGGCGCCGGAGCATCAAACACCCATGGCTGTGTGTTCGAGCGTTCGGCACGCTTCGTCGAAACGCTTGAGCCAGTAGCGCCACATTTCGTCATGGAGTGCCACTTGTTGCGGAGACGGCAAGCCCACATGGCGAAGCGTGATCCACGTTCGAGCGCCGTGGTCGATGACGTCGAATGCAACGACGCTGTTCGAGCCCAGTGGTCGTGCCACCCAGTCCCAGGCATAGCTGATGTGCTGAGGCGGATCGAGGGCGATGACGCGGCCGACGGCCTGCGCATCCCTCAGGGTCACATGAAGCTCCCCGCCGACCCGCGCGTCCAAAGTTGCCGCATCGAGCCAGCGGCTCAGGCCGTCGGCCGTGGCAACGAGCGGAAATACCAGCTCGCGCCGCGCCTCGACCTCAGTCTGGAGCTCGACCCTGTCATTCACAGACCCTGGCCCTCCGTCCGGTTGGGATCCGGCCGGAACCGGAACCATCCCCAGAAGAGCGCGGATACGACGGCAAACACAACCAGTAGCACGAGCATGGTGAAGAAGGACGTCTGGGTCGGGTCGGCCAGGTAGCCAACACCACCGCCCGCCGGGCTGAGCAGGACCTGGACGAAGCCGAACACGCCCAGGCCGATAAGTGCGGCCCAGACGAGCCAATTCCATTCCTTGACCGCTGCGCCGGGGAGGAAGCGCAGTGGCAGCATCGCGAAGACCGCGTTCTCGAGACCGGCCACCACGACAGTCACAGTGGACGCCTGGAGCAACGCGTTGGTGAATGCGTCCGTGTTGCCGCTGCCGCGCAGCAGGGCAAGCACGATCCATGCGATCAGTGCCGCCACCAGCGACGTTCCTGCTGCGACCGCCTCGGCCCGGCCTTCGATGTCCTCGCTGACCTCATGAATGAAGAAGAAGCCGATTACCAGGCCATAGAGATAGCCCGGCTGGAAGTTGGACAGCCGACTGACCAATACGCAGATGACAGCGATTGCGAGGGTTGCCGGCAACGCACGGATGCTCAGGCCAAGATGGTGATTACGAGAGAAGAGCGCGATGGGCGTGCCGTAGGCCACGAGGATGACGAGCAGCCCGATCGACAGCCCGAGCAAAGTCGCGAGCGACGTCAGGCTGAAGCCGAATGTCGGATCCAGGAACGCGTAGAGCAGCGCGCTGAGGACGATAAAGCCGACTATTCCGAGGGGCGTCCTCCACACATCATGCTCGACTTGATCCGCCGTCGGAGCCGGCGTGGGCGTTGACTCGGTCGAAACGGAGGGTTCGACCAAGGCAGTCGCTCGTGGCGACATCTCGGGCCCGGGCGCTCCGGCTGGTTGCGACTCGCCGGGCAGCGGCCCCCCCAGCGGGTGCTCGCTAGCTGTCGCCGAGGACTGCCGACGGCTTGCCATCAGCACCCGGAGCCGCGTGATCAGGGCCGCCAAACCTGCCCGAGTTCGGCGGCCCAGCCTGTTTACACCCGCCATCACCTCGTCGTAGTTGTCCTCGAGCGTGGCGTTGAAAAGGGCCGACGGGAACGGCACGAGCAGGATCACTCCGGCCGTGGCCACAACGTTCGTCACGACAACGACCGGGTCGAGATTGAGCTGCGTGGGATCCGGTACCGACTGGTTGAACGAGGTCGTCACCGGGGCGCGACCAGTCGGCGAGAAATAGGTCTCGTGCGAGAACGTCGCCGTCTGCCCAGGGCTTACGCTGATCGGCCAGGAAAGACCAGCTCCGTTATCAACGAGCTGGTCGCACACGCAGGTGTCGGTGAACTGGACCTGCTGGCCGATCAGGTCGTAGCCATCGCCGTAGTAGCCCTCGAAATAGTGGCTACCGGCGGTGAGCGGGGTCCACTGCTCGATCCGTTGACCCTGCGAAGGGTCGACGATGCACGCCGGCGCACCGGCATCGACTCGCCCGTAGCCCGTGTCGTAGTTCTGCAGGAAGCAGTCGCCGTAGCGGTACAGGATCCCGGTGACTGTGTTCGGCCCGCCGTTGGTCAGCTGGATGTCCGTCCGATACGACTGCGATCCAATCACGTAGCTGTCGGTCTGCTGGATCCGGATGCCTGCCTCGGCGGCGTCGGCGACGGTGACAACATGCAGCGGGTCGCCGCTCGAGCCTGAGCCCGCGATCTGCGTCTGTGCCTGTGGGGTAAAGGGCACGGACGTGGCGTAGCCGGCGCTCGGGCCAAAAACCGTGTTGTTGACGGCAAGAAACGTCCCGCACGACCCGACCTCGCTGCCAAAAAGCTCGAATGCTTCGTCGCCGACGTGGGCGACCTGGCATGAAAGGTCGGGCGTGACGAAGATCTGGGTCAGCGGTCCGTTCGAGTCGATCTCGGCGGCGGCGGCGACGCCGGCAAACAGCAGCAGCTGCCCGACCACCAGCAAAATGGCAATCCCGAGCAGCGCGAGCCTGCGTCGCATGGCTGACAGGATAGGTCGGTCCGACGGCTGGGCACGGGCCGCACTGCGAGGCGGCATCGCGCTACGCAGCGAATTCAACAAGGCCGAATTCAACCAAATTGTTCGATTTGAGCCGAAATCGGCGATGCGCCGACTCAACTCCGGCAACTCGGCCTGAAACCGGCCGGTCAGACCACGGTTTCACGCCCTGGACGCCACCGTGCGGCCGCTCCGAGGCACCATCAGATGCAGATGCCGTCGCGCGCCGCCACAATCGGCGGAAAGGAACAACCACATCGATATTTGTCCCGCCTTGACGGCCCGCCGGTCTTAGAGCTGCTTGACCGCGGCGACCAGTTGGGTCAGGCCGTCCTTCGCGTCGGCGAAGAGCATGCCCGTCTTGGGGTTCGTGTACAGCTCGTTGTCGATGCCCGCGTAGCCTGGCCGCATCGAGCGCTTCATGACGATGATCGAGCGGGAATGGTCGACATCGAGGATCGGCATGCCGTAGATGGGGCTCGATGGGTTGGAGCGCGCCGCCGGGTTGGTCACATCGTTGGCGCCAACGACGAGTGCCACGTCGGCTCGCTCGAACTCGGGGTTGATCTCGTCCATCTCCTTGAGCTGCGGGTAAGGCACGTTCGCCTCCGCGAGCAGGACGTTCATGTGCCCGGGCATGCGCCCGGCCACCGGATGGATTGCGTACGAGACCTCGACGCCACGTTGCTCGAGCAGGTCCGCCAGCTCGCGACAGGCGTGCTGCGCCTGGGCCACCGCAAGGCCGTAACCCGGGACGATGATCACCTTCTGGGCATATGCCAGCTGGATGGCCGCGTCGTCGAGGCTGACCTCGCGGATTGAGCCACCTTCGACGCCGCCGGCGCCAGCGCCGGCGGCGGCGTCGCCCGTCCCGAAGCCACCAACCATGATGTTGACGATCGAGCGGTTCATGGCGTCGGCCATGAGCTTGGTCAGGATTGCGCCCGAGGCACCCACCAGCGCGCCCGAGATGATCAGAACGGGGTTATTGATCACGAAGCCGGCCATTGCGGCTGCAGTGCCGGTGAACGAGTTCAACAGTGAGATGACCACCGGCATGTCCGCGCCACCGATTGGCAGCACGAGCGTGATGCCGAACACGAGTCCGGACAGCACGACGAGGCCGAGAATCGCGAGCTGGATCTCCGTGCTCAGCGCGATCGTTCCGGCCGCGGCCAGCACGAGCACGATCAGTCCTGCAACCGCAATGATCGCGGTCAGGGCCGTCACCAGGCGCGAGCCTGGGAACGTGATCGGCTTGCCCGGGACGATGCCCTGCAGCTTGCCGCCTGCAATCAGCGAGCCGGAGAAGGTGACGCTGCCGATGACCGCGCCAAGAACGACGAAGATCGCCGTGGACGGCGACAGATCGGGCGTGCCGACGATGCGGACGTAATCGTCAATCGCGACCAGCGCCGCCGCCCCGCCACCAACTGCGTTGAACAGCGAGACGAGCTGCGGCATTGCCGTCATCGCGACGCTACGCGCCAGATACAGGCCGAAGCCGCCGCCAAGGACGAAGCCTATGAGGATGATGGCAATCGCGGTCACGCCCATGCCGCCTGGACGGACGAAGTTACCCGGGGTCAGCAGCCAAAGGAACGTGACGACAACGGCCAGGGTCATGCCGGCAGCGCTCAGCTGATTGCCGCGGCGGGCCGTCGCCGGGCTGTTCATCAGGTGCAGGCCAAGCACGAAGGCCGCGGCCGCCGCGAGCCAGCACAGGAAGACGATGGTGTAGATCCACTGGTCCGACACGGCCTACTTGCCCTCCCCGGCGCCAGAGGCACCGGCGCCGGCCGCTGCGCTCGCCGTCTCGGCTGGCGCCTTCGCCGGCTCGCGCCGTCGGAACATCTGGAGCATTCGGTCCGTGACCACGTAGCCGCCAACGACGTTGGCCGCGCCGAAGAACATGGCGATGAATGCAAGCAGGTAGCTGAACCAGTTGTCCGCTGCGGCCGCGATGAGCATCGCTCCGACCATGACGATGCCATGGATCGAGTTGGCGCCCGACATCAGTGGCGTGTGCAGGGTCGCGGGAACCTTGCTGATGACCTCGAAGC
This sequence comes from Candidatus Limnocylindrales bacterium, assembly GCA_036558545.1. Lineage (GTDB taxonomy): Bacteria > Chloroflexota > Limnocylindria > Limnocylindrales > CSP1-4 > JALYGJ01. The sequence continues at coordinate 48,328 of DATBFJ010000022.1, forward strand.
CGACGAGGATTGCCAGCAGGAAGATCGCCAGCGCATTGAGTAGCTCGGTGCTCACTTGGTTGCCTCCGTGGCGGCCGGCTGAAGAAGCTTCTTCGTTGCTTCCTGCACGACTTCTCCGTCGCGCGTGATGACCGTGGCCGCTTGAATCTCGTCGGCCGGGTCGTAAGCCATGGCGCCGTCCTTCATGAAATGGAGGAGGAAGGTCGACAGGTTGCGTGCGTAGAACTGGCTCGCGCCCGCCGGCATCGTCGCCGGCAGGTTCGTCGGCGCCAGAACGGTCACGCCGTTGTCGGTGACGACCGTCTCGTCAGGCTTGGAAACCTCGACGTTGCCGCCAAGCGTGGAAGCCGCCATGTCGACGATCACGGATCCGGGTTTCATTCCCTCGACGGCTTTGGCCGTGACGAGGAGCGGTGGCCTGCGGCCGGGCACCTGGGCAGTGGTTATGACCACGTCCATGCCCGCTATGTAGCCGTTCAGCTCCTCCTGTTGCGCGGCCTGCTCTTCGGGCGTCAGCTGGCGGGCGTAGCCACCGCTGCCTGACGCATCTGCGACCGACTTCAGCACCAGGAACTGGGCGCCGAGTGACTCAGCCTGTTCCCTCGTCTCGGAGCGGACGTCGTATGCCTTGACGATCGCACCAAGTCGTCGGGCCGTGGCGATCGCCTGCAGCCCGGCCACGCCGATGCCCAGGATGAGGACGTTGGCCGGCTTGGCCGTGCCCGCTGCGGTGGTCAGCAGCGGAAAGTAACGGCCGTACTCCTGGGCGCCCATCAGAACGGCCCGATAGCCGCCCACGTTGGCCTGTGACGAGAGAACGTCCATCGATTGAGCGCGCGACAGGGTGCGCGGGATCGCGTCGAGCGAGATCGCTGTCACCTTCCTGGAGGCGAGCTTTTGCATCAGTTGTGGATCGATCAAAGGCTGGAGGACACCGACAACCACCTGTCCCTCGCGCAGGGAGTCGACGTCTGCGCCGTCGGGTTTTTGGACACGCGCGACGACGTCAGCGTCCTTGTACAGGTCAGCGCGCGAGACGACACGCGCGCCGGCGTCCGTGTACAGGCGATCCGGGATCGCCGCCCCATCGCCGGCGCCCTGCTCCACCAGGACTTCGGCACCGGCCGCGATCAACTGCTTGAGCGCATCCGGCACGAGCGCGACACGCCGTTCATTAGGCGCACGCTCTTTCACCACACCTATCTTCATTGGGACCCCTGGGCAAACAAGTCGACGAGAAAGTCGCTCAAGAATATCCGGTGCGCCGCTTAGTCTTGCAACGATGACATCGACGGCTTCACTCGCCGATTCCCTGCGCGGGTCGGTGCCCGGAATGCGCGTACTTGACGAGGCCGCAGACCTGGAAAGCTACCGATTCGATGAGACGGCTTTTCTCCAGGCCGGACTGCCGTCCCTGGTCGTCTTTCCGCGCTCCACAGAGGACGTGGTTGAAATCGTGAAGGCCGCGGGGGCCACACGGACGCCTGTCGTGCCGCGCGGGGCGGGAACGGGCCTTTCAGGCGGAGCGGTGGCGGTCGACGGCTGCATCACGGTCGTATTCACGCAAATGAACTCGATCGTCGAGATCGATACGGCCAATCTCACCGCAACGGTCCAGCCCGGTGTGATCAATGCCGACCTCAACCGTGCTGTCGCCGAACACGGTCTGCTCTATCCGCCCGACCCCGCGAGCTTCGAGATGTGCACGATCGGCGGCAATCTCGCCGAGAACAGCGGCGGCCTGCGCTGCGTGAAGTACGGGGTCACGCGCGACTGGGTAATGGGACTGGAGGTTGTGCTGGCCGACGGGTCGGTCATCCGCACCGGTGGCAAGAACAAGAAGGACGTCGCCGGCTACGACCTGACGAACGTCTTTGTTGGCTCCGAGGGAACGCTCGGGCTGATCACGCAAGCCACGTTGCGCCTGCTGCCCAAACCGCCATCGAACCTGACACTGCTGGCGTTCTTTCCGTCGGTGCGAGCGGCCGGCCAGGGTGTCGCGAACATCACGGCGGCTGGTTTGACGCCCGTCACGCTTGAGCTCATGGATGCGTTCACCATCGCCGCGGTCGACGACGCATATCAGCTCGGCCTTGATCGCACGGCCGCGGCAATGCTGATGGTCGAGTCAGATCTCGGCGGTGAGGCCGCGGCCACGGAGCTACAAACGGCCGAGGACGCGTGCGTTGCCGCCGGGGCAACCTCGGTCCTCGTCTCGGCAGACACGCAAGAGGCCGACTGGCTGCGCCAGGCGAGGCGCGGCGCCCATGGCTCACTGGAGCGAGCCGGCGCCGCACGGATGGACGACGTGGGCGTGCCGCGCAGCAACGTGCCCGAGATGATCGATCGCATCGTCGAGATTGCCGCTCGGCATCAGCTGCCGGTGGGCATCTTCGGCCATGCCGGTGACGGCAACCTTCATCCAACCTACGTGCTCGATCGCGACGACCCCGACGCCGAGAGGAAGATCGACGCCGCGCGCGATGAGATCTACCGCGCCGCGCTGGAACTGGGCGGCACAGTCACCGGCGAGCACGGAACAGGGTTGGCCAAGAAACGATGGCTGGAGCTCCAGCGCGGCGCGCGCGCCGTCGAAGTGATGCGCTCGATCAAGAACGCACTCGATCCGGACAACCTGCTGAACCCAGGAAAGATCTTCTGAAGGCGCTGTGCGGCGGCGACACAGGACAAAGAGAAAGGACCGCCGGATGAGTCGGCAGTCCTTTCTCGGATAGGTGACGGAAAGAGATCAGTCCTCGGTCGTCACCTTTTTTTCCGGGCGAATGACCACTCGCGCGCCCGGAGTCGGTATTCGGGGTGATCAGCCCGCCGGGCTGGAGCTCGGCATCGCTGAGGCTGTAGGCGATGAGGTCGGCGTTTGCGTCGGTGTCGGCGAAGGAGTGGGAGTCGGAAGCGGCACGGCATTCGCCTTGTTCACCGCTCGGTAGCTGTCTATGCGACCCTCGGTCACGCCACGAACCTTGACGGTTGAGGTGAGCAGCATCTTCTCGACCTGCGAGCGACTCAACCCCGGCCGCAGGCTCCTGATCAACGCTGCTGTTCCGGCAACGATGGGCGTCGCAAACGAGGTGCCGCACCACCAGGTCCATCGAATGGGACCGGTGGATCCGGTGTATGCGCAACCCGGCGCGGAGAGTTTGACCCACGTGCCGCGGTTCGACCAGTTGTAGAGGCGATCCGAGCTGTTGGTCGCGGCCACGCTGATCACTCCTGGGAAAGCCGCGGGATAGAACTTGTGTCGCGAGCCTTCGTTGCCAGCCGCAGCTACGACGACGACGCCGTGGTTGCGCGCGAACCGGATCGCGTCGCCGACGACGGTCGACGGATAAGGGCCGGCGAGGCTGAGGTTGATCACGTCCGCGCCGTGCTTGGCGGCCCAGATGATCCCGGCGGCGATGTTCGAGTACGAGCCGCTGCCAGCCTTGTTCAGGACCTTGACCGGCAGGATCACGCAACGAAGGCATATACCGGCAATGCCAACGTCGTTGACGGCAGCGGCCGCAACGCCGGCAACCGCCGTGCCGTGCCCGTTGTCATCCATCGGATTGGAGTCGTTGTTCTGGAAATCCCAGCCGCGCAGGACTTTGCCCTTCAGATCCGGCTGACGCGGGTCAACGCCGGTGTCCACGACCGCGATGACCGTCTTGTCGGTGCCCATGGTGACGTTCCAGGCAAGCGGCGCGCGTACTGCTCGCGCGCCCCATTCCTGGGTCCAATGCGGGTCTATGGGCAGATATGTCGCTTGCATTGAGTCGTCACTCTCGACTGACACGACCCGCGGGTCGTGGCGCAGCGAGTTGAGCGTTTGTGCTTCCCTGCCCGCAGGCAGGGTGACGACCTGGGCGTCCAGCTCGGGGATCTCGGCAACCTCCTTGGCGCCGGAGTTGCCTACCGCTGCGGCCGCGGCATACCTCGAGGAGTCGGTGCGGTACTTGACGACCCAGGTGTTGCTGTCAGATCCACTTCCACGGCTGGGCGAATACGCCGCCGTGACCGAAGGGATGCCAAGCATCGCGAGCAGGGCAAAGGTCAAAACAAAGAGCGGCGGCGATGGGCGCACGCGCGCGACTGCGCGATGAAGCATTGGCGGACCGTTCCCCTCTCGTCCAAAACACGGAGTCGCGGCACGAATCGATAGGTGACCTATGCCACGGCGATGATTGCCCCGGCATCGTCACGGTCCGCGACGGAAAAAGGCATCGCCGGACCTTCTCATTCGGCTGGCCCAATCGTCCCGGTCCGGTACGGTTTTGGCAGTCGCCGTCAGGTTTCGTGAAGTACCTGCAAGATCGCCCGCTGCGACAATCGCGCTACCCACCCAGACCACACGGAGACACGCCAAACTGGCCCCAACCGACCAACCCACGAATGTTCACGACCCCGGTCCGGACGTCGCCGGCGCGCGCGCCGCGGACGTCTTGAACGCCGCGGCTGAGCCGATCGAACTACCGGACGGTGGGGCCACAGTACGGATTGGGACGGCCTCGTGGACCGATCCGACGATGACCGCCGGCACGGTTTTCTACCCGAAAGGCGCGGATACGGCCGAGGAACGGCTCAATTACTACGCCTCGCAGTTTCCGCTCGTCGAGATCGACGCGACGTACTACGCATTGCCCACCGCGCGCGTTTCGGAGCTTTGGCGCGAGCGCACGCCGCCCGACTTCGTCTTTGACGTCAAGGCACACGCGCTGATGACCGGCCAGCCGACCGAGACCAAGCGCCTGCCCAAGGTCATCCGCGAGGCGCTCCCCACGGAGGTGGCAGGCAAGGCGCGCATCTACGCCCGCGACATGCCTGACGATGTGCGCGACGCGGTGTGGCAGATGTTCATGGATGGCCTCGAGCCACTGCGCATGGCCGGCCAGCTAGGCTCTGTGTTGCTCCAGTATCCGAAGTGGTTCTTCCCCATTTCGGAGTCGCGCGAAGAGATCCTGGCCGCACGCGAGCGCTTGGGCGGTCACCCTTTCGCCGTCGAACTACGCAACGGATCGTGGTTCAACGACAAGAACCGCGACCGAACGATGCGCTTCCTGACTGACAACAAGCTGCCGTTCGTGATGGTCGATGAGCCCCAGGGCTTCAAGTCGAGCGTGCCCGAAATTGTCGCCGTCACTTCACCGGATCTCGCCGTGATGCGTTTCCACGGCCGTAACGCGGACAACTGGGAGAAGAAGGGCATCACTCCCGCCGAGCGCTTTCGCTACCTGTACGACAGGGACGAGCTAGCGGACTGGGCTCCCCGGCTCGCGGAGGCGGGCAAGCAGACCCGCGACCTGCACGTGCTGATGAACAATTGCTACGCCAACTACGGCTCGACCAACGCTCGCGAGCTGGCAGCGCTGCTGTCCGACCTCCGCGTCGACTGACCTCGAGCGGGGCGATCAAGTCAGTCCGTTGCGGCGCCCTGCAGCCGGTCAGTGCCATCTGCCGTGGAATCAGTCACGGTTGTTGTGTCGTTCCCGGGCGTCCTCGTCGCCTCTGTGCGTACCACCACGATGACCGCAGTCACGATCATGGCTGCGCCAATCACGATGAACGCGTCGAGAGGCTCGGCGAGCAGAACCGAGCCGAGGACTATCGCCACCAGCGGATTTACGTACGCATAGGTCGACACGCGCGAGACCGTCGTGCTCTGGAGAAGCCACGTGTATGCGGTGTACGCGAGGACACTGCCGAACAGGACCAGGTAGAGCAGCGCGAGCACCGAGTTGGTGCTGAAGCTCTCGAATTGCACCTGCCCTGACTCTCCGGTCAGCAATCCAGCCAGCAACAGACTTCCCCCACCGACCACCATTTGGCCTCCGGTCGACGCGAGCGGATCATGAGGCAGCGACACGCGCTTGGAGAAGAAGGTTCCGACTGCCCAGCTGAGCGAAGCACCAATGAGCATGAGCATGCCCAGCGTCGAGACGGTGCCGTTCAGGCCGTGCGGGACGATCAGCACAGCCACTCCGACGAAGCCAACTGCCACACCGACATATGTCCCGAGCCTCACCCGCTCGCCAAAGATGCGCCTGAGCAGGACAACGAAGAGCGGCACGATGGCGATGATCAGCGCCGTAAGTCCACTGGGGACACTTGTCTCCGCAAGCACGACCAGACCGTTGCCGCCGAGCAGCAGGCAGAGGCCCACGAAGCCCGCGCCTAGCCATTCCGCGCGCGACAGCTGGAGCGCGCGGACACCTCGCGTCAGAAGGAGCAAGACGAAGATGATCGTGCCAGCCGTGAGGTGGCGCAGGCCGGCTGCGAGCAGCGGCGGCATCGTCTCGTCCACGACGCTGATTGCAAGGTAGGTCGAGCCCCAGACGATGTAGACGACGAGGAGGGCGGCCCAAACCTGCCACTCGGGAGCACGCCTTGTGATTTGGGCCGGGTCCATATCGAGTCCTTGAGAGCGGTACGTAGCGCCTCAGTACGTAGTCAATGCTCCGTACTTAATTCCGTACACCTTCGGATATTCGCGAAACGCAGCGTGGCCCATCGTATGCGTTGTCGCCGCCACTGGCTGGCTTCGCGACGAACCAAATAATCTCAGCTCGGCGCCACCCTTACACGGCGGGGTGATGCTGACGAGCGAAATAGACGGGAGCCGGATCGGCGCTGGGGCGCGGTCCGGCTCTAGTCTTTTGTTTGAACAAGATGAGCAGCAGCGACTTGAGCAGCGAAGCGCGCTGGCAGACCTATCATCGCCAGATGGATCGGCTGCGTGAGCGCCGCGACAGATTCGCCATCCGCCGGCTCGATCTGGTTCTCGCCGTTACCGCCGTAATCCTGCTAGCGGCCACTGCAGCATTTTTGGCGGACAACTCACTCAGCTTTGTGCTGGTCGATCGTTCAGCGGACGTAGCGATCAACGCATTGACTGTGCTGGCCGCGGGCAGCCTGGCCGCTTTGGCGCTCGCACGGTACCGCGAGGCCGGCCGCCTGGCGGGCCTCTTCCAGGCGAGCGCCTTCCTGCTCATTGCCTGGGTCGCTCTGCTAAATGTGGCGGTGACGGTGTTCAAGGTCGAAGACGACTTCGGGCTGTCGCTCGGCCGACCGGAGCAGCTGCCGCTGTATGTCTCGTCGATATCGCGACTTGTCGCCGGCGCCCTGCTCGTCGTAGGCGGTGCCGCGGCCGTGAACATGTTCCACGGCCAGCCGCGAACGCGGCGAACGATGCTCGTGCCAATCGTCGCGTTCACCGTGGCGCTCGTGGTGCTCTACCTGGTCCGCGAGCAGATCTCGACATTCGACACCCTGCTGCCGCCATTCATCGGCCCTGTCGGGATCAAGCAGATGATCACCGAGCCGCGCTTCGCGGGTGCCATGCCCGACGTGACCTCCATCGCCCTGCTCATCCAGGCGATCAGCGCCGCCTTGTTCCTGGTCGGTGTCATCCTGTATCGACGCTCATATCTGCGCGATGGTCCCGTAGCCGACGGCTATCTTGCAGTGGCCATGCTCATTGGCGCTTTCGCCGAGATTCACTTCTACTTCTACCCCGGCGTGTACGGGGGCCTGGTCACGACCAGTGAGGCGCTCCGCCTGGCCTTCTTCGTGGTCCTGTTCGCGGGCATCAACGCCGAGTCGCGATCCGACCTGCGCGCGCTGCGCAGCGCCTACGCAGCGCTCGACCGGCTGCGCATGTCAGAGGCCGAGCGCGCGACGCTCGAAGAACGGACGCGCCTCGCGCGCGAGCTGCACGACGGACTCTCCCAGGACCTGTGGTTCGCCAAGCTGAAGCATGAGCGGCTGGTGCAGTACGTGCCTGACGATCAGAAGGAGCTGGCTCAAGAGGTAACCCAGGCCATCGATTCGGCGATCGCCGAAGCGAAACAGGCCGTCGTCACGATGCGCGCGGCAGAAGACCGCGAACGTCCGCTCGAGGAACTGATGTCGCGCACGATCGACGATTTCGCGGCACGTTCGGGTGTCCGTGCCGATTTCTCGGCCGCGGATCTGCCCATGGCATTGCCGCCGCGCATCCAGGTCGAAGCGCTGCGTGTGCTCCAGGAGGCGCTTACGAATGTCCGCAAACACGCCGACGCGACGGTCGTGCGCGTGGCCGCAGACTTTCAGGACAGCACGCTCCACGTGACGATCGTCGACAACGGGCGCGGCTTCCGGCCGGAAGAGACCTCGGGCGGCGGACTTGGCGTCCAGGGCATGAAGGAGCGCGCGCGCCTGATGGGTGGCGACCTGCGGGTCGTAAGCGAGCCCTCAGGTGGCACGAGCGTCGATCTGACAGTTCCCGTGCGCGATAACGTGAGCGCAACATGAGCGAACTCGACGGCAAACTCCGCGTCATGCTCGTTGACGACCATGCCCTGGTCCGGTCGGCGGTGCGCCAGGCGATCAGTGCCCCTGACGTCGAGCTCGTCGGCGAGGCAGGCAACGCACAGGAGACGATGGCCGTGGCGCCCGTCCTGCGGCCGGACATCCTGCTGCTCGACATCGACCTGCCTGGAATGAACGGCATTCAGCTCGTCCAGGAGCTCGCGCCGCGCCTGCCCAACACGAAGATCGTGATGCTCACGGTGTCGTCGTCGGAACGAGACCTTCTCGATGCCGTCGCGCGCGGCGCGGCGGGCTATCTCACCAAGGATCTGAGCCCCGAAGCGCTGCTGCGGACGTTGCGCGGCGTTCAGCGTGGAGAACTGGCGATGTCGCGGCGCTTTGCCGCCCGCGCACTGCGTTACTTCGCAGACGCGGCGCGGCGCGGGCGCGCGGTGTCGGGTGCGGAAGGCGAGCTGATGGGCCTGTCACCACGCGAAAACGACGTCCTGGCGATGCTCGCGGACGGCCTGACCGATCGAGAGATTGCCAATGCCCTGACGATCTCGCCGCGCACGGTCGAGACCCATGTCAGCAACATTCTGCACAAGCTTGGCGTGCGCAACCGGGCCGAAGCGGCGCAGCGTTATCGCCAGGGAACCTAGGCCAGCCCAACAGCAAGCGGCGGCGCGTTAACGCAACGGCCCGAGATAGGAAACGCTTTCTAGGGGCTTGACGGGTGAGAGATCATTCCCGGCAGTGGACGGCGGGCCTTGGCAGCGCCCCAGCCGGAGCCGGTAACGGCTCAAGAAGACCCGTCCGCCCGTCGTCCACGCTCCCCGAGCGTCAATTCGCTCGGGGCTTGTCTGTTTTCGGGGTTTTAAGCGGCCGCGGCTGCGGCGGGTTGGTCGACCGCGCTCAGGAAGTTCCACCAAGCCTCGAGGGCGTTCGCGGTGGCTTCCGTGATGGGCTCTGGATCCTTATCCGCGGCGAGCTCGCCAAGCATCTTGCGCTCGTTGCCTGAGTGCTCGACATCGAGCACGCCGTGCACCACGAAGAATTTCAGCGCACGCTCGTCCGTGATCCCATAGTGCTTCTCGAGACCCTCGATCTTCGAGCCGGCAACCTGCGGCACCTGCCGCTCATAGGCATAGAGCGCGGCGACACCGGCCGCCACGGGAGCCTCACGAGTGACCTCGGAGTACATGTCCACGAGTGCCTGGGTGGCCTCGTTCGGCGTGGCGCCGGCGACCTCATCGCGCGACACGCCGATCCCCTCGGCGAAACGCAGCCATAGCTCCGCGTGGTTGTCCTTGCCGTGCTCCTCATCCCACAGGTTGTCAAGGATTTCCTGGCGCACGGCCTTATCCGCGGTACGGCTGTGCAGAGCGGAGAGGTAGCGTGGCATCGCCGCTTCGAATACGTAGTACTGGCGCGCGTATTCCTGGAGCGCCTCGAACGGCAACGTGCCTTCAGCCCACTTGGTGTAGAACGGGTGCTTGAGCAGATGACGCTGGTCGATCATCTGATCGAGCCTGTCGAGGACGTTCATATGGGTGACTCCTTCTCCCCCCGTCCGCAGCAGGCGCCGAGTCTAACCGTGAAGCCAGTCAGAGGTCCGATTCGTGCCCGATAGCTACGACCTTGCAATCGTTGGCGGCGGAATCGTCGGCGTCTCCGCGGCCGCGTTCGCGGCAGAGGCCGGCATGAGCGTTGCGCTGTTCGAGAGCACGGCAATTGCGGCTGGGGCGTCCGGCCGGAACTCGGGCTCCATTCAGCACCCTTTCGACGCGTACATGGCGGCGTTGAACCGGGACACAGTTGCCGAATACCGCGAGTTGGCCAAGGTCACCGACTTTCAGCTGCCGCCCGAACCCGCCGGGCTGCTGACGCTGAGTGCGGATCTGGAAGTGGTCACCAGGAACGCAGCGGTGATCGCTCAGATCGCACCCGAGACACGGCCCCAGGTGCTCGATCGCGCCGAGTTGCACGAGCTCGAGCCGGCCCTCGCGCCCGACCTGGTGGCATGCCGGCTCGAGACGGGCTATCCGGTCGCTCCGGCCGCCGCGACGACCGCCTTCGCCGCCAGAGCCAGAGCCGCCGGGGCAACAATCGAGGTTGGCGAGGCGGCCGAGATCCTGATCGACGCTGGTCGCGCGACGGGAGTCAAGTTGGCCTCCGGCCGTCGAATCGGAGCAGGCCACGTGCTGATTGCCGCCGGACCATGGACGCCAGGCCTCGTACCGGATTGGTCCGTGCGCCCGCCGATCACGCGCCTTTGGGGGGTGGTTGTCTCGGTGCGCCTTGACGCGCCGCCAACGGCCGTCCTCGAAGAGGTCGGCCTCGAAGACGGCGATCCGCCCGACGAGCTGTTCAGTCTCGTGACGGCGGGTGGGATTGTCAGCGTCGGTTCCACGTTTCTGACGCAAGAGCCAGATCCCATGTCCGTGGCCCCACGGATCCTCGAGCACGCCGTCCGCTTCGTGCCCGCCCTGGACGCTGCTGAGTCGATCGGTGTCCGTGCCTGCGCGCGTCCGCTCTCGTTCGATGGCCGCCCCCTCGTAGGTGCCCTCCCGCACGTGCCTGGGCTGTTCGTGTGTGCCGGCCACGGCCCTTGGGGCATCTCGACAGGACCAGCTTCATCACGACTGGTCGTCGACGCCATTGTCGGGAGAGGGACAGTGCCGGAGGCGCTCGCTGCGGTCAGGGCACCCGTTGCGTAGAGCGGAGCTGGTCAGTCCCGCTCTGGCTCCTCCCTGGGCATGGGTGGTTGGCCTGGCGGCTCGGCGTTGGATCGCGGCTGCGAAGTCGGGGGAGTCGGTGGCTTCACCGGTGGCCTGGGGACGCGTGAGAGGACGCCGCTACCGAAGATCAGGGCGATGACCGCAACGACGCCGATCAGCCCGACGATCGCGATGACCGCAGCAGGATCCTGGGTTACCTGGACGTCGGGCATGCGCGCGCGAGAATACGCGCCAATCTTGAGTGCCTTTCTGGGCTCGTAACATCCCGGCCGTGCAGACCGCTGACGTGAATCGTCTACCCGTTACGCTCGACCACCCGCCGTATGTGCTCAGGGCGCGCCTGCTGACACCACTCGCGGACGGCGGCACGCGCTTCCTCGACGATGCGCTCATCGAGGTCGACGCCGGCGGTCTGCTCGCTCGAGTTGAGCCGTGGCCGTCGTTCGGCGGGGCAGACGGCATGAGCCATGTCGACGCGCGACCGCTGCTGGTGATGCCGGGATTGGTCGACCTGCACGCCCATTTGCCGCAGTGGCCCAACGCCGGTCTGGGCGCTGGATTGGACCTGCTCACCTGGTTGCGGCGCTACATCTTTCCACTGGAGCGTGAGTTCCACGCGGACGCCGCTCGGCGCCTGGCGCCACTCTTCTACAGGGCGTTGGCAGCGGCCGGCACCACGACCGTCCTGGCGTACGGCGCCGTCTTCGAGGACAGCACGGACGCGGCATTCGCTGCCGCACAGCAGCACGGCGTCCGTCTCGTGCTGGGCAAGGTAATGATGGATCGGCTGCGCTATGACGAAGCGCTGGCCGACAAGGATGTTCTCGACCAGAGCCTCGCACAATCGCAGCGGCTCATAGAGCGCTGGCACGGCGCGGACAGCGGCCGTCTGCAGTACGCGGTGACGCCGCGCTTCGCGGTCAGTTGCAGCGCGCAGATGCTGCGTGAGTCGGCCGACCTGGCGCGCAGCACGGGCGCCTACTGGCAGACGCATCTTGCGGAGGATCGCAACGAGATCGAGGAAGTGGGACGGCTGTTCCCCGAGGCCCTCGACTACACGGACGTCTACGACCGAGCGGGCGCCCTGGGTCCGCGGTCGCTGGTCGCACATGCGGTTCATCTGAGCGAGCGCGAGGTGGCACGCCTGTCTGAAACGGGTACCCGGATCGCCCACTGTCCCTCATCGAACCTGTTCCTGGCCAGCGGGGCCATGCCGCTGGCGCGCTATTGCGACGCCGGCATGGTCGTGGGCCTGGGGAGCGACGTCGCGGGTGGCCCGGATCTCAGCATCTTTGGGGAGATGCGCGCGGCGTCGTACACGCAGAGCGGCCGGCGGACGATGCTCGGAGATGTCGAGCCGCCGATGAAGCCGTTCGACTGGCTGAGGCTCGGCTCGTTCGAAGGAGCTCGCGCGCTGGGCCTCGATGATGTGATCGGCTCGATCGAGCGAGGGAAGGAAGCCGATTTCATCTGCGTCGACGCCTCAGCCACGGCTCCGCTGGATGGCGATGCGGTGGATGAGGCCGAGGAGATCTGCAGCCGGCTGATCTATCGCACGAGGCCGCAGATGATTCGAGGCGCGTGGGTCAGGGGCCGCCGCCTGCCCGATTAGATCCCGCCCGCTACTCGCCGCCGTGAGCCATGCCGGCACACATCATCTGGCCGGAGAAGTCGATCTTGTCCCAGGTCGTGCCCGTAAAGGTGAACACGAGTGTGTTGCCGTGGAGCACGATGTCGATCGACGAGCTGCTGCCGTCGCCTTTGCTCGTGGCGCCCGAATAGGCACTGCCAAAGCCGGTTTCGTTGACGAAGTCGGCGTAAACGCTTCCGCTGCTGATCGCGGCCCTGAGCTCGCCGTCGTTCGACGGGACGGTGTCGGCCGGGACGGTCACCGCCATCTGATGAAGCATTCCGTTCGGCGCGTCGTCGTACCAGGCCACGGCCGTGAACTCGTCGCCCTCGAGCGAGTACGAGCAGTCACTGGCGTCTGATGCGAGGCCGACGATGTCATGAGTGCCCGTGTAATCGTTGCGCGTGTCGGCCGGGATGACGAGGCGGCCGACGACGCCGGCGTCGCTCAGCGACGGATCGAGCGTACTACCGGGGATCGGCGTCGTTGCCGGCCCTTGGCTGGAGGCAGTCGAGGGTGATGGCGTGCTTGCTACCGCCGCGGTGGAAGTTGGAGTCGGTGTGCCCACTGATGTCGTGCTGGGCACGGCCGTGACCTGCACGGGTGCCGTCGTGCTCGTCGGCGCAGGCGTCGAAAGGGGCGACGATCCACACGCTGCGAGAGCGCCGGACGCTGCGAGAGCAACGACCGCGAAGACGGGGACGCGACGATTCAAGGACACGGGTCTACCTCGATGCGATACGTTCAGGCGGACAGCGGTGGCGCAAGCGGCCGGGGAGTGACTAGATTTTAGCGATGGCCCTGGTCGACCTCCTGATACGCGGCGGCACCATCGTTGACG
>DATBFJ010000023.1:0-24918 GCA_036558545.1 Candidatus Limnocylindrales bacterium
GCCGAGAAGCTGGATTTCCAGGCAATCATCGAGCTCGTCGGGGAGCGCGTCGGCGACATCCTCGGCAATCCCGATGTGAGCATTGCGCTGTACGACCCGGCCCGTAACAAGGTCGCGATCGCTTACTCGGTCGAAGACGGAAAGCGCGATTACTCGACCGATGAATTCGATCTTGGCGTTGGCCTGACCTCGCGCATCATTCAAAGTCGCCAGCCACTGCGGGTCGGGGACATGGAAGAAGCAGCCGCTCTCGGCGCGCGCCTCGTTGGCGATCCAAACACACCCGCCAAGGAGTCGTATCTGGGTGTTCCCATCCCGGCTGGTGACCGCGTTCTCGGCGTGCTCTCGGTCGTCGCTGAGCCACGGAATTTCTTCAACGACTCCCAGGAACGGCTCCTTTCAACGCTGGCTGCGTCGATGGGCGTCGCGCTCGAGAACGCCCGACTTTTCGACGAGACCAAGCTCCTTCTTACTGAAACAGAGCAACGCAACGCAGAGCTAGCCGTAATCAACGAGATCGGCGCAGCCCTGGCAAAGCAACTCGACTTCCAGGGAATCATCGACGCGGTCGGCGATCGAATCCGGCATATCTTCCGAACGACGTCGGGCGTGATCGCGCTCTACGACTCAGACACGAAGACGATCAGGTCGCCGTACTTCCTCGATCAGGGTGAGCGCATCGATGCGCCCGATCGCCCGCTCGGTGGACTGCTCGGCAAGATTGTTACGACCGGCAAGCCATTGCGGATGGGCAACCGCGAAGAGACTCAGGCACACGCGCCTTACGTTCTCGGGACACAGAACGCGGAGTCATGGCTGGGCGTTCCAATACTTGCCGGCACGCGCACGCTCGGTGCCATCGCCCTGGAGCGGCTCCCACGGAACGCATTCAGCGAGTCGGACGAGCGACTCCTCGCGACGATCGCTTCCAACCTTGGCGTCGCCCTCGAGAACGCCCGCCTTTTTGATGAGACCAGGCGCCTTCTGCAAGAGACCAACGAACGTGCTGCGGAGCTCGCGATCATCAACAGCGTTCAGCAGGGACTCGCCGAAAAGCTCGAGATGCAGGCGATGTACGACCTGGTAGGCGACAAGATCCAGGAGATCTTTGACGCTCAAATCGTTGACATAGGTCTGCTGGATGTGGACGAGCTGACCGTCACATTTCCGTACTCGATCGAACGAGGAGTGCGCGAATCCAATACAGGGCCTTTCCACATCGGACCGATGGGCGCAGCCATGGTTCGTTCGCGAAGCCCCGTCCGGATCGACGATGTCAGCGCGTGGGAACGGGAGAACGGAGCCAAGCAGTCGGTCATATCCGGAGAGCCGGCTAAATCGGTCGTTTTCGCCCCAATGCTCGTGGCCGATCAAATACGCGGCTACATCTCCCTCCAGAACATCGATCGAACACACGCATTCAGCGACGCGGACGTTCGCCTCCTGACAACACTGACGTCCAGTCTGACGGTGGCGCTCGAGAACGCGCGGCTCTTCGACGAGACGCAACGGCTCCTGACTGAGACGAACGAGCGAGCCGCTGAGCTGGCGATCATCAACAGCGTCCAGCAAAGCCTCGCCCAGAACCTCGACATGCAGTCGATGTACGACCTGGTGGGCGACAAGATCCAGGAGATCTTCGACGCCCAGGAAGTCGACATTGCGATCTACAACCTCGAGAAGTCGCTTGCCCGATACACGTATGTGATCGAAAGAGGTGAGCGCATCCAGATCGAGGGCGAGGTTCCGCTGGGGGTCAACGCTCGGGCGATCATTGCCGATCCGCGTCCGATCGTAATCGATGACTACGAGGCGTGGATGACCGAAACAGGCCAAACACTGGCGACAACCGGCGAGCCATCCAAATCAATCGTTCTGGCGCCGCTGGTCACGGGTGGCAAGACTTTCGGGCACATCGCCCTTCAAAATCTCGATCGGACGCACGCGTACTCGGCCGGGGATGTACGGCTGCTCACGACTCTTGCGGGCAGCCTGAGCGTCGCGCTGGAGAACGCCCGCCTGTTCGACGAGACGCAGCGGCTGCTCACCGAGACGAACGAGCGCGCCGCGGAACTGGCGATCATCAACAGTGTCCAGCAAGGCCTGGCGCAGAACGTCGATATGCAGTCGATGTACGACCTCGTCGGCGACAAGATCCAGGAGATCTTCGACGCCCAGGTCGTGGCTATTGCTAACTACGACCGCGATGAGCAAATGACCCACTATCGATACGTCATTGAGCGCGGCATCCGCATGTCCGACGTTCCTACGCCATTTGGCCCGATGACCGGTGAAGTG
Source organism: Candidatus Limnocylindrales bacterium (assembly GCA_036558545.1). Lineage (GTDB taxonomy): Bacteria > Chloroflexota > Limnocylindria > Limnocylindrales > CSP1-4 > JALYGJ01. Next base: position 2,299 of record DATBFJ010000023.1, read on the forward strand.
ATGCGCGCGCGCAGCGCAATCCTGATCCCGAACGTGCCCGAGTGGGCGGCCGAACGTGACGCCGATAGCTCTCCACCGCAAGGCGAATTCGTCCGATCGGCCCTGTACGCGCCACTCATCGCGAGCGATCAGGTCTTCGGCGCACTTTCGCTCCAGAACATCGACCGCTTCAACGCATTTACTGACGCCGACGCGCGGCTGCTGACAACTCTGGCCGGGAGCCTGAGCGTCGCGCTTGAGAACGCGCGGCTGTTTGACGAAACCCAGCGGTTGCTGACCGAGACCAACGAGCGCGCCGCCGAGCTGGCGATCATCAACAGCGTCCAGCAAGGCCTCGCAGCCGAGCTCGATATGCAGGCGATGTACGACCTCGTCGGGGACAAGATCCAGGAGATCTTCGACGCCCAGGTCGTCGACATCGGCATCTACGACTTCGAGAACGAGGTCACGCATTACGCGTACACGATTGAGCGCGGCGTTCGATACCCAGAGGACTCGTCGCCGTTCCGTGACATCACGCGTTACGTTCTGGCGCAGGAAGGCCCGCTCGTCGTCAACGACATCGATGAGTGGCAGGCACAGACCGGGTTCAAGTTCTCGGTGGCCGTGGGCGAGCCTTCCAAGTCGATGGTTTTCGCTCCACTGTGGAGCGGCGGCAAGAAGCTGGGTCGGATCTCGCTCCAGAATCTCGATCGGAAGAACGCGTTCAGTGAATCGGATGTCCGGCTGCTGACCACGCTTGCCGGATCGCTCAGCGTCGCTCTCGATAACGCCCGTCTCGTCGCTGAGACGCGTCAGCGAGCGGCCGAGCTGTCGATCATCAATGAGGTCAGTCAGGCCGCTGGGACGGAGCTCGACCTGACGAAGCTCCTTGAGCTGACCGGCAATGAGCTGACGAATACGTTCTCGGCCGACATCGTATACATCGCCCTGCTCGACAGGATCACGGGCAGAATCCAGTTTCCGTTCTACGTGGAGAGCGGCGTCCACGAGCCCCAGGCCGATTTGCCACTGGGAGAGGGGCTCACTTCACGCGTTATGTCACGCCGCGACCCATTGATTCTCAATCAGTCCGAGCACTTCGAGCAGCTCGGCACACGAGGAGTCGGAACACGCGCGAAGTCCTACCTCGGAGTGCCCATCCTCAGCGCGGGTGAGGCAATCGGCGCGATAAGCGTTCAGAGCACCAAAGAGGAAGGTCGCTTCGGCGAAGCGGATGCGCGGCTGCTGACAACGATCGCCGCGAACGTTGGCGCGGCCATTCAGAACGCGCGCCTGTACAGCGAGTCGCAGCGCCGAGCCGGAGAGATGGGCGCCCTGGCCGAGGTTGGGCGCGAGATAACAGCGACTCTGGAATTGAGCGATGTGCTGCAGCGCATCGTCGAGCGCGCGATGGCATTCACTGATAGCGCCACGGCAGCAGTTTTCATGGCGGATCCAGGCGGCAGGACATTCCGCGGCATCGCGTCCGTGGGCGACGAGGCCGAAGAAGTGAAGGCCAACGTTCTCGAGGCTGGCGACGGCATCATCGGTTCGCTGGCAGCCGAGGGACGAGCGGACGTCATCAATAACACCAAGGCGGACCCCAGGGTGCGCCACATGGAGGGCACGAGCGACGACGCCGAAATCGAGCGGCTCATGGCCGCTCCCCTGATCGGCCGCGGCGGCGTCAACGGCATCATGGCTGTCTGGCGCAGTGGCGTCCAAAGCCGTCCGTACACCACGACCGATCTCGACTTCCTCGTCGGCCTGTCGCAGCAGGCCGCCATCGCCATCGACAACGCCCGACTATTCGCCGACCTGCGCGACGCCACGGATGCGGCCCAGGCAGCGAACCAGGCCAAGAGCTCCTTCCTCGCGGCGATGAGCCACGAGATACGCACACCAATGAACGCGATTATCGGCATGAGCGGGCTCCTGACCGAAACCGAGTTGTCGACCGAGCAGCGCGATTACGCGGACACGATCCGATCCTCGGGCGACGCGCTGCTGACGATCATCAACGACATCCTCGACTTCTCGAAGATCGAGGCAGGCAAGGTCGATCTCGTGCGCGAACCGTTCAGCCTGGCCGACTGCATCGAGGGGGCGTTGGACGTCATTTCGTCGACGGCAGCGGCCAAGGGCATCGAGCTGGCTTACGAAGTGATCGGCGACCTGCCACCGGCGGTCCAGGGTGACTTCGGCCGGCTTCGTCAGATCCTGCTCAACCTGTTGTCGAATGCTGTCAAATTCACCGAAAACGGCGAGGTGGTCATCACCGCGCACGCAGCGGCCACGCGCGGACAAGTGCAGGTCGAAGTCGAGGTCCGCGACACGGGCATCGGCATCCCCAAGGAGCAGATGGGCCGCCTGTTCCAGTCATTCAGCCAGGCCGATTCGTCGATAGCGCGGCGCTATGGCGGAACTGGACTGGGACTGGCGATCAGTCGCCGCCTTGCGGAAGCCATGAACGGATCGCTTACGGCGGAAAGCAAGGGCGTTCCAGGCAAGGGTTCGACCTTCCACCTGCATGTGCGGTTACCCGAGGCGCCCGCGTCGTCTCTTCCGGCGCGGCCCGAGCTGCTCACCGTCGAGCTCGCTGGTAAACGCGCGCTGATCGTCGACGACAACGCGACCAATCGGCGCATCCTTAAGGCGCAACTCGCGCGCTGGGACATCAGCGTCAAGGACACGGCCTCGCCGCGCGAGGCGCTCAAGCTGCTCAAGGCCGGCGAGAAGTTCGACGTCGGTCTACTCGACCTGTTCATGCCCGACATCGATGGCATCGAGCTGGCCGAACAGATTCGCGGCCTAGCGCACACCAAGCACATGCGGCTTGTGCTCGTGTCGTCGGCCGCCATGCGCGAGCACAAGCAGCCCGTTTTTGATGCTCTGCTGGCCAAGCCTGTGAAGCCGTCTGCCCTGCACGATGCGCTCGTCAACGTCCTGGCCTCGACCAAGGACCGCAAGGAGGCGGAGCGCCTACCCGAGCGTCCATCCGTAGACCCAGAGCTTGGCAAGCGGCACCCGCTCGCGATCTTGCTGGCAGAGGACAATGCGGTCAATCAGAAGCTCGCGATTCGCCTGCTCGCGAACATGGGCTACGCGCCCGACGTTGCAGGCGACGGCAAGCAGGCGATCGACGCCCTCAAGCGCACCGACTACGACGTCGTACTGATGGACGTCCAGATGCCCGAGCTCGACGGACTCGAGGCGACCCGGCGCATCCGCGCCGACTGGCCGGAACGTCCGCTGCACATCGTGGCCATGACGGCCAACGCCATGGCCGGCGATCGCGACGCTTGCCTGGCCGCGGGCATGAACGACTACATCAGCAAGCCAATACGGCCGGCGGAGCTCGCCGCCGCGCTGACGCGTGCGCCATCGCACGGCGCGGCGGCGAACGGCACGAGCGCGAAGGGGACGTCGGGCAACGGCAAGGTCAAGCCCACCAAATCGAAGGCCAATGCGGCCAAGAGCTGAGGGAGAGACGTGACTGACGAGACTCCGATACTCGATCGATCGGTCGTCGATGAGTTGCGCGATTCGGTTGGGGGAGATGAGGACTTCATCGCCGATCTCGTTTCGACATTTGTGAGTGAGGGCCGTAGCCATTTCGCGGCAATGCAGGCGGCCGCGGACGCAAGCGATGCCGCCGCGATCGTGCGGCCGGCGCACACGCTCAAGTCGAGCAGCGCGGCGTTGGGCGCAATGCGTCTGTCCGCCATCGCGCGCGAGATCGAGACTGCAGGTCGGGATGGCACGACAACCGGGCTTGACGTGCGCGTAACGGAAGCGCGCCAGGTATGGGAAGACACGCTCAAAGAGATGGCGGGGGTAGGTCTGATCAAGTGACGGATATCGCGCTGGTCGTCGACGACAGCGCCGTAAACAGGCAGCTCCTTGGAAGACACCTCGCCGGCATTGGCATCGGCGTGCGCGAGGCAGGCGACGGCCGGGCCGCCCTGGCGCTTCTTCGGGAGTTGGACGGACAGGTCGGCGTGGTTCTGCTTGATGTCGTGATGCCGGAGATGGACGGCTACGAAACGCTCGAGGCGATCAAAGCGGACGAGGAGTTGCGCCACGTGCCGGTCATCATGATCTCTGGCGTGGATGAGCTGGACAGCGTCGTACGTTGCATCCGACTTGGCGCGACCGACTATCTGCCAAAGCCTTTCAACCCCACGATCCTGGCTGCGCGAGTTCGCGCTTCGATGGCCGACAAACGCGTTCACGACATGGAGCTGGAACACGCGGCGGAGCAGGCCAGGCTGCTCGAGACCATCGAACGGCAGAAGGAAGAGCTGAGTCGGTTCCTGTCACCCCAGGTTGCGGCATTGGTCTCGACTCCGGAGGGAGAGGCACTGCTGGCCGGCCATCGCCGCGAGGCGACCGCGCTGTTCGCCGACCTGCGTGGCTTCACCACGTTCAGCGATCAGGCAGAGCCGGAAGAGGTTCTCAATCTGCTGCGCGAGTACCACGCGGCAATGGGCGCGCTGATCGTGGAGCACGGTGGCACGCTCGAACACTTCGCCGGTGACGGCATGATGGTCTTCTTCAACGATCCAGTGCCACAGCCGGACCACGTCGAGCGCGCCGTACGCATGGCCGTGGCGATGCGCGAGACGTTCGCAGTGCTGTCGGCTAAATGGGCACGGCTGGGCTACGAGCTTGGCCTTGGTATCGGAATTGCCACGGGTTACGCGACGTTGGGCCGCATTGGATTCGAAGGCCGCTACGACTACGGCATGGTCGGTACGGCCGTCATCGTTGCTTCGCGACTGAGCTCGGCGGCAGAAGCGGATCAGATCCTGCTGAACCCGCGCGCCCACGCCGCCGTCGAGCAACTCGTCGCGGTCGAGGAGGTGGGCGCGCTTACCCTCAAAGGCTTTGCCCGGCCCATGCCGACCGTCAACGTCACGGCGTTGAACCTCGCCGCCGCCACAGCCTGACCCCATGAACGTCCTCAGACAGCGACGTTGACGGGTTTCCACAGATAGTCCCTGTTGACGACCGTCAGCGGCGGCGGCGCGCCACGGCCGTCAGCGACGGAAGCGCGGGCTAAGTGCGAGATAGAAGCCGCTGAGCAGCCCCGCCGCGGGTGCCAACAGTGCGCCCACGATCTGAACGAACGACAGCGGCCCTCCGGTGTCAAAGGACGGGCCGAGGCTGTTTCCGAGACGGCCAGGGGTGAAGGACGACAGCACCCCTTGCAACTGGGTCAGCAACGAGCCGCCCGTCACCAGCACGTAGAGGATCAGGACAAAGTTCAGCAACACCTGGACGCCAAGTAGTCCGAAGACAATCTGTGTCGCTCGATGTTCGGCGTGATCGGACCAGCGGTTGGCCGCGTAGCGAATCAGGAGGATTCCGAAGATCGGTCCGATCCACCACAGCAGGAACGGACCCACGATCAAGAGCAAGAGGCCGCCGATCTCCGCGAGGCCCCAACCACGTGCCCTGAGCTTGGATTCCAGGCGCGCGATGGGCGCGAGCACTTTGTTCAGAGTGCTGCGGTAACCAGTCGGCGACGTCTGGTCTCCCTTGCCGACGATGTCTGCCGCAGGACCTAGCCGGTCCAGCACGCCGTAGACGGTCTCCTCGTCCCGGTTGCCGGCCGCCACCAGGTCCGCAGCGATCTTCTCGCGGGTCTGGTGCTCAAGGGCCTGGGCCTGCTGCTCGGGCAGCTGACGCACCCATGCCGATACCCGGAGTTCGTGCAAGTAGTCGTCAATGATCTTGTCCGACATCCCTCTCCCTCGCCGCCGCAGACGTTCGAACCTGGTGTTCAGTTTCGGCTAACGGAAGGAGGATGGCTAGCTTCTGTAGCGTGGGCTCAAGATCAGGTAAACGCCGCTGGCTAACCCGGCAAGCGGAGCCAGGAACGCACCGACGAGGCGCATCAGGAATAGAGGTACGTTGTCCGTGGCGCTGAGCTGAAGCAGCTGAGTGGGCGACAAATCCGACATGAGTCTCCTGGTCCATTCCGCGTCAATGCCGGTTGTCAGCACGACGTAAATGAGCAGAACGAGCGCGGCAAGCGCTTGCACTCCCAGCAACCCGAAGACCACCTTGGTGGCGATGCGCACTGTGCGAGGCGACCAGCGGTCGGCAGCGTAGTGCACGAGCAGGATCCCGAACAAAGGGCCGATCCACCACAGCAGGAATGGCCCGACCATCAAGAGGAGAAGGCCGCCGATCTCGCCAATGCCCCAACCGCGACGGTCGAGAAACGATCGCACCTGATCGACCGGCACGAGCACCAGGCCGATCATTCCTCGGGCGCCGTTGGCTGACGAGCTCTGGGCAGCGACGATGTCGCTTGCCGGCCCGAGCCGATCGAGGACTCGGTAGACCGTCGCCTCGTCGTGGCTGCCAGCGACGGCCAGTTCCCTGGCAATCCGGCCGCGAACATCGTCCTCGATGGCTTCTGTGCGCGACTTGGGCAGGTGCCGAATCCACGCCGATGTCTTCAGCTCGCGAACGTAGTCCTCGATCAGCCGATCCGACATTGAGCTAGAAGTCTTCAGATTCCTCGTTGTCCGTGTCGTCCGCGGCGTCGTTGTCGGTGTCGGCGTCCTCCCACTCCTCGTCGTCGTCCTCATCGACTTCGGAGTCGACGTCCCCGTCAGAATCGGTGCCACCAGGGCGGCCTGAAATGGCGAGCACAGCGCTTCCGGCTGTCGCTCCCGCCAGAGCCACCTGGCTCTGCGCGTATTCGCGTTCTGGCGTCCACGGCGGTAAGTACGGGTACGGGTCTTTGCCACGCGGGTGGTTGTAGATGAGCCAGATGAGGCCAACCAGGATGAGCCCAATGCCGATTATCTGGGCCGTAGGGATGCCACTGAGCGTCCAGTTCCAGCCCGCCCGGAAACTCTCGAGCAACGTTCTCGTGGCGCCGTACCAGATGCCCCAAACCGCGGCCAGGTCGCCGGGCTGTAGCTTGTAAAGCCACCGCCGCGAGATGAAAAGCACGACGAACCCGCCCAGGATGTCGAGCAACGATTCGTAGAGGAACAGCGGATGGAAGCCGGTTGTCGCCTCTGGATACAGAGCGCACGGCCATTCCGCAACGCGATGCAGGCAATCGATGGTGATGCCCCACGGAAGGTCGGTCGGTGGCCCGTATAGCTCCTGGTTGAAGAAGTTCCCCCAGCGCGCGATGCCCTGCGCGAACAGGGCCCCGGCGACGACGACATCGAGGCCGATCGGCAAAGGGATCTTCTTCCAGCGCGTGTAGATGAGGAGGCCAAGGACCGCCCCCGCGACACCGCCGTACAGGCCCAATCCGGCATACGGCGGCAGGATGGCCTTGAGTGGGTCTGAGCTGTAGATCGGACCCCACTGGTCGATGACGTGGTACAGGCGACCGCCGATGAGTGCCAGGGCGCCAACCAGCAACAGGGCGTTCCAGACGTGGTTCGGGTTGTAGCCGCGGCGCGCCGTCTCGTACTGAGCGGCAAGCAGAAGGACAGCAAGACCTATGACATAACCCACGCCGTACCAGCCGATGCTGATTGGCCCAAGCTGAAAGATGATCGGGTCGGGCGTGAACTGAATCAGCGCCACCGATTGGCCAAACGGAATCACCGCGGCAGCATACCTATACTCGCCCGAAATGACGGAGCAATACATCGGCTGGGCACTCGTGCTCGGCCTCGTCGTGGGCGGAGCCCTGGTCTGGTTCGCGATCGGACGCCTGCCGCGCAGCGGCGAGGAAATGACGGACGACGAGCGTGCCTCGGAGGCCGCCTGGATCAGCGACACGATCGATGAGCGCGGTGGAAAGGCACCGACCGATCTCGTCGAGGAAGTCCTTGAGCTCCACGGCCGCTATCTCGAGCGCGCCGAGTAACAGGGAGGCTGAGGGGCCGGCTACCAGCCCCTCTCGAAATGGCGCGGGTCGGCCGCCAATGTGCCGGCCGGCAGGTGCGCCTCGAGGCACTGGACACCGCGTGATCCGACCGTCGCGCCGTGCGTCGTGCCGGCCGGCAGCTCCAAGCGCTCGCCTTCGTTGAGCGTCACATCGCGACCCAGATCCGGGAGATGGAAGGTAACTGAGCCAGAGGTCGCGACGAGAACCTTGTCATAGCCGTGACGATGCGGCGCGTACACGTCGCCCGGACCGTTGCCCCAGCCACTTGGGTCGAGACCCTCGGATCTCAGTCGCGCGGCGAGATCAGCCAACGAAATTGCCGAAGATCGTCCCCACGAGGTACGTCACGGTTGCGGCGCCGGCACCGATCAGCACCTGCCGGACGCCGCTGAACAGCATTCCACGCCCGGTTACCAGGCTGACGCCGGCGCCGATAAGGAAAAGCGCCGCGAACGACAGGGCCAAACCGCCGACGAAAGCGGCTTGACCGGATGTCAGGAGGAAAGGCAGGAGCGGAACAAGGGCGCCAATCGCGAATGCCGCGAAGGATGATGTTGCCGCGCCAACGGGCGAGCCGAGCTCATTGGGATCCAGACCTAGCTCCTCGCGCACCTTGGTGTCGAGCGCCATATCCGGATCCGCCATCAGGCTCGCCGCGATCCTGTTCGCGTCGGACTCAGTCAGACCCTTGGCCCGATAGATCGCGCTCAGCTCCTCCTGCTCCACATCGGGCATGACGCGCATTTCCTCGCGCTCGAGCGAGATCTGGTTCTGAAACAGCTCCCGTTGGCTCTGCATGCTGATGTACTCGCCGGCGGCCATCGAAAACGCCCCGGCCAGCAGACCCGCGACGCCGGTCAGAACGATTACCTGGTTGTTGCTGCTCGCCCCGGCCACGCCCATGATCAGCGACAGGTTGCTGACGAGACCGTCGCTCGCTCCGAACACGGCCGCACGCAGCGTTCCGGATCTGCCGCCGCGGTGCCACGCTTCCTGGGCCAGGGTCCGGCCGCCCACGCTCGTGGTCGAGCGCCTGGAAGCCTTGCCCGTCAGCTCGTCCCACAGCGCGGCGTGCTCGCGCTCGTCCGCGGCGATGGCAGCAGTCTCGGGCGTTAGCTGTCCAGCGTAGGCCTCTTCCTCATCGCCCTCGAGCGCCCGAACGAGGTCGGCTACGCGGTTCGTTCCCAGGCGGCGAGCCAGTCCGACGATAAAGCGGATACGAACGCGTGGCGCGTCGGGCGCGGGCACCGTCGCGCCGAGCTCCGTGAGACGCGTTGCCCAGATGTCGGCATGGCGACGCTCGTTGGAAGCGATGCGCTTGAACGTGGCCGAGCGATGCACGTCCTTTTCGATTTCGGCCAACTGGTCGTACAGGTAGATCGCATCGCGCTCGAGCTTGAGATTGGCGAGGCTGAGCTTGCGCTCTTCGTCGGTCATCTCGAGCGCAGGGGTGGTCATGTGCCAAGGGTAGCGACGGTGCTCCGCGGCCGCGCCCGGTCGGCTGGATCGTCCTTGCGGGCCGAACGGCCTAAAGTGGCGCCGATGGGCGCCCAGCCGCTCCGCTACCTTTCCGCGGCCGACGTCGTTGCCGCAATGCCGCCGGTCGAGGACCGAATAGCGCTGGCTCATCGAAGCATGGTCGCGCTCGTTGAATCGGCCGAGCTTCCGCCCAAGATTGGCGTCCGCCCGCGCCAGCCTGCTTCGCACACGGCGGCCATGCCGGCCCTTTTGCGCGAATCAGATCCATCAGGCGCGAGAGACCTGCTCGGCGTCAAGTGGGTCACCGCGTTCCCCGGCAATCGCGCACGCGGACTGCCGGCCGTGAATGCCCTGGTCGTGCTGAACGACGGAGCGACCGGGGAGCCCAGGGCCATCCTCGACGGGGCTCCGATCACCGCCGAGCGCACGGCAGCGGTCAGCGGTGTCGCGCTACGCCGGTGGTGGCCGCGCGTTGATCGGCGGGTCCGAGTCACGCTCGTTGGGGCCGGCGTCCAGGGCACGAGCCACGTCGAGGTTCTGGCATGCGTTGCGCCCGGAACGATCCTGACCGTCGCGGATCGTCACGAGGAGCGCGCTTTTGAGCTCGCTCGCCGCGCAGGACAGACGGGGGTCTTTGCTGAGGTTGACGCCACGACAGATGCCGTGGGCGCGGTCAAGTCAGCGGATGTTGTTCTGACCATGGTCTCATTTGGAGCGACTCGTCAGTCCATACCGGCCCAGGCGTTTGAGCGGGCTCGACTGATCATCGGCGTCGATTACGACATGTGCATTCCGGCGAGCGTCGTGTCAGGTGCAGGCCTCTTCGTCGTGGACGACATCGCCCAGTTCGAAGCGACGCGCACGAATACCGTCTTCGCCGGATATCCCAAGCCTCACGCGTCGATTGGCCTGGCCCTGTCGGGGGCTGCTTCCGCGCTCGACGGCCGCGGCCTTGTCGTGGTCAACCACCTCGGCGTTGGCTTGGCGGACGTCGTGTTCGCCGACGCCATACTTCGTCGCGCTGCTGAGCTTGGCCTGGGCTTAGTGCTGCCAACGTGACGTCTCCGCGAGGCGGGCCTCCGCCGTGCGTCGTCGCGGTCATCGCCCTCGCGGTCGTCGGCATCAGTGGGCGCGACGATGCCGGGCATTTGACGCAACCGGGCACGAGCTCCATCGGCTCTGATGCGGATGGCTGAACGACCTGTGACCGGCGGGCGAGAAGAGCCGGCGGCAGAGTTGACCTTGACGAGCACAGGCGGCGGGCGGATGAAATGGCTCGTCGCTGCGGTCGCCCTGGTCGTACTGGCGGGCGCGGTGTATATCGGCATCAGTGGCCAATCCTCAGCGTTGCCGCAAAGTTCCTCCCAGCCTGCGGCGCAGCTTGCCCCATCCACGACGGCCCCCACAGCGACGCCGTATCCGGACAATCAAGTCATCTCTCTTCGGGTCGACCCGACCGCGCCCGTTGTCTATCAATACCTGGGCACCGGTCTGACCCTCAACGGCCACGGCACGCTTGCGATTCTCGACCCAATCGGACCGGACGAATACATGGGCATTTACCGGGTTCCGTACTCGCAGCTGGGCCCGGTCGCGAACCTGGAGTTGGATGCCGTCACCGCGTCCGTGTCCCACGACGACCTCGACCGCTTGGGTGATTGGGCGTTTCCGCTCAACATCGGGCGGGCCGACGACGTCCCCATGACCGTCTTCAGCACCGTGGGCGGCATGACCGACCAGTCGCTGATCACTCCCCAATTCCAGCGACTGGCGACCGATGGGTATCAGCTCGGTGTGACGGTTGCGGCCAAGGAAGACGCTGCGCTGATGACCATCGACGTCGTCGTGCAGCCGCACCTGCGAGCTCCCAATGAGATGTATACCGTGCTGGCCGGGCCAACCGGTGACCAATTCAGCGTCCCGCTCGAGCAATACACTCCGGGCGGATTCGACGGTCAAGCCCTCGTTCCCACCAGCCTTTACGGGACGGACCTGCCTGTGTCCCTGGCCGCGGCTTCGTTGTCCGACGGGTCGGCGATCTCGGTCGGCACCTGGCCCATCAAAGTGCCGCCACGGCCGCACAACAACAACCTCGTCCAGATTCATGCGACCGCGCCGGGTGACCCGGCTGCGGACAAACCAGGAATTCTGGCTAATGGCTACTGGTTCGAGATCGGTGAAAAGCTCGTGGGTGGAGACCTATATCTGGTCGTGAATCTGAGCGTCACAGTGACGATCGCGCCTGAAACACCTCCTGGTCCCGTTCCTACTCGTTGATCGGGATTTCACCCTCCGGCAGCTCCACGACTATTTGGCCGTCCTCGACGAACGTCGGATAAATCGCCAGCGGTAGCTCGGCTGGTGGATCGAGTGCCTCACCAGTCTCCAGGTCGAAGCGCGACAGGTGCAATGCACACGTCAGCGTGTCGCCCGTCAGAAAGCCGCGGTCGAGCTCGAAGTACTCATGTGAGCACACTCCCTGCGTCGCGCGGATCACTCCGCCAAGGTTGACCAGCAGGATATTTGTTCCGTCGACCTGGACCATGACCATGGTCCCTTCCGGGATCTCTTCGAGCCGCGCGACGGGCACGCGCCGCACTAGCGTTTCCTCCGCAGGTCTCCAGACTGCCGCGCGCGAACAGCTCGGCTCGCGGCGCGTCGCGCCGCCAGCAGACCGTCGCTTGCGCTGCTCAGGCTGCCTGCTGGGAGGGCGCCGCGTCCTGCGGCCACTTCTGCTCGAGCAGCTGGCGCAGTCGATCCTGTGCATCCACTAACGGAATGCGGGCGACGACCGGCTCGAGGAAACCAAGGACGATGAACTTGCGGGCCACATCGCGAGGGATGCCGCGGCTCATCAGGTAGAAGATCTCATCCTCGCTGATCGGGCCCACGGAGCTCGAGTGGCTCGCTCGACGGACGTCAGGCTGATCGATCTCGAGACTCGGAATGGTCACGCTGCGTGCCTGTTTGGTGAGCAGCATGGCGAACTCGCCCAGAAAGCTGTCCGTGCCCTTGGCCGTGCGGTCGATGGTGATCATGCCCTTGAAATAGCCGCGCGCGCGATCGAGAAACACACCCTTGGAGAGCAGGTCGCCGGTGCTGTCGGTCCCGATATGGCGCGTGTAGCTGGTCAAGTCGAACAGCTGCCTGCCGCTGCCGAAGCCGATCTCGACCTGGCTCACGCCACTGCCGCGGCCAACGAGCCGGTTGTCGATGCGACTCTTGTGCAGTGCCGCTCCGACGGAGGCCAATGCCCAGCGAAGCTGCGCGTCTTGTTCGAGCGTCGCGTGACGATTGACCACGGCGAGCGTGTTGTGCCCGAAGTCCTGCTGCCCGGCAAACGAGAGCTGCGCGCCGCGGCCCAGATGGACCTCGGTCGTGCCCCACCACAGGCTCTGTTTCTCGCCTGCCGCGTCGTGCGCCTCCGAGTCGACCTGCTCCTCGAGGATCTTGGCCTGGGCGTTCTCGCCAAGGCTGACGAGGCTGCGCGAGACGAGGCCGCGTCCGGGCTCACCTGCGCTCCAGCGAATGACGATTGGCTGCGCGAGCGCGACGTTGCGCGGAACATGCACTATCAGGCCCAGTGCTGAGTGGCTGCGCGCGAACTGGGCAAACTTGTCGTTGTCGGGCAGGTTCGGAGCGCCATCGAGCTCGGCCTTGAGCAGCTCCGGCTTATCGCGCATGACGTTCGCGAACGTATCCACGACTACGCCTGCTGCGCGAGCCTCAGCGCTCAAGCCGCGGGCGACCACCCGGTCCTCGGCGACCTCGATAAAGGCGGCTGCTCCTTCAGGCACGACATCGCTTACGCGCGGGGCGTCACCAGTCTCCTGGTATGCCTCGATATCTGCCCAGCGCGCGGCCCTCAGGTCGACATACAGGGTGAACAGCGAGTTGGGCTCGACGGGAAGGTCGCTAAAGAGCTGGTAGCCGGCGAGCCGGTCGTTGAGCAGCCAATGCGGCTCATCTGAAGCCGCAGAAAGCTTGCGGATGAACTCCTCGCCCGCAAAGGGCAGTTTCAGTGCGTCGGCCATCTCCTAGCCGAGCGCGCCTTCCATCTCCATCTTCACAAGGCGGTTGAACTCGATGGCATATTCCATCGGCAGTTCCTTGGTGAAGACTTCGAGGAAGCCCTGAACGACGAGGTTCTGTGCCTCGTTCTCACTCAGGCCGCGACTCATCAGGTAGAAGATCTGATCCTGGCTGATCTTTCCCACGGTCGCCTCGTGGGTCATGGTCGTGTCGTCTTCCTGGATGTCGATATACGGGTATGTGTCGCTGCGGCTCTCGTCATCGAGCATCAGTGCATCGCATCGGACGCTTGCGACGACACCGGTGGCACCTGGCGCAACCTTCAGATGGCCGCGATAAGTGGCCCGGCCGCCATCCTTGCTTACTGACTTCGAGACGATGCGACTCTTGGTGTCCGGGGCAAGATGGATGGCCTTGGCGCCCGTGTCCTGGTGCTGGCCGCGGCCGGCGACGGCAACACTGATGATGTCCGCGGTCGCGCCACGCCCGCGCAGGTAAATGCTCGGGTACTTGTATGTGGTGCGCGCGCCGGTGTTCGCGTCGATCCATTCGACACGCGAGTTCTCGTGCGCGTGCGCGCGCTTCGTGACCAGGTTGTAGACGTCGTTCGACCAGTTCTGGATCGTGGTGTAGCGGACGTTGGAGTTTGCAAGCGCGACGACTTCCACAACGGCTACATGGAGCGAGTCGGTGGCGTAGATCGGTGCGGTGCAGCCTTCGATGTAGTGCACCTTGGCGCCCTCGTCGACGACGATCAGAGTTCGTTCGAACTGGCCGGTGTTCTCGCCATTGATCCGGAAATACGCCTGCAGCGGCAGTGGCACCTCAACGCCCTTCGGCACGTATACGAACGAGCCACCGCTCCAGACAGCGCTGTTCAGCGCTGCGAACTTGTTGTCCTCCGGCGGGACGACTGTCGCGAAGTACTTCTTGAAGATGTCGGGATATTCCTTGAGCGCCTGGTCAGTGCCCATGAACACGACGCCAAGCTTCGACAGCTCTTCCTTGACCGAGTGGTACACGACCTCGCTGTCGTATTGGGCGCCTACTCCCGCGAGGAACTTCCGCTCAGCTTCCGGGATGCCCAAGCGTTCGAAGGTCTGTTTGATCTGGTCGGGGACGTCTTCCCACGACTTTTCCTCGCGCTCCGAGGGCTTTCGGTAATACATGATCTTGTCGAAGTCGATCTTGTCCAGACCCGTCGTCCAGCTGGGCATCGGCCGCTTCAGGAAGTGGTCGTATGCGCGCAGGCGGAAATCACGCATCCACTGCGGCTCGTCCTTGATCGCGCTGATCTCCTCGACCGTCTCGCGCGTCAAACCACGCTTGGTCTCGGTCAGGTAGACGATCTCATCCTTGAAGTCAAAGCGCGAGCGGTCGTTATCGACCATCTGTCGCTGGGTAAGGGTCATAAGAGCTCCGATCCGGGATGCCTGCCTCGCAGTCTAATCCCGAGTCGAATTATCGGAATTCCGCGACGAATCGTCAACGCCGGTTGCCGCGGCGCTTAGGAGGGCTTGACGGATATATACCGATATCGGAATATGTGGTGCATGGCCCGCTCCTCGACAACGTCGGACGTCTTCAACGCCCTCGCGGAAGCGGACCGTCGCGCCATCCTGAGCCTGCTGATAGTCGGCGAGAAGCCTGTAGGTCAGATCGTCATGGACCTGTCGATGTCCCAGCCACAGGTCTCGAAGCATCTTCGCGTGCTAAGTCAGGTGGGACTCGTCAAATCCCGGCCGGATGGTCGTCATCGGCTGTACCGCCTGGAGCCCCAGCCACTCCAGCCAATGCGCGACTGGCTGGCCAAGTTCGAACAGGCGATTAACTCTCGCCTGGATCGCCTCGACGACTACCTCCAGGAACTGCAAGGACAAGGAGACTCTCAGTGACAGCTACGCGCCACGGAACTGCCGTAATCGAGTTCCCGACAGAGCTCGAGGTGCTCATCACGCGCCAGTTTGAGGCACCCATCCAGCTCGTCTACGACGTTTTGACGAAGACAGAGCACGTGCGCAACACCATCGCGCCGTTCGGCGAAGTGGTAACCGAGTGCAGCTTCGATGTGCGCGTCGGTGGCGCGTACCGCTACACGTTCCTTGCGCCTGACGACGGACGAGACATGACCTTCCATGGCCAGTTCCTCGAGGTCGAGCCGCCGACTCGCATCGTCGACACGTGGCGCTACGACGGCTGGCCCGATGTCAAGGCGGTCGAGACGGTCGACTTGAGCGAGAGCAACGGCGTGACGACCATGAGGTGGCTGCTGACGTTTGCGGACAAGGCTGGTCGAGATCACATGACGAAGTTCGACGGCATCGAGGCCAACTTCGACAACGTCGAGAATTACCTGCGCCAGGTGCTCGACAAGGCTGGAGCGGCGGCATAGCTAATCTCGCGGTGTGGATGAACAGCTGATCTCCAAACTGCGCAGTGTCGGCCTTGATCCGGACGCTTTCGGCGACGCGGCTCCTGCATGGCGCAGGCTCCACGACCGGTACGGCACGCGCGCGACACTTCTGGACAGGTATGCCATGGAAGCAGTCGTGCGCGGCATTGCCGTCGAAGATTTGCCCGCCGACGTTCGTGCTGAGCTAACGCTCGAGGTCACCCGCGCCCATTGGAGCGACTTCCAGATCGTCCGCGGATCTGACCGGAGTGTTGTCGATCGCATCGAAGTCATCGATTACGACCCGACGTGGTCGATCCAGTTCGAGGCCTGGCGCGATCGGCTCGTGCCGGTGCTTGGAGCAAACCTGGTACGCATCGAACACGTGGGATCCACGTCCGTCCCCGGTCTCGCAGCCAAGCCAATCGTTGATATTCAACTGAGCATGGCCAACGTCCAGGACGAATCGACCTACGTGCCAGCGATCGAAGCCCTGGGCGTCGCGTTGAGGTCGCGCGACAGCGATCATCGTTACTTCCGACCGGCCGGAGATCTCAAGCGCGTCGTTCAGATCCACGTCTGCCAAGCCGGATCGCCCTGGGAGCGGACGCATGTGCTGTTCCGTGACTATCTGCGTTCGCATCCCGAGGCCGCGCAGTCCTATGCCGACCTCAAGCGCGCGTCAGCAGGACGCTATCCGGAGGACCGCATCGCGTACAACGAGTCGAAGACGGACTTCATCCTCGACCAGATCGAGCGAGCCGAGGAGTGGGCCGCGCAAACCAGTTGGACGCTTTCTTGACCTACGGAGCCGGTACTGAAGCGCCGTTGGGTAGGCGTTGAGGTAGATCCACGGATTCCGACGTCGCGGCGGCCCGTGTGTACTTGCGTGACCAACACAAGAGGGCCAAATGACTTCTTTCAACCTGTTTCGTCGCCGCTCCGCGATGGGGGCCATTGCACTGACGATCTTCGCTGGGTCGACCATCCTGGCCGGTCCAGTAACGGCCGCAACGCCTCCGACCTCCGACTACAGCAATACCGTCAATTGCTACTACAAGGCGCCCGGCAACGGACCGGCGTTCAACTTCAAGCTCAAAAGCTTCACGGTCACCGCTCCAAAGGTCTACGCCAAATCGGGAACCCAGAAGGTGGGTTGGCGGTTCAGCGTGACGCGCACCATGAACTGGGGCGGAGGACCCTCGAAGGTCACTTACACGAGTCCGGTCTCGAAAGCGTCGGCGACTTCGTCAAAGGCAGCGGCGTTCGACTCGAAATCCGTCGACGTTCAGCTCCCGAACATCGGCGACACGCCTTATCAGTCGGTTTCTTACACCGTGACGCTCAAGCTCTTCTGGTATGCGCCCAACGGCAGTGTCCAGTCGAAGACGACGTACCTGATGCCGTACATGAAGTCGATCAACAACGGCCACTACTACGGCGACTGGGACAACGAGTGCCAGGGCGGGTTCTACGAGGGTCCGTAGTCCGAAGCCCCGGTAATCGAGGCGCCGCGCCGGCTTCAGCCGGCGCGGCGCTTTTTGATTGCCGCGATCTCCAGGCTGGGAGCGAGGAGAGCGAGATCGGCGAGGAGGGCACGCTTCCTCGCCGGCCCGACCGGTTCTAGCGCCGCCGTGAGCACTTGCAGGGCACCGCTGCCAACGGCGACGCTTTCACCGACGCGAGCGAACCAACGTTCGCCGACCAGGGCCAGCCGAACGGGAAGCCCGCCCAGCGTGAAGTCCGTCGACCATCGCGTGTTGCTCACGAGCGAGACCTTGAGGCCCACTTGTGACAGGTTCTGTGTCACAAGCGACGCAGCAAAATCAGATTTTCTTGGCGCGACAGTCCAGGAACATCGGCATTCGGCGCCAGCGGTGACCGGGCGGGTCAGACAGATCCGGCCACTCGAACAGGCGGTCGATCGCCAGGTCCGCCTCCGCTAACGCCGCAACGTAATCCTGAAGCGGGCGGTGAACGCTGTGGAATGTCATTGACATTCCGTCGCGGACGTAGGGCTTGCCACCAACCCTGCGCTCGTCGAAGTAGGAGCCCGTGATGACGAACGGGGCGTCGGGCTCGCGGCCGTGAAACTCACCAGCCGTTTGCATCGGATGCGTGATCGCAAAACAAAAGGATCCGCCCGGACCGAGCACGCGGGCGGCTTCACGAATCGCGACGCCATATCGATCGACGTCCTGTAGCGACATGAACGCTGAAACCAGCCCAAATGCGGCGTCTGGAAAAGGCAGTTCTGCGGCGTCGGCCACGTGATAGTCGCCACCCGGATCCGCCTCGCGCGCGTAGTCAATCAACGTGGCTGAGGCGTCGACGCCAACGACATCGTAGCCCCAGGACTTCAGGTCACGAGGCAGCCGGCCCTCGCCGCAACCCACGTCCAGGACACGACCCGCAGGCTCCGGGAGGAGGCGTCTGTACAGATCGCGATGGAACTGCCAATAGCTGTCGTGGCCGGGTTTTCTCGCCCAGGCCACCCAGTTGTCGGCCTCGGCATCCCACTTTTCGGCGAGCGATCCAGACGACAGTTCGGCGTTGTCACTCATGGACCACCTCGACTGTCGCTGGATCGATGGGAGCTCGCAGGGCAATCGAGAACGTTCTTTGATGACCGACATCAGAGAGACATTCGTCCCCGGACGTGCGCTCGACGAACAAGTAGCGGTCGTCCTCCGGAATGAGGCGCATGTAGACGTCCGGGTTGTCGCAACCGCCCAGCCACGACACGACGAGCGAGCGAGTCGGGACACCGGCAGGAGAGAGCGCCGTGTTCGGGTCGACGTTGAAACCTTCGATCAGGCCGGTTTGGTCCTCCAACGTGGCACGCAGCACGTCGGCGGATACGTGCAGGCCGACGCTCGGCTCGTAATAGACAAGGTCGAAGGAGGCCGGCCGGAACGTTGCGATCAATGGGGTGATGGCCACCGCAAGAACCAGGATCGTAATGAATAGCGCGCCGATGACCCTGCGCTTCACGTCAGTTCAGACGCCAAACATGTCGCGGCACGCGTCGAGCCCGTCTACCTCGATCGGCATGCGCTCGCGTGCTTGCCACATTTCGCGTGTCATCAGAAATTGCTGTTCCTGTCGCGCCTCGCCGCGTGGTGCCATCCAGCGAAATCCGTTATCGGCGTAGCCCAGCGAGCGCGAAACTCCGATCGACGGCGCGTTGTCCATGAAAGCCTCGCTCGTGGCGCGCTCAGCTTCCAGGTGGTCGAATGAAAACGCCAGCACCGCAGAGCGCATCTCAAGCCCGATCTTCAGACCCTGCGATTGCTTGCCGAGATAGGACCCGGTGCCGACTCGCCGGAAGACCGGAAAGTTCTCGCCTCGAATGCCCTGCGTGCCGACGATCCTGCCATCGACCCACACGCCAAGGTCAAGCGTCCAATCTCGCGACGACCATTCCGCCCGGGTGCGCCAGTGGTATTGCATGAAGCCACGCTCGAAGTCCGGACTCGCGAGATCGGTCCAGCCAAACCCAAACGGCATGTACTCGGGATCGTGAACCCCCGCCTTGGCCACCTGCAATAGCTCGATCAGCTCGCCCTCAGTCGGCAGCCGGAGCACCAATCTGGGCGTGCGTATGACAAGGCCGAACAGCGGCCAGGCGTCGCTGAGCGCGGACCGGGACCCCTCCTCCATCCTCGCCGAGTGTAGTCACGGCTCAAAGCGGTTTGGCGCCCGGACGTCGAGTCATGGGTAAGGGACTCCGCAACGTCCGGCCTAAGGCAGGGCGGCGACGACCTTGTCGGCTTGTGATGGAGTCACATCCGCGACGATGAACAAAGTGTCGCCAGCCGCGTAGAGGTACGAGACGGCGCCGTCCGCGGCATTCGTGTATTGCCAGACGCTCCTGCCACCGGCCGTGGTCTGGACGAGGCCGCTCGTGAACTTTGCCTCGCTGCCGGCAACTGTCGTGGCCAGGATACCGACCACGGGCACCAGCTCTTCGCCGCGGTGGTTAGGCAGGCGAAATGACTCGAGGGTGACAGCCGCGCCATCGACCTGGGCCTGCGCCGCTGCGACGCGCAGGTCGCTCAGATCCACGCCCTGCGGCAGCTGCTGACTGGCGGCAGCGATCGCCGCGTCGCCACTCAGCGCACACAACGTTTCGATGTACCGAGCTGACGCAAGGTCGGTCACCGGCTGGCCGTCGATGGTTGCCGGATACATGGCTTCGAGCGTCGGGTCGGGAGTCAGGACCAGTGAGCCCGGTGGCTTGTCTTGCGGGTACTGCGGTAAACCCGCACATGGTCCGGACTCGGGAATGAACGGACTTGCTGGAAGCACGGACGTGGTACAGCCGACGAACAGCAAGGAGATGAGACCACCGAACAACCAGCGCATCGCGGTGAGTCTAGGTATAAACGCGCCATGGCCGACGGAACAGTGCGACAGCGCCTCGCGCGCCGCTTCGATAATGCCGAGCTGCGCGCGATCAAACGCCTGTGGATCGAGCATTCACTGGCAGAGGACAAGCAGGACATTGCCGGCCTCCTGGCGACCCTGTGCGATGACTGCAAATACGAGATCGTGCCGACGGGTCAAAAGTGGGCAGGGCGCGACGGGGTCCGCGCTTTCTATACGGAGCTATTTGCAGCCTTTCCGGACAATCGCTTCGCGCTGAGCGAGATAGTGATTGGCCCGCAGGGCGTGTTCGAGGCCGCCAGGCTGACGGGCACAAACCTCGGACCTTGGGCCGGGGCTGAGCCCTCCGGTCTACCGGTCGACCTGGAGGTTTTGATCCTGTTCCCGTGGGACCGCGAGACGCACCGCTTCACGGGCGAACGGATCTGGTTCGACCGCGGTCAAACCCGCCCTGCGAGGGCCGACCCCAGCCTTTCGTAGTCTCTCTCGTCGTTGTAGATCTCAGCGCTGACGCGAAGCAGTCGCCGTCGCGGCTGAGCATCGCCGGGCGTGTGCGGCCACGGATAGACGGGCACCTCGATGCGATGTTCATTGGACAAAGCGTCATGAAGCGGGTCGAGCGGATAGGTCTGGCCGTCTTCGCCGCTCGTCTCGCCTGGTGCCGGTGCCATGTCGAGCGGCAATTCCACGGCGGCGAGGCTTCCGATCATGGACTCGGGCGCCAGCGGTGAATCGGTGGCCAGTGCCGCCAGCAGCGTTTGGCGGCCAGCCATAACACGGCTCCGATTTGTGGCCTGGAGCTCAGGCCAGCCACCGGGCAACAGCTCACCCAGAAAATCGATGCCCGCGGGGATTGAGAGGTACGGCGTGGGATCGCCCGTGCCGCCCCAATCGAACTCGAGTCGGAAACGCGACCGGTCGCCGCGCGGCGAATTGGTGCCGTGCGAAATGACCAGCGGCCTGACGCGCTGCTGGCGGTCGCGTCGCACGTGGAGGAAGGCGCTGCCCTTGGGCGTGCACAGCCACTTGTGGGCGTTACCGGCGTAGTAGGCGGCGTTCAGCGCGTTTAGATCGAGCTCGATCATGCCGGGTGCATGAGCGCCGTCCACCAGAGTATCGACTCCGCGCTCGGCCAGGCCGTTGACGATGTCGGCGATCGGAAGGACGAGGCCTGTCGGGCTGGTCACGTGGCTGATGACGGCCAGCTTTGTCCTGCCCGAGGCACATTCGAGCACGGCCGCGGTCACGTCGTCGGGTGAGCGGATTGGCAGCGCAACGCTGGCGACGACCACCCTGGCGCCCACGCGATCCGCGGCAAAGCGCATCGCGTTCAGACAGGCGTTGTACTCGTGGTCCGTTGTCAGGATCTCATCGCCGGGGACCAGGTCAAGCGATCGGACAACCGTATTGACGCCGGTCGTGGCGTTGGGAACGAATGCCAGGTCGTCCGGATCGCATCTGATCAAGCCGGCCAGTGAGGCGCGCGCCCGATCGAGATGACCTTCGAGCTCACCGTCAAGAAACTGAATCGGGTGGCGCTCCATGCGCGCGCGCCACTCGGACTGCTGCTGCAGCACGGGCCACGGGCATGAGCCGAACGAGCCGTGGTTGAGGTAGGTGACCTCGGGGTCGAGCGGCCAAAGTGGCAGGTAGTCGCCGTTCACTGTGTGAGTATCTATGGGTGTGTGGCCGAATGACGATGCGGACCAATCCATCCGAGCTGGCGGAGATATTCGACGCGGAGCTGCGCGAGGCAGAGGCCGAGACGCTGTACGAGCTCGGACCGCGCTACAACGTCGCGCCGACGCAGGAAATCCCGGTCATCGTCCAGCGCGACGACGGTCGAGCTTTCGAAATGCACCGCTGGGGGATCGTGCCGTCGTGGTCGAGATCGGTGGCCGCCGCCGGAGCACGCTATATCAACGCTCGCGGCGAGAGCATCGCCACGAGTTCTGTCTTCCGTAACTCGTTCCTGCGTCGCCGCTGCATCATCCCGGCCGACGGCTTCTATGAGTGGCGCCGCGTGGGCAAACTCAAGCAGCCGTTCTTGATCCACACGCCAGCCGATGAGCCGCTGGCGTTCGCGGGTCTATGGGCACCCTGGAAGGACGAGACGACGGGCAGCTGGCTTCTCTCGGCTTCGGTGGTCACAACCGCCGCGAACGTGACCGTAAGCGAACTGCACAACCGGATGCCCGTGATACTCGGGCAACAGGCCTGGCGCTTGTGGATGGAGCCGGACTTGCGCGACGAAGGCCTTCTGCTGTCTCTGCTCCAGCCCGCTCCGGACGAGCTGCTTGAGCTCGTGCAGGTCTCTTCGCTGGTCAACAACGCCAACAACGAAGGGCCCGCGCTCCTTGGCAGCGATGACCTGGCACCCGTGGCGGAGTCTGACCTGACGCTATTCGGTTAATCCCAAGGCTCGCTTTGCCATGGCACCCACTGCGTGCCGTCCCACCACCGGTGCCAC